>NZ_CAJMZA010000008.1:0-310343 GCF_905220195.1 Paraburkholderia sp. J8-2
TGCGCGCGTGTCGTAGTGCTGCTCGTAATAGAGGTAGAAGAGCGCCGTGATCAGATTGAATAACACGAACACTTCATACAGATTCGAAATGGGAATGTGGCCGACGTCCGCGCCGATCAGGTAGGACTCGTACCAGCGCGCCATCAGGCCGACGAAGCCCATGAGCACCGCCGCCCACGTGAGCTTCGAGCCGATCGAGCCGCCCGAGGGCGAACGCGAGAGCAGGCCGATCCAGTAGAACAGCGTGGCGAGCACGAACAGCGCGCTCATCCACAGGATGGCCGACTGGCTGGACAGGAAATACTTCAGGAAAAACGTGCTGTCGGCGCGCGACAGATCACCGTGATACAGCTGGATTGCGAACAACGACAGCGCCGCGATCCCGGCGATCAACAGGCGCGCCGGCTTCCAGCGCCAGCCCAGCACGACGAGCGCCGGCGTGGTGCCGCAGAGCACCAGCTTGTCGTAGTCGTTCATGTGCGCCTGGTAGCGCGACAGAGCAAAGGCCGCGCCCGCAACCACGGCGAGGGCAAACAGCCAGTCAGGGGCGTCGAGACGCCTCATGAAGGGACGCTCGTCGTCCAGCACGCTCGTTTGACTCGCGCTGCGCGCGGGCCTGGATCGATGCAGTGCCGCTGGAAGTGGCACCGCGGCATCGGCTGAAGATGAGCCTGATTTCATGGCATTCACCATTCAATGACGAAGCAGACAGCATGGCGCAGCGCCTGCCGCCGGGCATAAAAAGGGTGCCCGCTCCGGGGGGGACGGCGCACCATGAAAGATGCCCGATGAGGAGGCGGGCACCAAAGCCGTTGAGCGCAAGCGGCGCCACGTGCAACGCTGCCGCCTCATTGATTGCCTGGCGGGCTGGCGGATACCGCCTCTTCTGGCGGAAACACCTCAACGAACGCCGCCACCGCACGCATGTCCCGGTCCGACATGTTGGCGCACACCGCCTTCATGGCTGCACCGCGAGGCCGGGTGTCGGTTTGCTGGAACACCTCCAGTTGCTTCATGACGTAGTCCGCGTGCTGGCCCGCGAGCCGGGGAAACTGATTCATGCCTTCGCCATGCTGCCCGTGGCACGCAACGCACGCCGCGACGCCCTTGTCAGGCAGGCCCGAATGATAGATCGCCTTGCCTTCGTTGATGAGATCGAGTTTGCCCGCATCGCCGAGAACCACGGATTGACTCGAAAAATAGGTGGCAAGCTCGTCGATCTGTGTGTCGGTCAAATGCGTGAAGCCCCACATAAAACGCTGCGCGTTCGGATCGGCTCGCGAGTGAGTCTTGAAGTCCGTCAGTTGATCGACCAGGTATTCCTTTTGTTGCCCGGCGAGCTTCGGAAAGCTAGGCGACACGGAAACGCCGTTTACACCGTGACAGTTCGAGCACACCTGCAAGGCGATCGTTTTCCCCGGAACCTGCGGGTTGTCGACCTGCCGCGAATGCTCCAGGTCCTGGCAGGCCGACCCGGCCAGCAGCATTGCGATGGAAACGAATTGCGCCATTTTTTCCATGTTGCCAACCTCCTTGCTGCAGTCTCTGTATCTGTACTTCGTGCGCTGCGCGTCAAAGCGCAGCCACTTCGACGCACAGGCAACAGCGCGTGGAGCATCACCACGAAGCGGCCCACAGATAGATGAATAGCGTGTCGTTGTCTCTCGCGTTGCGCCCGGCGCCGTCGTAATTGGACGTGGCGCCGAGAAACTTGGTGTAATGCGTATATTGCAAGCCTATCCTGATACGTTGATTCGGTATCCAGAATATTTCAGGCATCCAGCCCTGCGTGTTCGTGTGAAAGTTCGCGCTACCCGCGTAGGCTACGCTGTCGGGACTGCCTGTCGTATTGAAGAACGAAAGACTGACACCGTACTTGGCCTGGTAGACGTACGATGCCTTGAGTCTCAGCGAATCGAGGTTTCCCGACGTGCTGTCGCCGAGGACGAAATTGTTCGGATCGTGGATGTTCTCACGCACATAGCGGGCCTGTGCGGTGATCGTGTGCGGCTCGAGCAGGTACTCGTACTGCGCGTCCATGCCGTAGTCGCGAAAGCGCGTTACGCCCTGTGTGAAGATCGGGAACTGGTTCGAGTCGTTCGGATAGATGTTCACGTTCAACAGGAACGCGCCGACCATTGCGCTATGGGGCCCCCAGTCTTTCGTCAACGCAATGCGCGCGTACGGGTTGTAGCCGCGCAGATACGTTTGCGGGTGAGCCGAGTTCCCTTCTGCACTGCCGTGACTCATGAACGACCAGATGCCGTCGGCCGTGCTGTACGCGGTCAGTTCGGCATAGACCGTTTTGTTCCAGTACAGATAGCCGCCAACGCCTGCCACCTGCGACGCAAGGCTGCCCTCAATGACCGGCAAACTCGGAATTGAGGCAACCGGACTGATCGTCGAGGCGATGTACGGATAGCCCCATGCCGGCGCGGAGTTCCAGACGTCCTGCACGGTCGGATTGTTGTGCACCGTCACGCCGAGGATGAGATCGTTCGCCTCCCCGATGATCCGGTCCACGAACCGGATGTCGGTATTGTCGGACCCCCAGTGGCCTTCCCATTTGTTCGTCACGCCATTCTGATGGTCATAGTTCGTATAGGTGAACTGCGCGAACGCGCCGATCTTGTCGGTGATCTTGCCGGCGAGGAAAATGCTCGCAAAGTCGAATATGGGCAGGCCGTTCTTCGGGTTGATGATATTGCCGCTCGCGTCGTTGTTGACCCTCGTCTGGCTCAGATCGCCGACTGCCATGGCGGCGATCGGGATCGTGCGCTCGCCAAGCGTGTAGCCGGTGAGCTTGAACATTCGCCCATAAGGCGTGAGCTCAGGAAATTGCCCTCCGGCGTGGCAGGCCACGCAACTTTGCCCGGTTTGGCGCGCGAAGATCGGCAACGCGTATGCGGTGCTTGCCTGCAGCAATGCCAGCATGGTTAAGGCGACTATCCAGCCGCCGCGCAGCAAGTTGTGAAATGCTGCATGGCTGACACGTGTTCTTGCCATGGCTGCGTTCACGATGAACCTCTCGTACCTCACGCGATAACTTCATTGTGCAAACGCGCAATCCGGATCGGCATGGGTTAATGCCCTCCTCTTCCGGTAGGCGTTGCGCTAGATGTCGCGGTGTGTCAATTGCCCGTTCATCGTTTGGCGCACAGCATTGAGCGCCGCGGCCTCTTCGAAACGAAGCTGCGCGCGAAAAATTCCTTCGGTATGTTAATTAATCAATACATGAGCTTGAAGGCGCGTGACACGTTCCTGTCACACGCAATTGACCTCACGGCACGATCCAGTCCCCGTCGGCCACGAGATTGATGTGATCCGGCCCGGCAAAGCGGACGATATAGCCGCCTTTGGACGCGAATGTCTGCCCCGGCGCCAGCGTCAGGCGCGGATAGTAACCCGTCAGGATGCGGCGTTCGAGCATGTCCTGAATGCGCTCCACCAGGTAGTCCCTCACGAACGCATCGACCATATGGCTCAGCGTCTCAGCGAGCAGACCACAGGCAAGATACGTGTCTGCCTGCACCTGGGGAGCCACCATCGGAATCTGTCTGATCGAGAACCAGCCGAACGCATAGTCGACGCGCACGCGCCGCCCTTCCGGCAAATCGAACGGGTACGCGAGGCGCGTGACGCCGCGCCAGCTCGCCGGCAAGGGGGTGCCGTCGAGCCCGCCCATGAGGCCCGACATGAACACGGTATGTGTCGCCGGGGGGATGCGCGCAAGCGCCGCGACGTCCGGTGGACGCAGCCACAGCACGAGCACGTCTGCGCGCGGTATGCCTTGCATGGCGTGCGCCACGCTCTCGCCGGGGGCAAGCGCGCGGTCCGACACCGCCATGCCGTGAGCTTTCAGCGCCGTGGCAAGCGCTTGCGCGCCGCGCTCGCCGTTGTCGCCGGCACGATAGACCTGCCAGACGTGCAGCGCTTTTGCGTCTTTCGTTCCCTGCGCCTGCCGCGCCCCGGCTTCATCGACGATGCGCGCCGCGATCAGGCCCGATTCGAGCAGCACGCCTTTGGAGAAGTACACGGAGTAGAAATCGTGATCGGTTTCGACCGGCACTTCCACGTTGGGAAAGAGGCACGGCACCGCCTCCTGCTCGCAAAAGTCGTGAATCGGCGCCCAGTTCTTGCCTCCGATACCCGACACCACGGCGAACACGGGCTGCCGGGCGAGAAACTGCGTAAGCTGGCCGCGCCAGGTGTCCGGCGGACCTTTAAGCTCCCAGACGTGCAGCTCCCACCGGCGATTCACCATGAACATCATCTTGCGCGACGAACGCAGCGGCGGCACCGCACCGAGTGGAAAGACGTTCTTGTCGGCGAAGTAGTGCGTGAGCACATCGAGCATGCCCGCGCGCTTGACCGGATCAGCATCGGGCGTGACGATCGTCGCGAAGTGCAACACGGTATCCGTTACGCCAGTTGGCCTGTGCCGATCGAGGTGTTTCAGATAGCCGATCAGCGCCTGCATATCGGCGTCGTTCAGCGCGTATTGCGGCATCAGGCTGCTCAGCGGCTTGCCTTCCGAGTCGATCCCTTCGCGAATGGCTCGCGCGATCGTCGCATCGGTGTATGGTTCGCGCTCGGCGCGCATGCCGGGAACATACGGCAAGTCGGTATCTTCCGGGTTTTGCGCGCGCGGCTCGACGAGGTAGCGCCACGTGATCGGCGGGATGCTGCTGTTGCCCTCCCGCGCGCCCAGGCCGCTGCGGCGATGGCAGTTCACGCAGGCCGCGGCTGCGCCTTGCAGGTGCACGCCCCCCTCGTGCATCGCCTCGAGCGGTTCGCCCGAACTGAGGATGCCCTGCTGGTAGAGGGCCTCACCTGCGCTGCCCGATTCGATCGACTGCGCCACCGGGGCGCAACGCGCTTCGCCCACTGGCACGATCAGCGCGGCGAGCAGCGTGACGAGTAGCGCGACGAGCCGCGCGCAAGGAGCCAACCCTCGCCACGCCAGCGAAGGTGTCCATGCCCGGCCTCGTGGCCTGCTTGCCGCGCGCTTCATGGTCAGGGCAACGGCTGTCCGGCGCCAGGCAGCGCCGGTGAAGCATCGACGTCGATTGAAACCGATTTGCGATGCATCTGCGGCGGCGCGGGTCGCGTGAAGAGGCCATCGTCGAGCGCCGGATTGAGCGACACCTTGTCGATCGTCAGCTTGTCCTTGTTGTCGGACGCCGCTGCGCCGCTTTCGATCTCCAGCGGTATTTGCAACCCCTCGACGCTCCTGAAGTCGCTGTAATCCACCAGCACCACGACCGTTTGCCCGAGCGGCGTGCGCACCTGGTGGTCGACCCGTACGTCGAGAAAGGTTTGCGCGTCGATCCACACGTGGCGGGTCACGCCGGAAGGCAGCTTCGCGGCGAGACGATACGTATCGCGGCCGCCCACCTGATCGGTGCCCTCGAGCGTGACCGCGACACCCTTCGCTTGATGGTCGATCAAGAGCCCGTCGATCACCTGCTCGTCGCGTGCGGACGTCGCCTCATCCATCGAGTACGGACGCGGCGTGGCGCTGCCCATGCCGTTCGGGCCCAGTTTCCACCCTTGTTTGCCGTCGAATACGCGCACCGACTTCTGGTTGTACACCGTGACCTCGAAGCGTGTCTTGTTCGGGCGCTTCATGGCGAGGACGAATGGCAGATCCGGTGCAGGCGCATTGGCGCTATTTACGTGGCCGGACCAGATCATGGTCTGGACTTTGCGCCAGGCGTCGAGACCGCCACGCGCTTCGACGTTCTTCTCGACAATCTGATCGACGCTCAGGTCCCGCGCGGGTAGTTGCTCGCCCGCGAACACGACCGCCGCAACGCTGCCGGCGAGCACCCATACTGCGACTGGTTTCATGGCCGTGAACCTCATCGGGGCGCCCGCTGGCTAGTGGCTTGCGCTCTGGCGTGGGCTCGGGTGAGCGCCGGCGTTCGCGCTTGCATTGGGACTGGCGCCAGGGCTCGCCGCCGCGTGCGAGCTCGGGCTCAGAACCGGGTTGGCGCCGACGCCCGGCGCCGGGTGCGTCACTTTCGCCACCGTGAGCTGCGGCTTGGCAAAAAGCGTGTCGTCCGCCGGGGCGTTCAGCGTGACCTTATCGACGATCAGCTTGTGCGAGCCTCTCGCACCGATGACTACCGTCTCGAGCGTATGCGGCATGACGAGACCGCCCTCCTTGCGGTAGTCGCGATAGAAGATGGCGACGTTGTGCATCTTGCCGTCGAGCTTGCGCGCGTCCCCGTCCATCTTCAGTTCGAGAAAGCTGGACGCATCGACCCATACGCGGCGCGACGTGTTGTCTTTCATCGTCAGCTTCAACACGTACGCGCGGTGGCCTTCGACCATTTCCATGCCTTGCACGTCGACCCTCGTGCCCGTTGCCGCAGAGTCCATGAGCGGACCGTCCAGCTCGGCCCACGATGCGGCCGCTTTGGCCTCCGCGGGCGAGTACGGCTCCACTTCGTTGCGGCCGAGGAACGGTCTGACCTTCCAGCCCTGTGCGCCGTCGTAGACCTGGAATGCCGTCTGGTCGTTGAAGCGGACCTCGATGCGGCTCTTGCGCGGGCGCTTGAGCGTCATCGTGAATGGCAGCCTGGTGTTCTTCGTGCCGCCCGCCTCGAGCTGCCCAGACATCGTCATCGTGTTGACCGCGTGCCATGCCTGCAGGCCGCCGCGTGCCGCGGCGTTGCGCTCGACGATCTGCGCCGCGCCCATATGCGCCGCTCCCGCCGTCTGCGCGCTTGCCGCAGAAGACCCCGCAAGCGCGGCGGGAGCGCTCGCCAGAAGGGTCGCCACCGACGCGGTCTGGATTGCCAGCGAAAGAAAGCGGTTCATGAGTCATCTCCTCTTTATCTGCGCACGCAAAGCGGTTGCGCAATCATTGGACTATCAGCCCGTCGACGTGAAACGACCCCACGAAAACGTCGACACGCTCTCCGGCCTTGATCACTCCACCCTTGTTCGAAAACACCATCCAGTACTCCTGACCGGTTTCCAGCGGGCCGCTCTGGCGCAGCGCGCCGACCTTGTCCATCACCGGGATTTCGAGCAGCGCATGGCTCGTTCGCCCGAACATCAACGCCGTCGCGGTCTTTTCGCCGAGCGGCCGCGCCGCTACCGGGTCCGTCACGCGATAGCTGAAGCGGATCAGGTTGCCCGAGGCCGTGCGGCGCACGCTCAGGTGGTCGATACCCTGTGCCAGCTCGTAGTACCCCTTCGCGCGCTGCGGCAGGCTCGCCGGCGAGTACGGCGACTGCTTCGCCGCCGCTCCCGCTGGCTTGTGCGCCGCGTTCGCGCTTTCCTCGCCCGCGGCCGGCTGCAGCCAGGCCGCGGCGAGGCACACAGCGCCGGCAATCAACACTGCCCGCGGCGGCCGGAGGCTGCGCCCGCTCACGGCAACGCTCCCAGCGTCTTCGCACCCGCCGGTGCCGCCGGTGCGGGCGTGGCAGGCGCAGTCGTCGTGGCGGCCGGCAAGATCCCCTGCAGCAAGCCGAGCAGCGTCACCGGGTTGTTGACCCCCAGCGCAAGCGGGTACGGCTGCGAGGCAAGCGTGCCGGGCCGCACGAACTCCACTGCGCCGATGTCGTAGGCCCCCAGCTGCGGCCGCGGCGTGCCGAAGATGTCGCGATTCGGTGCGCCCGCCGCCGTGGCATGGTTGAGCGCCGGCGAGGTGCCCGGGATCGTGTAGTTCCCGAGCAGCACGTTCAGTTGCGTGCCCGTGCTCGCCTCGTTGAACAGCGACAGCGGACCGTACGCCATGTTGATCCAGTTGTTGCCCTCGTCCGGCGTTGCCGACGGCAGCAGGCTGAACAACGGATTCGGCAGCACCGTGTCCGCAATGCCCGGTGGCACCGTGATGCCGATGCCGCCCGCCTCCGGCGGCACACGCGAACCGTTGCAGTACTGATGCACGACGGTCGGATTCGATCCGCTGTTGTTCGCGTTCGGATAGTCGCCGGCGTCGGTCAGGATCGAGTAGCGCGGGTTCATCGTCAGGCCCGAGCCGTGGTTGGCGGCCCCGGTGTCGCCGAACGCGCCGATGTCCCAGTAGACCGCCTTCGGATCGCAGTAGCCCGTGGCCTGCCCGGCCTGATTCAGCGTCGGGACCAGCGTGACGACGTTCTGCAGCCCGGCAATGCCCGGATCGAGTCCTCCCACTGTGATGTAGAACGTGCGGTTCTGCCAGAACAGGTCATTCGTGAGCACCGGGTTCGAGAACGTCGTGCAGCTCGGGTGGCCGGCTGGACACGTCACGCCCAGGTTGGTGAATGCCGCCACCAGATTCTGCGTATGGCGCGCGGTCTCGAGCCCGGCCGGCTCGTACTGCGACGTCGTGGTCGGCTGGCAGGTCGTTTCCGAACCGGAGGTCGTGCAGTTCGGCGGCCCAACATTGGCCTGAGTCGCAGCGGCGGTGTTGAACAGCACGCCGGCCGTGGCGGTCGTGTCGTTGGAGATGACCGTGTTGTTGATGAAGCTCACGGCCACCGCATCCTGCAGCGACACGCCACCGCCTGCCCAGCCCGCCACGTTGTTCGCGATGATGTTGTTCGTCACGTTCACGCGGTACCAGCTTGCGCTGTTGTTCGGACTGCGTTGCACATCGGTGCCGTTGACGTTCTGCAGCCGCAGGCCGCCGCCCTTGCCGCTTTCCGCCGTATTGCCGATGATCAGGTTGCCGTCGATCGTGATGCCCGGGCCTGCGCCGTCCGAGAGCTGCGGCGCGCAGTCGACGTCCTCGGTCGCGTTCTCGCAGAAGGTGCCATCCGGCGGCACACCCTGAACGATCAGCCCGCCGCCGTACGTCGGCAGCGTCGGGTTGTTGCTCTGATTGAACAGGATCCAGTTGTGCGACAGGTCGCCGTTGTAGCTGAAACCGAAGTGCGCGACACCGCCGCCATCGCCGCTGCTGATGTTGCCGCAAACCCAGTTGTAGTTGAACCTGTAATAGTCGGCGCCCGAGCAGAACGACACCCCGCCGGCCGAAGACGGCGTGGTCGAATTGATCTCGTCGCCGTACGAAGCGTTCGACGTGACCTGGTTGTTATGCACGTTGACGTGGGCGTTGTACAGGAACGGCAACTGGGTCACGTTGTCCCCCGCGATCGTGCCGTCGGGCACTTCGACCTGGCCGACGATAATGCCGCCCGTGAGCGTTCCCGCGTTCGAGAAGACGCGATTGTTCGACACCTCCGTGTAGTGGTTCCAGCCGTGCAGGTAGATACCGCCGCCGCCTTGCGAGCTGTTCGTGAACGACATGCCGTCGATGCGCGACGGGTTGCACAGGAAGTTGCTCTGATAGGTATTGCAGTCCGCGGCGCTGTTGGTCAGCGGCGTGCAGATACCGTTCGCGACGCAATTCTGGTCCTGTGTCAGCACACCGCCCACGAGCACGTCCTTCACGCCCTTGCCGAGCACGGTAATGGCCGCGCCTTCGTACGCGCCCATCAGCGTCGGCTCGATCAGCGTCTCCGCAAGGTTGCCGTTGAGGTTGAAATCCCAGCCGGCAGTCGGCTCGAACGGGATGCCGTCGATCTTGCGCTGCATCGAGGCGAGGCAACTGTACGTGCCGGTCGGATCGTACGGATTGCCCGCCGAGATCAAGGCGCCGTTCAGTGCGTCGCCGAACAGGCATCCTACTTGCCTGCGCCACGGGTCGAGCTTGCCCGACGGATGCGGATTCGCGTCGATCGTGACGGACGTGGCACCCACGCCCTGCAGCCGCACCGGCTTCCACATGAGCAGCATCTCCTTGTAGGTGCCCGGGCCGACGACGATCATGTCGCCCGAAGTGGCGTGGTCGATCGCGGCCTGGATCGCGTTGCCCGCGGTGTTCTCGCCGCCCACGTAGGTAGGCGCCTTGCCGCCGACCGTCACGGTGACCGCGTCGATCGAGCGCTTGCCGCTGGCCGAGGTCACGACGAGCTCGCCGCACTGGGTAGGCGTTGCCACCCCGCGCTGCTGGATCGTGCAGGCCCCGCCGGCGCCGATCAGCGGCGGCACGACCACCGTGATCTTCGCGTCGCTCCACGATGTCACGAGCGCCGGTATGCCCCCGATCGTCACGGCGCCCCGCTGCGCGCCGAAGCCGTAGTTGCGCGTGATGAACTTCTGGTTGAACGGCGCGTTGGTTGCGCTCGGGCCGGTGTAGGCATGGTTCGGCACCTGCTGCTGGCCGACCGACGTGATCGTCAGCGTCTTCAAGGGTGCGCTGACCCACGGGCCCGCGCCGCCGTTGCTGCCCGCGGACGTGTTGCCGGAAATCGCGTCGCCGGTCACGCTCGCAATGCCCGGCGTGCCGTCCGGATAGGCGCAGTCGACCTGGTTATACCCGTCCGCGAACGCCGCAACGGGCACCACCGGCGTATCCATGTACTGCGTTTGTCCGGGCATGAACGGAATCTCGTAGCAGAACTGGCTGTATGCCGGGTTGTAAAGCGGGTCCTTGATGGTCTGGCCCGAGTGCGCCGGGTCGGGCATGTACGGGTCGTTCATGCAGGCGACCATCATCGTCGGCGCGTAGCCCGTCGGGTTCGGCGGATTGACTTCCCAGGTCGAGTAGGTCAGCCCGTTGAAGATGCCCCACTGGTCCGAATAGGTGCGCGAGATTTCGTTGCCCGCGAAGTCCTTGAACGACACCGGCACGTTCGGTACTGCGAACTTTTCGCCGAACTGCGGCGAGTACGGATCGAACTCCGACGAGAAGTCGTCCAGCATGAAGCCGGTGTAGTGCGCGGCAACGTGCGTCGAGCTGAAGATCCAGAACTTCGCGAGCACCGAGCTCTGGTCGGTGAGTTCCACCTCCTTGCGGTCGCACAGATTCCTCGAAGCCCCCGCGAACGGCGAGACCTCCTGCGAGCCCGGGAACAGGCTGATGTAGTCCGGAACAATGCGCAGCTCGCCCACACACGGCCAGAAGCGTTCGACCGACCCGGTGTCGCCTTCGCCGTGCGGCGTGGAGCCGAGATTCGTGGTCGGATTCTGCGCGTTGTTCTGGTTGTACGTGGAGTTCATCGCGGCCTGGTCGGGCAGGATGAAAATGTCGCCGATGCCGCCGAACTGCTGCGTGACCGGCGCGATGTAGTTATCGCCGATCAGGATGTTCTTGTCCTCCTCCTTCACGAGTTCGTAGCCCGGCGGCACGATGATCTCGACCACATACTTGCCGGGGGGCAGCATCTGCGTGCCGTCCTTGGTGGGATTCGCCTGGCAGATCGTGCAATTCGTGCCGGTCGGCAAGCCGGTTTGCGGGTTGCGGCTCGTCACGCTCGGGAACTGGTACATGCCGTCGTACGGTGCCGGCTGCACCTGGTTGAACACGTGCATGCCGTCATAGCACTTGAACTGCGAATTGTTCGGCAGCGCGCGCTGCTGCGGGTCGAGCCACATCTTCGTGTTCTGCAGCGTGAAGAAGAATGGATCGCTCGTGCTCTGGCCCGGGCAGTTCATGTTCGGAATGCCGTCCGAACGGAAACCCTGGGCCCAGTCGTCCCAGCTCGCGGTCTTCGTCGAGTCGACGAGTTTCAGGCTCGTGGAACCGTCGGCCGCAACGCCTTCCTGGTACAGGTTCACCGTGACGTTCGGCACGTCGGGCGTCCACTTCGTGTGAATCAGCAACGTGGGATCGTCGAACGGGCGCGTCGAAGCGTAGATGACTTCGCCGTGGATGCCGCCATTCTCGTTCGGCGCGAACTGCGCCTTGCCGAACTCGATGAACGAGCTCTGGCCCGAGAAGCCCTGCCAGCCCATGGTGGTCACCCACGGCGGATCGACACGGCCAGTCGAAGGACTCGAGCCCGAGCGGTCGTTGCAGTCCGCGTCGTTGCAGTACACCGCGCCCGGCACCCGCAGGTTCGTTGGCAGATGGATCGATTCCAGCGTGTTCGCGTAGTTCGCGGCGATGGTCGACTTGCCGCCGCCCGGCGTGCCGTCGGGCGGACCGCCCGCGTCATAGACGACGTGCACGCCAGTCTGCTTGAAGCGGGTCTGGTCGGTATCGACGACGTACCAGTTGAACAACGGGAACTCTTCGTTGAACGACGCGTAGCCGTTCATGTCCGTGTTGTTGAAATCCGAATAGCTGCCGTCGCGGAAGCGGATGTTGGTCGACAGCAGCGCGAGCCCTGGCTTGCTCGGATCTCCTATGCCGTTGCCGTTCGTGTCGAGGAACGTGCGCGTATAGAGATTCGTCTGCCACTGCAGCACCGCGAGATCGCCGGCGTCCGTCACCGCGCCGCCTCCGAGCGTCACGGCCGAGGCGAGCCCGTCGACGATCTGGTCGTTCCACTGGTCGAACACCGTGATGCGGGTAATGCCGGCCGGCAGGCCCGAGAAGCTGAACGTGCCGTCCGCGTTGCACTTGGTGAACGCGTAGTCTTCGCCGTCCGGATCGCCCACGCTCACGTAGCACTGCGTGAAGCTCAACGGCTTGCGCGACTGGCTGCCGTACAGGTGCTCGTCAGGCGGACGGCTGTAGTGCAGGTTCGTCACCCGGCCCTTGAGCCCGTTGTTGCAGGTCGAGGTGGCGCACAGCAAAGGCAGCCGCGCGTTGACGATCTTCGGGTTCGCAAAGCCGATCGAGACATGGAAGCCCGCCGGCCCGAACTCCTGGAAGTACGCCGGGCCGCCGACCTTGATGAACGAGTCGTGCGCCTTTTGCCCGTCCAGCGTGTTCGTCTGCAGCCACTCCTCGCCTCGTGAGATGCGGTCGGCCGCGGGCGTGGCGATAATGCCATACCGGCCCGGCATCAGATTGGCGATGATGGCCTGACCGACGAGCGGCGATATCGTCTTGCCGTCCGACTCGTATTTCGGGCAGGTCGGGATCATGCCGACAAGGCCGTCCGGGTTCGTCGAAATCGGGCACGCGTTGAGCTGGGTGACCGGATCGATCGTGCCTGCCAGCGAATTGGACAGCGGCATGTTGAACATGTCGTAGGTCATCTGTCCGGTCGGGCTGCCGCTGCCGCCGGCGTCGTCCCACAGCTTGATTTCGAAGCCGCCGAGTCCCGGCTCGCGGGCCGAGCCGAAGGTGTCGGTGCCGCCGCTCACGTCCACTTCGCCGTTCAGCGGTGCATCGTCCTCGAACACGAACACGGAAACCTTCGCCGTCGGGAATGGCGCTTCCTCCAGCAACACATTGACCGAGGTCTGGCCGGCCGAGATCGGTGCGCCGCCCATGCCGTTGCCGCACTTGCCCGTGCCCGGCGCGAAGTTCGCAACGGTCGGACAGTCCTTGGAGATATCGAACTGCCGCTGCGCACCTGTGGGGTTGGACGGATCGACCGGCTGCGGCGCACCGCCGCCGTTCGTGAACGAGTTGTAGGCGTTGCCCGGCAAGATCGAGATGTAATAGCGCTTCTTCGGATCGAGCGCCACTTGAGACGGATCCACCGGCACCTGCTGCGCCGCCGTTGTCCGGCACACGCCGTTGCCGATATCGCACACGGCTGGTTTATGGGTCTGGCTCGCGGGATCGTAGACCGTCTGGCCCGCTTCGCATGCGGCGACGCCGACACAGCCCGCCGCCACCACAGGCATGTAGCTCGTATGGAAGTTCGCGCCAAGACTCGGCACCGGCAGCGGCGGGCAAGTCGCCGGACGCGTGGACGAATTCACCTGGCAGGCCGGATCGATCTGGAACGTTCTGTCTTCCTCGATGATCCAGCGGTAGTCGCTGATCTTCACCGGCGTTTTGCCCGGTTGCGTGCTGGGCGCATCCAGCACGTTGACGACGAGTCCGCTGCCGCCCTTGAACGTCACGGTCACGGTCGCCGTGTTGCTCGCCGTGTTCTGCGCATTCACCGCCTGGTACCGGAACGTCACGCTGGCGGACGCCGTGCTGCCCATTGGCGCCGTTGCCGGGCTAGCCGTGAACGAGCCGTCCGGATTCAGCGTAACGGAGCCGCCGGTCGGCGTGCCGACGAGCGTCGCGGTGAGCTGTAGTCCATTCGGATCGCTCGCGTACGTGAGCACGCCGGGCTCGGCGATCTGCAGGCGCGAAGCGATGTTGCTCGTATAAGCGGCGTTGCCGGCCGTGGGCGGCCCGGACAGACAGCCGTTGCCGGACGTGCACGCCGTGAGCGTCACGGTGGCAGCGGCGTTCGGGTTACCGTTCGCCTGATACTGGAAGCTGTCGGCCGTCGTGCCTGGATTCGGCGTGTACACGAACGTGCCGTCGGGGTTCAGCGTGAGCGCGCCGCCGGTGGGCGGAGTCTTCACCTGCACGCCGTAGACATTGGCGTCCTTCGCCGCCACGCCTCTCGCCGGATCGGACACGGTCAGCGTCTTGCCGGGCACGAAGAAATAGGTGGAACCGGTGACCGTCGCGTTCGCCACGGCGGCAGCGGAAGCCGCACTCGAGTTGTTGATGCTGATGTAGCCCTGCATGCCGCCATCGCGCGCATTGTTGGTCGACAGACTCAGCTCGCGGTCGAACACCGGCAGCGCGGATGTGCTCGCCGCCGGCATGTTCACCAGCGCATCGTAAGTCTTGCCGGCAGACATGAACACTTCCGACTGGACCCGCGGATTGCCGGGCAGCAGGTTGCCGTCCTCCGCGATCAACGCGAAGCCGGAAACCGGTGAGGCGCCGGTTTGCGCGCCCACCACGGCAGGCACGTGCATGCGCAGACCCGCATTGACAAAGCGAAGCATGATCGGCCCGGTCGTCGCGGCGCTCGTCGCGGCGAACGTCGAAGCGCCCGGATTGGTGCGGTCGAACGAGACACCGTTGATGAGGTAATAACGCGGGTCGTAGTTCACCGTGGGCGGATAGCAGGTGCCAAACGCGGTCGACTTCGAATCGCCACAGCCGCCTGGCTGAGCGGACCAGGCCATGGTTTCGCTAAAGCCCGGGGTCGCGACCGCCGCGGCGACCGCCGTGTTCTGCACTGGATCGATTTCGCCCAGCACGAGCGGCACGTCGGTGTCGTAGCTGACGCCCGGATACGCTTGCGCCGGAGTCGTGCCGTTTGCCGCCGTTCTCACCACCAGCACGCCATACAGCCCCATCGGCCCCTGGATCGACGGATGCGTGCCCGACTCGATCAGGTACGTGCCGGGGTTCAGGTTGTTCCATGAGAGCGCCGTGGTGCTGCCGTGCGCCACTTCGGTCGAGAACGACTGCACGCGGGCCACTTGTGTCGGCGGCGTAAACGACGCACCGCCGGGCGCGGGCGCAGCGGTCGGCCACGTGGTCGCGGTCTGGGTGGGGTGCGTCGGGCTCGGCATGCTTGTCGCCGTCGTGCCCAGACCGCCGCCCAGTTGCCCGACGATCACGAGCGACGTCGGCACGGAGCCCGGCAGGCTGTTGGTGAGATTGATCGTGAGTTGCCCGGGCGGCACCGTGATCACCACGGGGGACCAGTTCGTACCCGCCCCGGGGTTCGCGGCCGCACACGCGGCGGGCGCAACGGCCGCCGTCGAGCAAGCGTAGCCCCACATCGGCACGCTCTGTCCGTCAGGCATCACGGCAGTGGTGGCTTTCGCAGTCAGATTGACGGTCGCCTGGGCAAATGCCATCTCGCTTGCGCCCAGCAGCAGGCAAGCCGCAATCGATACCTTAAGCATACCTAACAGGTTTGCCTTGAGTGTGGTGGATCTCATCGCCGTTCTCCCCGCCTCTAATTCGATTCGTCGATCAGGAACGCTTGCGGATCAACGAGCATCATCATCATCATTCCGCCAGGGAAGATGTTGTTCGTGGTGATCTCGCGCTCGTTGTGCGAGTGCCACATGAAGGCAAAACCGGCTTCCGTTTGCGGCGGATTCACCACCGTGCCGCTTGGCGGCGTCGTGCCCGTGGGCGCGGTCGCGCGTATGGTCGCGTCCGGTCCCAGATAAGGACTGCCGCCGTACCAGAAGCCGTTGGTCAGCACGTGCGAGTCGGGCAACGTGACCGGGCCGCCGCTGCCCACCTTGCCGAACGGATGCGCTTCAAGCGCCTTGTTGTGGTCCGCGCACCACTCGTAGTAGTTCGGCGCCGTCGGATCCTGCGTGTAGTAGCCGTTCGCGTCCGGAATGCAAACACTGCCGTCGCCGGGATAGTGCCCGTAGACGTCCCAGTTCAGGCCCCTGCCCGTCCAGTAGAAAATCCCGTCCATCGCAAGGCCCGGCGTCGTGGTGGTCGTGAACAGCAGCGGGCCGGCGACCTTCGTCGCGTCGGTCTTCGAGAGCAGCATGTTGCCGTCGCGCGCGAGCACGCGCACGTGATTGCCGTGCTCGTGGAACGGATGCTGCCAGCGGCCCGTGCCGATGATCCGCAACAGAACCAGCTCGCCCGGGTGCATGTGCGGATTGCCGTTGTATGGCTGATTCGGATACTGCGCCGCGTAGTTCGGGTCCATGTCGTCCGGCATCGAGCGCCCGTTCACCATGAAGTACGCCGGGTGATAGGGTTCCGTCTCCACGGTCATGCAGCCGGTCGGATTCGTGCACGCGTTGCTGGCCTGCTGCTCCGCCTGGGCATGAATGCGCGGATCCACTTCGGAGAACTGAAACAGATACTCGCGGTCGTAGCACGCTGCGCTGTGGTTGTAGGCCGCGGCGGCATTGCGGAAATCGGGCTGGCCGTCGAGCAGCTTGCGCGCGCCCTGGATCGGGTTGCAGCCAGTCGGTACGGCGAGCGTGCCGGGCGACGAAGTCGGCAGCACGATGACCGCGCCATACAGGCCCATCTCGATCTGCAGATCGCCCTGCGTGCCGCTGTAGTAGGCATGCGTGCCGGGTGTGGCGGCAACGAAGCTATAGGTGACCGTGACGGTATGGGACGCCTCGCGCGTGAGCAGCCCCTGCACGCCGGTTGGCGTGCCGGAGCAGACCTTCGTCGTCGGATCGATGGTGCCCAGGCATACGTCAAAGCCGGGAAAGAGAATCGACGTGTTGCCCGCCGCCGCCGGCAGATTGTTGGTGAGCGTCACGGTGACGATGTCGCCCTGGTTGACGATCAGCGTCGGGCCGGGAATCTGCATGGTGGGACAGTTCGCACCGGCAATGTTGGGCGGCGAAAAGCCGGCCGGCGCGGTGTTGCAGCCATAGCCCCACGAATAGACGCTATTGCCGTCCGGCTGGGTGATGCGGTTCGCCTCGGCGCGCAGGTCGAAATGCGTGCCCGTGATGCCGGGCGCGGCCGCATGCACCGGCATGTAGAAGAGCGCAGCGAGCGCCGCCACGCCGAACCGTGCAAGCCGTCCGAGGCGCGCGAGGGTCGCGGTTCCTAAGCGGTAAGTGATATGTCCCACGGCTCTTCTCCTAAGTGCAGGACTTTCTGGCCGAGTCCATGGCGGGTCAGCCGTGAACTGTTTTCATCGACTGCAAGAGGCGTCTCATAGCGTGCAGACCTTCGTTTTCGGGTCCACCGACCTGCAGATGTGCACTTCGGTCATCAGGCCTCCGAAGTTTTCCTGGTCGTTCGCCAGATGATCCAGATTCGGCGTGTACAGATAGAAGACCTGCCCGGACTGATACTTCGTCGTGTCGCTCGCGTCGAGGATCAGATCGAGCGACTCCCCGCCACCGAGCGTGATCGAGTTCGTGTAGTAGGTCATGTCGTTGCCGGACATGTCGCGCAGCAGCCGCGCATTGACGGCGACCACGTGCATCGGAATGCCGAGCGAGGCGAGCGTCTGATATTCGGTGACGTCGAGATCGGAAATCCGCAGCAGCACCTTGCCGCCAACAGGAATATTGATCAGCGACGGCAGCGGTTGTGAGAAACGCGGCACGCCGTCCGACGCGGGCGTGGAAAGCGCACTCGGATTCACGGTGTCGGGGTAGCTGCGGCCATTCAACATGAAGAACTTGTCTTTCATGTCGGTGAACGGTTCCGGATTGAACGTCATGCCGACGAAGTGGAAATTCGGATCGAAGCCATGAATCTGCACCGGATACTCGACGTCGTAGGCGGTTGAGCCGTCGCCGTCGTTGTAGGCGTAAAGCGTGGGCGTGCCGCTCAGGTTGTTCGCATGCAGCACGCCGTTCTGCGCCGGCAGCGGCGTCGAGCACAGGATGTCGGTACCGCACCGCGTACGCAGATCCTGTTGCTGCGACACCAGCGACTGGTACAGCGACTGGCCTGCGGGCACGCGGTTCTGGCGCGGCCGCACGAAGATCTGCCCGACCATGCCCATCTGCAGGTGCTCCGGCGGCGTGATGTGGCAGTGCCAGAAGTAGGTGCCCGCATCCGGCGCGAGGTAGTAGTACGTGAAGCTCGCGCCGATATTGATCGCGACCGAGGCGTCCGGCACACCGTCATAGAACGACGAGGCGTTCGGATAGCCGTGGAAGTGGACCGTATGCCTCTCGAACAGGTCGGGGCGCATGATCATGCCGACGTTGGTCAGCGTGAGGAAGAACTCGTCGTCCTCGTCGATCGCCATCATCGGCGCGGGCTCGTTGCCGTTCATCACGCCAATGTCCATGATCGGCCGCGGGTCGACATGGCCGGTGAGCTGACCAGGCGGAACGGATTCCGGATCGGGCGTGAGACCGACCGCGCCGTTATAGGTCGGATCCGTTCTGGGGTCGCCGACGGTGTTGAACACCGAGGCGAACTCCGTGCCCGGCAGGCCGGCCTTGATGTCGGCGAGGCCGGACAGCGGCCCGAAAGCGAACAGATATGTCTGCACGCCATTGGCCATCGTCGCGTAACCGTCGCCGCCCGAGATCTGCTGGCACTTGATCGCACCGTTGACGACACCGGTCGACGCCGAGGTCTGGCCTGTGAAGGACGGTCCCGTGTACGGCGGCTCGCCGGCGCCGGCCGCCAGCGCCGTTGGATGGGACGGCGTGGTCGGCGGGCATTGAACCATGAACGACTGGGAGAATGAGGGAATCGCAAACATCGTGAACAGCAGTGCTGCCACGCTATTGCGACACATGCGGATGCTGAACATATGACCTCCGTCCTTGGGGTCAACCAGCGCGTTACGCGCTGTACGGCGCGTTCTATTGCCAATGCGGGCCCATGCAACCGTCACACTGACCCGTATCAGGATTTTGGATTTGGGCAACGGGACCTGCGATGGGTCACCTCCCTACACTTGCAGTAGGGCAAACCCAGCGCCTTGTGCGGTTGCCCTCCTGACGAACAACTGAGTGTGTCCTGGCCAACACAAGCAACGTGTCATGCCGAGATTCCGGCAGCGAAATGGTCCAAGGGGGTGCGCCGTTGCTTTCATTTATGTTTCAATGACATCACGGCTTCGTTACGTTTCGTTTCGGTTTCGGCGACCACGCGGGCGATCCGGCTTGTGCTCGTCGAATAAATCTGAGGATTGAAACGTCGTTCTTATGTGTTCTGTGGCATATAGCGGTGACTTCCGGATGGGTACAATCCCGCGTATTCACGTCCGGCGCGAAAATGCGAAAACCGCAGACGCATCTCGAACACGAGGTCAAACGGGCGACACTCACCTCCTGGTTTCTTTACCGGCGAGGGACTTGGCGTACTTGGCGGCGGGGGTGGGTCATGGATTATCTGGAAAAGAAGGCCGTGCTGAATCTCGTTGAGCGGAAAGATCACGTCCTTGAATTTGTCGGGCGAGATCACGAGAAGCGGACGTATTACCCGGCCAGGTCGATGTGGTTGAAGCTGGAGCAGCTTCAGGTGGCGCAACAACTCGTCGAGCCCCTGGACGAAGACCGGCAACCGATACTGTCCACATCGCTACACGGTGTGGCACATCTGGACGGTCAGGAACTCTCGATCATTGGCATTCCTGATCAAGCAACGCGTACGCTCCAGGTATCATTCGAGGCCCGCGACGTCAGCACGGCCGACCGGCTTGGTTTGCGCGCGCTAGAAGACGAACTCGGTAACTCGCTGTCCGATGTGGCGCTCGGCACGGCCCGACTAGGATTCAATTCTGCCGACGAGGAGACCGGAGAACCCGAGCAGTGGTGGCTCGCCTGCCACATCCCTCCCGCCTGCCTGCAGGTGCTTGCGCAAGCGATCTCGGAAGGCCAGCTTGGCGCGGTGGAGTTGGGGCTGACGATGCGGCATATCTACACGGCCGAAAGTCCGGCGGCGAACCCCGCGCGCCAGCCTCGGCTCTTTCTCCGGCCCAGCGACAGCGACGACACGATCGAATGGCCGAGTATCGCAACTGGCTTTGTCACCAACCTTCGGATCGACTTTGCAACGGCTTCATTGCGCGGCTCCGCAGCGAGTGGCGACGAAGCGGTCGCGGCAAAGCTCGTCGCCGATGCCGTGAGCTCCCTGGGACCGACGCTGCTTAATCTGCGATTGACTTTACGATGGATCGGCATCCTCATTGCCGTGTTGCTGTTCCTTGAGGTGCTCGAGCGGCTGCAGATCTGATCCGGTTGGCCGCAGGCCGCCTGCGTTTTTCGTGGAGGTTTGCAGCCACATCTTGCTGTTGAGATAATTCTTATTATCACAATGCATGTGTTTTATGTAATAACTACGACGTGGAAAAAACCGCCTGACGCGGCGACTTCAGGCCTGCTAGACTATGAGTTCCCCCGAAAACCATGGAGGGAGCCATGATGAACGTTTATGTAGTGAAGACCGGTGAACAGTACCTCTGCTGCGCAGAGGACGGCGACATTGGCATGGCACCGGAGATTGAAGGGGCCAAGTCCTTTTCGTCGTACGCAGAAGCGGAAAAGGCGGCGCACGAAAACGCCGACCCCGGATACGAAATCGTCACCGTCAGCGTGACTGTGCACTAACGCGGAGTTCGCCGCTGGGCGCCCGGCGAAAACGGGCACTGGCGGCGCAGGCTGTTTTGCATCTACTTACTGGCACTTGTCGCCTGCCCGGCAAGGAAGTTCAAGATAATCTCGTTCACCTCTTCCGGACGCTCTTGCTGCACCCAATGACCCGCCTTCGCAATGAGATGCTTCTTCCATAGGTTGGGAACGTTGAGTTCCAGCGCGTCATAGTCCTTCGCCGCCATCTTCACGACGCCGTCCAATTCCCCCGCCAGGAAAAGCGTTGGCTGCATAATGCGAGCACCATCAAGGAAGCTGGTCAGCGCCCAGTTTCGATCGATATTTCGATACCAGTTGATGGGTCCACGAAACCCGCTCCGCTCGAATTGACCGACTAGATACTGCAAATCCGTTTCGGTCAACCATGCCGGGAGTTCATCGGGTAATGCGAGGTTGTCCACGAGCCGTGTCGATTTGGGAAAGGTCGCGAAATTGGCCAACTGCCCTTTCGCCACCGCATCGCCTGATGCCGTGTACAGAATGCCGAGCACCGAGCGGCGGATATCTTCTTCGAGTTCGCGCTCGGCGCGGCCCGGCAACTGAAAATAGTCCTGATAGAAGTGACATTCCTGCGTGATCTGGGCAAAGCGCACCGATGGACGCACCGGACGTCGAGGCATGTAAGGCACGCTCAGCAGGCCGAGAACGGGAAACAGCTCGGGGCGCAGCAGCGCAGCGTAAGCAGCGACGGCAGCCCCCCAGTCATGGCCGATCAGAATCGCGCGATCTTCGCCGAGAGACTTGACGAGGCCGACCAGGTCCCCGACCAGATTCAAAATATCGTAAGCCTCGACGGATTCCGGGGTATCGGTGAGCCCGTAACCGCGCTGGTCCGGTGCGACCGCGCGATAACCTGCAGCCGCCAACGCTTCTATCTGCCAGCGCCACACGTACCAGGATTCCGGCCAGCCATGGCAGAGCAGCACGAGTGGCCCCGTGCCTTTTTCGACATAGTGCATCCGGATGCCGTTGACGTACGCGAACTTCTGTTGCAGCCCGTTCATCATGGAGTCGACCTCGTTTTGAGCGATGGGAAACGCCTGGCGATCAGTATGTGACAGGGCGTGCGTTGCGGGACTGTTTTTTTATATTCGCCTTGCATTGTTCCGATTTATTTTTTTAAAACATCGCGCGATTTTCTGATAGAAAGCTATACGTAAGGATTGAGCGGAGCCACCGCTCTGAATGGAGCCTCGACGCATGAATCTTCCGAAACGTATGCTCGTTGCCAATGTCGCGTGGGCGCAGGAAATTGCCTCTCGCGACCCGCAATTCTTCAGCGCGCTAGCCACCGGGCAAAAGCCGCAAGTGCTCTGGATCGGCTGCTCCGATAGCCGCGTGCCAGCGGAAAGCGTCACTCACTGTGCACCTGGCGATTTGTTCGTTCACCGCAACATCGCCAACCTTTTTCACTCCGACGACGACAACAACATGAGCGTGCTCGAATACGCGGTACGCGTGTTGCGGGTCAAGCACATCATTGTCTGTGGACACTACGGTTGCGGCGGCGTGCGCGCCTCGCTGCTCCCGCCCGCCGACGCGCTGCCCCACGTGAACCGGCGCATCAAGCCGCTTTGCGCGCTCGCGCAGACACATCGCGCAACGCTCGCGCACTTGCCGTCGGAAGAAGCACGCATCGACCGTCTCGCCGAACTGAACGTGATCGAGCAGGTGCGCCTGCTGCGCGAACATCCGCTCGTGAGCGAGAGCGCGCCCGCGCCGCTTGTACACGGGTGGATCTTTTCGCTCAACAACGGGCAGCTGCGTGAACTTGCGTCGGGCTACGACGCTGAAACCGCGATGGCCATCGCAGCAGCCTGAGCAATCCGCTCAGGATTGCGTGATCCAGGCACGGCCCGACCGTCCGTGCCGCCCGCCAATCGCGTGCGGAATTCGCCGACTCCTCTACTCTTCTTTTCTTCCTGCTTCCGTCATGACTTCGAGAGCTTCCCTGTCTGCGTTTGCGCGCGACCTCGCCGCCGGTACCGTCGTCTTTCTCGTCGCGCTGCCGTTATGCCTCGGTATTGCAAGAGCATCCGGCGCCGAGCCGTTGACCGGCCTCGTGTCCGGCATTGTCGGCGGCATCGTCGTCGCCGCGCTCAGCGGCTCGCGCCTCAGTGTGAGCGGCCCCGCCGCCGGACTCGTCGTGATCGTCGTGGATGGCATCGCACGCCTCGGCAGTTTTTCAGCATTCCTGATTGCTGTATTGCTCTCAGGGGTGCTGCAGTTCGGATTTGGCATGCTCAAAGCCGGGCGGCTCGCCTCGTATGTGCCCACGCCGGTCATCAAGGGCATGCTGGCAGCAATCGGACTGCTGTTGGTGATCAAGCAGGTGCCGCTCGCACTGGGACTGACGTCGGGCAACAACGCCGAATCGTTGACGGGCGCGCTTCAGTCGATCTCGCCTGTCGTCTGCGCGGTTGCCTTGCTCTCGCTTGCCATTCTCGCGGGCTGGGAAACGCGCGCATTGCGACGCTTCGCGCTCGTGCGACTGGTTCCCGCGCCGCTTGTCGTCGTGATTGCAGGCATCAGCGTAACGCTGGTTTGCGGCGCGCCTGGCTCTGGTTTTGCGCTGCCGGTCGAGCAGCGGGTGGCGCTGCCCGCCATCGAATCCTTCGCGGCATTGGGCGAGGCACTGCAATTCGGCGACTTCGAATTGAGCTTCGCGCGGCTTGCCGACCCGGAAATCTGGATCGTGGCCATGACGCTTGCCGTCGTCGCGAGTCTCGAAACGCTGCTGAGCCTCGAAGCGGTCGAGCAGATCGATCCGCAGCGGCGCGCCGCGCCGCCGAATCGCGAACTCAAGGCACAAGGTATCGGCAATATCGTCGCGGGCGCCATTGGGGGGCTGCCCATCACGTCGGTCATCGTGCGCAGTTCGGCAAACGTGCACGCCGGCGCGCAAAGCCGGCTCTCTGCGATCGTGCATGGCGTGCTGCTGCTTGTCAGCGTATTCGCGCTCACCGACGTGATCAATCTGATTCCGCTCGCAAGCCTTGCCGCCATTCTCATTCATACCGGCTTCAAGCTCGCCAAGCCTTCGTTGTTCGTCGCGCTCGCGAAACAAGGCGTGGCGCCTCTCGCGCCATTTGTCGTTACGATCGCCGGCGTGCTTGCCACCGATCTGCTCACAGGAATCGTGCTCGGCGTGCTGTGCAGCGCCGCTCTCGCGCTGTGGGCGAATCTGCACCGGCCGATCGCCCTCGCGTGCCATGACGATCATTTCCTGCTCTCGTTTCGCAAGGACGTGTCGTTTCTCGGCAAGGTGCCGCTCAAGCAGATGCTCGCCGATATTCCGGACCGCGCGACAGTCATTGTCGACACCACACGCGCCGATTTCATCGATCACGACGTGCGCGAACTGCTCGAGCGCTTCGTTGCCGATGCGCCGCTAAGGTCGATCGCGGTGGAGATACGGCATGCCGCAGGCATCCTTCCGCCTGCAACACGTTCTGGCGCTTGAACTGCCGCCCGTGATCGTCTGGCGGCAGCCAGGCCCGGAGTCCTCGTTGGCCGCCACAGCCGTCGTAACAGCAAAAGCTCGCACACCTCGTGTGGTGAAAACGTCAAAACCACGCTGCCGTATTTTTGAAATGTATTTTTTGAGGATCATTATTGGGCAACGAACTTCGAATCCGTTATGCAGGTAAATGGGGGCATTTCATGGGCAGCGCGCTAGTTTGGGCAGCAATCCCTCACAACAGCGATGGGGTCGTGTTTCAGGTTCGCGTAATTCGCGGGCTCCAACGCTTTCATATTTCGCGCCGGGCGCTTGAGGAGGCTTTCGGCCTGGCGCCTCAGGCATCGGATGCACAACAGCTCGAACTCTTTTATCAACACACGACTCACATCTTGAGTCGCGCCATGCAAAAACGTCCGATTGCGGGCGCTGGCACCGCTGCGCTTCAGACTGCGGATTTCGCCATGCTTGTGGAAGTGGAACACGGCGCGGCAGCGTATTCGTTGGAAACGCAAGGGTATCTGGCTTGAAAACGGGTGGCTGTTGATGAAAGCGGTCGTTCGTGCGCGGGAAATCGAACGTCGAGCGAACGCCGAGCGAACGTCGAGAACGGGTTGCGTCTGCTCTCAGGTCCGGATGTAGACTTCGGATATGCGCCGTGACGCAGCCGTTGTGCGGAGGTCTGTCAAGATATCCGGACCGGGCGCACCACACTCGAATCGCCGGAGGCCGCATTATGGCCACTCAACTCAATCACACCATCGTCTGGTGCTCGAACCGGAGCGCCTCAGCGAAATTCCTGACCGAGATGCTGGGCCGGCCAGCGCCGACCCACTTCGGCCACTTCGACGTCGTCGAACTGGACAACGGAGTCTCGCTCGACTTCGCCGACGCCAACGGTCAGATCCAGCCGCAGCACTACGCTTTCCTCATAAGCGAAGCCGACTTCGACGCCGTCTTCAGCCGCATCAAGGATCGCGGCCTTGAGTACTCGGCCGACCCAATGGGTAGCCGGTCAGGCGAGATTAACCACAACGATGGCGGACGCGGCGTCTATTTTCGCGATCCTGACGGCCACTACCTCGAAGTGATCACCCGGCCTTACGGCAGCAGCGGCTGAGAGCGGCCGGGTGGTTCGCACCGGGTGTCATCTGTTTTCAGCGCCGGGCTCAAGCCTGTTGCCCCACAGATCGTCGATCGCGCGAATCGCCAGCAAATAGCCGTTCGCGCCAGCCCCACAGATCACGGCAGTCGCCGCCACCGAGATCGACGAGTGACGATATTCTTCGGAACGCCTGTGGATATTGGTGATATGCAATTCCACCACCGGCCGGCGGACGAGTCTGACTGCATCGAGCACCGAAATCCGGCCGAACGAAAAACCGGCCGGATTGATGATCAGCGCGGCGTCCTGCAGGAATGCTTCCTGGATCCAGTCGATCAGCTCGCTTTCACTGTTGGTCTGGCGGAACACACAGTCGAACTTGAGCGCATCGGCCAGCGTCAGGCAGTTCTGTTCGATATCGCTAAGCGTGGTCGTGCCATAAATATGAGGCTCCCTTACGCCCAGCATGTTCAGATTGGAGCCATTGAGGATGTAGAGTTTTCGATTCATGGTGTCAATGCGTAGAGGAATGTTCCAGGGCGGTGCCTTTGGTTTCCCGGGATACCGCGATCATGACGAAGGAGAGCAGGTTCAGCGAGCCGCACACGGCTACGATGGCCCACGGAGAACCGTGAAAGGCATTGAGCAGCGCCACCGCGACTATCGGCATTGGGCCGCCGGTGAGCAGGTTGGCGCCCGAGTACGCCAGTGCCGACCCCGTGTAGCGCGCCTCGGTCGGAAAGGACTCGGCGAACCAGACCGGCTGGATGCCGCTTTGGAACTGTGTGAAGCCGAGGAACGCGCCCATCACGGCCATTGTCATGGCGATCGAGTTCTGGTTGAGAACCGGAAAATAGATCAGGCAGCATATTAGTGTGCATAACGAACCAATCATCAATGCACGTTTGCGTCCGAGCCGATCGCTCAGGTAGCCGCCCACCAGGGCGCCCACGATGGCACAGACATTCGCAACCATCAACAGCATGAAACCGGTCTGCTTCGGTACACCGAGGTGTTTCGTCAGGTAACTGAGCGAGAAAACCACGATCAAGTAGAACAGCGCAGCCGGGCCACAGAAGAACAACGTGAGGCGCAGCGCGGTGCGCCAGTGATATTTGAAAACGACGCCAAGCGGATTGACGGCGCGTGTGGAAGTGCCGCCCTTCTTGATCGACTCGAAGGCAGGCGTCTCGCTAACCTTCCTGCGAATGTAGATGCCCAATAACACGAGAACAAAGCTTGCCAGGAACGGGACTCGCCATCCCCATGCATCAAAGTCGTCGGACGAGAGCAGCGCGGCCAGTGTAAAGAGCGAGAAATTGGCGAGAATCTGGCTAAGTGGCGAGCAAATGCCAAGCAGCCCCGAATACCAGCCACGTCGGCTGGCAGACGCATGCTCCACCGCCATCAGTTGCGCGCCTGTCGATTCGCCGCCGAGTGCGAAGCCCTGAATGATGCGCAGCGACACCAGTAGCGTCGGTGCGAGTATGCCAACTTGCTGGTAAGTGGGCAGCACCCCCATCAGGAACGACGACGCGCCCATTACCGACACGGTGATCAGCATCAGTTTGCGGCGCCCCCAACGGTCACCGAGGATTCCGCAAATCACCGCGCCGAGCGGCCGTGCAGCCAGCCCTGCCCAGAAGCTCGCCAGCGACGCTAACAGCGAGGCCGTTGGGTCGAGTGAGGGGAAAAACAGCTTGGGAAAAATCGTGGCCGCGACCACGCCATACAACGCGAAATCGAACCATTCGAGCGCCGTACCGACGGTCGCACCGGCAACTGCCCGACGCGCCATCAAATGAGCTTGCGCAGACTGTTCGTCCGCAGCAAGGTCAGACCGAGCGAAAGATGACATTTTGTCTCCTGAATTTCCTTATGTTGAACGTTCGTTTCTGGCGACGAACAGATGCTATTGTTTGCGCTGCAAAGGAGGCCCGTTCCGCACCGGAACTGCATTTTATATTGTGAAAAGCGCGCAAAAATGTCGCTAAAGAATGGCCTGAGAGTTCTGGATTTTCTGGCGTCGCAAGGCGAAGGCGCGGGCCTCGTGGCCATTGCCGACGCGTTGTCTCTGCCACGCAGCACGTGTCATCGCGTCCTCGCCGAACTGGTCGAAAGCGGGTATGTCCGGCAACTGGTCGATCACAGCCGTTACATCCTGACAATGCGCATGACGTCGAACGGACTCGAATTCCTGAGCCTGACGGGCATCGCGGATATCGCCCAGCCGATCATCGAACGCATTGCCGCGCAAACCGGTGAACTGGCGCGGCTGTCACTCGTCGACGGCGAAGCGATTATCTGGGTGGGTAAGGCGGACGGACAGCGCGTTGGCTTTCGTTACGATCCCGACATGGGCCACGCGGCACGACTTTCATGCACGTCGACCGGGCACGCGTGGCTCATGACAATGACCGACGAGCAGGCGGTCGCATTGGTGTTAAAGCAGGGCTTCGGACAGCCGAATGAGTTCGGACCCAACGCGCCGACAACGCTCAAGGCGCTATTGGGATTCCTGCACGCTGCGCGCGTGCGTGGCTACGCGATGATCGACGAGGTGTTTGCTCCGCGCATGTCTGCGGTGGCGGCGCCCGTGGTTAGCGGCTCGCGCTGCGTAGGCGTCATCAGCCTGGCCGGTCCGCGGGTACGACTCACTGCTGAGAAGATTCACGAGTACTCGGTACTGCTGCGCGAGGCGGCCAATGAACTGGCCCAATTGAGCAATATGGCGGGATTCCCCAGTCGGCCGCCTCTCGGCAAAGGATGAAGTGACTTCATGATCTCGTGGAAACCGGGTGGGCTGGTCTCTCGTACAGTGACCAGACATACCCGCCGGGTTGCGGCTCCGTGTACAGCCCTGCGCGGATAAAGCCAAGCGACTCGTACCAGGCGCATAGCTTCGCGTTGTGGATGGCGCAGTCGAGTCGAACGAAACGCCGGTTCAAGCCGCTCACCTGGTTAGCGCACCAATCAAGCATGAAGCTCCCGAGCCCGCGCCCGTTAAAGTCCTTGCGCACAGAAAGCCCATGAACATAACCGGCAACCGGTGCTTGAGGCCCCCAGTGATTGTCCTCATCCAGCACGAGCGAAAACGCCCCGACCAGCGTCCCTTCCATCTCGACGACATACACTTCTTTTTCAGAGACATTGTTTCGTACCCAGTTCTCGGAAAACCCGTCGCCTTCCCTGCCCCACGCATAGTCGCGGTACGTCACCTTCTTCGCGTGTGCATCGTTGCGAATCTGAGTCAGTATCGGCACGTCATCTGCCGTCGCCCGGCGGACGCTTTTCGATGTCATCGCTCATTTCTCCGTTGCAGAGTCTCGGCGAGATGAATCACGCCTCGCTGTTCACAGCCGACTCAGAATCTGGCGCTCGTAGGCTGACCAGTCTCTTCGGGAATTCTCAATCGAGAGCTTGGCTAGCGGTAGTTGCTGAAACAGAGCGTCGGTGATTTGCCGATAATCGCGATATAGGGAGATTAACCCGTCTAACCCCTGGTAACCTTTGCGCACACAGTACGGACTCGCGAGTTTCCAGTTCACCTGATAGTCGATCCACTCGGGCCCGCGCTCCGTGCAGACGGTTCGAACCGCTTTTTCGACGTCTTCCTGCCAAAGGT
This sequence comes from Paraburkholderia sp. J8-2, assembly GCF_905220195.1. NCBI lineage: Bacteria > Pseudomonadati > Pseudomonadota > Betaproteobacteria > Burkholderiales > Burkholderiaceae > Paraburkholderia > Paraburkholderia sp. J8-2. Next base: position 28,918 of record NZ_CAJMZA010000008.1, read on the forward strand.
AGAGAACGAACGGATTGAGTGGCGCAATGACTACGGCCAACGCCTTTACGTAGTCAACAATCAGTGCTGTGTCGGCGTCCATCAGCAGTAGATGAGTCAGGTCTCCATGAAACAGTTGACCATCCATCACCGGGATTGGCGAATCCCTCTGTGTTGCCTCGACAAAAGCGGCCCATCTGGCCAGCGCACGGTCGGCCAGATCCCGAGGTGTCGCGTCCCGCCACGGCTCGAACCAGTGTTCGAGTTCGTCCGTCGCTCGCACCGGGTGGGGCTCAGTCCTTTCATGTATCGGCAATGCCGCGCGCCCCGAATCTTCCAGGCGCCTGGCAATCAGGCGCATCGTCGTTGACTTGCCCGAACCCATGATGCCTTCGACGATAACCAGCCGACGGGCGGCGGTTTCTGCACCACAGGGATTTGGCGGGATCGCCATTTGTGCTGATAACACCTTGTAAGATGACCGGTAGCTCCAACAACAGCCCTATTCGACGCCCGAGCGCGATCAACCAACAACCTCGCTTCGCATACCGTCCATCACAAAGGCCTCACCGTCTCTCAACGTTCGATATGGTATTTGGTGGCGCTCGTAGAATTCCACTTCTTCGCCCACTGCAGCCGATTCGGGATGATCTGATTCGAAGTGCACCACGAGCGAAAGCGGCAACAGTCCGAGCCCGTCCCATACTACCGGTAAATCGTAACCCGGCGGAATCTCAGCGGGATCGCTCACGCGAACCAGTGCGCGCAGCGTGCTCGAGGCAATCACCGCCGCCGCGCTAAATCCTGCATAGACGATTCTGTCGCGCTCCAGCAAATCGGCGATCGCAACATCGAATCCGCTTTGCTTCATTGCCCTGCGCAGGATGAATGCGTTGCCGCCGTTGACCCATACCGCGTCGAACTGCTGTAGTGCCTCACGCAGTCGATCCGTCGCACCAAAGAACTGCCGGAGATCGAGTTCTTGCACGGCGAATCCTAATGCCCGGAGTTTTGTCGACTGACTTTCCAGCCACTGCGCTCGCGCTGCTTCACGATGGTCAAGCGCGTTGACGATAACCGCTGCGCGCATTTCACCGCCGACTAGCCGTACCAGTTGCTCGGGTCTGGCGCCTACATCGAATGATGAAAGGTAGATGCGCATGGCTTGCTGAGTTTGATCCGCCGACAAGCGTGAATGCGTACCGGCGGTGGCTATCAGTGGCCATTTAGCATGTGTCCGGCGCCCTTCGTGGACAGCGATGGCAGCTTTCTGCACGGGACGCGTCCACAAGTCGATCGTCACACCGAGTCGTGGAATGCGGTTTGATCATCGGCTCAAAAGGAGGCCCTGCCCTGAGCCCCGCCTTTTCTTACAATATCGAAACAGCGCGCACGCAACGATGCGTAGTCAGGCAAACGCAACCTGTGCAAGATACGTTGCGAAGTAGTCATCGTCCAGCCACCCGGAAACATGCTTCGACGCCTCGATGCGCTGAATCTCTTTCTGGCCTTTATCGGTCAGCATGGCAATCTGGAGCGGCGGGAGGTACTTCGTACTGGGAGGAGGTTTCTGGTCAATGGTCTGGATCAGACCCTGCGAGCGAAGCCACGTGAATATTGCCGGTCGCTTGTGCCACGGAATTTGTCGATACAACGCGAGTCGAAGAGCTTCAAGTACAGCGCCATTGTTGAATTCCATGAGCATCCTTCTGGTGGTCGGCTGAAACGTCCGGCTGGCACTGAGTACACACGGTAGCACATGAAGCGGCTCTTTTCGATGACATTCGGGCGCTAACAACGGAATTCGAGAAACGCGTCGTGAGCGGTGGCCGACTCTCGACGAGAAATCGTCGCGGGTCAAAAAAGCGCTCTGGCGCATTCTGGGCTGCTCGCCGCCAAGGCCGAGCAGCCAGCGTCCGCAAGGATCATCGTAGCGCCCGATTCAGGAAATCGCGGGTTCGACCGTTGGCCAGGGCGGCGGCGGCGGGATCGTAGTGGGCGCCATTGTTGCGCGAGAACGCGTGACGCTGGCCAGGGTAGCTGTACACCGAGACATTCGGTTTGCCAGCGAGAGCCGCCTTGATTGCCTCTTGCGCTGGCCTGGAGATGAACTCGTCCTCCTCCCCCAGGTGCATCAACAGTGGCGCATGAAGGCCCGCTACCTCGTCAAGGTAGCTTTCGGTGTCGCTGCCGTGGTAGGCCACGGCGGCATCGACCTCAGAGCGGACCGCGGTCAAAAAGGCCATCAGGGCGCCAAGACAATAACCCAGCACGGCGACCTTTCCGGTGCACCCCGATAGCTCGGCCGTGGTCGCAACGGTGTCCTCGATGTCCCTCACCCCGGCGTCCCGATCGTAAGCCTCGTACAGATGCAGCCCATGCTGCCAGTCAGGTTCTGATCTGACGTCGAGGTCGACGCCAGGCGCTTGCCGCCAGTAAAGATCGGGCGCCACCGCGATGAAGCCCAATCCGGCCAGGTCATCACAATGCTTGCGGATATCGGCGTTGACCCCGAACACTTCCTGCAGGACGACGACAGCCGGCGCAGGCAGATCGGCCGGCCGCGCAATATAGGCTCCGAAGGCGCCGTCCCGGCCCTCGATGACGATACGACTTTCCATCGCTTTCTCCTTCGACGACCACGTTTGACAGATTCCAGCCGATGTCCGCGGAACGCGCCACGCCGAGCGTCGGTGCGAGCCTTGCCCGGGAGCGCCTCGCTCTAGCGGGCGGCGACCGCGGCGCAAGCCTTGCGGATCACGTCGAGCACCGCTTGCGGCTGCGAGAGCATCGGGACGTGGCTCGCCTTGAGCTCGACGGTTGTGGCGCCCATACGCCTCGCGGCGAAGCGTTCCAGGTCCGGATGGACGGTTCTGTCCTCTGTGGCGACAATCGACCAACTCGGCTTCGTACGCCAGGCGATTCCGTCGTGCTTCTGGTTGAAGAGGTCGAGTGCCGGCGCGAAGTGAGTCGCATAGACGACCGCCTGCTCGTCCGGCGACAGGTCCTGAGCGAACGCCGCCGGGCCGGAATGCTTCAGCCAGACGCGACCGTTGGCCACCTCGATGTGGTTGAAGACTTCGGTCTTCGGGAATTTGTCCTGCTGACCCTGCGACGTCTCGGTCTCGTCCGGGCCCAGGGCGGCGATATACACCAGAGCGGCGACCTTGGGGTCCATGCCGGCGTGGGTGATGACCGTTCCGCCGTAGGAGTGGCCGACCAGCACCACCGGGCCTTCGACCCGTGCGATCGTGCGAACGGTCGCGTCGACATCGCCTTTCAGCGTATCCAGGCCATATTGCGCGGCCATCACGTCGTGCCCCTCCGCTTTCAGCGTCGGGATGAGCTTCTGAAAACAGGACCCATCGGCCCAGATACCGTGCGCGAAAACGATACTCGGTTTCATTGTGTTCTCCTAAGGTGAGTGCTTGCGGGGGTTGCGGGCCTCCTACTCAAAAAGATGCTGCTTGAGGAACTCGACAGTTCTGGCGTTGGCCCTGGCAGCCGCCTTGGCGTCGAAGCGCGAGCCGCTATGCCGCGCGAACGCATGCGAGCAGCCGGCATAAGTCCGAATCTCGACGCCGAGCGGCGTAAGGCTATCGCGGATCGCCTTCTGCGCGGCGGGGCCGATGTACTCGTCCTGCTCGCCCAGGTGAAGCAGCAGCGGCCCACGCACTGCCTGCGCATCGCCGAGGAATTCATCCGTTCTCGCGCCGTAATAGCCGACACCGGCATCGACGCCGACGCGCGTAGCAACCAGATACGCAAGCAGTCCGCCGAGGCAAAAGCCGACCACGCCGACGCGTCCGGTGCACCAGGTCATGGCGCGCGTCTGCTCGACCGTCGCTTGCACGTCGGATACGGCCTGGTCGAGATCGAGCGCCTCGTATAACGCGTGCGCCAGCGGCCAGTCGGTCTCGCCGGACAGCTCGACGCGCGGCTGTTGGCGCCAATACAGGTCGGGACTCACCGCGATGAACCCCTTCGCTGCGAGTTCGTCACAGGTCATGCGAACGTCGGCGTTGACGCCGAACGCTTCCTGCACGACCACCACGGCGGCCGCAGGTCCCGATCGGGGCTCTGCAAGATAGGCGTAAAAGGCCCCGTCGGGTACAAACACTTCGACGCAAGACGCCATGGCCAGCTCCCTCTGCACGGGCGTACAACGTAGGCTAGCCGCCGGCGGATGCAGGCGTGAGTGAATCGTGGTGAATTGCCGTGAATTCTCGCTGCTGGCGCGGGCGAGGTATGCCGGGATCGTGGCCGACCGACTCGACTATCTGTCGATCATCGCTCGTGCCTCTACGAGGTCATACGTTTTGAATCCTTCGGTGAACGACTCAACAATGCGCGCGAGCACCGCGTGGGATACATGGACGGGTTCTTCGCGGTGCAACTTCGCGAGGCTCAAAGCCGTGCGCAGCTGCCAGGCGCACGCGCCCTGGCGCAGCGCGAGTTGAAATGATCGTTGAAAAAGCGCTTCGGCGGCCGACGCCGCACTCGTACCGAACTGGGCGAGCATGAGTTCGCCTTTGGTTCGCAGCAACTCGGGCAGACACCACCGCTCATCGTTGCGCGACGATTGCTCGATTGCCTCATCAACGGCACGCTGCGCCGCGTGCAGTTCACCGATGCTTCCGAGAGCGGCACTGACCTCGCAGAGTGCAGCAGTGTGATACAGCGCGAACCCGGCGCTGCGAAGCTCGTTGATCGCTTGCGAAAGTAGTTTGATTCCCTCGCGTGTGTGGCCGACCTTGATATGAAGAATGCCGCTGAAGCAACGCCCCATGGTCTGCCAGAGCCGCAATTCGTGCCTGGCGGACTGCTCGAGCAGCAACTGTACGTTACGCTGCGCTGCCTCGAAGTCGCCCACGAGCAGCGCGACCGCGCACGCGGATTGCCCGAGCGCATAACACAGCGATAAAGAATGGTTGTGCGCCAATGCCTCTTCGACGCTTGCCTCGGCTTCGCGAAACGCCTGATCGGGGTACCCCTGCACCCAGAGAATCCGCGAAAAAAAGCCTCTGCCGGCCACGACTTGATCGAACTGAAAGCGCAAGATCTGCGCTTTATGGGTTGCGGTGGGCGGCCGGCTCAGCATCCTCTCGAAGTGAGTGCGCGCCGCGCCCTGCTCACCGAGGAAATAGAGAGAGGTTCCCACCAGCCGGTCCCCGACGAACGAAGCGACGGGATCGTGCACCTCCGAGGCAAGCTGCGCGAACTGCTTCGCAAGGGTCAACCCGGATCCGTGGTTGTCGCCCGTGACCGTGTCGACCCAAAGCCCCCAAAGCGCACGTAAGCGATAGTCCGTGTCGTCGAATCGCTCGGCAAACTGCAACACCCTGGTCCATACCGATCTCGCTTCCGGACCGGGTCCGATCGAATACAAGGCGACGCCGAGGGCGCTAAGGAGTTGCATTTCGATTCTGTCGTCGACGATCTTCGCTGCGGACATGGCCTCGATTGCGCGGTAAATGCGGATCCGGCACTCGTTCATCAGCGAGAGCTTCAGCCAAAGCGGAACCGATGCGATCGAGAGCTCGATACCGAGATTCGGATCGCCTCCCTCGGAGAAGGTCCAGTCGAGGGCTGCGCGGACGTTGTCCGCAACATTGCCCCGCGCACCGCGTTGAATGCCGTCCAACAGCTTTTGATCGGCTTCCTCCGCCTGCTGCAAAAGCTGCAGGTAGTAGTTCGCGTGCCACCTCGCCAGCGCTTCGATTTCGCCGAGTTCGAGAAGGCGTTTGCGTGCGTACGCAACGGTCGTATCAAGCAGTCTGTAGCGCGTGACGCCGCTGCCGACATCAGCAAAGACCAGCGACTTGTCGACGAGATTGGCGAGGATGCCGAGCATGTCTGCGGCGGTGATGGAATCATTCGCTGCGACCCGGGCGGCCGCCTCCCGATCGAAATAGCCCGCGAAGATCCCCAATCTCCTGAAGACGATCCGCTCGCCTTCCGGGAGCAGGTCGTAACTCCAGTCGAGCGTGACCATCAACGTCTGCTGACGCGCTGGCGCGTCGCGCCGTCCACCTGTCAACAGCGCAAAGCGGTCAGTGAGCAGCGACGACACGCCCTGCACGCCAAACGCGTCAACACGTCCCGCGGCAAGCTCGATGGCGAGCGGATTGCCGTCGAGTCTCCGGCAAATATCCGCGGCAATCGGCGCATCCGGATCGTCAAGCTGGAACGTGCTGACACGCTCACATGTGCGCTCCACGAAGAGTTCGATCGACGCGTAGCCCATGGCGCTCGACGCCGTCAGTGCATCCGACACCATCGGGGTGCTCAACGGTGGAAGACGATGCAAGACCTCGCCCGTAACCTTGATCGGCTCGCGGCTCGTGGCAAGGATCTGCAGATCGGGCACGCCTTCGAGCAATACGGCGGCCATCGACGCGACCGCGTCGATCAGGTGCTCGCAACTATCGAGAACGATCAGCATGCGCTTGCCGACGAGCCACTCGACCAGGCCCGGAATCGGATTGTCCGACCGGACGCCGCTGCCAAGCGCCGTGGCGAGAGCGCTGGGTACCAGCGCCGCTCCCGTTAGCGGTGCGAGATCGACAAAGCTCACCTGCCCGCTCGCTTCGGCCCGACGTTTGTGTGCAACGGCCACTGCGACGGTCGTCTTGCCGATGCCACCGGGTCCGACGATCGTCACGACACGCCCGTCGAGAAGCTTCGAGAAAATCGACTCGATCGCGTTCTCGCGCCCGACGAGGCGCCTGAGACGGGGCGGGATGCGCGAAGCGGGCAGCAGTTCGTTTGTGGGTGGCCTAGACGTTGGCGCGCGCTCGATGTCGTTGACGGCGGCAACAAAGCAATAGCCTCGGCCCGGCACGTTCACCACGTAGCGATGCTCGCGCCCATCGTCCTGCAAGGCTTTGCGCAGCGCCGCCACGTGGGTTTTCAGGTTGCACTCTTCAACGACAGTACGCGGCCAGATCCGGCCAATCAAATCGCGCTTGTCCACCGTTTCGCCGTGGCGCTCGACAAGCGCGATCAGGATGTCGAGCGCGCGACTGCCTATCGCAACAGCTTTGCCCCCCTTCAATAGTTCGCGCCTTGCCGGAAGCAACAAGAACGGACCGAACGCGATGCCGTCATTCGAGGAGAGAGCATTTGCGTGCACGTCGAACTCCTCCATGGCTGCGGAAGACACCACTGTCGCCCATGAAACTTGCGCAGACGAAGGGCGCGCCGCGCACCTCGCGCGCCTCAGACCGACAGCTTCTCGATGATTTCGTCAGTCGAGACAATAGCGCATGCGTAAGCCGGCATGTTGAACTGTAGCGAGGCGTCCATCTCGGCCAGTCCAAAGCTGCCAATCGCATCTTTCACGAGCGTGACTTCATAACCCAGCTCTGCCGCATAACGAACGGTGGATTCGATGCACGTGTTAGCGCGCATGCCAATCACGATGACTTTCCGCAGACCATGCTTCTTGAGCTGAAAGTCGAGATCCGTGTTGGCGAACCCGCTTGATAGCCAATGTTCCTGAGCGACGATCTCGCCGGGGCGCGGTTCGAAATCAGGGTGAAAACTGCCTCCCCAGGTCCCGTCAGCAAAGACACGTCCCTTGTCGGCGGCGGCCCCGATGGGCGGTATGGTCTTCCAATGATTGTGCAGATCGGATTCGCGCCAACGATGATGAGGGGCGATGAAGACTTGCACACCGGCCGTCCGGGCGGCAGCGAGGATCTGCCGCATATGCTCTACGACGTTGTTCGCCTCCAGGGTCGTGCGGCAGAGTTCGTAGAGCTTGCCGCCCTCCGACAAGAAATCATTATAGGGATCGACGATGAGCAGCCCCGTCAAATCGGGTTCATACGTCAGCCCAGGTGCAGATTGATTTGCCATGTTGAGAACCCTTCTGGTGCGCCAAATGTGTGACTACAATATTTGAAGCGACACAACTTGTAAAGCACAAAGACGGCGTCGATCAACGTTAGCGATCTTGGTTCGCTGCGCCGACAGGTTCAGAATGCAGGGTTTAGTGAGGGATCGAGATGAAACAACAGGATACTGGCGAGACGCTTTGTCCCCTCGCCCGTGCGGCTGCCGTCATTGCGGATCGATGGACTATCCTGATCCTGCGCGAACTTCGAATGGGTAATGATCGCTTCGATGGTATTCAGGCACAGACCGGGATGTCGCCCAATCTGCTTGCCCAGCGCCTCAAGACAATGGAGGACAACGAGCTGATCGAGCGTCGGCTCTATCAGGATCGACCCAAGCGGTACGCCTATTGCATCACTGACAAGACGCGCGAGCTCGACGGGGTGATGCTGACCCTTCGCTTGTGGGGAATGCGGCACTGCGGGCTCGAACCAGAAGCTGAAAGCGCATTGACGATGACGCATCGTCGGACTGGCGCGATCATCGACGCCGACTGGCAACCCGAGCAAGCCGACCTGCCTTTCACCTTCAGCCAGGTTGAGAGCCGGATCAATCCGTCATGGGCGGCCGAGCGAGCCGCTCGCGCAGAGGCCTTTGCTGTCGAGCGGAAAAATCAGGTTTCCAGACGTGCCCCACGAAAACGCAAAACCGCCTCTGTCGAGAATTGAGCTTCCATGTCTGACTGCATGCACGGGATCATAGCGGCCTTGCGGGCGTGAGTTGAACGCGATGAGAGGTCGATCGCGCGCGCTTGCTTCCGGCCTGTCACCCATCGGAAAATCGTTCGCGGCTGTTTCGGACTCCGGACGGCAATCTGCTCAACTTCGTTACGCCAGTCTCATTCGCCAACGCCGACTGGCGCGCGAGCTGTGCGCATGCGAGCCGGCCAAGGCGGCGGACGCCGTCTTCCATACGCTCGTCCCAGTCGTGCCCGGCGCTCAGGCGAAGGCAATTGCGAAAGCGCCGGCTCGCCGAAAAAACATCGCCGGGTGCGAAGCAAATGCCTTGCTCGAGCGCCTCGTCGAAAAGCGCGCGCGAATCGAAGCGTCTTGGCAATTCGAGCCATAGTACAAAGCCGCCTGCTGGCCGGCTGACTTTCGTTTCGGCGGGGAAGCTTGCCTCGATGGTACGGGTCATGCGCGCCAGGTTCTCTTCGAAGATTCGGCGGATGCTGCGCAAGTGCGAATCGTAGGCGCCACTCTCGAGGAAGTCTGCGAGTGCGATCTGAGGCAAAACCGGGCAGCAGAGGCTGAACGCGAGCTTGCGCTCCATCACTTGCTGCGTGTAGGCGCCGGCCGCAATCCACCCGACCCGGTATCCGGGGGCAAGCGATTTCGAAAACGAGCTGCAGTAGATCGTATTGGCGCCGCCATCGAGTGCGATGAACGGCTTCGGCCGATCGCGACCGAAGTGAATGTCACCATAGACGTCGTCTTCGATGAGCGGTACGGCGTGCCGCGCCAGCACGGCGAGAAGCGCAAGTTTGTCGGCTTCGGCCATCGCGGAGCCAAGTGGATTGTTGAAGCTCGACGACAGCAAACAGGCCGCCACCGGTTCGGTCTCCAGCAAGCGTGCGAGTGCACCGACGTCGATGCCGTGCGTCGGGTGAGTCGGCAGCTCGAATGCCTTCAGGCCGAGCATCTCAATAGTGTGAAGGAATCCGAAATAGGTGGGAGATTCGATTGCGATCGTATCGCCGCGACTGGCGACAGCCGAAAGCGCGAGCGTGAGCGCCTCGGTGCAGCCGCAAGTCACGAGCACGTCGTCGGGCGACAGCGCGTGCCCGACGCGCATCGCGCGCCTTGCGATCTCCCGCCGCAGGCGCGGTTCGCCGTGCGGCGAGCTATAGGTGTTGTAGCGCATACCGTGCTGTCGCGCAGCGCGAGCGAGCCCGAGGTCGAGCCGCTTCGATTGCAGCAGCGCGGCGTCGGGCACGGCACAGCCAAGAGGAACGAGCGTCGAATTCGATGCGTGCTCGAGCAGCGCCGCGACCGCTGCACTGATCGACACCGTCGACGCCTTCGCGCGCGGCCGCGAGGCCGACGGCAATGCGAGGGCGCCACGGCGCGCGGCCGCGACGTAGAAGCCCGACTGCGGACGCGAGACAAGAATGCCCCGATCTTCGAGCATGCGATACGCCTGCAACGCCGTGGAAACGCTCATGCGGTGCTGCTCGCTGATCGCGCGCACCGAGGGCAACCGCATGCCCGGTGCGAGCGCGCCGTTGTTGATCATGCCGACGATGAGTTCGGCCAGTTGCTCGTAACGAAACGGCGTGTGCGTGTCCATGTAAGCGCTCGTAGCGGAATCAACCCAGATTATCGACGTCGCGCCGCGACTCGCCAAGGGAAATTGTGTTGGTCGATTCTCCGGAAAATTGTGACTGTTATGGTCCGCGAGAGAACGCTACGATGCGTGCTATGCAATCGCGTCCGATGGAACCCGATGCCGTAGCGCAGCAAGGCCCTGCGCACGGCTGGGATTTCCGTCACGGCATGGCGGGAGCGGTCGCCCGGAGGCTCCCAATGCGTCGTCTGACGAATGACTCACGGCAAAGGCAAGGTACAAGCATGAACGCACTCCAACAGGCTTTCGATGAAAAGCGCGGGACTGGCTTCGACGAAGCGCATGCCCACGCATGGCGCGGGAGATTTCCGCGCAACGAGATCATCTCGCTGCTCGATGTGAATCGCCCATTCAATCTGGCGGAGAGCACGTCGCAAGACTTGACGGTCGGCGCATTGCTGGACCTGGCGGGTCTGGACGGCATACGCAATCTGAAACTCGGCTATGGAACCTCGGCAGGTTCGTTGGCGCTGCGCGAAGCCATCGCAGAAGGCTGCGGCGTGCCGGCCGAGCAGATCATCACGACACAAGGCACTGCGCTCGGGCTCTTCCTGCTCGCTTTCGAAGTCTGCCGGCCCGGCGACGAGGCGGTCCTCGCAACGCCGTGCTTTCCGCCAAGTCGTGACTGTCTGCTCGGAGCCGGCGTCGACGTCCGCGAGATCAAGCTCTCGTTTGAGCATGGCTATCGGCTGGATCTGGAACAGATCGAGGCAAGCCTGTCCTCGAAAACGAAGCTCGTCAGCCTCGCCTCGCCGCAAAATCCCGCTGGCGTCCAGACGTCTCGCGCCGACATCGAGAAGCTGCTTGTGCTCATGGAAAGGCACTCTCCGGAAGCGATACTTTTCGTCGACGAGACCTATCGGGAAGCCGCTTATGGCGACAACGCCGTGGCCGATAGTTTTGCGGCGCTCGACGCGCGCATCGTCACCGGCGCATCGGTATCGAAGGCGCTCGGCGCGCCGGGCTTGCGCACCGGCTGGCTCACGGTGGCAGACAGCGATCTTCGGGCGCGTTTGACCGTCGCCAAGATGAACACCGTGATCTCGGGTTCCGTGCTCGACGAGACGCTCGCCACCGTGCTTTTGCGTCACAGGGAAGGTGTGCTCGCGCCGCGCCGCCAGTTGCTCGCCCACGCGCTCAAGGAACTGACGCAGTGGTGCGAGAGCGAGCGCGAACGCATCGAATGGGTCCGGCCCGACGCAGGCGCGCTGTGCTGCGTGCGCCTGCGCGCCGAGGCATTCGACGAGGCTGCCGTCTCGCGCTTCTGGGATCTGTTGCCAGATCGTGATCTGCAACTGGCATCCGGCGCATGGTTTGGCGAGAGCAGCCGCGTATTCCGGCTGGGCTTCGGCTATCTGCCGCCTGCGCGCCTGCAACCCGCGTTGTCTGCGCTCTCGTCGGTTCTGGACGCTGCTTCTGCCTGACACGCCATTGCCCTGAACATGTGGAGTACTACTATGAAAGTCAGCGTCGCCTATCTCGAGGAGCCCCCCTTCTACTGGACGGGTGAAGATCATCGCGCGACGGGCGCCGACATCGAGCTGGCCGACGTGGTGCTGCGAGCGATCGGTGTGTCGAACATCGAACATCATTTGACCTCGTTCGATGAGCTGATGCCTGGCGTGCAGGATGGTCGCTGGGACATGAACGTGCCCATTTTCGTGACGGCCGAGCGCGCGCTGCGCGTTGCATTCAGCGCGCCCGTATGGTCGCTGGCCGATGGCTTTTTGCTTCGCCATGGCAATCCGAAAGCGCTTGCAAGCTACCGGGCCGTCGCCGCGCACAACGACGCGCGGCTCGGGATCGTTGCCGGGACGGTTCAGTACGATGCGGCCATCTCGGCGGGCGTGAGCGATAGCCAGATCGTGGCCTTCAAGGACCAGCCTCTCGCGCTCGACGCGCTGCTCGCAGGAGAGATCGACGCCTACGCGAGCACGGCGGTGGGAAGCCGTGCCCTCGCTGGTGCCAATCAGGCACTGGAAGTGGTTGCGCTCGAAACGAACAAGGGAGGCGGAGTACCTGTCGGCGCCTTTTCGTTCAACCAGAACAATCATGCGCTTCTACAGGCCGTGAACGAACAGCTTCGAAAATACCTTGGCTCGGCGGATCATCGTACCCGCATGGCGAAATACGGTCTCACCCGGACCGAACTCGACAGCGTGAGCGCAGCCTGAGCTAGGCGAGTCAGCGCAATTCAGATGAGGAGAACATGAATCGATCCTATAACGTTGTCGACGTCTTTTCCTCCCAACCGCTGCTAGGCAATCCAGTGGCCGTAGTCATGGACGCGCAGGGCCTCACGGTCGACGCGATGCAAGCTATCGCGAGATGGACGAACCTCTCGGAAACGACGTTCGTCCTTCCCGCCACGACAGCCGACGCCGACTATTGCTTGAAGATTTTCACGCCCCGTAGCGAGCTTCCTTTCGCAGGGCATCCGACGCTGGGCAGTGCGTACGCCCTCCTGGAAGCCGGGCGCGTCATACCTCGCCGAACCGGCCGATTGACTCAGCAATGCGGAATCGGCCTGGTCGAATTGACGATCGGAGCGCGTGAGGCAGATCGCGAACTCCACTTCCGTCTGCCGCCTGCGAAGCTCGAGCCAGTTCACACGGCGGAACTAGCGGAGATGGAGCGCATTCTCGGCTGCAAAGTGGACCTGAAGGCTGCGCCGGGGATCGTGAACGTGGGTCCCATCTGGATCGTGGCACAACTAAACGATGCGGCTTCCGTACTCGCGCTTCGACCTGATCTCGCGAGACTGGCAGAGCTCGAGCGCCGCCTGGGTGTGACGGGTTTGACCGTATTCGGCGCTCGCGAGCGCGGCGACGACGCGGCTATAGAAGTGCGCACCTTTGCACCCTCTTGTGGTGTGGACGAGGACCCTGTCTGCGGAAGCGGCAACGGCAGCGTCGCGGCCTTCCAGTGGCAGCGCGGCCTGTTGCCGGCCGGCGGAACCGATTACGTGGCGGCTCAGGGACGCTGCGTCGGCCGGGCTGGCAAAGTCAGGATAAGCGTGGACGCGAACGGAACCGTGAGCGTCGGCGGTTCCTGCGTCATTTCCGTGGAAGGCTCGCTTACGCTTTAGACGCCAACCGTGCGCAAGGAAGCCGACGAACTGGAAGCCGGCGGGGTCATGATCAACGACTCATCGGATTACCGGATCGATGCCATGCCGTTCGGCGGCTTCAAGTACGGCAGCCTCGGCCGCGAAGGTGTCAGGTTTGCCTACGAGGAAATGACTCAACCGAAAGTCGTGTGTATCAGGAGAACGACGGATAGAAACCAGAAGCATGCAGCAACGGCCCGATAAGGACGAGCCGCCAAGTCTCGCGTTAGTGGCTATTGCAACTGTCTGATAGCGATTCTCGCAGCAGAACACCAAGACAATCGACCGCTCTCTCCACGTCTTCCTATACTGGACTTCGTAAGTCATTGCGTGATCCAGCACCGAAGACGAGGAATGCCATGTCGAAAGCAAACATCACTGCGCTCATCCAGATCGCCTTGATCTGCATTGGCAACTGTCTCGCGAACGCCGTGCACGCGCAGGTCACGCGAATGGAGGTCATCCCGATTCCGTCCGTGACGCTCACCGACCAGGAATTCCTGAGCGGCCGCGAGGATGGCAAACCTGTCACGGTGGCAGGCGAGCTTCGGATTCCCCGGCCCGGCACGGACCGGCTGCCGCTTGTCATCATGCTGCATGCTTCTGGCGGCGTCGGCAGCAGCGTCACAGACTGGGAGGAGTACTTTCTTTCGCTCGGTGTTGCGACCTTTGTGATCGACAGCTTCTCGGGCCGCGGGATCGTCAGCACGATCAACGATCAATCGCAACTCGGCCGCCTTGCACAGACCGAAGATGCCTATCGCGCGATGGCGGCGCTTGCGAAGCACCCGAGAATCGACCCGAACCGGATCGTGCTCATGGGATTCTCGCGTGGCGGGCAGAACGCGCTTTATGCAAGCCTGAAGCGGTTCCAGAAGATGCACGCCCAACCCGGCACCCAGTTCGCGGCGTTTATCGCGTTCTATCCTGACTGTACCTACACCTATCTCGAAGACGAGGATGTCGTTTCCAGACCGGTTCGCATTTTCCAGGGGACGGCAGACAACTACAATCCAGTCGCGCCCTGCCGCGCCTATGTGGAACGTCTAAAAACGAAAGTGAGCGATGTCCAGTTGACTGAGTACGCCGGCGCCAGCCATTTCTTCGACGCGCGAGCACTCAAGCAACCGCTGCAGTTACCCCAAGCACAGACCACGCGTAACTGCGCGGCTGTCGAGGTCGAAAACGGGCTGGTCGTCAACGCCAAAACGAGGCAACCGTTTAGTTACAGCGATTCGTGCGTCGAGCGCGGGACAACCATCGCGTACGACGAGAATGCGGCGGCCAAGGCCAGGGAAGCAGTCAGCGAGATCGTCAAAACCGTGCTGAAGCCCTAGGTTCACGTTGGCCACGTCCAAGGCCTGGCGCCTCGCGTAGTCACAAGGCAACTCGAAACGCGGCAATGGGTTCGCGAACCTGGTTCAGCTACGGCCGACTGCGCCTGGCACCAGCCGGCCATCCTCGTGTTATCACAGGCATGGGCGGAATCGATCGAAAGCGGATATCCGCCCTGCCTCGGCCCTATCAGACCTGGGCCATGCCGCCGTCCACGAAGAGCTCGGTTCCGTTGATGAAGCTGGCCGAGTCCGAAGCGAGGAAGGCAACCGCCTTGCCGATTTCTTCAGGCTCACCCAGGCGGCCGAGCGGCACTTGCGCAGCCAGCGCGTCGTACAGCCCCTGACGGGCTTCGTCGGGCACGAGGCCGCCAAGGCCAGGCGTGCGGATCGGGCCCGGGCTGACGACGTTCACGCGAATGCCACGTTCCTTCAGGTCCAGCGCCCACGAGCGGACGAAATTGCGCACCGCCGCCTTGCTCGCGCTATACACGCTGAAGTTGGCCGTACCGGTTACCGACGTGATGGACGATGTCAGGATGACCGATGCGCCGTCGACCAGCAGCGGCAATGCCTTCTGCACGGTGAACAGCACGCCGCGCACATTCGTCCCGAAGATCCGGTCGAAATGCTCTTCGGTGATGGCGCCGAGCGGCAGCATGTCCCCGCCGCCGGCATTCGCAAAGAGGATGTCGAGCTTGCCGGCCGTTTTGGCGATCTGGGCGTAGACCTCGTCCAGATCCGACAGCACCGAGGCGTCCGCCCGGATGGCCGTGGCCGCCGGGCCGATGGCCGCTACCGCGGCGTCGAGTTCGGCCTGCCGGCGGCCGGTGATGAACACACGCGCGCCCTGCTCCGCGAGTTCCTGCGCTGCGGCGAGGCCAATGCCCGTGCTGCCGCCCGTGACGAGTGCGATCTTGCCGTTCAGTTGCTTGCTCATGATGTGCTCCGTTGCGTGGTGTGAAAGGGATCTGCAAATGCGTTCGACCGTGTTTTCGTCGCTGCCTGAGTCCGTCGCGCACTGCATGGAAAGCACTTTAGGGAAAAGCGATTTTTTGATAAATATGGAAACAATGAAATGACTATCCACCACCATGTATAATCGACGCACCTGACATCCGGTCGGGTTTTCGGGAGTCCCTTCGCGATGGATCAGTTGCTGGCAATGCGGGCTTTCAGCCGCGTGGTGGAAGCGGGCAGTTTTACGCGAGCCGCGGAGTCGCTCGACATACCCAACACCACGATGAGCAAGCTGGTTCAGGAGCTCGAGGCGCACCTCGGCGTAAAGCTGCTCCAGCGCACAACGCGCAAAGTCACCGTAACGCCCGAAGGTCAGGACTACTACGCCAAGGTCACGCGCGTGCTTCGGGACCTCGAAGACATCGATTCGTCGTTCAGCGTGGCACGGAGCAATCCGCGCGGCAATTTGCGCATCGACGTTGGCGGCTTGACGGCACGCGACGTGCTGATTCCCCTGCTTCCGGACTTCATGGCACGTTACCCGGACATCCGAATCGATCTGGGCGTCGCCGACCGCTCGGTCGACCTGATCGGCGACAACGTCGATTGCGTCATCCGGGGCGGCCCGCTCGACAACTCATCGCTCGTCGCGCGCAGTATCGGCGAAGCGACGATGGTGACATGCGCCACGCCCGCCTATCTGAAGCACTATGGCGTTCCCGCGTATCCGGACGAGTTGAGAAATGGACACCGGTTGATCGGCTACATCTCCACCCAGACCGGCAGGGCCATGCCATTTCGTTTCGAGCACAAAGGCGAGCGCACCGAGATAAAAATCGAACACCGGCTCGGCATCAACGAAAGCAATGCGCATCTGGCCGCCGGCGTCGCGGGACTCGGGATCGTTCAAACCTTTGCTCATGCCGCCAATTCCGCGCTGCGGGATGGATCGCTCGTGGAGATACTGAAGAAATGGCGGCCGCCGTCGTATCCGTTTCATGTCGTGTATCCGCAGAACCGGTACGTAACCCATCGTTTGCGGGTGTTCATCGACTGGCTTCTCGAATATTTTCCCGCCAGGGTCCGAGGTATCGAGTAGCCGTCGCTGTAACAGGTGCATGCGGCTGGCGCATGCGCCCAGCCGGGCAAGGGCCGCATCGCTTCGTCTGCAAAACGGGCCGCATGGGGATTCAGTTACAAGATACTTATTGACGCCGGCCCAGCCGTCGGGTAATGTGCCGGGCGAAGGTCAGGAAGTTCGATTGCTGTTCATCAATTGCTCGCCTCCCGGCGGTATTCGTGGTCCTCTCCCTCCTTGTCGCTTCAGGCGCTCTTTAAGAGCAAATTTTCGTTTTTTTCTCAAGGATTCTTCATGGAAACCGGTACCGTTAAGTGGTTCAACGACAGCAAAGGCTTTGGCTTCATTACCCCGGACAAGGGCGGCGACGACCTGTTCGCTCACTTCTCCGAGATCAAGACCGACGGCTTCAAGACGCTGGCTGAAAATCAGAAGGTGAGCTTCGAAACGAAGCAAGGCCCGAAGGGTCTGCAAGCGGCTAACATCAAGCCGCTGTAAAGTTTGAAGGGCCCGGCATCCGACAACGGACGCCGGGCTGCAGCGACACCCTCGCGGAGCTTTGTCTCCCATAGTTGGCGCAATCGCTTTTTGCTGCACCTGCTCGTTCAGCAGCGTGCCACGCGCCACACGCCTCGTTGCACCTCATTCTCCCCTCTGGCTTCAACGCCCTTTTTCGCTCTCCGACTGTTTCAGATTCGGCTTGCAATGGCTTTGGATCGGCGCATCCGTGCACATTTCGCACGGCACACGCCTATCGAACATCAATAAAATTAAAATGCAAAACAAACAAGTTCAACAATACAACGGCTATGCCGTCCAACCCTCGGCGCATCGTTTGCCCGACGGTAGCTTTTCCTCAAACCTGTTGCTCGAACGCACCGATAGCGCGCGAGCCGAAGGCTGCTACCAGTTCTATTCGCTCGATTACTTCGCGAGCGAAGAGCAGGCGCTGCAGCACTCGGCGCGCTGGGCACGCAATTGGGTCGACACGCGCGGCTAAAGGCAACGCCACGATTCGAAGTACCCAACGCATCTGAGGCACCAGGGCGCGCGCAAGCAAACGCGCCCAAGCATCGCCGCGATCCCGCACCGCCACTCGTCGGCACACATGGCCGACAACATCTTTCCTTCTGGCCCCGCCGATAGTGGCAGGCAGACGGCGGCCTTCGGTTACAATGCAGAGTTCGTTTGCTTCGCACAGCACTTAAGCGACACGTGTTGGTTAGCGGCGAACTTTCCTTTGATCGATAGTTCAGTGAGGCCGGCGATAACAGTGCTCGCTGGACTGCACGCCCCGACTCGCATCGGAGCTGTATTGCGAGCCGCCGCGTCTGACCCCATCCCCTCGCGTATCTGATTCGCCGCCCGGACACGGCGGTGTCAGCGACTTCCCGGACGCAAGGGCTGCCCAGCAAACTCCTTGCTTCTCACTACCGCGCGAGCGCGTGTCGATCAGCGCTCGCGGCGTCTACCTCAATGCAGCACCGACCCCATGTCCCGCCAATTGATCAGGAACCTTGAATGGCCAAAGAAGAACTGCTGGAACTCGACGGTATCGTCGACGAAGTACTGCCAGACAACCGCTACCGCGTCACGCTCGACAATGGTGTGATGGTAGCGGCGTACGCTTCTGGTCGTATGCGCAAGAATCACATTCGCATCATTGCAGGCGACCGGGTAACGCTGGAACTCTCGGTGTACGATCTCACGAAAGGACGAATCAATTTTCGTCATAAGGATGACCGCAGCGGCGGCGCAACGCAAAGACCTGCATTTCGCCGTCGTTGATGGCGCGGTACGCGAGCGTCGACTGTGACCCTTACCGGTACCACGACGCTGCGTGCACATCCAGATCACCATCCACTATTGCTGCTGGATTTCAACCAGGAAAACAATTGACTACCGTAATTCTGAAACCTGACGAGCCCGTGGAAGTTGCATTGCGTCGTTTCCGTCGCGCAATCGAGCGCACTGGCTTGATTCCGGAACTTCGCGCCCGGACAGCCTATGAAAAGCCGACCGCAGTACGCAAACGCAAGAAGGCTGCCGCAGTGGCACGCCTGCGCAAGCAGATCAAACGGTCGTTGCCGCCGAAAAAGCGCTACTGACCGGGAATGGCTGGGCAGCCGTGCTGAAACGGCCGTCCAGCGCCCAGCCGGTGCCACGCATCAGCTGCGTGTGGGCCAAGCGGCCCTGATCCAGGCACGCTCGAGAATCACCCTGCCCGGTTTGGCCACGTGCCGCGCTTGACGATTGCCCAATACAGCCAGCCGATCAATACCAGCGACACCGCGCCGGCCATCGTTGGGAGTGCCAGGAAAGACCATCCTGGCTGCGCCGCGAAGATAATGACCGGATTGCTGCCGGCCGGTGGATGAACTGTGCGCGTCATCATCATCAACATCAATGCGCACGCTGCGGCGCCTGCCATCGGCACGTATCCCGGGCCAAACAGATGGAAACACACCAAGCCCGTCAACGACGTCAGAACGTGTCCTCCGACAACGTTTCGCGGCTGAGAAAACGGGCTTGACGGAAAGCCGAACAGCAGGACGCAGGTGGCCCCGAATGAACCGAGAATCCACGGTTCCGAGGTCGTCTGCGCCAGCATGCCCACGAGAGCCAACGCCACGAACGCACCCAGGCCAGCAAGCAGTATTCTCACCGCCTGGGCGCGCCACGTAGAGGCCCCGTTGGTGCCGGCGGGTGCGGCAGACGGGGTCGTCATCGACATCAGGCCACCTTGAAGCGGGCCGCTTCTTCCGATCCCTTAGTCGCGTTGCCCGCGCTGTACGAGTGCGCACCCACACCGGCGAGCTTGCCACCCTGCACGATCAGATATTCGTCGCGAATCGGGCGGCCTTCGAAGTAGCACTCGAGGATCTCGCGCGTTCCCGCTGCGTAGCGGGCCTGTGCGGAGAGGCTGGTGCCGGAGATGTGAGGCGTCATCCCCTGATGCGGCATGCTGCGCCACGGATGATCCGCCGGTGCCGGCTGAGGGAACCACACATCGCCGCCGTAGCCCGCCAGCTGACCGCTTTTCAGCGCATCGACGATCGCGTCGCGGTCGCACAGCTTGCCTCGAGCCGTATTGATCAGATAAGCGCCGCGCTTGAAGTTCTTCAACGTCGCCGCGTTGATCATGTGTTCGGTTTCCGGATGCAGCGGGCAGTTCAGCGTGACCACGTCGCACACGCGGGTCAAGCTTTCGAGGCTCGTGTGATGGGTGAGATTGAGCTCCTTCTCCACCGATTCGGGCAGGCGGTGACGATCGAGGTAATGCAGCTTCATGTCGAACGGCTTGAGCAGGCGCAGCACGCGCAAACCGATACGGCCTGCCGCCACCGTGCCGACATGCATGCCCTCGACGTCATACGAGCGCTCGACGCAATCGGCAATGTTCCAGCCGCCTTCATTGGCCCAGTTGTGCGACGGAATATAGTTGCGCACGAGAGCGAGCGTCGTCATCACGACGTGCTCGGCCACGCTGTTACTGTTGCAATAGGTGACTTCCGCCACGGTGATCCCGCGATCCATGGCCGCCTGTAAATCGGTGTGATCCGAACCAATCCCGGCGGTGACGATCATCTTGAGCTTCGGGGCCTTCGCAATGCGCTCGGCCGTCATGTACGCCGGCCAGAACGGCTGCGAGATCACGATCTCGGCGTCGTGCAATTCGCGGTCGAGCACGCTGTCGGCGCCGTCTTTGCTGGAGGTCACCACCAGCTGGTGGTCGTTCGACTCCAGATACTTGCGCAGGCCTAGCTCGCCTGACACGCAGCCCAGCAAATGCCCCGGCGTGAAGTCGATTGCGCGGGGCGTAGGCGTGGTCTGTCCGTCGGGATAGCGCGTGATTTCAGGAAGGGTGTCACGGGCGTACTGCTTCGGCATACCGTTGACCGGGTCGTCATACAGCACACAAACAATTTTTGCCACGATATCTGTCTCCACTCTGATGGGCGAGGAACCGGAAGCGCCTTTGCGCCGCCGGCTGTGCGATCGCGCTACCTGCGACTGATCGACGGACAGAGTGTCAACGAGAAGCGGAATGCAGATCCAATCTTTTCGACGTATCACCTGATAAGTGCGGCTTATGAAACGCCAGCCGGCACTTCGCCAATCGCGTGCGGCCGATCCAGGAATGCGTCGAACCTCGTCTGCAGATCGAGGTGTTTCGCGGCCCGCCACAGGGCTGCCACGAGCGGCGGGCGGGACGGAAGGTCGCGGGCTATCAGGCCGATCTCCCGGGTGAGTTCGGGCTCGAGCGGAGTGACCGTGTCCCGCCCGGTACTGTCGTTGACGCACAGCACGCTATGAGGCAATACCGTGTGAAGCCCTGCATGCAGGACATTCGACATCAAGGTGAGCAACGAGTCAGCCTCGACAACGACTTTGGGCTGAACGCCCGCGCGACGAAATGCGGCGTTGATGACCTGGCGATTCTGCATTGAGGAGTCCAGAAGACCAAACTGCAAATCGCCCAGTGCGTCCCAACGCGCGGCACCGGTGCGCGCACGTTCACCCGATCCGGATGGCGAGACCAGGACATAGCGTTCGCGGTAGAGCGGCAGCACCTCGAATCCGGCCTGTGTGTGATCGTCGAGATAGGTGAAGCCAACGTCGAGCTCATATTCGTCGAGCTGCCGCAATATGGCGTCCGAACTCAGCGAGCGCACCGCATAGCGGAGCATGGGATGCGCTTCACGGCAGCTTGCGATCATGAGGCTCACGACTGGCATCGTCGTGGGAATCACCCCAATCCTCACGGTGCCGGTCAACAGGTTCGAAGCGCAGACGTCCTGCCTCATATGGTCGAGGGCCGCGATCGTCTGCCGTGCCCAACCTAGCACGCGCTCGCCTTCCTCGGTGAACCCGAGAAAGCGGCGGCCGCGCCTCACGATCACGAGACCCAGTTCGTTCTCGAGACTGCGTATCGCGGACGAAAGTGCCGGTTGCGTCACGTTGCAAAGCTCCGCAGCGCGCGCGAAATGCCGCTCCTTTGCCAACGTAACCAGGTAGTTGAGTTGCCGGATGAACATCGCGCGTTTCGCCCCTCGATATATTCGGTGATATATTACGCGAATTCTTCCCCGGTGCCGACCTGGCGCCGGCGCTGTCGCTCCTGGCTTGTGCGGCGCAAAACCAAAACTTCGGAAATTGTCCGAATAGGGGCGTAGTATTCCTTGCGATATAACGAAGTGGTCCACCCCCTATTCGGCCGATATGCGAGGAGCACGCCCATGAACCACGCAGAACTGCAATATCTCACCACGGAATATCCCTTCCGCAAGCAATACGACAATTTCATCGGCGGGCAGTGGGTCAAGCCCGTCGGCAATGAGTACTTCGACAACATCTCGCCGGTCACGGGCGAGCCGTTCACGTCCATCCCGCGCTCGCGCGAAGCCGACATCGAGTTGGCGCTCGACGCCGCCCACAAGGCGAAGGACGCCTGGGGCCGCACCGCCCCCGCCGACCGCGCGAATCTGCTGAACAAGATCGCCGAGCGCATCGAGGCCAACCTCACGCGGCTCGCGGTGGCGGAAACCATCGACAACGGCAAGCCGCTGCGCGAGAGCATGGCCGCCGATATTCCGCTCGCGATCGACCACTTCCGCTATTTCGCGAGCGCGATCCGCGCGCAGGAAGGCGCCATTTCGCAGATCGACGACAGCACGGTCGCTTACCACTTTCACGAGCCGCTCGGTGTGGTGGGCCAGATCATTCCGTGGAATTTCCCGATCTTGATGGCCACGTGGAAGCTCGCGCCGGCGCTCGCTGCCGGCAACTGCGTCGTGCTCAAGCCCGCCGAGCAAACGCCGGCCTCGGTCCTCGTGCTGATCGAGCTGATCCAGGACCTGCTGCCGCCCGGCGTGATCAATGTGGTGAACGGTTTTGGTCTCGAAGCGGGCAAGCCGCTCGCCTCGAACAAGCGCATCGCGAAGATCGCCTTCACGGGCGAGACCACAACGGGCCGGCTCATCATGCAGTATGCGAGCCAGAACATCATTCCCGTCACGCTGGAGCTGGGCGGCAAGAGCCCCAACATCTTCTTTGCCGACGTGATGGATCACGACGACAGCTTTCTCGACAAGGCGCTGGAAGGCTTCACGATGTTCGCGCTCAATCAGGGCGAAGTGTGCACGTGCCCGTCGCGTGCGCTCGTCGACGAGAAAATCTACGACCGGTTCATGGAACGCGCGCTCAAGCGCGTGGGCGCGATCGTCCAGGGGCATCCGCTCGATCCGAAAACGATGATCGGCGCGCAGGCCTCGCAGGAGCAGCTCGAGAAAATCCTCTCGTACCTCGATCTCGGCAAGCAGGAAGGCGCGCAATGCCTCACGGGCGGAGAGCGCAACCCGCTCGATGGCGAGCTGAAGAATGGCTACTACATCAAGCCAACCGTGTTCCGCGGCCACAACAAGATGCGCATTTTCCAGGAGGAAATCTTCGGGCCAGTCGTCTCGGTCACGACGTTCAGGACCGAGGAAGAAGCGCTGCAAATCGCCAACGACACGCTCTACGGGCTTGGCGCCGGCATCTGGACGCGCGACGGCACGCGTGCCTACCGCTTCGGCCGCGCGATCCAGGCGGGGCGTGTATGGACGAACTGCTATCACGCCTACCCGGCGCACGCGGCGTTTGGCGGCTACAAGCAATCGGGCATCGGACGCGAGAACCACAAGATGATGCTCGACCATTATCAGCAGACGAAAAACCTGCTGGTGAGCTATAGCGACAAGCCGCTCGGCTTTTTCTGATGTGTGCTGCGCGCCTCGCCGCGTGAGGCGAGGCGCGGAACGGTTGGGAGAGCTGACCATGGCCGAAGAGGTGTCCCGCGTCGTTGCAACGCCGGCGGCCGTCGCGCTGATCCAAAAGCTGGTGGCACAGCACGGCCCAGTGCTTTTCCACCAGTCGGGCGGCTGCTGCGACGGCAGCGCGCCCATGTGCTTTCCCGCGGGCGAGTTCATGGTCGGCAATGCCGATGTGAAGCTCGGCGTGATCGCGGGCGCACCGTTCTACATGAGCGAATCGCAGTTCGAATACTGGCAGCACACGCAGCTCATTATCGACTGCGTGCCAGGCAATGGCGGCATGTTCTCGCTGGAGCGCCCAACCGGGCTGCGCTTTCTCACGCGCTCGCGGCTGTACGACGACGCGGAATCGGCGTGGCTCGATCATCATCCGGTCGAGCGCGTGCAGGGCTAAGGCATCGCGCGCGTTCGATACGTGAGCGCATCCGGCAGCGCCTCGGTGTCGACGTGCCCGTCGATGAGCGGCACCACCTCGTCGCCAAACGCGGCGACATCTTCGGGGTCGTGCGTGATGAGCAGCATGGGAATGTCCAGGCGCGTCTGCAGCGCCAGCAGTTCGCGGCGCATACGTTCGCGCAGCGCGTGATCGAGCGCCGAGAATGGCTCGTCGAGCAGCAGCAGCTGCGGCTTCGAGACCAGCGCCCGCGCGAGCGCCACGCGCTGTTTCTGGCCGCCCGAAAGGTGCACGGGATGGCTGCCCGCCACGCCACGCAGCTCGAGCGCATCGAGCCAGTATTCGACGTCGGGATGCGCATCGCGGCGCGCCGGATTGAACCATCCCTTGTGCAGCCCGAACGCAATGTTCTGCTGCACATTCAGATGGGGAAACAACGCGTAGTCCTGGAACAGATACGCGATCCGGCGCATCTGCGGCTTCAGGTCGATGCCGCTCGCGCTGTCGAACAGCGCTTGCCCGCCCAGACGAATCACGCCTTCGTCGGGCCTCAGGAGGCCCGCGACCGCCTGCAGGGTCAGCGTCTTCCCCGAACCCGATGGGCCGAACAGCACGACGCGCTGTGCGTGCGTTTCGAACGCGACGTCGAGCAGAAAACGGCGTCCGGCGGATTCGAGCGTTTTACGGACAGCGACGGTCAGGGACATGGCGCTAAGCGTGAGATCAACGCGAGGTCAACAGCGAGTGCTGCGGCACCAGCCTGCCCGCGAGCACGAGAATCACGACGCACGTGACCGAGGTGACGACCACGAGGAAATTCGCCGTGCTGTCGTCGCCCGCCTGCACAGCCGAATAGATCGCAACGGAAAGCGTTTGCGTGCGGCCCGGCAGATTGCCCGCGATCATCAGCGTCGCACCAAACTCGCCGAGCGCGCGCGCAAATGCGAGCAGCGTGCCTGCCACGATGCCGCGCATGGCGAGCGGCAGCGTCACGCGAAAGAAGATCGCGGCCTCGCTGATGCCGAGCGTGCGCGCAGCACGCTCCAGTTGCGGATCGACCGATTCGAATGCGGCGCGCGCCGACTTCAGCACGAGCGGGAACGCCACGACCATCGACGCCAGGACGGCGCCTTGCCACGTGAACACGAGCTGGATGCCGAGGCTGTCGAGCCAGCGGCCAAATACGCCGCGCCGCCCGACCAGCACGAGCAGGTAGTACCCGAGAACCGTGGGCGGCATGACGAGCGGCAGCGTCAGCAGCGAATCGAGCAGGTCTCGCGCGCCGGAATGCCAGCGCGCGAGACCGTAGCCGGCGGCCACGCCGAACACGACGTTCAACGCCGTGGCCCAGCCGGCGACCTTCAGCGAGAGCAGCAGCGGAACCCAGACCTGTCCCATGAGGGGCGCTCCTCTTGCGCGGGCGGATCAGTGCGCCGTGCCGGCCGGCTTGAAGCCATACTTCGCGAGTATGGTCTGCCCGGCGGGCGACAGCACGTAGGCGATGAAGGCCTTCGCATCCGCTGCATGGCGGCTGCCCTCCACGAGCGCAATCGGATAAGTCACGGGGGTTTGCGTCGGCACGGTCAGTGCGACCTTCACGCGCTCGGGCATGATCGCGGCGTCGGTGGCGAACACGAAGCCCGCGTCGACCTCGCCACGCGAGACGTAATCGAGACTCTGGCGCACGTCGCCCGCCAGCACGCTCTTCGCGTTCACCGCGTCCCACAGGCCCGCCGCTTCGAGCGCGCCTTTCGCGTAGCGGCCGATCGGCACCGACGCCGGATCGCAATACGCCACGCGCTTCACGCCCGGTTGCGCGAGGGCGTCGAGCGACGTCGGCATGAACGAACTGTCCTTCGGCACGATCAGCACCAGCGCATTGGCCGCGAAATCCTGGCGCGTGGCGGGATCGACCACCTTCTCGGCGACGGCCTTGTCCATCGCCTTCTGGTCTGCCGACGCGTAGACGTCGGCGGGCGCGCCCTTCACGATCTGCTGCATCAGCACGTCGGAGGCGCCGAAGTTCAGCAGTACCTTCGTGCCCGGGTGCTGCTGCTCGTATGCCGCGCCAATCGCCTTGAACGCATTGGTGAGGCTCGCCGCGGCGGAGACGATGAGCTCGTCGGCGCGTGCGTTCGCGCAAACGGCCATCATGCCGACGCCGATGACGAACAATGTCTGCTTCAGAAAACGTGGGAACGATACGCGCATGGTCTGATATCTCGAGATTAATGAATCAACGTGAAAGCAATGTAATGTTCCGGAATCGAAATATTACACTGTATATAGCGATAGTCGAGCTTGGCGCGCTGATTCAGAATATCTAGCCGTTGCATGACGAACGCGCTATCGACGTAGAATCCGTTTTTCTGCGCTCCGGAGTTGCGATGCGCCCTCACCCGAACGCCATGCCAGGAGCCGTCATGCCGGGAATCACGTTATCGAGAGCCTTCGGCGTGGGCCGCGCCGCGCGGCGGCTTACATGGCACGCGCTGGCAGCAACGCTCCTCGCCATCGCGGGCTGTCACAGCGCGCCATTTTCTGCACCCACGCGCGTCGAGCTGAACGCCCAGCCGAACGCAATCGCCGTGCGCCCCGGTGACGGCGCGCTATTCATCACCGACGACCGGAGCAACGACATCCTGTGGTCTTCGAACCAGTCGGACTTCCGCCCGTATGCCAGCCTGCCCGCTATCGCGGGTCAGCCCAACAGCCTCAGCCAGTTCGTGTTCCTGCGGCCTGACGCACTGCTCGCCCAACGATTTGGCTTTGGCAAGACAGGCGCCCTCTTCGTCGTTTCCGCCGCCGGTGACGCCCATGCCCTGAGCGGTCCGGCTTCCGGGCGACGCAGACTGGGACTCGTATCGATCGGTCCCGGCCGTGCGCTGTCGAGCTGGTTCATCAAGCGGGAAAACGAGCCGCCAACGGGCGGCGTCAGCCTCGTGAGCTACGACCTGACGACATACGCCGCTACCGAGCGCGATCTCGTCAGTGGTCTTGCGAAGCCTGTGGGAATCGCGGTCCACGGCGGCGCGCTGTTTGTCGCGGACCAGGGCGCGGGTGAGATTCTGCGCTACGACCTCGCCGAATTGCTGGCCAAACCGGAGCCCTCACACAGCGGCACGGCGTTCGCGAAAATCGAAAGCCCGGACCTGCTCGCCGCCGATGCATCCGGAGCGCTCTACACAAAATGTGGCGCGCACGGATTCTGCCGCATCACGCCGGACGGCACGGTGTCGAGCCTCGCCGACGACTTCCAGGACGCGCGTGGCGTAGCCGTCGACGAGACGCGCCACGTTGTCCTTGTCGTGGACCGCGCGAAAGGCGCAAACGCAACGACCAGCGCCATCCGCGCGTTCGCGCTAGCGAGCAGCGAGGCAAGCGCGGATCACTGAGCGCTAGCGCGCGGCCGCATGAATTCGTGCATGCGGCCTCGCACATAGTGCAGATGCACCTTCCGTTATAAGCCCGAATCTGCAAGGCACACACGCGTGGCCAGGCATTTCCCCGGAATTGACGCACCGTTATATCGAACCGTATATAGCTAGGAACGGCGTCAATCGAAACGGTGTTCTGCATGTCCCGGGAAGTCATCGACTCTTATCTGCTGAAGGTTCTCCATACGCTCATCTGCGAAGCCAGTGTCTCGCGCACTGCCGCGCTGCTCGGCCAAACGCAGCCGGCAATCAGCGTCGCACTACGCAAACTGCGTGCGATGACGGGCGATCCGCTCCTCGTGCGCAGCGGCAGCCACATGGTGCCCACGACGCACGCGCTCACGCTGATCGAGCCCACGGCGCAGGCGCTGGCGGGCATCGCCGCCGTACTGCATCCCACCACGGCATTCGATCCCGCCACGACGCGCAGGACTTTTCACATCGGTTCGCCCGACTATCTGGACGTGTTTTTCCTGCCCGCTATCGTCGATGCCTTCCATACCGAAGCGCCGCGCGCACGTATCGAGTTTCAGCATCTGATGATGGTGAATGGCGGCTACGAGCATGGTCTGGAAAGCGGTGCGCTCGACCTCGTGATTGGCAACTGGCGCACACCGCCCGAGCATCTGCACCTCCAGCCGCTGTGCAAGGACGAACTCGTCTGCCTGATGCGTGCGCAACACCCGATCAAGCCCGGCAAGCTGACCCGAGAGAGGTATCAGGAGGCCGCGCATCTGGCCGTCACCACGCATCATGCGGCGGGACTCGGCACCATCGATATCGAACTGGGTCGCAGCGGCCTGTCGCGCAACGTGACGACCAGCCTGCCGTACTTCGGCATGGCGCCGTATGTGCTGATGCGATCGAACCTGCTTTTCACGACCACGCGCGCGCTGGCCGCGCACTACTGCAATCTGCTCGATCTGCGCATGGAGCCCATTCCCGGCGAGCGCCAGGCACTCACCTATTACCAGCTTTGGCATGACCGCACGCATCGCGGTGCGGCCGCAATCTGGCTGCGCCATCTCGTGGCCGAAATCGCCAAGGGACTCGCGCGATAAATTTCGGAACCCGAATTATTTTAAAAAGAACCGCGAGCATGGCTCGCGGCGGCAAACGTCCGGCGCTCGTGCCCGGAGGACTGATAACCGGATACGAACGCCAGAGCGCAACAGGGGTCGGTCAGTGGAAGCTGCCTGTCGTCGGACGCGCGTGACCGCGTTCGGTTGTCGTGATGCTATGCCTCGCCTAGCCGGTCAACGACCCGTTCGAGCCGGACGCCATCTGCTTCAATAGCGCGGCCTTGTGCGCGGTGGCGCCGCCAATGAGAGCAAAGCCGGTAACACGCTTTGTCCCCGCGTCTTCACATATCGCGCGTACCGACTCGGGCGACTCGTGCGTGGCCACTTCGACGCTCCAGCGTCCGCCCGGCATGCCCGGTGTCGCGACAACGGCCGGCGCCGCCGGCGTCTTCACGACAACGGGCATCACCGGAAAATCGACGCGCGTGAGCGTTCCCGACAAGGTGCGCGCGAGCGCACGCGCCGCATGCATGATCGGCAACACATAGGGCTGCACCCGGCCGTCGATAGCCGCGCAGTCGCCGAGTGCATAGACGTGCGGCGCGCTGGTGCGGCACCACGCATCCGCGCTGATGCCGCCATCGACGCGCAAGCCGGCCTCGCTCGCGAGCGCCGTTCGCGGCACGAGGCCGACCGCCGAGACCACGATATCGGCCTCGAGCGGGGCGCCATCCGTAAGCGTTAGACGATATCCCGGATCGCGCCTCGAAACGGCAGCGACCCCGATGCCGAGCCGAACGTCGACGCCTGCGCGGGACAACGCACTGGCGAATACTGCACCCGCCTGCTCCGGCAGCAGCCGCGAGAGCGGCGCGCTGGCCGGATCGATCAGACACACCGGATGCCCCGCAGCGACAAGATCGTTCGCGAACTCGCACCCGATCAGACCCGCGCCGAGTATGGCCACCGAATGACGCGACGCAAGCGCCTCGCGAAAACGCGCGTAGTCGCCGAGATCGTTGATCGACAGCACGTCTGCCGCGCCATCGCCCTCGATCGGCACGCGCCGCGGGTCCGCGCCCAGCGCGAGCACCAGCGCGCGATAGCGCAGCCGCTGCCCATCGACGACGACAACACGCTCGTCTGGCGCGATGCGTTCGACATGGCGATGGGTCCAGATACGTGCATCCAGTTGCGCGGCCATCGCCTGCGCGTCGAAGCTCGCGAGTTCGTGCGGCGCCTTCTTCATCGCAAGCGCATTCGACAATGTGGGCTTCGAATAGAACCTGCCGTCGTCGCGGCTCACGATAACGATAGGCGCGTGGGCGTCGAGCTTGCGAAACTCGCGCGCCATCGTATAGCCCGCGAGGCCCGTGCCGACGATCACGAGTGGATCGCCTTGCGCCCCGCCGATGATATCCTCGCTCATACGCTCACCACCTGCATTTCGAAGTCGTGCTTGCCCGTCGCGCAGTCCGGGCACATCCAGTCCTCAGGTACATCTTCCCAGCGTGTACCGGGCGCGATGCCCGCTTCGGGCAGCCCTTTGGCCTCGTCGTAGCGAAACCCGCAAATAACGCATTCCCAGATCTTCATGGTCGCTCCTTTCCCGCCGCATCAACGCACAAAGTCAACGTACATAGCGCTGCCCCAGCCCGATCTCCGCGAGCGCGCGCCGGTACGCACCGGAGGAGCGATCGGCGAGAATCGGCGCCTCCTGGGAGCGGTCGACGGGCAGTTCTTCGGGACACTGCAACTCGACAATCGCGCGATCCTCCTCGAATACCTGACGGTTGAACGCATAGACGTCGTCGAGCGGCAAGTCCTTGTCGAAGTTACGCGCGATCGGCACAAACAGGCGCGTGAGTCGCGCGGACACCGGGCTTGCAGCATTGAGGATTGCCAATCGTCCATTCTCGGGAAAGTGCACCGTCAGCCGCGCGAAGAACGGCACGTCGACCTCGAACACCCTGCGCCACAGAAAACCCTCTGGCGCACGCTGCTGCATCGACTTCGGGAAATTGCTCACGGTGCTCACGTATTCTGCACGCAAGCCGTTCGGGCGCCGCTCCACGGAGTACTGCGGAACAACGGGATTTCTGCGTTCCGCGAAGCTGTCGTGATGAATCCACGCAAAATGCGCAACGTCGATAAAGCCTTCGGTTTGCCGCCCGGCGGAGGCGTGGATATCGATCGAAGGCGGAAGGATTTGCTGATACCCCTCCGTGTTCCAGGCGGGGAACTCGGGCAACGGCAGCTCGCCGCCGCCAAGCGACACCCACACGAGCCCATACGCTTCCTGCGCGGCGTACGTCGTCAGGCACAGGCGCTCGGGAATCGGGCCTTCCGGTTGCGAGGGAATGAAGCTGCATTTGCCGCTCGCGCCATATTCGAGCCCATGATAGGGACAAACGAGATTCGCGCCGTTCATCCAGCCACGGCTCAGCGGCGCGCCACGGTGAGGACACACATCGCGCGCCGCGACGATCCGCCCTTCCGAGCGGAACAGAACGAGCGGTTCGTCGAGCAACGTGACACCGAGCGGCTTATCGCTCAGGTCGTGCGCGAAGGCAACGGGGTGCCAGTAGCGGTGCAAGATTTCCCAGTCGCGGGAATCGAAAGTGCAGTTGCGGGGCATGACGGCCGACCCTGCACGGGTCAGCGCCACCACTTGGGGTTCGCTCATGCGTGTCTCCTGAATCGTGTGAATTCGTCGCGGCGTGCTGACCGCTCTGCCGGTCACGCCGTGTACACAACGATATTCAGTTGAGCGCGTCTCTCCCATCCCTCGCCGGCGATGTAGTCCATGCTCCGATCAACATGGACTCACCGCCATCCAGACTGCCGGGACCGCAGCCGAAGCGTGCGTACCGATGTAAAGCTCGTCAAGGCGCGGCGTCACTTGCCGTCTTTCACCGGTGCGTCGTGAATCGCCTCGAGCGGCTTATGCTGCTCGTCGCCAACGCCAGGAAAGAACGCATTCCACACCGCGCGTACGCCGACCGCTGCCGTCGCTGCCGCGTCAATTGTCTCGACGTCGGCAGACCTGGCCGGATCTGAACTCAGGCCGCGCCAGTGCGTGAAGACGAGTAGCGGCTTTTCGGTCCATTCGCCAGCGGCGAAATTCGCAAATGCCGTATCCCCGCTTACAAGGCGGACCTCATACCATCCCTCGCGAACCGGCGCATACCGGGCCAACGGAAACCATCGGGTCGATTGAATTTGCATGAGGGCCTCCCCCAATCGCGTAGATCGTCACGAATCAATCCGCATTCCACGTGCCTGAATGTTGGGCCCTTCGTTCTCTGGATAGCGTCTTGCGGGCGGCACACCCTCCGCGGCGTCAACGTCATTTCGCAGCGCGGCAACAATCAGACCGTTAGTCGCAAAAGCCATCAACGGATCGCAAGCAGTGAATGCGCTGAGGAATCGGAAGTCATCCGCGACGGCTTCACGAAAGGCGCGTGGCATGCCCAGTCGTCGCCGTCAATCCACTCCCCCACCACGTCACGCCCACGCAGCAACATGTTCGACGCTGTCGAACGATTTCATCCACCAGTTCGAACGGCAATCGCGCATTGCTCGCCCACCATTACGTCAGTGAGACGCGCTCAGTCTCGCAGTGCGCGCGACCCACGCGGGTTTGAACTACAGCTTCATCTCCGATCGACCTTCTCTTCTGCTTTACAAAGGAAACCTCAATGATCAAGTTTTACTTCCACCCGTCGCCGAATCCCATGAAAGCGGCCCTTCTGCTCGAAGAGCTGGAATTGCCGTTCGAGCTGATCGCCGTCGACACGTTCAAGGGCGAGCAACATCTGCCGGCATTCCGCAACGTCAATCCGAACGGCAAGGTGCCCGCCATCACCGACGAGGACGCGACCGTTTTCGATTCGCATGCCATCTTGCTGCACCTCGCCACGAAGCACGGCAAGTTCGTTCCCGCCGATGCTGCCGGGCGCGCCGAAATGCTCTCGTGGCTGATGTTCGTGGCAACGGGGCTCTCGCCGTTCTCCGGTCAGGCCGTGCATTTCCAGCACCACACGCCGGAGCCCTTGCCCTATGCGCGCAACCGCTACCTGAAGGAAGTCGAGCGTCACTATCGCGTGCTCGACGAACGGCTCGCCAGAACACGGTATCTGGCAGGTGAGCACTACTCGATTGCGGATATGGCGCTGTGGGGCTGGGCCCTGTTCGCCGGCTACATTCTTGGCGAAAAAGGTCTGAGTGACTACGCCAACGTCAAACGCCTCGTCGACGAAATCGGCAACCGCCCCGCCGCCGCACGTGCGCTCGCACTGAAGGAACGGCTCACGCTGAAGACCGACTTCGACGAAGAAACGCGTCGCGCGCTGTTCCCCCAAAACGTCTAACGCTTTCCAGACGCATCGCGTCGCTGCCCGCGATGCGTCTCTCTAAAGAGGAGCCCGGCTCATGAGTACCGCACAATCGCCGCAGCCAACGGCTGCACCCGCACTACGTCTAAACAATTTCGCGCTCGCCGTTGCGAATCTCGACGCCATGGTTGCCTGGTATGTCGACGTACTTGGCCTCGCCATCGCAGCGAAGGGGCACTTCGATGCCGTAGGCGCGGACTACGCCATGCTCGACGGCATGGGCTTCCGGCTCGAACTCGTTTCGCGAATTGGCACGCCCAAGGTCGCGGCAAAGCGCACACCGCCGCCGCAGCACCTGGACGAAACGGGTTGGAAAGCGCTGGTGCTGGAGAGCGCCGATCTTGCGGGTACGACTGCCACTCTCGCGAAGCGCGACGTGGAAATCGTCTGGGCGCACGCGCCACTCACGCCCGCCATTTCCTCGACGATGATCCGCGACCCCGAAGGGAACCTCATTCACATTCTGGGCCAAAGGCAATAGCGCACCATGATCACTCGGAGTAGTCCTCAGGATTTTCTCTGGCCGGGCTCTGATAAAGAATCATCACGATCGGAATGCGGGGCTCGGCCGTGGCATCGTTGCGCCGCCCTGTCACCTCGCCTGCAACCGAGGTCGTGTACTCCGCAACCACTTCGCCAAACGTGTTGCGCTGAATCGCCACCTTCTGCCCCACCTTGACCTTCTCGTTGAGCTTGACCAGCAGTTCGACGAAGCCGCCGTGCGTCGTCAGGATCGTATGAGCGCTATTGCCCACAAAGATCCCGGAGTCGCGCCCGGTGCGTCCCATTGCACCGGGAACGACACCATAACGCTTGAGCACATTCATCGTGCCTTCGACAAACAATGGAATCAGGTCGAAATCGAACACGCGCGCAGCGCCAATCTCGGGCGTAATAGCCGGGATCCCCACATCGATCAGCGCGTTGGCCAGCAACGTGGGATACGCAGGATTGTCGAAAATCTGGGCGATGGGAAAAAGCTCCGCCATTGCGCGCGGCTCGGTGAGTTCCATTCTGGCCAGATTGAATGAAGTCAGGTCCATGCCCGTCGTGCCAGTATGAAAATCCAATGCGTAGTCGGCGTTCGGCCGCAGGAGCCGGTTGAACAGCAGGCCCGCGTGACGGCTCGGCGCGCTGGCGCCATTCTCATTGCCAGGCCATTCGCGGTTGATGTCGATGAGGTCGACGCCTCTGCCCGAATTGGGCCATCTGCGCTCCATTGCTTCTAGCGCGGGGCGCGATACGTCGAGCACAGCCAGTACGGTCCCGGACATTTGCGCCGGATCGAGCTGGCCAATCACGGTTTGTATCATATGTACCGGACTCATTTCGTCGCCATGCACGCCGCTAATCAGCGCGACGCGCTTGCCCGGCTTCGCGCCGCAAACGACGATGACCGACACATACCAGTCCTGCCCGGTCGGCATCTGCACGCCCTGAAAATAGAACATATGCTTCTTGCCGCGTTCCAGGTCACTGACGTCGAGCGCGCTGATGACCTTCTTTCCCTGGATCACATCCCCGGTGTAACGCGTCCCACCGCTGCGGCCGGGCGGCGACGTCGTGCCTTGGGCGTTCGCGACGCCGCTTTGCCCGGCCAGTGCAGTCGTTGCGCCAACCAGCGCAACCGCTGTCTTGATGAAATCGCGCCGGGCAATACCATCCTTCGATTCACTCTGCATGGCATGGACTCCGTACATTGCAAGTGGAGAGAAGCGCAATCCATCTCTCGTCGATTGCGCTTCCTGGACATGACGAATCCAAACGTTCTGACGTGGCTCTTTTCGCAACTACGCTGTTCCCAACATCAGCGTAATCCAGTCCGCGAAGACTTGCACTGACGGCTGGACTGGATGCCTGCCGTTTCTCGATCGGCGTTATCTCGTGCTCACAGCGATCAGGCAGCAAGAATCGGAGTGCCGGCGTCGAGGCGCCGCCCTATCGTGTCCACACAAGCGCACCGTAGACGAGATCGTGGGACGAAGCAGGGTGCACTCGAATCGCTTCATTGACTGGAGTCCTATCATGTTGCCGTTTCTCTCGCTTCACGCACTCGCGGCTCAACGCGGCGATGGACTGCGCCCTGAGCTCAGGGCCTTGTTTGAACGCCATGTGCGGGCAGCGACGGGTCTTGCCGCTGCCATCGAGCCCGTCGAAACAGAGTCGTGTGCTCACGCAGCAAACGCGGTCGCCGGCGCTCCTGTGACGGCGTGCGAGGCTGATGGGTCATCGGCGAGCGTCGCAGCGTCGCGTTAAACGCATGGCACGCGGCATCATCCGGCGTTTCACGCGTCGCGATGCCATGCGTGCCTATTTCGTGTGAATCGTGTGATCTTCGAATGCGGCGACGATATGCTCGATCATCGCTGTGATGCGCGCGGTATGCCGAAGGTCTTGATGCGTGACGAGCCAGATTTCATAGACAGCCCCACGTGGGGGCTCCGGCCATAGCTGCACGAGTCCGTCATGTTCGGCCAGATGGATCGGAAGCTCGCCAATGCCGATGCCGGCCTTGACCGCGCTGCGCAGCATGAGGCTCGTATTGAAGGTCGAGACGACGCGCCCCGCGTGTATCGGTTCGCCTGCCAGTGTCTGCGATCGATGACCCGTCCAGTTTCCCTGATAGACGACGAGATCGTGACCCGCGAATGCGGAGCCCGCAACAGGCGTGCCGTGCTGCTCGATGTACGCATGCGAGGCAAAGAGCGCCATTGGCCACCGGGCGAGGCGCCGCGCGACCAGATCGGGGTTATCCGGGCGCACTGAGCGGACCGCGATATCGGCTTCACGCTTTGCCAGGCTAAGCATGCGTGTGGACGTGTCCAGCAGCACGCGCACTTCCGGATGCACAGCGTGCAACCGCTCGATGGCGGGAAGCAGGAATTCCAGCGCGATAGAGTCGGTGCTCGTGACGCGTACGTCTCCCGCAAGCCGCGTATCGGTGCCTTGAGTTCGTCTGACGAGTTCATGCGCGGCGTGCTCCATTTTTTCCGCCGATTTCAGCGCGGCCTCGCCGGCCGTGGTCAACGCATATCCGTCGGAGGTGCGCAGAAAGAGCGTGGCGCGCAGTGCGTGCTCCAGTGCCGCGATTCGTCTGCCGACCGTCGCCTGATCGAGATTGAGCGTTCTGGCCGCCCCACGAAGCGTTTTTTCGCGCTCGACCGCAAGAAACACGCGCGCGTCGTCCCAGTTCATCGCCTCACCCTCCTGATGCAAATTTGCATCCCACGATGCGAATAATGCTGCGCGAATTCATCAAAGTCGAGCCCTATACTGGCTTCAAGAGTTGCTCGTTCACTGGTCCGCCCGGATCAAACGAGCCTCATCCATAGAAGGGGTCGTATCCATGTCTGCGTCAACTTTTCGCGTCCCGTCCTCGATGACGGCCATCGAGATCAAACAACCCGGCGGCCCTGAGGTGCTGGTGCCGACTACGCGCCCGGTGCCGGTGCCGGCCGCCGACGAGGTTCTCATTCGCATCCATGCCGCAGCCGTCAACGGTCCGGACGTGTTCCAGCGCAAGGGGCTGTATGATCCGCCCCCCGGCGCGTCGGACATTCCGGGGCTCGAAGTGGCGGGTCAAGTGGTTGCCATTGGCGCGGACGTGACTGAATTGCGCATCGGCGAACTGGTCTGTGCGTTGATTCCCGGCGGGGGCTATGCGGAGTATGCAGTCGCGCACGCCTGCAATACCATGCGCATTCCTAACGGTCTGACGCTGGTGGAAGCGGGAGCCATGCCGGAAACGTTCATGACGGTATGGCTGAACCTGTTCCAGCGCGGCAAGTTCGCTGCTGGCGAAACCGTGCTGATCCACGGCGGCGCATCAGGAATCGGTACGACGGCGACCATGTTGGCCAAGGCGTTTGGCGCTTCGAAAATCATCACGACCGTGGGCTCGCAGGCGCATCGGGAGGCCAGCCTCGCGTTGGGCGCGGACGTAGCGATTGACTATCGCGAGAGCGATTTCGTCGCCGAAACGAAACGATCGACCGATGAGCGAGGCGTCGACGTGATCCTCGACATCATTGCGGGCGACTACGTGGGCAGAAACTATGAAGCCGCCGCCATGGACGGCCGGATCGTCCAGGTAGGCGTGATCAAGGGACCGGCGAAGGAACTCAACCTCGTCCCGATGCTCACAAAGCGCCTCACGCATATGGGCTCGACCTTGCGCTCGCGCACAGCCGAGGACAAGGCGACCATCATCAGCGAACTGGAAAGGCACGTCTGGCCGCTCATCGAGCGCGGCACCGTCAAGCCGGTCGTCTACCAGACGTTCGCGCTTGCCGATGCTCGCGGCGCGCATGAGCTGATCGACTCCGGCACGCACTTTGGCAAGATCGTGCTCACGACAGGCGCCGACCTCATCGGTTGAAACCTCGATGACCGGCGAACCGGACGTGCTGCGAGCCAATTGACTTCAGATGCTGGCCTGGTTGACTCGCTTCATCAGCTCCTCGGCGCTTTCCTTGCGCTCGCTGTAGCGATCAACCAGATACGGACCGATATCGCGCGTGAGCAGCGTGAACTTCACCAGCTCTTCCATGACGTCCACGACGCGGTCGAAATACGCCGAGGGTTTCATGCGGCCGGCGTCGTCGAATTCCATGAACGCCTTCGCCACCGACGACTGGTTCGGGATGGTCAGCATGCGCATCCAGCGCCCGAGCACGCGCATCTGGTTGACCGCATTGAACGACTGCGAGCCGCCGCTGACCTGCATCACCGCGAGCGCCTTGCCCTGCGTCGGCCGCACTGCCCCGACAGACAGCGGAATCCAGTCGATCTGCGACTTCATGATGCCGGTCATCGCGCCGTGACGCTCCGGCGAGCACCAGACCATGCCTTCCGACCACAGCACCAGGTCTCGCAGTTCGGCCACCTTGGGGTGCGTGTCCGGCGCATCGTCCGGCAGCGGCAGGCCGCTCGGATTCAACGTGCGGACTTCGGCGCCCATCGCCGTAAGCAGTCGTGCGGCCTCCTCGCTCAGCAGGCGGCTGAACGAGCGCTCGCGCAGCGAGCCGTAGAGCAGCAGGATGCGCGGCGCATGCACAGAGGCTTTCGCGGCCTGCAGCCGCTTGATATCGGGTACGCGGAACAGCACCGGATCGACCTGCGGGAGGTCGGTCGTCAGGTCACTCGCCAGCTCAGACACACTTGTTCTCCTTGAATCTTCAGGCGCACTCGTACCAGTGCTTCGACCGGTTGACAATGCGCACGACGAGCAGCATGACCGGCACTTCGATCAGCACGCCCACGACGGTCGCGAGCGCGGCGCCCGAGTTGAAACCAAACAGGCCGATTGCCGTGGCGACGGCCAGTTCGAAGAAGTTCGACGCGCCGATCAGTGCAGACGGGCAGGCAATGTTGTGCTTTTCGCCGACCGCGCGATTGAGCCCGTACGCCAGCGCCGAATTGAAGAACACCTGGATCAGGATCGGCACCGCTAGCAGCACGATGACGAGCGGCTGCTTCAGAATGGCCTCGCCCTGGAACGCGAACAGCAGCACGAGCGTTGCGAGCAGCGCGGTGATCGACCACGGACCGATCTTCGCCATGGCGGCGTCGAAGGCCGCCTGCCCTTTGGCGAGCAGCGCGTGGCGCACGATCTGCGCGAGGACCACGGGAATGACGATGTAAAGCACGACCGAGGTGAGCAGTGTCGCCCACGGCACCGTGATCGCCGACATGCCGAGCAGGAGGCCGACGAGCGGCGCAAACGCGACGACCATGATGCTGTCGTTCAGCGCCACCTGCGAGAGCGTGAAGAGCGGATCGCCGCCGGTGAGCCGGCTCCAGACAAAGACCATCGCCGTACACGGGGCCGCCGCAAGCAGGATCAGACCGGCGACGTAACTGTCGAGCTGCCCGGCGGGCAGCAGCGGCGCGAACAGGTGCTTGATGAAGAGCCATGCGAGCAGTGCCATCGTGAATGGCTTGACCAGCCAGTTCACGAAAAGCGTGACGCCAATGCCCTTCACGTGCTGACGCACTTCATGCAGCGCGCCGAAATCGACCTTGACGAGCATCGGGACGATCATCACCCAGATCAGCAGGCCGACCGGCAGATTGACGTGCGCATACTCCATCCGGCCGATCGTCTGGAAGACGCCGGGCAGCACCTGGCCGAGCAGAATGCCCGCGATAATGCACAGCGCGACCCATACACTCAGGTAACGCTCGAAGAAACTGATGGCCGGCTTCGGAGCCGTCTTGCGCGAAGCGGCGACGTTGGGGGCGCTCATGGGACAACTCGATAAATAAGTGATTAGCTCTGCAGAATGTCGTCGAGCGCCTGCTGAAGCTCGACATTGTCCAGGCGCGCGAGCGGAAGCTCGAGCAACTGCAACATGCGATAGCCGATGGCCTGGCGCGTAAGCTCGAACGCCTGGCGCTTGCCTTCATCGCCCCCCGGTGCATTCGACGGATCGGCGTAGCCCCAGTGCACCTTGACCGGGCTGCCGGGCCAGAACGGGCACGCCTCGGCGGCCGCGCTGTCGCACACCGTAATGACGATACGCATGGGCGGCGCGCCGTCCTGAGCGAACTCGTCCCAGCTCTTGCTGCGATAGCCCTGTGTGTCGATGCCCGCGCGCGTCAATGCTTCGAGCGCGAACGGATTGATGCGGCCGCTCGGCGCGCTGCCCGCGCTGAACGCACGCACGTCCTTGCCGAGTTTGCGCGCCCAGTGGTTCAGCATGCCCTCCGAGAGCACGCTGCGCGCGGAATTGTGCGTGCAGAGAATGAGTACGTTCGTGGTCATGGCGAATTGCCTGTGCAAATCAACAGCAGGTTGTCAATCGTGTCGGCCGCGATGCTCATTCAGCAGCAGGCCGAACCAGCGGGCTTCACGGGAACACCAACGGGCTTGCCACGCGGGCCGCAGCACGCCGGCGCGCTTGACGGTTGCGCGCCCTGGCGGCTCTCGCCGTAGACCGCGGCGCTGTCGAGCGTATGGAAGTGCTCCCAGGCGATCCCTTGCGGATCGACGATCCAGTGCTTGTCGCTGCGCGCATAGCAGCAGGTGGTTTCGCCCTGGTCGAGCAGCGCCATGTCCGCGGCCTGCGCACGCTGGGCGAGTTCGGCCAGCTCGGCTGGGTCGTCGACCTGGAAACCCAGGTGGTCCACGCCGGTTTTCGCGCCGCGTGTGGATATCGCAAAGTTCACGCGGGGATCGTCCAGCATCCATTTCGCGTAGTCCGCCTCGACGCGCGTGGGCTCAGCGCCGAACAGCTTCGAATAGAACATGACACTGGCTGCGATATCGTCAACGTGGACGTGGATATGAAACCGCTTCATGAGGGTTCTCCATCAGCATTGGCATGAACCGGCGCCCTGATCCAGACAAGGCTGCCCTTGGCAACAGTTCTCGGTCAGAAAGCCGAGGACTGCGTTCATCTGCTCATAGGCAGCCCGGTAGATCAGGCTGCGCCCCTCGCGCTCCTGCGTGACCAGCCCGGCGTGCATCAACTCCTTCAGGTGAAAGGAGAGCGTCGCGTTAGGAATATCGAGCTGCGCCGCGATCACGCCCGGCGTCAATCCGCCCGGGCCGGCGACGACCAGCATGCGGAACACGCGCAGGCGCAATTCGTGGGCGAGCGCCGCGAGGGCACAGATGATGTCTTTCTCTTCCATATTTCCAATATATTCGAAATGATGAGTCGACGCAAGCGCCCTCTCCCGATGCAACGCCGACCTGATTCTCGAACGATGCGGCGCTGGCAACGCTGCGCGGTGCATCCACCGGCCAAATATTCCTTCCCCGACTTCAGCCAACTGGTGGGCAAAACCCCCGCAAATCCGGTATAAATGCTCCCTGCCAGTGAACCCGCCTTCGAGTGGGTTTTTTGTTGCTCAGCAAAATCCAATCCAGGCACGTTGAAATTTGGGGGACTGTTCCATGAAGAAACCAGCACTCGCACAGTTGGCACTCGCTGCCATTGCAATCGGCGTGACCGGCGCGGCACACGCCGCCGATGTCAACGTAGGCATCAACGTGGGTACCCCTGTCGTGGTCGCCCCGCCGCCTCCCGCTGTCGTCATTACGCCGGGCTGGCATGGCGACCGCTATTGGGACGGCCACCGCTACTGGGAACGCGACGATTGGGAAAAGCACCATCACCATGACAAGGGCTGGCACTGCCCGCCCGGACACGCCAAGAAAGGCGAGTGCTGATCGGGCTACCCGCCTCGAAAGCACAAAGCACTTTCAGCGCACAGATCCGGCCGCCTTTATTTTTGCTTCCCGCCGCGGCCGGTCATTGAGGATCTGGTGACGCATATGGTCAGTCATCTTCTTCCAGGCCCGGATCTCGTCCCGGGTACGAAAGCAGCCGGTACAAAGCCCGCTTTTGCCGTGGAACGCGCACACGTCGATGCAAGGTGATTTCACAGCCATCGTTCACACCGCCGCGCGCAGCGGATTCACTTCGACCGTGACATGAGACAGGCTCCGGAAGCGGCGAAGCGCGCCATGATAGAAGTCCGGGCCGCGTGAAGCCTGGTCCGTTGCGACCGACACAACGGCACTCAGGTGCCCGGGCCCCACACGCCAGACGTGAAGGTCGAGCACCCGGTCGCCGTTGTCTTCGATCAGGTTGCGCACGCCCTCGGCCGTGCGCTGATCCGAATTCATGTCCAGCAGAATGGCTCCGGTGTCGCGCAGAAGACTCCACGACCAGTTCGCGATCACCACCGCGCCCACAATGCCCGCAAGCGGGTCCATCCATAGCCACCCGAACGCGCGGGCAAGCAGCAGTCCGATAATCGCCAGCACGGAAACCGCTGCATCGGCAATCACGTGGGCATACGCCGCGCGGATGTTGTGGTCGCGTGCCGCCGCAGCGTGTGCGTCGTCATGGTCATGCTCTTCAAACTCGATTGCATGCTCGCCATCGGGAAGCTGAACGATGACCTTGAAGGCATGGGGTTCCGGTATGTCGTCCTTCGATTCCAGATAGCCGTCGCGGGCCACGAACTCGAACGTCTGCCGCTGCCCGTTTTCACGAATTGTCGTCATGCGCACGTCTGCGGGATCGCACGTGAGCGCCTGCGTGTGGAGACGGAATACCGGGGGCACGCCGTCCTCGAAAATCGAAACGCTGAAGCGCCCTGCTGCCGTGACGATCTCCCGCGCTTCTTCATGTTCGTGACCGTCGTGGCCGTGGCCGTGCGCATGGCTATGCCCATGATCGTGGCCGTGACCATGACTGTGCCCGTGATGACCGCCGCTGAGCAGCCAGACACTGGCAAGATTGACGAGCAGGCCAACAACGGCAATGGGTATCGCCTCACCGAAATGGATCGGGACCGGTGCGAACAGGCGGCACACCGCCTCGTAACCAATCAGGAGTGCGATCATTGCAAGCACGATGGCGCTGGTGAAACCGGCGAGGTCGCCCAGCTTGCCGGTCCCGAAAACGAAGCGTGGGTCGCGGGCGTGGCGGCGCGCATAGGTGTAGGCAAGCGCCGCGATCAGCATCGCCCCCGCGTGCGTCGACATATGCAGTCCGTCCGCCACGAGCGCGAGCGAGCCGAACAGGCTTCCGCCCACGATCTCGGCGACCATCATGGCGCTACAGAGCGCGATCACCATCCAGGTCCGGCGTTCGTTGTCCTCGTGGGCGTTGCCGAGAAAAATATGGTCGTGCCCGGCCCCGAAGGCCGCATCTTCAAACCTGCTCATCACGTCTTTCACTTGAAGTAACTGTGAACCACTTCGATTAACTGTTCCGTGCCGCTGCCGTGTTCGTCGGCCGGTTCGGCGTCCACGAGATGCGTGCGGATATGGTCCTCGAGCACCACCGCAAGCAGTCCGTTCATCGCGCCCCGCGAGCTGGTGAT
The DNA here is from genome assembly GCF_905220195.1 of Paraburkholderia sp. J8-2. Taxonomy (NCBI): domain Bacteria; kingdom Pseudomonadati; phylum Pseudomonadota; class Betaproteobacteria; order Burkholderiales; family Burkholderiaceae; genus Paraburkholderia; species Paraburkholderia sp. J8-2. The sequence goes on from NZ_CAJMZA010000008.1 coordinate 71,537, forward strand.
GAGCTGAAGCACGTCCATGCAGCCACGCTCCTCCTCCAGGGCCCGCTCGATCGCCTCAATCTGCCCCTTGATCCTGCGAACCCGGTTGAGCAGCTTCTGTTTCTCGCGAATGGTATGACTCAAGGCGGCTCCTTATAGGGTAGGGGGGTATACTAGCACGACGGCCGCCGCATCGCTGAAGTCCGTGGCGACGGGCGTCCTTGCGTCGTCGCCGGCGCCTCGCATCGAGCGCGCCATGCCGCCAATTCGAAACAAGTGTAATCATCTGTTAGCGTCGGGCAGGAAGGCCTCTTTTGCGGCCTGAAACGCATCAGCGCTTTGGTACGATCCGGCCTTTCGTCCATTGCGCAGCCACCGTGAATCACCCTTATGTGTCGCTATTTCGTGAACTCTGCGCACGCTGGGTGAACCGTGTCCGCTCGCTAGCCGCCACGGCCGGCGCGAAGGCACGCCGCGTTTTTCGCGCGGCGCTGCACGGTATTTGCCACCCGACACGCCGTGGCATCGTCCTGACGCTCGCTGCATTGCCGGTGCTTTCGCTGGCCTACACGGCAGCGCTCATTCCATTCACCCCGCGCCTCGGTGACATCCGCAAGGCCCGCGTCGATCGTCCCGCGCTGATCCTCTCCGCCGACGGCAACGTGCTCGCCGAGTTCAAGCCGGTCAATCGCGAATGGGTCACGCTCAACCAGATTTCGCCGCATGTGGTGGACGCCCTGATCGCGACCGAGGATCACCGCTTTTACGAGCATCACGGCATTGACCTTCAGCGCGTTGCGGGGGCCGCGGTCCATACGTTCACGGGCAGTCGCCAGGGCGGCTCCACCCTCACCCAGCAGCTCGCACGCAACCTGTATCCGGATGAAATCGGCCGCGCGCCAACGTTGACGCGCAAGCTCAAGGAAGCGATCACCGCGTTCAAGATCGAGTCCGTCTACAGCAAAGACCAGATCCTCGAGACGTACCTGAACACGGTGCCCTTTCTGTACAACGCATACGGCGTGGAGATGGCCGCGCGAACGTACTTCGGCAAACCAGCCGCCGATCTCGATGTCCTCGAGAGTGCGACGCTCGTTGGCATGCTCAAGGCGAACAGCGCATACAACCCGGTGCTCAATCCTGATCGCGCGCTGGAGCGCCGCAACACGGTGCTCGCGCAGATGGTGAAGTACGGCAAGCTCGATGCGCACGCGTACGCCTGGCTAAAACACCAGCCGATCAACGTCAATTTCGAGCCTCAGTCCGAACAGGTTGGCGCGGCCCCGCACTTCTCAGCCCAGTTGCGCAAGTGGCTGACTGCCTGGGCGGATAGCAATGGCTACAACATCTATTCCGATGGACTCGTCGTGCGAACGACCATCGATTCCCGGCTTCAGGCGATGGCCACGCAGGCGGTTGCGTGGCAAACCAGCCAGCTGCAGTCGATCGCCAACGGCGCGTGGAACGAGCGGACCGGCTGCTGGCCGGGTAACGCGCTGTTCCAGTCGTTCATGAGGCAGACGCCGGAGTATCGTTCGGCGCGCGACGCAGGCCTGGCGGATGCGGACGCCATCAGGAAACTCGCGACGGACGCGTCGTTTGTCGAAGGCCTCTGTCACAGCAAGACGCAGATTCAGGCCGGGTTCGTCGCGATGGATCCGCGCAACGGCGACATCAAGGCGTGGGTCGGCAGCCGCGATTTTCACGACGAGCCGTTCGACCATGTGCAGCAGGCGCGGCGGCAGCCAGGTTCCACTTTCAAAGCGTTCGTCTATGGCGCCGCCTTTGCGGATGGCGCGCAGCCAGGCGACACGATCGTCGACCGCAACGTCGCGATCCCGCTGAAGGGCACTGCGGTATGGAAGCCGACCGATCCGGAGCCGCCAACCGGCCGGCCGATGTCGCTGCGTGACGCCTTCGCCTTTTCACGTAACCGCGTGACAGCCCAGCTCATGCAGCGCGAAGGCCCTGCGAAAGTCGCTACGCTTGCGCGCGAGATGGGCATACGCGAGAGCGCACTGGACCCCGTGCCGTCGCTTGCGCTGGGCACGAGCCCCGTCACGCTCAAGGAGATGGTTTCGGCGTATTGCACGATCGCCGACCGGGGAGCCTATGTCGAGCCGCGCATGGTCACACGCATCGAGGACCGCAGCGGCAACGTGCTCGCCGACTTCCCTGCCGCACGGCCGCAGCAGGCGCTGCCCGCCCCTGCCGCACTGAAGCTGGTCGATGTGATGCGCGACGTCGTCAACCGCGGCACCGGCAGCGACATCCGGACACGCTTCGGGATTCACGCCGACGTTGGCGGCAAAACGGGCACGACGCAGGACAGCACCGATAGCTGGTTCATCCTGATCCACCCCCAGCTGGTCGCCGGCGCCTGGGTGGGATTCGACGACGCGCGCGTGACGTTGCGCAACGACTACTGGGGTGAAGGTGCGCACAGCGCCCTGCCGGTGGTGGGCGCCTTCTACGACATGGCGCTGCGCGCACGGGCTATCGACTCTCACGCGCAGCTTGCGCCAGGAAACAATACGCCGCCGCGCGCAGCCCATGCGCGCAAGCGCCACCATTTCCTTTTCTGGAGCTTCTGAGTCGAGGCGACCGCCCCCGTTAAGGCTGCTTTTCGAGTTTCACGATGGTCAGCGTGCCATTGACGTTTTCGACTCGCACCTTGACCTTGTCGCCTTCGTGAACCTGCTTGACCATGCTTTCATCCTTCGCCTTGAATGCCATGGTCATCGGGGGCATGCCGACGTTCTCCAGGGCGCCGTGCTTCAGGGTGACCATTCCCGTAGCGGCGTCGACCTTCCTGACCTCGGCATCGGTTAGCGCGGAATTCGAAGCGACCTTCGTGACCGCGGGCTTCGCGGCGGACATGTTCATGCCCGCCATTTCGTCACCAGCAAATGCAGGGGCCGCGCGAACGGCAGCCACGGCAGCGACAGCAAGAATCATCTTTTTCATTGTGTTTCCCTGGTTTGGGTAGAAGGCACTTTCGTGCCAGAAGGTTCTGCGTGGGTAAATGGAACCTCGTTGCGTTGCCTCATTCGGCGACGCTGCAGGAGGAACCAGGCTGCGGGAATAACGAACATCGAGAGAATGGGCGCGGTGACCATTCCGCCGACCATCGGAGCGGCGATACGCTGCATGACCTCCGAGCCGGCGCCGTGTCCGACCATGATGGGAATGAGCCCTGCAAGGACCACCGCTACCGTCATGGCCTTCGGCCGCACACGCAAGACCGCGCCTTCGCGAATCGCGTCGAGCAATGTGGCCTCGGTCATGGCCTCCCCAAGCTCGAGCCGCCGGGTCAGTGCGCCCTTCAGGTACAGCAGCATGACGACGCCGAACTCGGCCGCAACACCCGCGAGCGCAATGAAACCGACCGATGTGGCGACGGACACCGCGTGGCCCAGTATCCAGATGAGCCAGAAGCCGCCGACGAGCGCGAACGGCACCGTCGACATGAGCAGTAGCGCATCGGCCGCCGAGTTGAAGGTCAGGAAGAGCAGCACGAAGATGACGACAAGCGTCACCGGAATCACCGTGCGCAATGTCGCCGCTGCACGTTCGAGGTACTCGAACTGCCCTGACCATGCGATCGAATATCCGGGCGGAAGCGGCACCTTTTCTGCGACGGCGCGTTGCATCGCCTTGACTGCCGATTCCAGGTCCACGTTCCGGATATCGACGTAGACGTAGCCGGAAAGCCGTGCGTTTTCGCTGCGTATCATGGGCGGTCCGTCGGCGATCCGGATGTCCGCCACGTCGCCAAGCTGGATCTGTGCGCCCCGGTCGGTCAGAACCGGCAACTGCCGCAGCTTTTCCAGCGAATCGCGAACCTCGCGCGGATAGCGGATGTTGATCGGGAAGCGCTCGCGCCCCGCAATGACTTCGCCGACGTTGTCGCCGCCCACCGCCGTGGAAACCACCGACTGGATATCGCCGACGGAAAGGCCATAACGCGCCGCTGCCTGCCGGTTGATGTCGACGTCGATGTATCGGCCGCCGTTCAGTCGTTCCGCAAGCGCTGAAGTCACGCCCGGAACCCCCTTCACCGCCGCCTCGACCTGCCCTGCCACCTTGTCGATTTCATTCAGGTCGGGCCCGGAAATCTTTACGCCGACCGGCGTTTTGATACCGGTGGACAGCATGTCGAGGCGATTGCGGATGGGCGGCACCCAGACGTTCGACAGCCCCGGCACCTTCACGGTCTTGTCGAGTTCATCGACGAGCTTCTCCGGCGTCATACCGGGACGCCACTGACTGCGCGGCTTGAACTGGATGGTGGTTTCGAACATCTCGAGCGGTGCCGGGTCGGTTGCCGTGTCGGCGCGGCCCGACTTGCCGAACACGGTCGCGACTTCCGGTACCGTCTTGATGAGCCGATCGGTCTGCTGCAAAAGCTCGGATGCCTTGTCTGCCGAAATGCCGGGAAGCGCCGTTGGCATGTACAACAGATCGCCCTCGTCGAGCGGTGGCATGAATTCGCCACCGAGTCGCGAGAGCGGAATGGCGCTCAGCAAAAGCGCAACGACCGCAAGCCCAATCGCAATCCACGGGCGGCGCAGCGTGGCTTCGAGCATCGGCCGGTACAGTCGAATGAGCGCGCGATTGATGGGGTTCGCGCTCTCATGCGGAATGCGCCCGCGAATGAGATAGCCCATCAGTACCGGCACCAGCGTGACCGAAAGACCCGCAGCGGCAGCAATGGTGTAAGTCTTCGTGAAGGCGAGCGGAGAAAAGAGCTTGCCTTCCTGCCCCTCCAGCGAAAATACCGGAACGAACGAGAGCGTGATGATAAGCAGTGAGAAGAATAGCGCCGGTCCGACTTCCGCCGCCGACGTAGCGATGAGTTCCCAACGCTGTGCAGCCGTCATGGGCCTGCCGGGATGCGCATGCTCGTACGCCTCGAGATGCTTGTGGGCGTTCTCGATCATCACGATGGCCGCATCGATCATCGCGCCGATGGCGATGGCGATCCCGCCCAACGACATCAGATTCGCATTCACACCTTGATAGCGCATGACGATGAAAGCCGCCAGCACGCCCAGCGGCAGCGACAGAATGGCCACGAACGCGCTGCGCAAATGAAAGAGGAACACGGCGCAGACCAGGCCAACGATGATGAACTCTTCGATGAGCTTGTCTCTCAGGTTGTCCACGGCGCGTTCGATGAGCTGCGAGCGGTCGTATGTCGTCACGACCTCGACACCCGCGGGCAGCGAGCGCTTCAGGTCAGCGAGCTTCGCCTTCACTGCGCCGATGGTCGTCAACGCGTTTTTGCCTGAGCGCATGACGATGACCCCGCCCGCGACTTCGCCCTCCCCGTTCAGCTCGGCAATCCCACGGCGCATCTCGGGTCCGATCTGGATGCGGGCGACATCGCCAAGCAGAACCGGTGTGCCCGCGTCATTGGTGCGAAGCACGACATTGCGAAAATCGTCGAGCGAGCGCAGGTAGCCCGACGAGCGGACCATGTACTCCGATTCCGCCAGTTCGACCACTGAGCCACCGGACGCCTGGTTCGCCTTGCCAAGGGCATCCGCTACCATGGCCTCGGTAATGCCGTATGCACGCAGCTTGTCGGGATCGAGCACCACCTGATACTGGCGCACCATCCCGCCAATGCTGGCCACTTCCGACACGTCCGGCACGGACTTCAGTTCGAATTTCAGGAACCAGTCGTTGAGCGCGCGCAGTTCTCCGAGGTCGTGCTGACCCGTGCGGTCGACCAGTGCGTACTCATAGACCCAGCCCACCCCCGTCGCGTCGGGCCCGAGTGAAACCGTCGCGCCTGGTGGAAGGCGGCTCTGAACCTGATTCAGGTATTCGAGCACACGCGAGCGGGCCCAGTATTGATCGGTCTTGTCGTCGAACAGCACGTAGACAAACGCGTCGCCGAATGACGAATACGCGCGGATCGTTTTCGCGCCTGGCACACCGAGCAAAGTCGTCGTGAGCGGGTACGTCACCTGGTCCTCGACGACCTGGGGCGCCTTGCCCGGATACGACGTCTTGATGATGACCTGCGTGTCCGACAGGTCCGGCAACGCGTCGAGTGGTGTCTCCTTGAGCGAGTAGACGCCCCATGCCGTGACGAGCACAGTGGCCAGCAGAACCAGGAACCGGTTGTGAATGGACCAGCGTATGAGACGCGCGATCATTTGGCGTCTCCCACGGGTTCGACCTTCGTGAGCTGGTAGCCGTCGTCCGATTGTCTGAAGACGAAGTGGACTGTCTGGCCGGGTTTGACGTCGGGAAATGCGCCGGATGACGGCTTGTTGAACGCCATCGTCATCGCGCCCCAGCCCAGCGCCGGCACCGGTTGATGCGAGAACGTGATGTCGAGAGCGCTGACCTTTTCCACCTTGCCGGTGGTTTCGTATGTCTTTACGGCAGCGCTCGGGATGGACGCCGGCATTGCCGCGCTCGCGCCAGCCGCGCCTTCGATTCTCGGCAGGACCGATTTCAGACTGGCTTCCGAGTCGATCAGGAACTGGCCGGAAGCGACGACCGTCTCGCCATCGCTCAAGCCGCTCATGACTTCCGTGTCGCTGCCGACGTCGTTGCCAACCGTCACGTCTGCAGGTTGCAGGCGGCCGTCCGCGTTCTTGACGATCACGACCGACCGCTTGCCGGTCGTGATGACGGCTTCAGAAGGCACAAGCAGTCGCGAAACCGTTTTTTGCGCATCGACGCGCACGCGCATCAGCATGCCGGGCGTGAGTCTGAGCGCGGTGTTATCGATTTCGAGCCGCGCCTGAAGCGTGCGGCTCGTGGTGCTGATGCCGGGCAGGATTTCGCGAATCTGCCCTTTGAAGTGCTGTGTCGGGTCGCCACTGAACGTCGCGTCAACGCGCATGCCGGGCTGCACACGCAACGCCAGGTTCTCGGGAATCTCGACGATGAGCCAAAGCTTCGATAGACCCGCGACCTTCGCAAGCGTCTGACCGGGCGCGACCTGCGCACCGTCGCGCACGTTCAATTCACTTAGGATACCTGTCTCTGGCGAAGCGAGGACAATGTGTGTCTGCGCCTTGCCCGTGCGGTCGAGACTCGCCATGACGCCATCCGGAATCGACAGCGCGCGCATACGCGCACGCGACGCTTCCAGCAAACTGTTGTCCATCCCGCCGCGCTTGAGCGCGAGGTATTCCTCCTGCGGCGCGAGCCAGTCGGGCACGAAAACCGAAGCGATGGGGGCGCCCTTCGCAACCCGTTGCATCGGCGCACTGGCGTACAGGCGGTCGATGTAGCCCGTAACGCGCGTCTGCACGACATCGGCCTGCGATTCGTCGAATTGCGTGGTGCCGACGGCGTCGAATCCTTCCGTCGTTTCCTCGCGGCGCACGGTGGCGTAGCGAATACCGAGGTTCTGCTGAAGTCCCGGGTTGATTGCGATACCGGATGAGCCGCCCCCTTCGTCCGCATACACAGGCTCGAGTTGCATGTCCATGAATGGCGACTTGCCGGGCTTGTCGAAGTGCTGGTTCGGCACCATCGGGTCGTGCCAGTAAAGCACTTTCCTGCCGGTTTTCGGGTCAGTCGGGTTGCCGGAAGCCGAAGCGGCGATCGTGTTTTCACCCGAAGCCGACGCGTGTCGTACGCCGACGAAATACCCAGTGCCAAGAAGCGCTGCGGCGGCAAAGAGTGCCAATATCGCGCGTACCAAAGGTTTTTGAGTCATTGCTTTCTCCTTCATTCGGCAGTGGCCATCGTCGTTGGCACAACCTGGTATTCAAGCTGGGCCCACGTCTGCGAAACCTCGCGCTTGAGGTCGAGCACCTGAATCTGCGCGTCGAGTTGCGCCCGCCGGGCCGCAAACGTATCGGCGAGCGAACCGGTACCCGCCGTGTAAGCGGCGACTGCGAGTTCGACGCGCTGATCGGCGGCTGGCAACAGGGACTGCGTGAGATTCGCGATGCGTTCGCGGCCGCTGGCGAGGGTTGCCGACTCAGTGCGAATGTCGGCTTGCACCTGCCGGAGCGTGTCTTCGTACATCAGGTGGGCCTTGGTCGCGAGTTCGGCCTTCTCCGATACGTCGCGGTCCTCGCGATCCTTCCGGTTAATGGGCAACGGAATACGCACCCCGACCGACACCATGTTCGAGTACGCGCCACCGCGTTGCTGGTACGCGACTTCCCAGGTCCAGTTGGGGCTGCGCTCGCTGCTGGCGACAGCCGTGCCGGCGTCGGCGACGGCAATGTCATCGGCCGCTGCGACGAGCGCCGGCTGCACGAGCCGGAGTTCGTCCGGTGGCAAGGAAGAGACATACGACTCGGGCGCGGGCGGCTCGCCGGTCACATCGGTCGCGGGTGTCGCCGTCCAGCGCGAGAGAACAATGAGCGCGCTCTGGTAGGTTTGCTGCGCCTTGAGCGCCTGGTCTTGCGTTTGCGCCAGCATGGCCTGGGCTTGGACGACATCGGCGGCCGTCGCCCTCGCTCCCCGGTATGACGCCTTCGTTGCAGCAAGTTCGTGAGTCATATGGCCCAGCAATGCCTGCTGGAGCGCCAGGGCGCGCTTCGCATAGACGGCGCTGAGCCATGCGATGGCGGTCTGCTGGCGAACGTTGGCGAGTTGTGCGAGATAGCCGGCCTGCTCGCGGTTCACCACCTCGCTGGCGAGGTCGGAACGAAGGCGGCGCTTTTCCCGCGAGACCCATTCCTGCTCGATGCCAATGCGCCGCATCGTCATGAAGTCCTGGCCGATGGTGAAGCGCTGCGAGCCATTGATCGGCAGGTTGTCGACGCCGGCCGCGAGCACCGGGTCCGGCAACTGCCCTGCCCGGACCGCAGCTTCGGAACTCGCGTGGACCGACGCTTGCGCGGCCTGCATGGCCGCAGAGTGGCCGGTTGCAGCCTGCAATGCCGCTTCAAGCGTGAAAGGGGCTTCCTGGGCGTTCGCAGCGAAGCCAGGCAGCAGCAGCGCGGCGCAAATCGGGAGCGCGCGCAGGGACGCACGCCGGCATCGCGGCGTGCCAATAGTGAAAGGCATGTTCTAACCCCAACGGGGGAGTCCCAATGGAACTCCACGTCCTGGACACAGGACGACCTCGCCGCAAACGCGGCGAACCAGTCAAACGAGGGTTAGATAGCTTGGGGAGGTCGCCAGAGACCGGCCGGCACGTGAGCGGCGAAGGACTCGGCGTAGTGGAAGACGACTTGCCTTGCGACAGCCATGGGATGGCTAACGCTCGCCTGCGCGGGAGGGTAATAGATGCTCGCGAACTGACACTGGGCCGTGGCCTTGCAGAAGCCGCCCTTGGCCTTGCTCGCCGGCGACGACTTCATCATGTCGCAGCCGGACATCGCGGCAGATGCGGCGCCGTCGTGCATCGGCATCGACTGCTGCATCGGACATTCGCCGGCCATGCCAGTGGCTGCCAGCCCGCTCAGGGGCAGCATCGCGCACAGCAGCAAGACGAGAAGGGTCCGAAGAATTTTCATGGCAGTGAGTATCGCCGGGCGATTCTATCGTGTTTGCGTTCAATTTGTCCGAATGCCCGGTCGCACTGACCTTTCGGCGCCGCGCGCCCTGCCCCGGCCTCCGGCAAACGAAAGCGCGCTTCACATTGTGAAATGTCTCGCGAATTTCTCGGTCGACGCATTTTCGCATCGTGAAAACATGTTCTGCAGCGCAAAAACTGTCGACTATCTTATTGATAAATAAAGAATAAATAAGTCATGTGTCTTATATAAGACCTTGCTGCGACGCATCACGAAGCCCCTACAATTGAGTCATCCAGTTCGCTTCGACAGACGCAGCGGCACGCTGAACCGGTTATTCAAACGCGCTTCACTCTTCAGAAACTCAGGAGATTCTCATGGCCCAATATCAAGACGACATCAAGGCAATTGCTGGCTTGAAAGAGCAACAAGGCAGCGCCTGGAACGCGATCAATCCCGAATCGGCCGCACGCATGCGTGCGCAGAACAAGTTCAAGACGGGTCTGGACATCGCGAAGTACACCGCGAAGATCATGCGCGCCGACATGGCCGCCTACGACGCCGATCCTTCGAAGTACACGCAGTCGCTGGGCTGCTGGCACGGCTTCATCGGCCAGCAGAAGATGATCTCCATTAAGAAGCACTTCAACAGCACCGAGCGCCGTTACCTCTATCTGTCCGGCTGGATGGTGGCCGCGCTGCGCTCCGAGTTCGGCCCGCTGCCGGACCAGTCGATGCACGAGAAGACCTCGGTCAGCGCCCTGATTCGCGAGCTGTACACGTTCCTGCGCCAGGCCGACGCCCGTGAACTCGGCGGCCTGTTCCGCCAGCTCGACGCGGCAGAAGGCGCCGCCAAGGCCGCGATCCAGGAGAAGATCGACAACCACGTCACCCACGTCGTGCCGATCATCGCCGACATCGACGCCGGTTTCGGCAACGCGGAAGCCACCTACCTGCTCGCCAAGCAGTTCATCGAAGCCGGCGCATGCTGCATCCAGATCGAAAACCAGGTGTCCGACGAAAAGCAGTGCGGCCACCAGGACGGCAAGGTCACCGTGCCGCACGAGGACTTCCTCGCCAAAGTCCGCGCGATCCGCTACGCCTTCCTTGAACTGGGCGTGGACGACGGCATCATTGTGTGCCGTACCGACTCGCTGGGCGCGGGCCTCACCAAGCAGATCGCCGTGACCCACACGCCGGGCGACCTGGGCGACCAGTACAACTCGTTCCTCGATTGCGAGGAACTGTCGGCCGACGCACTGGGCAATGGCGACGTCATCATCAAGCGCGACGGCAAGCTGCTGCGTCCGAAGCGCCTGCCGAGCAACCTGTTCCAGTTCCGCGCCGGCACGGGCGAAGCACGCTGCGTGCTCGATTGCGTCACCGCCCTGCAAAACGGCGCCGACCTGCTGTGGATCGAAACGGAAAAGCCGCATATCGCCCAGATCGCGGGCATGGTCAACGAGATTCGCAAGGTCATTCCGAACGCCAAGCTGGTGTACAACAACAGCCCGTCGTTCAACTGGACGCTGAACTTCCGTCAGCAGGCGTATGACGCGATGAAGGCCGCAGGCAAGGACGTGTCGGCATACGACCGCGCCCAGCTGATGAGCGTGGAATATGACCAGAGCGAACTGGCAGCCATCGCCGACGAAAAAATCCGGACCTTCCAGGCCGACGCGGCGCGCGAAGCCGGCATCTTCCACCACCTGATCACGCTGCCGACGTACCACACCGCCGCGCTGTCGACCGACAACCTGGCCAAGGAATACTTCGGCGACCAGGGCATGCTCGGTTATGTGGCTGGCGTGCAGCGCAAGGAAATCCGTCAGGGCATCGCCTGCGTCAAGCACCAGAACATGTCCGGCTCGGATATCGGCGACGACCACAAGGAGTATTTCAGCGGCGAAGCGGCGCTGAAAGCCGCAGGGAAAGACAACACGATGAACCAGTTCTGAAGCCCGCAATCCTTCAGGCAAAACGCCAGCCCATTGAGGCTGGCGTTTTTTATTTGTCCGGCATTTCGCTGCAGACGCGCCTGAGCGGGCCCGTCTGCCGTTCAGCCGTTCAGCCGTCAGTGCATGCCAGTGCGCTTACTCGGCAGCGGTGCGCGCCGGCTTCGCCGAATGCTTCTTGTGGTGATGGTGGTGAGCGCCCTTGTGCTTGGCATTCTTGTGCGGCGCATTCTCACGAACCGCGTGCGCGTCCTGTTCGACGACGGGCTGCTGCGCCTGAGCGTCCCGTGCATGTTGCTCGATCTGCGAAGCGACATTGGCGTCGTGGGTCGTGACGATGCCGTTTTGCGGCGTCTGTGCCGATGCTGCGCCTGTAACGAACAACGAAGCGAGCAGCGCAAAGGAGATTTTCTTCATGGTCGGTTTCTTCACGTTATTGATGATCGCGAGCCGTCCAGCAAATAATGCCGCGGCGCGCGACCGGATTATCCACCGACACGCAAATGAAAAGTGTCAAGGAAATTCAGACGATCGAACTTTGCTCCAAAGCGGCTACCAATCTCATTAATTCCGCACGCGAGGCAAAGTCAAAAAAGGAATTCCGAGTTGCCCTTTTCGTCGTCAGTCGTGTGATCCGTCGGCCCCGGAATACGCGAGCGTCATTTTTCCAAAGCGTTCTATCCGGACCTGCTTCGAATGTGCGTAGGGCAAGCCGAGCGCCTTCGCCGCCGCCCATGACAGATCGATGATCCGCCCTGCGATGAACGGCCCTCGATCGTTGATGCGCACGACGACCGACCTGCCCGTAGCCAGCGACGTGACACGCACCCACGTGCCAAGCGGCAGCGTGCGATGGGCGGCCGTCAACGCGCCGCCGTTGTAGCGTTCGCCACTGGCCGTCCGGCGCCCCTGGAACTTCGACGCGTACCACGACGCCTCGCCTGACTGCAGTGCGCTGCCTGTCGCCCGGGAATGGCTTGCCAGTATCGTTGCGTCCGCATCGTCAGCCGTGTCGTTCTCAGCCAATGGTGCGCTGGACGAGGATGCAGGGTCGGCGAGCGTGTTGTTTGTCACCGGATGATCGCGCGGAAGCTGCGCGCACGCGGCAACCAGGCCGCAAATTCCCAGTATTCCCAGATAGCGAAGCGATATCACGATAGAAGTCCGTCAACGAAAGGACGTTCTAACGGTCTCAAAAAAATTGGCGTTGACGATATGCCTCCACTCAATCGGATCTTTAACCATTACTTGCACTTCACATGCGGAAATCGTTTCGAAGGTATTTATTCTTCGACATATATTGACATTTCGAAAGGGGTCCGAATCATTGCCCTGGAAAATCGCTGAGGAGCTAGACTCGACGCCCTGCTGAAAAAATATCGCGACAAAACCGGAGCCACGCGCCGCTCGCGCCATCGCGCCCCGGCCAGGCGGCGTGATGCTAGGATTGCCGCTTGCCCATTGACACATGCCCCGGAGCGAGCCCGTGCACGCCGACTTCCCACGCATCAACCCGCTTCGCCTGCTCGACGATCTCAAGACGTTGCGCAGCTTCGGCGCCACTGGCCCCGGCGTGGTCCGCCTCGCGCTTTCGCCCATCGATCTGGAGGCGCGCCGCTGGCTCGCCGCGCGCATGAGCGACGCAGGGCTCGACGCGACCATCGACGGCGTGGGCACCGTGTTCGGACGTTCGCGCAAGCCGGGCCCCGCGCTCGTGATCGGCTCGCACACCGACACCCAGCCGACCGGCGGCTGGCTCGACGGCGCGCTCGGCGTGATCTATGGCATCGAAATCGCGCGCGCCCTGGGCGAATGCGCTGCAACGCGCGACTTCGCGGTCGACGTTGCGTCGTGGATCGACGAAGAAGGGACGTTTTCAGGTTTCCTTGGCAGCCGAAGCTTCGTGGGCGAAGCAATCGACACTTCATTGCACAGCGCGCGCAATCAAGAAGGTCTACTGCTCGGCGACGCACTCGCGCAGGCCGGCCTCGCGAATCTGCCGCGCGTCACGCTCGATCGCACGCGGCAACGCGCGTATCTCGAACCGCATATCGAGCAAGGCGGGCGGCTTGAAGCATCGGCGAAATCGATTGGCATCGTGACGACGATCGTCGGCATTCGCGAGTTTCAGTTGTGCTTCACCGGGCAGCGCAATCACGCAGGCACGACGCCGATGTCGATCCGGCGCGACGCGGGGGCGGCGCTGGTCGCGTTCATCGCGCGTATTGACGACGCGTTTGGCCGGCTGGCGGACGCCGATACGGTGTGGACCGTCGGGCGCATCGATCTCGATCCGGGTTCGTACAGCGTCGTGCCAGGCAAGGCGCTGATGAACCTGCAGTTCCGCGATGCGAATCCCGAGCGCCTGCATGCAATGGAACGTGCGCTTGTTGAGTTAGTCGATGCCTGGAACACGCAACACGCCGTGCATGCGGAGCTGATCGTGTGCGAGGGTGCCGAGGAACCGGTCACGATGGATCGTGAGTTGCAGCAGCGACTCGAAGAAGCGGCCGAAGCACTCGCGCCCGGACAGTGGACGGATATGCCAAGCGGCGCGTCGCATGACGCACAGGTCATCGCGCCTCACATTCCTGCCTGCATGCTGTTCGTGCCGAGCATCGGCGGCGTCAGTCACGATTTCATCGAGGACACCGAGGAGAAACATATCGTCCTCGGCTGCGAGGTGGCAGCGCGGGCGGCGGCGGGAATCGTGGCGGCTTTGCGGCGCTGATTCAGGGGTTGTGTACGCGTGCGTCGTTGGCCACCCCGCCCTCCACTCGCGCAACAACGCTCTGGTAGTCGGCGGGCGTATCCATGTCGACGCAAAAGCGATCGTGCGCCGCTTCGTGGAGAAACACCTCGGCGCTGTGCTCGGCGATCAGCTTGCGGCAGCCCGGATTCACGCGGCCGCCCACGACCTCGGGGCAATAACTCGACGCAAACACCACAGGATTGCCTCGTGCGCCCTGGAACATCGGCACCAGGATCGATCCGTAGGGCATCGAAGCGTAAGCCTCGACAAGTTCACGATAGTCGGCCGCTTCGAGCAGCACCTGGTCGGCGAGGCAAATCATCACGGCGTCGCACGGCGCCTGCAGCGCGGCGACGCCGCTCGCGACCGACGTCATCTGTCCTTCCCGGTAGCGTGGGTTCCCCTGGAAGCGCACGTCGATGCCCTCGAGCGCTTCGAACACGGCTCGGCCGTTGAATCCGGTCACGACGACAATCTCCTCGGGCTGTGCCGCAACGATTGCGCGCACCACGCGCCGCACGGCTGGCTCGCCGCCCACCGGCAGCAACAGCTTGTGGCGGCCCGCCATGCGCGTGGACAGGCCCGCCGCGAGCACGACAGCCGAAAATGTCGCACGGCTCATCGCGCCTCCTTGTGGAGATCGTCCGGGCAACCGGCAGCGCCTGGTACGGCGCTCAGATAACGCTCGGGTGCGCGCTCGAACTCGGCCTTGCAACAGTCGCAGCAGAAGTACACCTTGTGGCCGCCATATTCGACCACATGTTTCGCGTTCGCCATCTCGACGCTCATCCCGCACACGGGGTTCACGTAGCGCCCCGCCTGTGCCTGCACGGGTGGCGCGCCGAGCGCCTCGCACGGCGGCAAGGGCGGTACGGTTTCGGTGGCGATCGTGGCCGTCGGCGGCTCGGCCTGCGCGCGCGCTGCCGCCTCGGCTATCTCATGCCGCAGCGCGACCAGTCCCGCCACGGCGCCAAGCGCAATCTCCTGCGGCGTATGCGCATGGATCGCCGGCCCAGCGGGTGCATGCAGCGCCGCGAGCCGCCCTTCGTCGATGCCGCGCAGTCGCATTGCGTCGCGCAGCCGTTCAGCCTTTTTGTGGCTCGCGATCAGGAGCACCGCCACGGCGGCGCTGCGCAACGCGGCTTCGAGCGCATCCTCGTCGCGCTCGCCTTGCGTCGCGATCAGCACGAACGACGTGCCGGCGCGGTCCAGCGCCGCGGCGTCGAAGCCCGCTTGCCCGGCGCGCGCAACCTCGGCCGCCAGGCTCGCGCGAAACCCGACGCGCCGTGCGAGCACACAGGCCTCGTGTGCGGCGGGCGTTGCACCGAGCACGGCCACGAGCGGCGCGGGCACGGTGGGCTGGATGAAGAGCTCCAGCGCGCCGTTGCTCGCGCACGGCATGGCATGCGCCTCGACTTCGGCGTCGGCTGGCCCCGGTTCGTTGCTGATCCGCACGCGCCGCGGCTGCCCCGTGCGCATCGACTGGCGCGCGGCCTCGATGACGATCGTCTGCGAGCAGCCCCCGCCGACCCAGCCATGCAGCGCGCCGCTCGCCTCCACGAGCGCCTGGGCGCCGACGCACGTCGAGGTTGGCGGCGCCGCACGGATCACGGTGACGACCGCGAACGGCGCGCCTGCATCGATCAGCCGCTGCTCGAGCTGCAGCAAATCCGCGGCGTCAGGAAGGGTCTCGCTCGATTCGGCATGAACATTCATTGCAGCGCCTCGAGAATTTGAGGAAAGATCCGTTCGAGCCCCGCGAGGTCGCGGGCGCCGGCAAACAGGTCGAGATGCGGCAGCGCGGCCTGCATGCCCGCGCTGACTGGCTGGAATCCGGAACGCTCGGCGAGCGGGTTGAGCCAGACGAGCGAGTGGCAGCGCCGCCGGATCGCGGCGAGCGACTCGCCGAGCTGTGTCACGTCGCCGGCGTCGTAGCCGTCGCTGACGATCACGACCGCGGTGCGCGCATGCAGCAGGCGCGGCGCGTAATGCTCGTTAAAACCGGCGAGACTCTCGCCGATGCGCGTCCCGCCCGCCCAGCCCTCGGAGATCTGGTGCAGGCGCTCCTGGGCGCGGCGCGGATCGGGGTCGCGCAGCGCTTCGTCGACGCAGACGAGCCGCGTATGGAAAACGAAGCTGTGCACGTCGGGCAACCGCCCGCTCAGCACGCGCGCGAGCCGCAGGAAAAAGAAGCTGTAGAGGCTCATCGAGCGGCTCACGTCGAGCAGCATGATGATGCGCGGGCGCTGCCTGCGCTTGCGCCGCCAGCCTAGTTCGACCGGCAGCCCGCCGCGCGAAACGCTGCGGCGCAGGGTCCAGCGCAGATCGATCGTGCGCCCGAGGCTCGCGCGCTGCTCGCGGCGCATCTGGATGCCGCGCAGGCGCAGGGCGAAGCGGCGGATGGCGTCGTCGATGGCGAAGAGTTCGCTGCGGTCGTTCAGGTGGCGGAAGTCTGCGTGGGTTAGCGACGCTGTGTGCGTCGCGCCTTCGTTCGCGGCTGCGCCCTCTTGCGCCGCGCCGCCGCCGCTGCCTGCGAGCGAAATCGGCGTGCCCTCGCTCGCATCGCGCGGCCCACTGGCTGCGTCGTCGCACGCAAGCGGCCCCGCGCCGCCAGCACGGGTTTCGGCGAGCTTGCGCCGGTTCGGCGCAAGGAAATACGCGTCGAACAAATCGTCGAAGCGGCGCCACTCCTGCGCGCGCGAGCACAGCAGCGCACGCAGGCTCCAGCGCAGCACATCGCGCTCGGTCTGTCCCATGCGTTGCACCACTTCGAGCATGGCGGCAACGTCAGCGTTCGTTACGCAAAACGCATTCGTGCGCAGCCAGCCCGCGAAGCCCGCATAGCGCGCAACGAGGTGATCGGCGAGATCGTGCGGCACTTCGCCTGGCCGGGTGCTGTCGATTCCGGTCAGCATGACGCCACCAGTTTTTCAACCACCGGCCGCGTGAGACTGGCCTGATCCTCGCGCGTTTTTACGAGCGCCGCGAGCGAATCCATCACGCGGTCCACCCCGTCTTCGTCGAGCGCACTCACGCCAAGGCGCAGCAGCGCGGCCACCCAGTCGAGCGTTTCCGCGAGGCCCGGTTTGCGGCGCAGGGCCATTTCGCGCACTGCATGCACGAATTCGACGATCTGCGCCGCCAGCGCCTCCGGCACTTCGGGCACCTGGGTCCGCACGATCATGAGTTCGCGCTGGAACGACGGATAGTCGACGTACTGGTAAAGGCAGCGGCGGCGTAGCGCATCGGAGATCTCGCGCGTGCCGTTCGAGGTCAGGATCACATAGGGCCGCTCGCTCGCGCGGATCACGCCAAGCTCGGGAATCGAAAGCTGAAAATCCGAAAGCAGCTCGAGCAGGTAGGCCTCGAACGCCTCGTCGGTGCGGTCGATTTCGTCGATCAGCAGCACGGGCGCGGGCGTAGTCGTAATGGCTTCGAGCAGTGGGCGCTTGAGCAGATAGCGCTCGGAGAAAATGTCCTGTTCCTTGTCGCGCAGCGGCCGCGCGTCCTGCTCGAAGAGCTTGATGGCCAGCAGCTGGTGAACATAGTTCCACTCGTAAAGCGCCGCGTGCGCGTCGAGTCCTTCGTAGCATTGCAGGCGGATCAGCGGGGCGTCGAGCAGGCGCGCCAGTGCCTTCGCGACCTCCGTCTTGCCCACGCCCGCTTCACCCTCCAGCAGCAGCGGGCGGCGCATTTCCATCGTGAGCAGCAGCGCCGCCGCGAAGCTGCGCTCCACGATGAACCGGTGGGCCGCCAGCTGCGCCTGCAGCGCGAGGACGTCCGGCATGCGGTCGATCGACGTCATGGCGTCCCTCAGTGGCCCTCAGCGGCCCTGCGCCTTGCGTGTGAAGTGAGCGCGCAGCCAGTCGCGCACGATGGCCCACATGAACGCAATGCCGTTCAGCTCGGCGGCTTGCGCGGGCGGCGCCGCGGCCGCTCGTGCAACCGGAGCCATTGCCGTCGCCTCGTCGGGCGCAGTGGCCCCGCCAACCGCGTCCGCTTCAGCGCCCGGCGCATCAGGCGCACCCTGCGGCGGCGCCATGGCGCTCAGCCGAGCCGAAAAGTTCGCGACAAACTGCTTGAGCAACTGCTCCGACACCGGCCCCATGAGCCGGCCGCCCAGCGCGGCGGCCTTGCCGCTCATCGTCACTTCGCTCTTGCCGGTCAGCGTGCAGGTCTCGCCCGTGGGTTCCACACTGGCCGTGAGATCCATCGTCGCCGCCGAGCTGCCGGTCGAATCCGTGCCTTTGCCGAGCAGATGCAGGCTGCGCGCCGCGGCGTCGAGCGCGAGCACTTCGATATCGCCCTTGAACGACATCGTCGCCGGCCCGAGCCGCACCGTGATGGTTCCTTTGTAGTGCGTATCGTCCACACGCTCGGTGATCTTCGCGCCCGGCATGCAGCCGGCCACCGCCTCGATATCCTGCATCAGCGCCCAGGCGCGGTCCGCGCTCGCATCGAGCGGAAATGCCTTGTCGAGTACGACTTTCATTCCGGATTCCTCATCATCAATCGCTTCGACTCAGGCGGGCCGCGTCAATCCGAGTTCGCGGCACTGCTGCCACACGCGGTACGCGTTGTGCGGCATGTTCATGTGCGTCACGCCGAGATGCGCGAAGGCATCGACCACCGCTGACGTGAAGCACGGAATCGAGCCCACGTGCGGCGATTCGGCCACGCCCTTTGCGCCGATCGGGTGATGCGGCGAAGGCGTCACCGTGAAGTCCGTTTCCCAATGCGGCGTTTCCACGGCCGTCGGCACGAAGTAGTCAAGCAGCGTCGCGCCGAGCAGATTGCCCGCTTCGTCATAGGGCAGTTCCTGGCCCAGCGCCACCGCAAAACCTTCGGTCAGGCCGCCATGAATCTGCCCTTCGATGATCATCGGGTTGATCCGCGTGCCGCAGTCGTCGAGCGCGTAGAAGCGGCGCACGCGGATCTCGCCGGTGTAGCGGTTGATGTCGAGCACGCACACGTAGGCGCCGAACGGAAACGTAAAGTTGGGCGGATCGTAATAGTCGACGGCCTCGAGGCCCATCTCCAGCCCTTCGGGAACGTTGTTATACGCCGCCCACGCCACTTCCTTCACGGTCTTGAACTGGTCGGGCGAGCCCTTCAGCACGAAGCGATCCAGATCGAATTCAACATCGTCCGGGCTCGCTTCGAGCAGATGCGCGGCGATACGGCGCGCCTTCTCGCGAATCTTGCGCGAAGCGCGCGCGACCGCGGCGCCCGCAACCGGCGTCGAGCGCGAGCCATAGGTGCCGAGCCCGTACGGCGCCGTGGCGGTATCGCCCTCTTCCACGGTGATTTTCGAGGCCGGAATGCCCGCCTCCGACGCAATGATTTGCGCGTAGGTGGTCTGGTGCCCCTGGCCCTGCGTGATCGTGCCCATGCGCGCGATGGCCGAGCCGTCCGGATGCACGCGGATCTCGCAGGAATCGAACATGCCCACGCCAAGGATGTCGCACATTTTCGACGGCCCCGCCCCGACGATCTCGGTGAAGTTCACGAGGCCGATGCCCATGAGCCACTCCGCATCCGGGTCTGCGCGGCGTTGCGCCTGCTCCGCGCGCAGCGCGTCGTAATCGACAGCGGCCAGCACCTTTTTCAGCGCCGTTTCGTAGTCGCCCGAATCGTATTCGAGGCCAAGCGGCGTCGTGTACGGGAACTGCTCCTTCGCAATGAAATTGCGCAAGCGGATCTCGGCCTTGTCGATGCCGAGCTTTTGCGCCAGCACATCGACCATCCGCTCGATCAGGTAGACGGCCTCGGTCACGCGGAACGAACAGCGGTACGCAACCCCGCCCGGAAACTTGTTCGTGTACACGCCGTCGACGCTGACGAACGCATTCGGGATCGCATACGAGCCCGTGCAGACGTGGAACATGCCTGCGGGCCACTTGGTCGGGTCGGCGCACGCGTCAAACGCGCCGTGGTCGGCCACCACATTCACACGCAGCGCCTTGATGCGGCCGTCCTTGTCGGCGGCCAGTTCGCCGGTCATGTGATAGTCGCGCGCGAATGCGGTGCTCGAGAGATTCTCGTTGCGCGACTCGATCCACTTGACCGGACGCCCGAGCACGATGGACGCGACAATCGACGTCACGTAGCCCGGATACACGCCGACCTTGTTGCCGAAGCCGCCGCCGATATCGGGCGAGATGATGCGGATATTCGACTCCGGAATCGACGAGAGCAGCCCGACCACGGTGCGCACGACATGAGGCGCCTGCGAGGTGATGTAGACCGTGAGATCGCCACGCACCTTGTCGAACGACGCGACGCAGCCGCAGGTTTCGAGCGGGCACGGATGCACGCGCGGATACGCGATATCCTGCTTGACCGTGACCTCCGCGCTCTCGAACATGCGGTCCGTCTTGTCGCGGTCGCCCATCGTCCACGTGAAAATATGATTAGGATGCCTGCGTGCACCATGTGCGCCGGTATCCTTGTCGCGGATGTCCTCGCGAATCACGGGCGCGTCGGGCTCCAGCGCCTTCATGGGATCGACGAGCGCGGGCAATTCTTCGTACTCGACCTCGACGAGTTCGGCCGCATCGGCCGCAACGTAGCGGTCGTCCGCCACCACGAACGCGACTTCCTGATTCTGGAAGCAGACTTTTTCGTCGGCGAGCACGGCCTGCACGTCGCCTGCGAGCGTCGGCATCCAGTGCAGCTTGAGCGGCTTGAGGTCGTCCGCCGTGAGCACGGCGTGCACGCCCGGATGCGCGAGCGCGCGCGACTTGTCGATGCGCTTCACGCGTGCGTGGGCGTAAGGACTGCGCACCATCACGCCGAACAGCATGCCCGGCATCTTGATGTCGTCCACGTAGCTGCCCTTGCCCTGGATGAAACGCGGGTCCTCGCGGCGCTTGCGCGAGCAGCCCATGCCTTCGAGCGCGGCGAGACGCTCGAGATTGGCGTCGAGATTGCCCATGACGTGTCTCCCGGCGCTCAGTGCGCTTGTGCCGCGCCCGCTTCGATGAGCGGATGCGAGGTTTCAACCGCTTCGCCGCGCAGCTTGCGCGCCGCGTACTGCACGGCCTTCACGATGTTCTGATAGCCCGTGCAGCGGCACAGGTTCCCCGCCATCCAGTAGCGGATTTCCGCTTCGGTCGGATCGGGGTTCTCCTGCAGCAGGCGGTACGCGCGCATTAGCATGCCCGGCGTGCAGAAGCCGCATTGCAGCCCGTGCTCCTGCATGAAGCCCTCCTGCAGCGCATGCAGCGTGCCGCCTTGCGCGAGCCCTTCGACCGTGCGCACTTCCGCGCCCTGAGCCTGCACGGTGAGCAGCGTGCAGGACTTCACGGACATGCCGTTGAAATCGACCGTGCAAGCGCCGCAATGCGACGTCTCGCAACCGATATGCGGCCCGGTGTGCTGGCATTTTTCGCGCAGCGTGTGAATCAGCAGTTCGCGCGGCTCGACGACGACGTCGACCTCGCTGCCGTTGAGGCTGAACGACACCATGGTTTTGCTGGCCATTTCGCGTTCTCCGTGAGTCAGGGGCGTGCCGGGTTCGTGGCCCGTTCGTAAGCGGTAGTGAGCGCCCTGCGGGTCATTTCGCCCGCCATCGCGCGCTTGTAGTCGGCGTCGCCGCGCAGATCCTCCACCGGATCGCAAGCCGCCATGGCGAGCCGCGCGGCTTCGTCGAGCGCGCGTGCGTCGAACGGCTTGCCGATGAGCGCCTGCTCGGCGTCCACCGCGCGGATCACCGTGTCGCCGACATTTGTCAGAGCAATGCGCGCATGCTCGACGTTGCCGCCGGCCAGGCGCAACGTCACAGCCGCCGCTGCGGTTGCGAAGTCGCCGGTCTTGCGCTTGAGCTTCGCATAGCAGTAGCCGGTGCCGGGCGGCGGCACGGGAATGCGGATGCCCGTCATGATCTCGCCCGGCTCGAGCAGCGTCGCATAGGTGCCGACGAAGAAGCCGTCCGCGCTCACCACGCGCTCGCCCGCCGCACCCTGCAGCACGAACGACGCGTCGAGCGCGATCATCAACGCGGGATGGTCATTGCCAGGATCGCCGTGCGAGAGATCGCCGCCCAGCGTGCCGCGATAGCGCACCTGCGGGTCGGCAATCTGCCGCGCGCCCTCGACAATCAGCGGGCAGCGCGCCTGCAGCACCGCCGACCAGATCAGCTCGTTCTCGGTTGTCATCGCGCCGATCCACAGCGCGCCGTTTTCCTCGCGAATGCCCTTGAGTTCGGCGAGCCGCCCGAGATCGATCAGATGATCGGGCTGCGCGAAGCGCAGCTTCATCATCGGCAGCAGGCTATGGCCGCCCGCGAGCAGCTTGGCCGTTTCGCCGTGCGTGCCGAGCAGCGCGAACGCCTCGGACAAGGTTTGTGGAGCGTGGTATTCGAATGGGCGGGGAATCACACTAGTCTCCTTGTTGGCATCGTCCTGCAGTTCAGGATTTCACAATGCAACGCAGCAATTCAACGGGATTTCGCGAACGGCGTTCTGGTTGCGCCGGGTGCCGGAAAACTTGCGCGAAAAGGGGAAAGGACATAAAACGGAGGCAGCGTCCCGCCGCCGCAAACGCCGCGCACAACGCCGCGGCCGCATCGGGGAGAACCCTGGATGAAACCGTTCGAGCACGCCATGCCGACCACCGACGCGCGCCGCGCCGAGTCTTTTCAGCACCGCCTGGAGCAGTTCAATCCGGGTGTGGTGTGGCTCGACGCGCAGGGGCGCGTCAGCGCGTTCAACGACGTCGCGCTGCAAATTCTCGGCCCCGCGGGCGAGCAGTCGCTGGGCGTTGCCCAGGACAAGCTGTTCGGCATTGACGTCGTGCAGCTGCACCCGGCAAAAAGCCGCGACAAGCTGCGCTTCCTGCTGCAGTCGCGCGACGCCGGCGGCTGCCCCGTGAAGTCGCCGCCGCCGGTCGCGATGATGATCAACATTCCCGACCGCCTTCTCATGCTCAAGGTCTCGCGCATGTCGGACATGAACGGCACGTGCGGTACCTGCATGATCTTTTACGACCTCACCGACCTGACGACCGAGCCCTCCTCCGAGTCGCATGCCGGCGCGCCCACGCCGCCGCGGCGGCTCTTCAAGATTCCGGTGTACCGCAAGAACCGCGTGATCCTGATCGACCTGAAGGACATCGTGCGTTTTCAGGGCGACGGCCACTACACGACGATCGTCACGAAGGACGATCGCTACCTCTCCAACCTCTCGCTCGCCGACCTCGAGCTGCGGCTCGACAGCAACTCGTTTGTGCGCGTGCATCGCAGCCATATCGTCAACCTGCCGTACGCCGTGGAACTCGTCAAAGCCGATGACAGCGTGAACCTCGTGATGGACGACGGCGAACGCAGCGTCGTGCCGGTGAGCCGGTCTCGCGCCGCACAATTGAAAGAGTGGCTGGGCGTGGTTTGAACGCCAGCGCCGATCGTTTCACGCCAGCCGGCCAGACGCATTCGTCCTAGAATCAATATCAGGGGGGCGAGGCGTGATGAATCGCGAAGTGGTCACTGGGCTACTGTGCGGCGCACTGCTTGCCGGCTGTGTGTCGGCCGGCGTCGAGGTGAGGCCCGAGCAGATGGCGAACTTCCGGCACGGCGTGACAACCTTGCAAGACGTGACAGCCGTGCTCGGCCCGCCGTCGGTCGAGACCGCGCTGGACGACGGCTCGACGCTGCTCGTCTACACCTATGTCACGTCACGTCCGCACCCGGAAAGCTATATCCCGTTCATCGGTTCGCTGGTCGCTGGCGCGGATACACATTCGTCTGCGGCGGTGTTCCTGTTCGATTCGCGGGGGCTGCTAAAAAGCGCCAACACCACGAGTTCGAACGTCGGCACAGGCATGACCGCCGCCCACACCGCGCAGCCCAGAGCGAGCGCGCCAGTCTCCGAGGCGCCCGTTGTGACCAAAAGTGTCGCGCCGCCCGTCGTTCAAACCGTCGAGCCGACGCCGGAAGAAGACCTCGAGCCTGCGTCGCAACTGCCCAGAGAACCTCAACCGGAAAATGGCATTCAGCTGGCCCCCGCCGAATAGCCATCGCCCTTCGCGCACGAATGCGCATCGATTCGCATGCGTACGTGCGCTACAGCACACTTGGCAAGTCACCGCGAGAATACGCTAGGAGTCCAAAATTAGAATCAGCGAACGCCAAAGCGACCCCGCAGCGGAGGACAACATGTCGAACTTGCCCTGGCTTTCGCAATATCCCGCCGGCGTTGCGGCAGACGTCAACCTCAATGACTACCCCTCGATGGCAGCCCTCCTGGAGCACGCCGTCGCCCGCTTTGGCGACCGTGTCGCCTTTCATCAGTTCGGTGTGGATCTCACCTATCGTCAGCTGGAAGAGGACTCCGCGCGCCTCGCCGCCTGGTTCCAGAAAGACCTTGGTCTCCAGCCCGGGGACCGCATTGCACTGATGTTGCCGAACTCCCTGCAACACCCCATCGCAATGTTTGCCGCGCTGCGGGCCGGGCTCACCGTGGTCAACGTGAATCCGCTCTACACCGCGCCGGAACTGGCGAATTTGATCGGGGATTCCGGTGCGCGTGCGATCGTGGTCATGGAAGTTTCCGCGGCCACGCTCGAGCAGGCGCTCGTCCACGCCGCCATCGAACACGTGATCGTCGCGCGCGTGGCGGAGATGCAGCGCTTCCCGAGATCCATCCTCGTCGACTATGTCGTGCGAAAAAAGAAAAAGCTCGTTCCGCACTGGACGATTCCCGGTGCGATCGCCTTCAAGACCGCCATGACCGCCCGCCCCGCCACGGACTTCACGAAGCCGGCGCTGAACCGCGAGACAAGGGCGTTCCTGCAATACACCGGCGGCACGACCGGCGAACCCAAAGGGGCCGTGCTCACGCACGGCAACGTGCTCGCCGATGTGCTGATCTTTGCCGCGTGGGTCCAACCGGTGTTTCGCGAGAGCGGCGAAATCACGCTCATCGCCCTGCCCCTGTACCACGTGGCCGCTCTGGTGTGCCAATGCCTCGTTTCGTTGCATCTGGGCACCCGCTGCGTTCTGGTCATGAACCCACGCGATATTCCTTCGCTCGTGAAGGACTTTGTCACGCATCGGCCAACCGTGTTCGGCGGCCTCAACACGCTATTCACGGCGCTGATGAACAACGAGAATTTTCGCGCGCTCGACTTCTCCTCGTTGCGCAGCACCTTCGGGGGAGGCACCGCGACCCAGCCTGCCGTTGCCGAGCGCTGGCAGAAAGTGACGGGCTGCCCGGTGGTGGAAGCCTACGGGCTATCTGAAGCCGCCGGCGCGGTGACGGCCAATCCCGTCACGCAAACGGCCTTCGAAGGCACGATCGGCGTGCCGCTGCCATCCATGCGCATTGAAATCCGCGACGAACGCGGCGCGGCCGTCTGCGCCGGCATGCCGGGCGAAATCTGCGTTGCAGGACCGGTAATCATGCAGGGCTACTTCAACCGGCCGGAGGAAACGGCCCAGGCGATCGGCACCGATGGATTCTTCTCGACCGGCGATATCGGGATCATGGACGAGCGCGGTGTGATCCGGATTGTCGACCGCAAGCGGGACATGATTCTGGTCTCCGGTTTCAACGTCTACCCGAACGAGGTGGAGGGCGTGCTGTTTCGGCATCCCGGCATTCTGGAAGTCGCGGTCGTGGGTGTGGTGGATGAGCAATCTGGTGAGACGCCTGTCGCCTTCGTGGTGAAAAAAGAACCCAGGCTGACCGAGGCGGACGTGATCGAGTTTGCGCGCACCAGTCTCACCGCTTACAAAGTGCCGAAGCACGTGGTCTTCGTGAACGATTTGCCGAAAACGCCGGTTGGGAAAGTGCTGCGGCGGCAGTTGCGAGACCGGCTGGCCGTGTAGCGCGGCGTTGCTATTCAGCGGTGGCATAATCCAGACGAACGGGCAGTCGTGCCCCCGACCACTGCTGCAAGAACTGCGTGCTCCAGTCTCATGGACCAAACCAACGACTTCATCGTGCGCACCATGTCGGCCGACGAGGTGGCCATGTCGGTGGAATGGGCCGCCGCAGAGGGATGGAACCCCGGCTGGCACGACCCGCACTCTTTTCGGGTAGCCGACCCGAATGGTTTCTTCGTCGGCCTTTGGCACGGCGAGCCGGTCGCCTGTATTTCCGCCGTCGCCTATGACGACAGCTTTGGCTTCATCGGCCTTTACATCGTGAAACCCGGTTTTCGCGGCAAAGGCTTCGGCCTGCGGACCTGGCAGCATGGCATGCGTTACCTGGGAGACCGCAACATCGGCCTCGACGGCGTCGTTGCCCAGCAGGCGAACTACCGGAAGTCCGGGTTCCAGCTCGCGTACCGCAACATCCGCTATCAGGGCCTCGTGAGCGGCATCGGTTGCGCGCATGTGGCGGCGGTGGCCGACGTGCCGTTCGCGCAGTTGCTTGCCTACGATCGCTCCTGTTTTCCCGCGCAGCGTGAGCGCTTCCTCTCGGCCTGGATCGCGCAGCCGGATGCCGTTGCGCTCGCAACCATCGACGCGGGCCGGGTCGCCGGATACGGCGTCGTGCGCCGCTGCCAGGCGGGCTGCAAGATCGGCCCGCTCTTCGCCGACGATGCTGACGTCGCCACGGGCCTCTTTCGCGCGCTTGCGGCGCGCATGCCCGGCGAGGTCATCGTGCTCGACGTACCGCAGACGAATCCCGTGGCCGTCGCGCTGGCTGAGCGGCACGGCATGGCGAGCGTCTTCGAAACCGCGCGAATGTACACGAAATGCGCGCCCGCGATCGCGATGGATCGCGTGTTCGGGGTGACGTCGTTCGAACTGGGATGAGGCTGCTAAAGCGCAAGCCGCTGGACATAGCCCGTCAGCTCGAGATAGCCGCGTCCGACCGGTTTTGCAGCCGGTTTTGCCGCGCTTGCGCCCACCTCGAAGGCCGTCACGGCGCCCTCCCAATACACCGCGCCGGTCGTCACGCGGCTGTCGAATTCCTGATCGTCCATGAGCGGCACGAGCGTCAAATGCCGGTCCTGCGCATCGACGCGCATCGCCACCGGATACTCCGCGCCGGTATGCGGCGAACGCCACCGGCGCAGCGGCGTGAAACGAATGCTATCGGGCGATAGCGCATGCGTGCTTCCATCGGCGGCGCGCAGCGTGCCGCCTGCCCAGAACTTGCGGCCTGCCTTGTCGCGAATCTGCAAGGCCATCAGCGCGCCGCCGTCGTCGAAATTGATGCCGATCCAATCCCAGCCAACGGCGTCGTCGGCTAGCGGCGCCGACGACCATTCGTGGTCGAGCCACGCCAGCCCGCGCACGGGCTCCCCTTTGCCGCGCGCATCAACACTGCGTTCGAGCACGCCTTCGACCTGCAGCCACGGCTGGCTGTAGTAGTAGCTGGCCTCCTCCGGCAGCGGGCCTTTGCGGCTATAGCCGCCTGCACCGTTGACGAGCACCGGCTGTGCCGGCGCCAACGTAAAGGCGAAGGCGAAGCCGGGCGTGGCCACGTTCAGGCGGTAGCGGCCGTTAGCATTGCGTTCGAGCGACCAGTCGTCGATGTGAACGGCCGTGTCCGTCTCGCTCGCTTCGGCCAGTCCAAAGCCGCGGCGCGCGACACGCTGGTCGTGCTGCAGGCTGGCCGCGCGCGGATCGCTCAGCGCCACGTTGGCGAACAGCAATTGATCCGGCGCGAAGCGGCTCGGGTTCGCCTCGTCGAGCGCGGGGCGCGACCGGAAGAATGTCGCTTCGAAACCCAGCGATGCACCGGCATGCGTTTGCAGCCAGCCCGTCACGTACCACCATTCGTTGCGAAAGCTCGAATGCGCGCCATAGTCGCGCGGGAACACAAGCGGCTGTCCGCTCGTGACCGCCGGATATTGCGGCAGGCTCGCCCGCGCGGCGTTCTCCGTCAGGGCGGCCAGCGGCCAAAAAAGGAACGTGCGCCGTCTCATCGCGTCACCAGTCGTCGCGTACGGCGCGCACCGCGTCCACCGACATTGCCGCGCGCGAACTCAGGAGCGCCGTGAGCGCGGCGGCGAGGACGACCGCCAACGCCAGCGCGGCGAGCAGCCCCCACGGCATGTGCACGCTCATCGTCCAGTGAAACGACTGCGGGTTGACGACATGCACGAGCACCATCGCGAGACCCAGGCCCAGCGTCAGCCCGGCGAGCACGCCGAGCAGCGCCACGAGCGCACCCTCCATCGCGAGCATGACGGCGATCTGGCGGCGCGTCACGCCGATGTGCCGCAGCATGCCGAACTCGCGCGTGCGCGCAAGCGCCTGCGAGCCGAAGCTCGCGCCAACGCCGAACAGTCCGATGATCACCGCCACCGCCTCCAGCAGATACGTCACGGCGAAGCTGCGATCGAAAATCCGTAGGCTCGCCGCGCGAATCTCGCCGGGCTGCGCGAACTCCAGACGCTGCCCGCCGCGTACGCCCTCGCGCAAGCGCGCGATCGCTTGCGCCGGCGCCACGCCCGGGGCGAGCCATAAGGCGGCGTCGCTCACGCGTGTGTCGCCAGTCAGGCGGCGATAGTCGCTTGCGTCGATCACGATGGCGCCGAACTGGCGTGCGTAATCGCGCCAGATGCCGGCCACCGTGAACGGGAGGCGCCGCCCCGCCAGCGGCAGCGTAATGCGCTGGCCCGGGTGCATCCCATACAGATCGGCGGCCGCCTCGCTGATCCACACGGGCGGCGGGTCGCCGGGCTGCGGCGCGAGCGGCGCGCTCGTCAGCGGCAGACGCGCGGCGGGATTGCGCGCATCGATGGGCCGCGCGAGCAGGCTCACAGGCGGCAGGCGAGCGTCGAGCGAGATTTGCGTCGCGCGAAGAAACTCCGCGCGCGCCACGCCTGGCGTGGCCGCGATGGCCGCCTGATCGCCCGGCGAGAGGAATGCGCTGTCGCCGCCGGGCGCAGCGCGCAGGTAAAGCGGCGCGGGCAGCAGCAACTGCAGCCAGTCGTCGACCGCGACGCGAAAGCTCGACACCATGATCGCCATCGCCGTCATCAGGCTGAAGCTCGTGACGATGCCCGCCAGGCCGATCGTCGCGCGGCCGGGGGCATTGGCGAGCTGCGCGAGCACAAGCTGCGGCACGACATGATTCGAGCGCGGCAGCACGGCGAACACCGCACGCGCGACGGCCGGCATCGCGAGCACGCCGCCCAGCAGCAACAACGCGATGGCGAGATAGCCGAACACCGGCAAGCCGGCCACGGGCGGCAACAGCGCCGCCACGAGCCCGGCGGCGAGCGCGAGCAGCGCCGCCATGACGGTGCGCTTCGTGCGCAAGCGTGCGGCCGGTGCTTCCTCGTCGCCCGCCTTCAGCGCCCGCGCGGGCCGCGCCCTCGCCGCTTCGAGCGCCGGCGCGAGACTGCCGAGCACCGATGCGGCCACACCCAGCGCAAAAAATATCGCGGCGGGCAGCGCATCGAAATACAAGCGCGGCTGCACCCCTTCGAAATAGCCGCCGCCCAGATCGCCGCCCGCATAACGGAGCACGGCGGCCGCGAGCGCGAAGCCGATGGCGAGCCCCGCGGCGGCGCCGAGCACGCCGAGGATCGCGCCCTCCGTGACGACGAGCCATAGCACGCCCCGCCGCGTCACGCCGATCGCGCGCAGCAGCGCAAACTGCGCGCGGCGCCGCAGCACGGCGAGCGCCTGCATCGTGAAGACGAGGAATGCGCCCGTGAACAGCGCGACGAGCGCAAGCACGTTGAGATTGGCGCGATAGGCGCGCGAAAGCATCGATGTGCGGTGCGCGTTGTCGCGCGGCGTGACGGCGGAGACACCCGCGGGCAATCGCGGCGCGATCGAACGCGCGAACGCTTCGGCGTCGACGCCCGGCTTGAGCTTGATGTCGATGCGTTCGAGCGTGCCGAGCCGCTGCAAACGCCATTGCGCGGCGCCGATGTCCATCACGCCGACGCGCACCGCATCGCCCGACGCAGGCAACACGCCCGCAATGCGCAGCGCGACCGAAGCGAGCCCGACTTGCACCGTGAGTGTGTCGCCGGGCTTGAGCGCGAGCCAGGTCAGCGCGGCGGGCGAGAGAAACACCGTGTCGGGGTCGAGCAAATCGAGGGTGCTCGCCTTCGCGCCATTCGCCTGACTGGCGCGATCCGCTCGATCCACGCGCCCGACGAGATTCGGCGTGACGTAGCCTGCGCGAAAGACATCGACGCCCAGCAGCTTCAACGACTCGTCGCGTCCCGCGACGCGCGCGTCGACCTCGACCACGGGGCTGGCCGCCGCGACCTCGGGCAAACGCGCGATACGCGCATATAGCGCCTCATCGAAGCCCGCGCGCGGGCCGCGCAGTTCGAGATCGGCGTTGCCCATCAGCGAGTTGACCGTGGCCGACAACTCGTTGAGCGCCGCGCGATTGATCAACTGCACGGCGTAGCCCATCGCGACGCCCGCGGCGATCGCGAGAATGCCGATCAACGTGCGCAGCGGATGCGCGCGCATTTCCCCGCCGATGAGCGCCGCACCGACTCCGCCAGCGGGCATGCCATGGCCTGGGCAGCGCGATGCACGCGCTGCGTCGGAGTCGCGCGACGCGCGCTCGGCGCCGAGCCAGCGCATCGCCTACGTGCCGCCTGCGCGCGGCGTGTACGGCTCGAGCCCGTCGGGCGTGAGCCGCAGCACGCGGTCGGCGGCAGCCGCCACGGCGGCCGAATGCGTCGCGAGCAGCACGCCTGCGCCGTTCTGTTGCGCCAGATCGCGCAGCAGCGCGAGCACGCGCATCGCCGTGTCGTGATCGAGATTGCCGGTGGGCTCGTCGGCCAGCACGAGCCGCGGCTGATGCACGAGCGCACGTGCGATCGCCACGCGCTGCAATTCGCCGCCCGACAACTCGCGCGGCAACGCATGCTCGCGCCCGCCGAGCCCAACCGCCTGCAGCACGAGTGACACGCGCGCCGGCACGTCTTTCGCGCGCGAGCCGTTCAGCAACAGCGGCAGCGCGATGTTCTGCGCCGCCGAGAGATTCGGCAGCACATGAAACGCCTGGAACACGAAACCCATTTTCTGGCGGCGCTGCAGGGTCGCAGCGTCGTCGTCGAGCGTGGCGAGGTCGTTGCCGTCGAAGACGATGTGCCCCGCATCCGGCCGGTCGAGTCCGGCCGCGAGATTGAGCAGCGTCGATTTGCCCGCGCCCGATTCGCCCATGATCGCGACGCACTCTCCCGAGCCCAGTTCGAGATTCACGCCGCGCAGCACGTTGCGCGGCGTGGTGCCGTCGTAGTGCTTCGACACATTGGCGAGCGTCAGCATAGCGGCCCGGCTAGCGCGCCTATTCGGCGAGCCCCATGCCGTGCTGCGGCGAGGTCGTGGTCGAGCCGGGACGGCGCAGCATCTTGTCGACCTCGCCCGCGTGCAGCTCCTCGACCTGGATCATCTGGCGCGCGTACTCTTCGAGCGCAACCGAGCGGTCCGCCACGAGCGAGAGCAGCTCGCGGTACAGACCGAGCGCGATCTGTTCGGCTTCGAGCGATTCGCGCAGGATGGAGCCGATATCGAACGTATGGGAATCGAGCAGCGGACCGATTTCGAGCGACGGATACGCGCCGAGCGTCGTGATCCATTCGCCGGCCTGCTGCGCATGCAGGAGCGATTCGTCGGCCTGCTGCCGCAGCCAGGAGACGATCGGAATGCGGCCGAATCCGAACACCAGGAACGAATAGTGCGTGTACCGCACCACGCCCGCCAGCTCGGATTCGAGGATCTTGTTCAGCACGGCGACGACCGGCTCCTTTTCGATCTCAGTCATGTTGCCTCCCATGCAAGGCAAGTAAGCGGTGGGGGTGGTTCATCACGCCTCCTTCTCGCAGAAATCGGGCGGAAAAGCACGTGCAATCGTGTACAAGCGCGCCAACGGGTTCGATTGTTGCACTTATCGCGGCTTGGTGCTGCGCCTGGTGCCACGCCTGGCGTCACGTTCGGCGCGGCAATCGACAAGTCGCGCCTCGAGCAGGTGCGCCAGTGCGCGCCCTCCTTCGCGCATGATCGAATCGTGATTCCAGCGGAATACCAGCCGCGCGAGCGGCGCGAACGCGACCGCGCTCATCCACGCACTGGCCGTCCTGACCTGCCAGTCGTAGCGCACCATCGTGCGGTTGCCGTCGGCTGCGAAATGCCAGCGCCCCACGCCCTCCAGCGCGCCGCTGGCTTCACCCTCGAGCGCCACGAGCGGCGTAACGCGCGTCACACGCACGTCGATGATCACGCGATAGGGCAACGCGCCCTTCCAGGTGTAGCGATGCACCGCGCCGAGACCGTCTGTCCCGCCCGCCTGCAACTCGCGCACCGCTTCGACACTCTTCCACCACTTCGGCCAGGTCATCGAATCGTGGATCGCGTCCCAAACCGGCTGCAGCGGCGCCTCGATGCACCACAAGGTGGTCAGACGGAATTCCGCCATCGTTCGCTTCCTCCTGGTTTGCAATACGGCCAGGTCTGCATTGCGGGGGGCGAAGCCGTGCTCCAGAATGACGCATCATCCACGTTGGAGTATAGGAGGCGGCGATGGCGCTCCCAGACCGCGATTACGTGGCCGTCGCGCAGGCACGCTTCGATGCGCTCGCAAACTATCAGGTCACGCTGAAATCGACATCGGCGCGGGCGGAAACGGTCGAGGTACTTTATGGTTACCGCAAGCCGGGTTTCGTTCGGATGGACTTCATCCGGCCGCATGCGGGCGCGACACTCACCTTCAGCCCTGAATCGGGCAAGGTCAAGCTCTGGCCGTTCGGCATCGACACGTTTCCGCGGCTCACGCTGAGCCCCGACAATCACATGATCCAGAGCCCGCAGGGGCATCGCGTGGACGAGTCCGATATCGGCGCCCTGCTCGCCAATGTCCGTGCGCTCCAACAGCATGGCGACACACAAAACGTCGGCGCTGAGACGATCGGCGCGCGCGAGGCGGCGCATGTGATCGTGGCGTGCCGGCCAGGATACCGGGCGAGCGGCGTGTTCCGCTATGAATTGTGGTTCGATACGAGCCATGGGCTGCCCATCAAGGTCGTGAGCGAAGGCGAGTCGCGCGAACCGATCGAAACGGTGCTGATGGAGAACCTGCGCATCGATGTGCCGGATGCGCAGCTCAGGCCATTTGCCTAGGCGCGCGAGCGGCGAATGGCATTGGGCAAGCCAGCTGAATCCTCAGCTTAATCCCTGCGCAAACACGCCAGCCAGGAATGCCTCAACCTGTTAGGATGCCAAAGAACCGGCGAACCCATGCGGGCACGACAATTAAGCTATCGCCGGAAAACAGACGTCTCATCCCCAATCGTTGCTAACGCAGTTAAAGGCGAATCCGTCGACGGAATCGACCGCGGGCGCCCCGCCCGCGTAGTCATCTCCGCTGCCTGGATCGAAGGGACATGGCATGTTCAGAAACCTTGTTGATTTCGCGAGGCAGGTGCGGCGCAGCGAAGACTTTAAAAATGCGCTCAATACGCCAGGCCGCCTTGCCCTCCATGCCAAGCAACGCCTTAATCGCGGCCACTTCGTTATCGAGATCCGGGCGAGTTCGGGCTTCTTTTCCGTCATGCAGATTGTCCTGTGTATCCTCCTGTACTGCGACGAAAAGCGTCTGACGCCCGTCATTTCCGCGCGTGGCGGCAGTTATGGCGACCCGCAAGGCAAAATCGACTGGCTAGCCGAATGCTTTGAAAACCTCGCACTGCCTGCCATGCCGCAAGCGCAGCGCTCTGGTTTGCGAACGTCGGTCGTGCGCGATCTCGGCGATCTGGGTTTTCGCCGTTACGAAGCCGGCCTCGGGCTGCAGCGGGCGAGCACACTATTCCTCTCGAACTACCGGCCAAGCGAGTCGATCCGGGAGGAAGTCGCGCGCATCAGCGAACGGCTCGATATCGGTGCATCGACACTGGGCGTCCACTTTCGCGGCACGGATAAAAAGTTCGAAGCCCATACGATCGAATGGAGTGCGTTTTGCCATAAGGTCGAGAAAACGCTTGCGGAAGATCGCCATCTCACCCGCATCTTCGTCTCCAGCGACGAGCAGGCGTTTCTTGACTTCTTCCTGAAGTGGGGCTTCGCGGTGCCCGTGAACGTCGCGCCTGCCGCGCTTCTCGCGAGCGGTGAAAAACCCGTGCACTTCAGCGGTCATCCCGGACTCGCCATCGCCCGCGAAGCCCTGGTCACGAGCCTGCTTCTGGCCAATTGCGGGCATTTGATCAAGACGCCCTCCTATTTGTCGGCGTGGTCCAAAATCTTCAATCCTGCGCTGCGGGTCAGGCTTGCCGTGGCACCGCGCGAGAACGCATTCTGGTTTCCCGATAGCCAGATCTGGAGCGAGCAGCACGGGCGCGAAAGTGAAAGCGGCCTAGTCAATCCGGAAATCGAAATCGCGCCGTTCGAGTCGCCTTTCACGGGAACAACCGGGACGGCTGCAAACACGGGGACCTTACCCCGACCCTTCGACGCTTGAAGGCACAGTATTTCTCACGCCGCGCTTTTCGCCACTCTCGCCTTCAACGCCTCGATCACCGCCCGCACCTTGCCCGACGGATAGCTCGTCGGCGCAAACACGGCCTGCACGTTTGAAGGCACGCCGGACCATTCGGGCAGCAACCGCACGAGGGTGCCGGACGCCACATCGGCGCGCGTCGAGAAGTCGGTCAGCGCGGCAAAGCCACCGCCCGCGAGCACCGCAGCGCGAGCTGAGGTGGCCGTGTTCACGCTCATGGCGTTCACGCAGCGCACGCGGCGCACGGCCTTGTCGCGGGTGACGCGGCCCGCGGCGAGCCGCCCGGCGTCGCGCGTCAACTCGAGCGTCGACGGATGCCGCAGCACCGTCATCGCGATATGCGGCAAGGACGCCAGCGCCTTCAGCGAACCCGGCATGCCGTGCCGCGCGACGAACGCGGGGCTCGCGACCAGCCAGCGCACGTAGCTGCCGAGTTTCACCGAACGGTAGTTCGAGTCCGGCAAATTGCCCAGCCGCACCGCCAGATCGATGCCCTCGCCGATCAGATCGACATAGTGGTCGGCACAGACCAGTTCGATTTCGAGTTCCGGATACGCGCCGCGTAAATCGACGAGCGCGGGCGCCACGACCTGTGCGCCGTAGTCGACAGGCGCGCTGACCCGCAGCGTGCCACGCGCGGGCGATGCCTCGCCCGACGCCGCCGAAAGGGCCTCTTCCGTCATCTGCAGGATGCGGCAGCTGGCGTCGTAAAACGCGCGGCCCGCGTCGGTCACGGAAAGTCGCCGCGTGGTGCGCGCGATCAGGCTCGCACCAATCTCGCGTTCGAGCCGCTGCATATGCGCGCTGACCATCGTCTTGGCAATGCCAAGCCGCTCGGCCGCCGCCGTCAGCGACCCCGCTTCGACCACGGCGACGAACACCGCCAGCCGGTTCAGATTGACGTCGCGCACATCGGTCATCGGCGATTGTCCACTTTCGATAGAAAATGATTACAAGCTTAGCAGTCTTCTCGCGCACGCAGTCATTGCCTAATCTGCAAACTCCCTGCCGCTTCTTTCCGAAGCGCTTTCGTTATGGAGAATGCCGATGCCTGCTGCCCGTCCCGCCACGCCGATCCGCCTGTACACCACGCTGCTTTCCGGTCACGGGCACCGCGTGCGGCTGTTCCTCTCCCTGCTCGATCTGCCGTTCGAGATCGTGCCGGTGGATCTCGCCGCAGGCGAGCATCGCCAGAGCGCGTATCTGGAGCTCAATCCATTCGGCCAGGTGCCGACCATCGTCGACGGTGACACGGTGCTGTTCGATTCGAACGCGATTCTCGTGTATCTGGCCAAGCGCTATGGCGATCCGTCGTGGCTGCCGGACGACGCACTCGGCGCGGCAAACGTGCAACGCTGGCTGTCGCTTGCCGCCGGCCCGATCGCATACGGCCCGTGCGCCGCGCGTCTCGTCCATGTGTTCAAGCGCGATCTCGATCTGGCGCGCGCACAGGAAACCGCTGCGACGCTGCTCCCGCTGCTCGATGCCGAACTCGCGCACAAGCCATTCGCGGCAGGCAGCCACGTAACGATCGCCGATATCGCCGCGCATACCTACATCGCGCATGCGCCTGAAGGCGGCGTGTCGCTCGAGCCGTATGCGCATCTGCGTGCATGGCTCGAACGCGTCGCCGCGTTGCCGGGCTTCGTGCCAATGCCATCGACGCAAGCAGGCCTGCTAGCGGCCTGAACCGAACGCGCGCGTCGCCAACCCGAGACCGTCATGAATGCACTGCCTGAACTGAACCCCTATCACGCGATCGGCCCGTTTCACGACGGCGAACGTGAGGCGCAATCGCGGGCGGGCGTCGCCGACATCGCGCTCGCGTACGGCTCGCGCGGTATTCGCGACCAGATGCCGGACCAGCATCGTGCGTTCTTCGCGATGCTGCCGTTCATGGTGTTCGGCGGCGTCGATGCAAACAGTCAGCCCTGGGCGACGATGCGCGCGAACACGGCGGGCTTCGTATCGACGCCGGACAGCCGCACGCTGCGCATCGACGGCGGCGCGTTGCCGGGCGACCCGCTCGCGGGAAGCTGGGTGCCGGGCGCGCGAATCGGCGGGCTCGGCATCCAGCCGCACACACGGCGGCGCAACCGCGTGAATGGCGTGATCGAAGCGGTAGACGGCGACGTGGTCACGCTCGCGGTCAAGCAAAGCTTCGGCAACTGCCCGAAGTACATCAACGGCCGCGAGCCGACGTTCGTCGGCAACGTGCCGCCGAACGCGTCGGTCGAACACGCGGATTCACTCTCGGAAGACGACCGCGCCCTGATTGCCCGCGCCGACGCATTTTTTATCGCGAGCGCCAATCTCGACGATGCAGCCGCAGCCGGGCGCGGCGTGGATGTCTCGCATCGCGGCGGCGCGCCCGGCTTCGTGCGGATCGACGACGCGCGCACGCTGACCGCGCCCGACTTCAGCGGCAACAATTTTTTCAACACGATCGGCAACCTGCTGCGCGAGCCGCGCGCGGGGCTGCTGTTCGTCGACTTCGAGCGCGGCGATCTGCTCTATCTCGCCGTGCGCGCCGAGGTGATCTGGGACGGCCCGGAGGTCGCGCAATTCCCGATGGCGCAGCGGCTGGTTCGCTTTCATCTGCACGAGGTGCGGCGCGTGCGAGGCGCGTTGCCACTGCGCTGGTCGGCGGTCGACTATGCGCCGCAGTTCGAGCAGGTGTTAGCCGCTGCGCCGAAAAAAACCGACGCACCCTCATGGCGCACGCTGCGCGTGGCCGACGTGCACGACGAATCCCCAACGATCCGTTCGTTCTCCCTGGAACCGGTGGACAGTCAACCGCTCGCACCATTCGAAGCCGGCCAATACCTTCCGCTGCGCATCGCCGCGCCTGGATCGGACAAGCCGTTCATGCGCACATATACGCTCTCTGCGGCGCACGATGCCGCGCGTCCGGCGCGCTACCGGATCAGCGTGAAGCGCGACGGCGCGGCGTCGCGCTGGCTGCATGAACACGCGCGCATCGGCTCGCTGATCGACACGCTGGCGCCACGCGGGTCGTTCAAGCTCGATGCAAGCAGCCCGCGCGCGATCGTGCTGGCCGCAGCGGGCATCGGCATCACGCCGATGCTGGCCATGCTCGACGCGGCGCTCGCGCTCGAACCGCAACGCCGTATCCATGTGTTCCACGGTACGCGCGGTGAGCACGAAAGACCGTTCGCCGCGGTACTGCGCGAGATCGAACGTGCGCATCCGAACGTGTCGGTGCATCTGTACGACAGCGCCGCGCAGCACGACGCGCCCGATGGCGAGAGGCTCGCGGGCCGCGTGAACGTGAATGCCTTGCGCCGCTTCCTGCCGTTCGACGACTACGACTTCTATCTGTGCGGCCCCGAAGCATTCATGCGCGACTTGTACGATGGGTTGCGCGCGCTGAATATTGCCGACGAGCGCATCCGGTTCGAGGCATTCGGTCCGTCGAGCATGAAGCGGACGTCGCCTGAGCAACCTCCCGTTGCGGGAGACGCGACGAAAGGCGGTCCGGTGACATTTGCCCGCACAGGGAAAAAGGTGCATTGGGAGCCGCAGCAGGGTTCGCTGCTCGATGCAGCCGAGCGCTGCGGCACGAACGCGGCGTCCAACTGCCGCTCCGGCATGTGCGGAACCTGCGCCGCGCGCGTGCTGGAAGGCGGCGTGGAATACGACGAGGCGCCGGAATTCGACGTCGAGCCAGGCTACGCGCTGATCTGCGTCGGGCATCCGGCGGCGGGCGGCGTGACGCTGGATCTCTAACCGCTGTTCGCTACACGCCGTGATTTGCGTCAATGAGACCCGAGGCCTGCAGTTCCTCCAGGTCGGGGAGCGTCGAGGAAAACGCCGTGTATTGCATCGCTTGCTGCGTGAGCGCGGCTAGTTGCGGGAACGATTCGCTGTGGAATAGCCGCGGCAAGACCACCGAGGCACTTTGGAACGCCACGACTGCCATGATGTCGGCCTGCGAGATGCGCGAACCGAGCAGCCATGGGTCCGCATGCGCGGCTTCCAGCACGCGCAAGCCGCTCTGCAGCTGTTCCCGAAAGCCGGCCTGCAGATGCGCCAGCCGGTGAGCCTCGGGACGCAGCATCAGCTCGTCGCAATAGCGGGCCACCTTGTCGTAGCAAGCGCAACCGTAGCCGACGAGCTGCATCGCGTGCACGCGCTCCGGGCCGCTCGCCGGCATCAAGCGCTGGTCGGCCGGCACGATGCTGTCCAGATAGTCGACGATCGCGTGGCTGTCGATGAGCACCTGGCCGTCGTCCAGCTGCAGTGCGGGCACGCGCACCATCGGATTGAACACCCTCACGCGTTCCGGTTCCCGATAGGCGTGATGAGCCAGATGTTCGAACGGAATCTGCAGCAGGTTTAGCGTGATCCCCACCCGCCGCGTGTAGCCGGATATCCACGGGCCCACCAGTTTCATCGGCAATCTCCAGCGGTGCGCGTTGGACAGCGCAGAAAGCCGAGTTTAGCGGCTTTGCACGGGAGACGCCGTTGCCGCGGAGGAGCCGCGGCGGGCCCGTGGCACCGTCGGCAGCGGCAGTTTAGACTTCGCGCTGGGCGTGCTGGCCTCGCCCGGATCCGACGAGGTGAGGACATGGATATCGTGGTAGCCATGAAAGTATTCGCGCGAGTGGTGGAGACCAATAGCTTCACGCGCGCGGCGGAGACGCTGGACATGCCCCGCGCGCGCGTGACAGTGATCGTCCAAAGCCTCGAAGCGCACCTCAAAACACGCCTGCTGCAACGCACAACCCGCAGTATCAACCTGACGCCAGACGGTGCGGCCTGCTACGAGCGTTGTGTGCGCGTGCTTGCGGACATCGACGATATCGAAAGCTCCTTCCTCGGCAAGCAGCGTTCCCCGCGCGGCAAGCTGCGTGTGGACATGCCCGGCGCGCTCGGCCGCCTCATCGTCATGCCCGCGCTGGGCGATTTTCACGAGCGGTATCCGGAAATCGACCTGATGCTCGGCTTGGGCGACAAACCGCTCGATCTCGTCCAGGAAGGCATCGATTGCGTGGTGCGCATTGGCACCCTGCAGGATTCGTCGCTCGTCGCGCGTCGTGTCGGTGTGTATCAGGCCGTCACGGTTGCCAGCCCGGCGTATCTCGACAAGGCAGGCACCCCGCAAACCCTGGCCGAGCTGGCCAGTCACTGCGCGGTGAATTACTACTGGCCCCGCACCGGCCGCATCATGCCTCTCACGTTCGAAGCCGATGGCGGCGAACTGACCGAGGTGAAAATGTCGGGCTCGATCGCCGTGAACGACGCCGAGGCGTATCTGGGCGGCGCGCTAAGCGGGCTCGGGATCGCTCAGGGCGCGCGCTTCATCGCGCTGCCCTACCTCGAATCGGGCGCATTGGTCGAAATCCTTTCGCCATGGAAGCCGCCGACGCTGCCCATTTCCGCTGTTTATCCGCACAGCCGCCATCTCTCCGCCACCGTGCGCGCGTTTATCGACTGGATCGCCGAGCTGTTCCGCACGAACCCGTTGATGTCCAGCACCCCGGAAGCCGAAGCGCGGTGCCGCCCGACGAGCGTCGACGCCCAGGACGCCCGGGATGCCGTTGGCGCCAACCTTACTGGGGACGAAACGCTGCCCCTTGGGTAGCGCGAAAATAATCAGGCGCAACCACTGCGCATTGTTCTCCCTTCCGATAACACTGTTGAACCGAACGCGAGATTTATCGGGCCGGCGTTAGCCACCACAATCGGATCATGGTTCGTTTGGCGAGTGACCTCCGCACCGGTCTGCTGACGCAACGCCGGCGCAGCGCCAATACGGCGCGCACAGGTGTCGCGGCATTTTTTTGCGTGGGGCTCGGTTAAATTTAATTCGCCATCCTAACGTTTAACTCGTTGCAATCAGGAGCACAATCATGAAACTCAGCGGCAATACCGTATTCATCACGGGCGGCACCTCGGGCATCGGGCGCGCACTGGCAGAAGCCCTCCATCGCCGTGGCAACAAGGTCATCGTCGCGGGGCGGCGCAAGTCTCTGCTCGACGAGATCGCGAGGCTCAATCCCGGCATCGATACCGTCGAACTCGATATCGGCAACGCCACGCAGATTCGCGAAGTCGCCACGCAATTGATCGCGCGTTATCCGTCGCTGAATGTCGTGATCAACAACGCCGGCATCATGCCATTCGACGACGCCGGCGGCGCAATCGACGACGCACAGGCCGTGCGGCTCGTGAACACCAACCTGCTCGGGCCCGTACGCGTCAGCGCCGCGTTCGTCGAGCATCTGAAGCGACAGTCCGGGTCGTACATCATCAACAACAGTTCCGTGCTCGCGTATGTGCCGCTCGCGGCCACAGCGCTGTACTCCGCGACCAAGGCAGCGATTCACTCGTACACGCTTTCTCAGCGCTTCGCACTGCGCGATACGAGCGTGAAGGTGCTCGAGATCGCGCCGCCCTGGGTCGATACGGACCTCGTTCACAAGAGCGGCGACCCGCGCGCCATGCCGCTCGACGCCTTCATCGCCGAAACGCTGAAGCTGCTGGAAACCGCGACGACGGAGGTCGTGGTCGATGCGGCGAAGCCGATGCGCGACAACGCCGGACCCAACGAACACGCTTTCGTCGAACAGTTCAACCAGTTCGTCGTCGATAACCCGATTCCCGTTGAATGAGAGGCGCCTGACCATGACCACCGCAACTGAAGCGAAAAACACGGCGTTCGTGCTCGAAGCGCTCGAAACGCTGTTCAACAAGAAGGACTACGAGAAGGCCGCGCAGTTCTGGTCCGATGCCTACGTGCAGCACAGCCGGCACGTTCCCGCCGGACGCGACGGGCTCTTCGGCCTCGTAAGTTCGATGGGCGATATTCGATTCGAGTACGACATGGTGATCGCCAAAGACGACTTCGTCTGGGTGCACAGCCGCTACACCAGTTCTGCCACGCCTGCCGCGCTGATCGCCGTGGATATCCTGCGCATCGAAGACGGCAAGCTCGTCGAGCATTGGGACGTGCTGCAGGACGAACCGAAGCGCAGCGAGTCCGCCGGCGGCTACCCGATGTTCGGCAACGCATTCCCGGGCGAGCAATAACGCGCACGGCAACCGCTGCAGCCAAGGAATAGACAATGAGTACTTTGCTCGAACGCGCCGTAGAGGCACACGGAGGAATCGAAAAGTGGAAGACGCTGCGGACCGCTTCGGCCACCCTCGATATTGGCGGCGCCGTATGGCAGCTCAAAGGCCAGCCGGACATGTTCCGCAATATCGCACTGGTGGCGAGCCTTGCACGGCAGCACGTCTCGATCATGTCGCCGCAAACCGGCTGGCAAGGCACATTCACGCCGGATGCCGTGCGCGTCGAGTCGCTCGAGGGTCACGCCGCCGAAGAGCGGCGCGCACCGCGAGATTGTTATCGCGGCCATGTTCAGGAGACCTCATGGGATCGTTTGCACGCGCTTTACTTTACCGGCTACGCGCTCTGGACTTATCTGACGATCCCGTTTCTCTACACATACCCCGGTTTCCATACGGAAGAGCTGCCTGAATGGGAAGAAAACGGCGAAGTCTGGCGACGGTTGAAGGCCACGTTTCCAGACTCGATTGCCAGTCACACGCGCGAGCAGATTTCGTACTTCGGCGCGGACGGTCTGCTGCGCCGCCACGACTATACCGTCGACGTGATGGGCGGCGCGCCAGGCGCCAACTATGCGTCGGACTATCGCGAGGTGAACGGTGTGATGGTGCCAATGTCGCGGCGCGTGTTTGCCTACGACAAGGCGAGGCGCAAGGTTGGCGAGCCGTTGCTCGTGTCGATCGACTTTCGCACGATCGAGTTCGGCTCCGGCTAAACGAGCGCGGCAAACCGCTTCGGGATTACCATTGCACCGTGCATACCGGCATAGCGCGTCAACCGTAAGCTAACCGAAACATCGCTGCAGGAGGTCACCCCATGTCCAGTCCATCGCCTGCCCGTATCGCCATTCTCGACGACTATCAGAACATCGCGCTCGACATGGCGGACTGGTCGCCGTTGAAAGGCCGCGCGGAGATCACCGTTTTCAACGACCATGTCGCGCAAACCGGGCAGGTCATCGAGCGCTTTACACCGTTCGACGTGCTATGCGTGATGCGCGAGCGCACGCCGCTCACGCGCGAGATTATCGAGCGCCTGCCCAATCTCAAGCTGATTGCCTCGACGGGCCCGGCCAACGCCTC
Organism: Paraburkholderia sp. J8-2; assembly: GCF_905220195.1. Lineage (NCBI taxonomy): Bacteria > Pseudomonadati > Pseudomonadota > Betaproteobacteria > Burkholderiales > Burkholderiaceae > Paraburkholderia > Paraburkholderia sp. J8-2. The sequence continues at coordinate 114,285 of NZ_CAJMZA010000008.1, forward strand.
GATCGACATGGACGCGGCGGCGGATCACGGCATCCAGGTTGCCGGCACCGGCTATTGGTCCACCCACACGATCGAATTCACGTGGGCCTTGATTCTGGCCATGGCCCGCAATCTGACCGTCGAGAACCGGTCCGTGCGCGAGGGCGGCTGGCAGACCATGCTCGGCACGGAACTATCGGGCAAGACCCTTGGCCTGCTCGGGCTGGGCCGTGTCGGTTCAGCGGTCGGGGTGATCGGCCAGGCGTTCAGGATGAACGTCATTGCCTGGAGCCAGAACCTGACGGCCGAGCGTGCGGAGTCCAAAGGCGTCCAGTTGGTCGACAAGGAGACGCTGTTCTCGACCTCCGACTTTCTCTCGATCCACGTTCGCCTGAGCGAGCGCACGCGGGGCCTGGTCGGCGCGGCGGAACTCGCGAAAATGAAGCCCGCGAGCCACATCGTCAATACGTCGCGCGGCCCGATCGTCGATATCGCAGCGCTGCTCGCGGCGGTGAAAAGCGCAAAGATCGCGGGCGCGGCCCTCGATGTGTACGACACCGAACCGCTGGCCCCAGACGACCCGTTGCGCAGAACGGAGAACGTGCTCGTCACGCCGCATATCGGCTACGTGACGCGCGAGATGTACCAGACCTTCTACGGCGATACCGTACGCAACATCGTCGCGTGGCTCGACCAGGCCTGACAGCCCGCCAGGCGGCATTCGAGCCGATTATTGAGCGGATTGGAATGCCGCTTTCAGCGCACCCCTCTTTCTCCCTCTCCGGACGTTGCCTACAGTAGCTTCAGGTTCCGCGGGCAAGCAAGCCGGCACGACCGGCCAGCTTGCCGCCCGCTCCCTGAAAAGGACACGTTCATGAGTCAGGAAACGCTCTACTTCGACGACCTCAAGGTCGGCGACACCTTCACCACGGGCACGCATGAAGTCGGTTCAGCCGACATCAAACGCTTCGCCGCGGAGTTCGATCCGCAGCCGTTCCATCTCGACGATGAAGCGGCCCGCAACACGATGTTCGGCTCACTCGCCGCGAGCGGCTGGCATACGGCGGCGATGACGATGCGTCTGCTCGTCGACGACGGTCCGAAGCTGGCCAACGGTGTGCTCGGCGCCGGCTGCGAGATCGAGTGGAAGCTGCCGACGCGCGCGGGCGACGTGCTGCATGTCGAAAGCGAAGTGATGGAGCTGATTCCTTCGCGCTCGCGCAGCGAAATCGGCACCCTCGTGCTGCGCTCCAGAACACTCAATCAGCAAGACCAGGTCGTGCAGAACATGACGGCCAAACTGATCGTCGCACGCCGCCCCGCATAACGCCGCGCACCTGACACCGTTTCAAGGACACTCTTCATGATCATTGACCCCACCACTCAGGACGCCGCTGCGAACTACAAGCTGCTGATCGGCTCGATCCTGCCGCGCGCCATCGCCTGGGTCAGCACACTCTCCACGGACGGCGTCGCCAACCTCGCGCCCATTTCGTTCTTCACCGCCGTGGGCCGCAAGCCGCCGATGATTTCCATTTCGATGCAGCCCCGCTCCGACGGCGTGACGTTGAAGGACACCTTCGTCAATATCCGCGACACCGGCGAGTTCGTCGTCAATATCGCCAATCTCGAGCTTGCGGATGCAATGCATCGTAGTGCATACGAATTTCCTTCCGATATCGATGAATTCGACGCACTCGGACTCGAGAAGGCCGATTCGCTGACGGTGCGCCCGCCCCGCGTGAAGGCCGCGCCGATCGCGCTCGAATGCAAGCTCGACCGGATCATCCCGATCAGCGATTACGACCACGTGATATTCGGTGAAGTGCTCCGTTTCCAGATCCGCGATGACCTTTACCTCGAACGTGGCCGGATCGACACCGGCGCCCTGCAGGCCGTTGGCCGCCTGGCGGCCGAATATACGGTGGTACAGAGCGCGTTCACGACGCCGCTCGCCCCGGAGGTGCTCGCGCGCCTGCAGAACAAGCGCATTGGCCGGCTCGACGACTTTGACGACAACTACTCGCCTGTCGATGCCGCGAACTGGTCCGCATCCGGCGCGACACGCTGATCTTCGAACCGCCAGCGAGAGAAACGAACATGCATCCGATTCATTCGACCCAGCCCGCGCTCGTATTCATCCACGGGTTCCTCGACGGCGCCCAGATCTGGGAAGACGTCACGCGGCACCTCGGCCAGCGCGCGGCCGGCGCGCTGTGCATCGATCTGCCCGGCATGGGCGCGCGCGCCGACGACCCCGGCCCGTTCAGCCTCGACCGCTTCGCAGCAGACATCACAACGCAGGTTCGCACGCTGTCGCGACCGGTCGTGCTCGTCGGCCATAGCATGGGAGCGCAGATTGCCGAACTCGTCGCACAACGGCTGGATCACCAGGTCCACGGCCTCGTGCTGTTGACGCCGGTGCCGCTGGGCGGCGCGAGACTGCCCAAGGAAGCCGTCAGTGCGTTCCATGCAATCGGCGGCAATCCGGCGGCGCAACGCGAGCTACGCCGCAATGTCTCGGTAAGCCTCGATGACGCGCGGCTCGAACGCCTCGGCCAGCTCGGCGACCGCGTGGCCGCCCGGGCGGTCGGCGTCTTTGCCGACCTCTGGAACGCGGGGCATGCATCCGGCGCAGAACCCTCCCGGTATCGCGGCCCGGTCCTCATTATCCGCGGCGACGGCGACAGCTTCGTCGACTTCGCCATGCTTTCCTCGGGCGTGATGCCGCGCTTCAAGGCGCCTTCCATCGCGTCTATCGAGCACGCTGGCCACTGGCCGCACGTCGAGCAGCCGGCTGCCGTTGCACATGTCGTCGAGTCGTTTCTCGCCGATATCGAACACGCGCCCAATGCCGCGCACTCGCAGGACACCCCTGTCGCCCCACAAGGATGGACCCGGGCCTTCGAGCAGAAGTCCGCGGATGCCTTTGCGGACGCATTCGCATCGAACGTCGTGCTCGAAGCGAGCGTGCTCGCGAAGCCGGCTGTCGGCATCGAACAGGTCAAGACCGTGATGACCACCGCGAGCAAGATCTACGAGGCGCTCTCGTTCACGCATGAGGCACACAGCGGGCTGCGCGAATACCTCGAGTGGGAAGTCCAGGCGTTCGGCGGCGAGCGCATGCGCGGCGTCACGGTGCTCACGAAGAACGCGGCGGGCAAGATCGTCCACGTGGCGATCCATCATCGGCCGCTCGGCGGCGCGCTGAAATTCTCCGCCGAACTCGGCCGCCGCCTGCAAGGCAAGGTGGACGCGAGCCTCTTTTATCCCGGCGCGTGAGTGGTATCCACGCGCAATCATCCCGATTCCAGGAGTGTGAAATGGTGCAACGTAGCGATGTTGAATTCGAAGTGGACGGCGGCGTCAAGCTGCGCGGCTGGCTCTTCACGCCGCCCGGCGAAGGAAGGCGCCCCGCCATCACGATGGCGCACGGCTACGCCGGCGTGAAGCAGCACGGTCTCGAGCCGTTCGCGCGCGCCTTCGCCGAAGCGGGCTTCGTCGTGCTGCTGCACGACCACCGCGGCTTCGGCGCAAGCGAGGGTACGCCGCGCCACGACATCGACCCGTGGCGTCAGATCGCGGACTGGCGGCGCGCGATCAGCTACCTCGAAAGCCTCGACGTCGTCGATCCGGCGCGCATCGGCCTCTGGGGGACGAGCTATGCGGGCGGCCACGCCATCGTGCTGGGCGCAACCGAGCGGCGCCTGCGCTGCGTCGTCGCCCAGGTGCCGACGATCAGCGGCTACGAACAGGGGCTGCGCCGCATTGCGCCGGAGAACGTCGCGGCCATCGAAGAAGCCTTCGCCGACGACGACCGCGCGCAACTGCGCGGCGAGGCGCCGCGTCGCCAGGCAATCGTCAGTGCCGATCCCGCGGTCGCCGCGTCGTATCGTGCAAAAGACGCGATCGACTTCTATCTGCAGTCGCTGCCGGAAGGCGTCTGGGAAAACAACGTGACGGTGCGCTCGACGCGCGCGGCGCGCATGTATGAGCCGGGCCAGTGGATTGCGCGTGTATCGCCGACTCCGTTGCTGATGGTGGTCGCCACGCGCGACGCGATCACGTTGACGGACCTCGAATTGACTGCCTACGAACGCGCGCTTGAGCCCAAGCGGCTCGTGACGATCGAAGGCGGGCACTTCGATCCGTATTTGTCGCAGTTTCAGATTTCCAGCAGCGCCGCGCTCGAGTGGTTCAAGCAGCACCTCGGCTAATCTCCGCACTCACGTTTCAAGGATCACCTCATGGCTCACCTGACTGTCAGCTTCGACGGCGCGCTCGCGACGATCGTCATCGACCGCCCTCCGCAAAATCGCATCGACGACCTGATGATCGACGAACTCGATGCGGCCGTCACCGCAATCGAGAGCAGCGAAGCTCGCGCCGTGCTCGTGCGCAGCGTTGGCGAAAACTTCTCGTTCGGCGGCGACATCATGACCTGGCCCGATGCGAGTGTGCGCGAACTGCGCGCGCGTTTCGGGCGTTACCTGTCCGTGTTCAATCGCTTCGAGCACCTGCCGCTGCCGGTGGTCGCCGCGGTGCAGGGTCTGTGCTTCGGCGGCGGCTTCGAACTCGCGCTGCGGGCGGATGTGATCTTTGCCGCCGAATCGGCGACCTTTGGCCATCCCGAGCAAACACTGGGTATCGTCACCGTGCTCGGCGGCATCTACCGCGTCGCCGAACGCGCGGGACGCTCGCGCGCTTCCGAATGGGCGCTCACGTCGGAGAAAGTGCCTGCCGCCACGATGGAGCGATTCGGCATCGTGAATCGCGTGGTGGCCGACGCAGCGCTGCTGGATGAAGCGACCCAGTTCGCGCGCCAGCTCGCGAGCGGCCCCACGCGTGCCTATGCCGCGCACAAGGCGCTGCTGCGCGCATGGGCCGTTGGCGGCGTCGCGGCGGCGGACGAAGCGATGCTCGACATTGCGATGCCGCTGTTCGAAACCGACGACGTGCAACGCGGGCTGCGCTCCGCCGTCGACGCGCTGAAGGCGGGCCGCCCACGCCCGGCGATGGACTTCAAGGGCATCTGAAAGCAGGTGTCGCGATTGTGCGGTCTAATGACGGCGTCCCTTCGAACGGAGACGCCTCATGGACCGCATCGCAGCGATGAACGCGTTCGTGCGCGTGGTCGAGGCCGGTACGTTCACGAAAGCGGCCGAGACGCTCGACATGCCGAACGCGTCGTTGACGCGGCTCATCCAGAAGCTCGAAGAAGACCTGAAGGTGCGCCTGCTGCATCGCACCACGCGCTCGGTGACGGTCACGCCGGAAGGCGCGCTCTACTACGACCGTGTCGTGCGTTTGCTCGCCGACCTCGCGGACATCGAATCGTCGACGACCCATGCGCGGACCAAGCCCTCGGGCAAGATCCGTGTCGACGCGGCGACGGCGATCGGCACACTGGTGCTCGCGCCGGCGCTCGATGACTTCTACCGCACCTATCCGGACGTCCAGATCGAACTGGAGGTGGGCAATGAGCGCGCCGACCTGATTGCCGAGGGCTTCCACTGCGCGATCCGCGCCGGCAAGGTCGACGAACCGTTTCTCGTCGCACGGCAGATCGGTGCGTTCGGCTTCACCACATGCGCGACGCCGGCGCTGCTCGACGCGCACGGCACGCCCACCTCGCCGGACCAGTTGAGCAACTTTCCGACAATCGGCATGATCCCGTCGGGCAGCGGCTATCCCGCGTCGTTTCCGTTTTTGTACGACGATCGAAAAGAGGGGCTGCCGCTCACTCACCGGCTCATCGTCAACGATACGAATACTTATCTGGCAGCCGGCCTCGCGAGCCTCGGCATTATCCAGGCACCCGCCTATTCGGTGCACGACGCCATTGCCGCGGGAAAGCTCGTGCCGCTGCTCGAGGACTGGTCGCAGCCCACCTACCCCGTGCACGTGATCTATCCGCCCAACCGCTATCTGAGCGCGAAAGTCCGCGTATTTATCGACTGGCTCGTCGAGCTGTTCGAACACAATGAGCTTCTGCGACGCCGATGAGATTCAGGCGTCACGCTCGAAAAAAATAAATGCCGTGCGGCGCGATACGCGTGCCGCACGGCGAACGCCAACAACCCTGTAGTTATTGCTGGGTCTTCAAGGGCGGCGGTTGTTCTTGCAATCTCCTTGCCTGAACGACGGACAACGGAACCCCGAGCGTTGCTGTGTCCGATGCCAGCATCGCGTTCCCGCTCGTGCGAATGAATGGTTCTTTTCGCTGATTTTTTTGGTGGTCTCTCACGCTTCCCGTATTGCTTTGCTATGCCCCCGTTTTTCTGATTCCAACATTATTCAGCCCATTGCCTGCCCCCCGGACATGACCGCGAACCGATCCAGCAAACACTTCAGCCGACGCTCCTGAACGTACAGAATGCCCGGTGTGGACCGGAGTTCGAGCACACGAGCGTGCCAATAGCCCGCACCGAAAATCTCCATCGCTTTATCTGCGCCAATGGCGCTTTCGAGGTGAGCAATCGCGGTGTCGAGAGTGTGGACAGTGTAGGGACTGTGAGGCCGCCGCTCTGTCTCTGTCTCTGTCTCTGTCTCTGTCTCTGTCTCTGTCTCTGTCTCTGTCTTTGTTTCAATCGCTTTGTCGCGCCCTGCCCGCCGGCCTCCCACCTGGCTTTCGCGTTCCTGCGCGAGCAGGGATTGCAGGCGCCTTTCATCAAAGGCGTCGTACTCGATGGAATGGTCTTGCATCGCACGATCTCCTCGTCAGCCAGGCGGTTCAGTCGGCCCATGCGTTGATCGTTCACCAATTACCATCGAGCCCATTGAGCCCGTCGCGCCGCTCGCTGATGATGACGGTCTGGCCACGGTTGTCGTGATTCACCAGGGTCACATCCGTGCACACGGCGCGCTTCGCTGCGGCCCCGCGCCGGTGCCGCGCAATCGACTCCAGCAGACTCAGCGTGATGCAGAAGCTCCGGTCGATCTGCTCCGTCCAGCACTTCTGGTCGTAGGCGCTCAAGGCCTGCACGAATACGTCGTAGATCTGGTCCGGGAATTTCACGCCGCTCGACTCGATGCGCACCATCAGCGCCCTTGCCCGCAGAAGCTCCGCCAGGATCGTGGCGTCAGGCTGCGTTGCCGGTTCCGCCTCCGGCTCCGGCTTGCACTGGCGCGCACGGGTTTCGTCGTCCGACGCGAAGCGGAAAATATTCAGCAGGCTTTTGAAGTCGGCATGCGGCGTATGCATGGTGGTGTCCCTAGTCGTCTGAACTGCACGTCCGAACTGCATTGACGCCATCGTGCTCGTTTCGGGACGCTGGAAAAACCGGCCATAGCGGGGGAAATACGCCTCCAGAAGGTGGCCCCGGAAGCGTCCCCCGCTATGGGGGGATCGCAACCAGATGAATTACGGGTACAGTGGTCGCGACTAGAGAGGCGCCCGATGGACAACCTGTATTTCCGCCACGTACTGCTCGTAGAAGACGAAGGCCTGACGCGTATCGCGATGAAGAGCCTGATTCTGACTTCGGAGCCGACGCTCGATATCGACGAGGCGGGCTCGTACGACGCCGCCGTCGAGCGGCTCCAGAACAAGGCTTACGACCTCGTTTTTCTCGACTACCAGATCGGGAACAATCACACCGGGCTCGACCTGCTGCGCTGGCTGCAGGACAACGAGCGGGCTGCCCATGTAGTGATGCTGTCCGCGCAGGACGACCGCGAAACCGTGCTGGACTGCATCAAGAATGGCGCTGGCGGCTTCATTTCGAAGGCCAGCGAGGAAGGCGGCGCGGTGTTCCGGGAGGCCCTGCAGACGATCCTGAACGGACGCGTTTATCTGCCCAACAGCGTGCTCGGCAAAGGCGGGCATACCCCGCAGTCCCCGGGCCCGAGCAAGGGCGTGCCGATCGACTCGCTGAACCTGCCGCCGCGCCTCGCGCAAACCTTGGGTTTTCTTTTGCAGGGCATGTCGAACAAGGCCATCGCGCGCAAGATGAATATCTCGGAGAACACCGCAAAGGAATACATCAGCGATCTGCTGAGCCGCTTCAACGTATCGCGGCGTACGTTCCTGATCGTCGAAATGGCGCGCCGGGGCATTGAGATTCCCACCGTGGCGCATGCCCCGGCGGTCTAACTCGCCCGGGCCGACGCCTCCGTCAATTCGAGCATGCGCGCAATCAGCAGGTCGGGAGACAACGGCTTGCTGAGCACGCAGCGCTCCGGCAATACGCCCTGCGTGCTGGCCACGGCTTCGCCCGTCACCACGAGGCACGGCACGGGCCGCGCAACGTGCTCGCCAAGCAGACGAATGACGTCGTGTGCGGTCGACATCTCCGGCAACCGGTAGTCGCTGATCACCAGGTCCGGCACGCGTTCGATCGACTGCAGCAGTTCGCTGAGTTCGGCGGCGGAGCGCACCGAATCGGACAGCACCCCCCACCGCGCAAATAGCGCTTCCATGGACGCGCGCACGAGGCTGTCGTCTTCCACCAGCAACACATAGAGACCGCGCAGCGACGACGGTGACTGCGACGCTACCGTATCGGCCGGCGGCAGCGTGGCATCCTGGAGCGCAAATTGATCCGCCACCGGCAAGCGCACCGAGAAGCGCGATCCGTGTCCCTCGATCGATTTCAGTTCGAGACGGTGCCCCTCGAGCAGGGACACCACCGCATTCACGATCGACAAGCCGAGTCCAAGTCCTTTCTCGCGGTCCCGCTCCGGATTGCCGAGTTGCACGAACGGCTGGAAGATCGTGTCCCAATGCTCCGGCGCAATGCCAATGCCGTTGTCGAGCACGTCGAGGCGAACATAATTAGGCATACGTACCAATCCCACTAGCACCGTGGAGCGCCCCGCTTTCGATGGATCCGAGTATTTGATGCCGTTCGCAATGAGATTGCTCAACACGCGGGGAATCCAGTCGGGGTCGGTACGCACCCATGCCGGTTTTTGCAGCGCCCTTGCATAGCGCAGCGTCACGCCGCGGCTCGCCGCGAACGACGCGAGTTGCTCAACCGTCTCCGCGATTACGCGGCTTAAGTCGACGCTCGTATAGACCGGGTCGACATGGCCCGATTCGAGCTTCGACAGGTCGAGCACCGCGTTGAACAAACGCGCCGACAACACGGAAGCCTTGCGCGCCTCGCCGATCAGCTTGCTCGATGCTTCGATATCGCGCGCGTCCAGCGCTTCGTCAGCCGCGGCAAGAAAAAGGTTGAGCGCGTGCATGGGCTGGCGCAGGTCGTGCGCGGCTGCCGCCATGAAGCGCGATTTCGCCCGGCTCGCCTGCTCGGCGGCTTCGCGCTGCTGCTCGCGCAACGCGATCAGGGCTTCCGACTTGGTTTGCTGGTCGCGACGCGCGCGCTCGAGATCCTGGTGCTTTTGCGCGAGTTCGGCATTGGCGCTTTGCAACGCGTCGTTGCTATGGGCAAGCGCCTGGACGGCGACATAGCGGTCGCGCACATGCCGCTCGGCGTTCACGTTGACGCTATGGCCCAAAAGGGCGACGTTCAACAGGTAGAACATGCCCGCCGCGAAGTTATCGGGCTCGACCGCCTGAGTGAGCACTTGCGCCGCCACGATCACGGTTATCACGCACACGGTGAGTATGAAAGTCGCCTTGGCCCGCAAGCGAAGAAAGCCGAACAGATAAAAGAGAATGAGATAAAAGCCGACGAAGAAATGGGTGAAATTGAACGGACGTGGCGCGAGCACCGTTTGCATCAACAGGCAGAAGCACATGAACGCCAGCCCCGAAAGCAGGATCCAGTGTGCAACCTTGTCGCGATGAAATTCGAGTCTGAAGGCGAGCACAATGCCGACGGTCGCGCCCAATGCCCCCGCGCAACGGAACGCGAACACCTCTGGAAAGTACGGCCGGAACACCGCGCTGGTCTGCGCGAGACTGATTTCCCAAAAGCCGAAACACACCCAGATCAGCGTGCCGAGCACTAATGCCGCGCGGCGAAAGTCGGCAAAACGCCGGCCGTAGTCCTCCGTGAATTCCCGCTCGACCTGCGGATCGGCGAATCGGGCTGGCCAGCAAAGCATGTCGACCAGCCATGCGCGAATCGCGCTGGGCGCATGCGATCGTTTGAGAAATGCCGAGTCCGTCGCCGATTGAAACCTGAATATGCTCATCGCATCTCGCCGGTATGCTCGCAGGCCTCGCGAAACAGGAAGCACGTCTTGTGCTTAGGCGTGCCAATCCATTTTAGTCCGTCACTATCTTGCCCACTCGTAAAGTGTCACGTTCCAGTCCCGGCCTGCAAACCCGCTTTCATGCGCAATGAATTTAGGCGGCAGGCCGCGCATACCGTTGCTCGTTTGTGATCACCCGACGAGCGCCGGTGCCTCCTCCTCCTGCGCAACAGCGATCTTGCCACGCACGAGCGCCACATAGGCGAGTGCCGCCAACAGCGACATTCCCGCGCCAATGTAAAGCGCAAGATCGAACGAACCGGTCTTCTGAACGATGAGACCCGTCACGATCGGCGCGCAGGCGCCGCCCAGGTAGCCGCCGAAATTCTGCAGCGAACCGAGCGAACCCGTATAGGCCGCGGGCGCAAACACGCTGACCATCGCCCATGCGATCGTCGTGGCGGCCGTTCCGCAGAACATGGCCCCCGAAAGGCATGCAATCGCGACCGCGTTGCTCGTGCTCGACACCGCGCAAATGACGAGCAGCGTCTGCACGACGAGGAACACGCACGCGGGCGCCTTGCGGCTCGTGGTCAGGCTCGCGCCGCGCTTCGAAAGCCAGTCGACGAGATAGCCCGCCGTGATCGCGCCCACTACCGCGCACGAATACGGAATGGCCGCCATCCAGCCCACTTGCACGAGGCTCATGTGCCGCTGCATGTGCAGATAGCCGGGCAGCCACGTATTGAAGAGCCAGTTCACGTAGATGATGCCGAAGTAGCCGGCAAGCATGCCCCAGGTGGTGCCGGACCGGAAAAGGCTCGCCCACTGCCGCAGGCTCACCTGCTGAGCGCGCGCGCCGCCATGGGCGGGCGTGCCGAAATAGGCTCGCTCGTCTTCACCGAGCGCGACTTCGTGCGGGCTGCGGTATTTGAGCCCCCAAACGAGCGCGACGATCAGTCCGAGCACGCCCATGATGACGAACATCCAGCGCCAGCCGAACGTCAGCATGAGCCCCGTGATGAGCGGCGCGGCAATGCCGGTGCCGAGATAGCTCGCGCACATGAACCAGCCGGTGGCGCGGCCGCGATCGCGCACGGCGAACCAGTCTCTCGCCGCGCACGCGGCGGTCGGAAACTGCGGTGCCTCCCCCACGCCGAGCAGCGCGCGCGAGCCGGCGAACGCGAGGGTGCCCGTAGCCGCGCCGCACAGCATTTGTGCCGTGGACCAGACGGCAATGCCGGCGGTGAGCACACGGCGCGGACCGAACCGGTCGATCAGCGGCCCGATGGGCAACTGGGCGACGGCGTAGGCCCACAGAAACGCGGACAGCAGCAGCCCCATTTCCGAAACGGAAAGGCCGAGGTCATGCCGGACAAGGGGATTGGCCACCGCAAGCGCGGCCCGGTCGATGGTGCTGATCGATACACAAATGACCAACAGGATGAGGGTTTGACGCTGAATGGTTTTGACGCGCCGTGAAGGCGCCACGTCGGGCTGCATAGTGTCTCCGTAACTATTCTCGCTACCGGCGGGCCTGCCCCGCCGCCTTTCCCGCAGGAAGCGACGCTATGTTACGCCAGACAACCCAAAAGATGTATTACAACATCGCCTGTGCTGCAGGTCGGGGCGCGACGCGGCGTTCGTGCACGGTCGCTGGCCGCCCCTCCCGATCCACGCATTAATCTATTTCGTGTTTTGAGCGCGGCATTCCTCATACGTTTTCACGCAAATAAACGTAATCCGCTGATTAAGCGCCGGAAATTGGCAAATGCGAGGCCGAATTCATTACCTGAAAATAACCGCGTTATGGCCAATAAACTTTCAATTTCCTTTTTATTTAACGAAATCGAAACGGTGTTTTATCGCCATATATGCGATTGTGTCATGGTTTCCCCTTACCATCTGTTGCGACGTTTTCACGCAACCTGGCCTGGAGAACAGTATGGATCTGGCAAGAATCCGCCGTGATGCTTTCGCAATGCCGATGCACAACCCCGCGTATCCGCGGCCGCCGTTTCGCTTCGTCAATCGCGAATATTTCATCATTACCTACGAAACCGATCCCGATGCGCTGCGCGCCATCGTGCCGGAGCCGTTGAAGCCCGAAAACAATCTCGTCCACTACGAATTCATCCGCATGCCCGACTCGTCGGGTTTCGGCGACTACACCGAAAGCGGCCAGGTGATCTCCGTGCGCGATCCGCAAGGCCGTCTCGCGAATTACACGCATTCGATGTATCTCGACGACGAAGGCCCGATTGCCGGCGGACGTGAAATCTGGGGCTTCCCGAAGAAGCTCGCACGCCCCGTGCTCGCGGTCGACGGCAACGACACGCTGCTCGGCACGCTCGATTACGGCACGCAGCGCATCGCGACCGGCACGATGGGCTACAAGCATCATGTGCTCAATAGCGAAGACGAGCGCCGCAAGCTCGCCGACACCCCCAATTATCTGCTCAAGATCATTCCGCACGTGGACGGCACAGCACGCATTTGCGAACTCGTGCGCTTCTACCTGCGCGACGTGACTGTGCGCGGCGCATGGAGCGGCCCGGCCGCCATCGAACTGCATCCGCACGCGCTTGCGCCGGTCGCCGATCTGCCCGTGCGCCGCGTGGTGGGCGCCCGCCACGTCATTGCGGACCTCACGCTCGACATCGGCGAAGTCGCCTTCGACTATCTCGCCGACGCATCCAACCACGGCGCGAGCCGCGGCGCCGCCTTGGACGAAGCCGAAACCGAGATCGCCTGATCTTTTTATCTATTTCACTTAGTAAGGAATACGTATGTCTTTGAAAGATAAGGTGGCAGTCATCACGGGAGCCGCGAGCGGCATTGGCGAACATTGCGCACGCACGTTTGCGAGCCAGGGCGCGGCAGTCGTGATTGCCGACCTCAATCTCGCCAACGCCGGCAAGGTGGCGGACGGCATCGTGGCCGCAGGCGGCAAGGCGCTTGCCGTGGCGATGGATGTGACCAACGAGGAAGCCGTGAACGCCGGCATCGAAGAAGCTGCGAAAGTCTTCGGTGGGATCGACGTGCTCGTGTCGAACGCGGGCATCCAGATTATCAGCCCCGTCGACGAGTTTGCGTTTGCCGACTGGAAGAAGATGCTCGCGATCCATCTCGACGGCGCGTTTCTCACGACCAAGGCCGCGCTCAAGCATATGTACGCGAGCGGCAAGGGCGGCTCGATCGTCTACATGGGCTCGGTGCATTCGCACGAGGCTTCGAAGCTCAAGGCGGCGTATGTGACCGCGAAACACGGTCTGCTCGGCCTGGCGCGCGTTGTGGCGAAGGAAGGCGGCCCGCGCGGCGTGCGCGCCAACGTCGTGTGCCCGGGCTTCGTGCGCACGCCGCTCGTCGACAAGCAGATTCCCGAGCAGGCCAGGGCGCTCGGTATTTCGGAAGCCGACGTCGTGAAGAACGTGATGCTCAAGGACACCGTGGACGGCGAGTTCACCTCGCTCGACGACGTGGCCAACACGGTCGCGTTCCTCGCGGGCTTTGGGTCGGCGGCGTTGACGGGCCAGTCGGTCCTCGTCACGCACGGCTGGTCGATGCACTAAGCGACAAACGAACGAAGGGAGAACGTATGCGCAGCAGCACACTAACCGCACGCACGGAGCGCAAGCCGTTTGAGCTGCCGCGCTACGACGAAATCGCCCTTGTTTTGCAGGGTGGCGGCGCGCTCGGGTCGTATCAGGCCGGCGTGTTCGAAGGGCTCGCGCAGGCGGGCGTCGAGCCGCATCGCATCGCGGGCGTGTCGATCGGCGCGCTCAATACGGCGATCATCGCGGGCAATGAGCCTGCGCAGCGCGTAGAAGCGTTGCGTGGCTTCTGGGAGTCGATCTGCCATCCGATCGACTGGCTCGGCAACCTCAGCGCCCTCGCCATGCCGATGTTCAGCCATCAGGAACTGGCGCGCCGCTGGGCTAGCATGTGGGCCGCAGGCCGCGCGATCACGGAGGGCCAGCCTGGCTTTTTCGCACCGCGCCGCCCGCTGCCCATCGCGGGCTGGCACAAGGCAACGCCGAGTGCCGTGAGCTACTACGACACCGCCGCATTGAAGTCGACGCTGCAACGTTTCGCCGATTTCGACCGTATCAACGATGGCCCAATCCGGGTGTCGGTGGGTGCTGTCAATGTTCGCAGCGGCAATCTCGTGTATTTCGATAACGCGAAAATGCGCCTCGAGCCCGAGCACTTCATGGCATCCGGCGCGCTGCCGCCGGGCTTTCCAGCTGTGGAAATCGACGGCGAATATTACTGGGACGGCGGCCTCGTGTCGAACACCCCGCTTACGGAAGTGCTGCGTGACGCGGACCACAAGGACACGCTCGTCTTCCAGGTCGATCTCTGGAGCGCGAGCGGCACCGTGCCCGCCGATTTCATGGACGTGGCCGAGCGGGCCAAGGACATTCAATACTCGAGCCGCACGCGCGCCATCACCAATATGCTTGCCGACCGGCAAAAGCACGCGCGCTTTATCAAGGAACTGCTCGAGCACGTGCCCGCCGAGGCGCGCCGCAGCGATCCCCTCTTCCGGCTCGCCGAAAAGGTGGCCGACGGTTCGTCGATCAACGTGGTCCACCTGATCTACAAGAACAAGCCTTACGAAGGGCATTACAAGGACTACGAATTCAGTGCCGACACGATGAAAGAGCACTGGTCGAGCGGCGTAGAAGACATTCGCGCCTCGTTCGCGCATCCGGACTGGTTCGCGATACCGAGCCGCGAACAAGGCTTCGTCACGCACGACATCCATCGGCGCGCGGGCGAGGTGCCTGAGTCGGACCGCGCCGAGCTGAGCGCCGGCGCTTCGGGGCAAGTGGATTTGACTCGCAAGGTCGCGTAGGCAGCAGAAGGCAGGGAAGTCACAGAGGAAGATGCCGACCCTCGCGCGTGATATCATTCGCGCGCGAACTAAATCGCTCAACCTTCTCTGCCGCGAAATGAAGCATCGCCTCGTCTATCTATTGAATGTCGGACAGCGTCGACTGCAACGGTGGTCGCAAGCACGCGCCGCCGGTGGCGGCGTGACAGCCGCGCAAGCGGGGCTGCTGTTCTTTCTGGGTGAGCGCAACGGCGCGCTGATGAGCGAGGCCGCTGCCGCGCTGGATCTGGGCGCACCGGGAATGAGCGGTCTCGCTGACCGCACAGAAAAAGCCGGCTTGATCGAACGCTGTGCCGACGAGAACGATGGCCGGGTGTCGCGCCTGTGGCTCACGGAGGCCGGACGCACCGCACGCCAGCGCTCAAAGCTTCGCATGAAAGACTTGAACGCGAAATTGACCGAAGGCTTTACGGAAGCGGAAATTGACGTCGTGGCGCGGTGGCTGACCAGCCTGCAGACCAGGTTTCCGCTCGCCGAAGACGGCGACGCGTAACCCGATCCGCAGCCGCCAGCCAGGCATTGACTAGTGCTGCGCAACCTTGGAGAAGTCCGGCTTGCGTTTTTCGGCAAAGGCCGCGAATGCCTCCCTTGCCTCGGCACTAGCCAGCCGTTCCTGGAACTTTGCACTCTCACTGTCCATCTGCACAACCAGCGCCTCGGCGTCGCGCATGAGCTTTTTCATGGCGCTCAGTGAGCCGGCCGGCTTTGCGGCGATTCTTTCTGCCATCCTGCGCGCGTCATCCCGTAGCTGCCCCTGCGCACAGACCTTGTTCGCGATGCCCAACGCGACAGCAGATGGCGCGTCGAGCGGTTCGCCCAGCGCGAACATCTCGAAGGCCCTGACGTGGCCAATGCGCAGCGGCAGCAGCCAGCTGGACGCCGCCTCGGGAACGAGGGCGAGATTGACGAATGGGGTGATCAGCTCCGCGTCGGGTGCGAGCAGCACGTAGTCGCAGTGCAGCAGCATGGTGGTGCCAATGCCGACTGCCTTGCCCTGGACTGCCGCGATGACGGGCACGCTCGACTTCGCCAATGCATGCAAAAAGCGATGTACGTGCCGCTCAGCCGGCCCCTTTCCCGCTGCGATTGCGGCGAACTCGCCCACATCGTTGCCCGCGGTAAACATGTCTCCGTCCCCTTGCAGCAGCAATACACGGATCGTGCTGTCGTGCTCGGCGTTCTCGATGATGTCCGCCAACGTGCCGTACATCACATTCGTCAGCGCATTCTTCTTGTCCGGCCGGGCAAGCGTAATCGTCAGAATACCGTCGGCTTGATCGACATGAATTTCCGCAGTCATCGTGCTCTCCATGAATTTACTTTGCATGCGAATTATATAGATAGTTCGCATGCAAAGTAAACCTGTGAGTCTTTAGCCGCGCGAAACGTTAGTAGACATATCAATCTCATGCCATTGACGGGCGGCCACCCTGCCAATAATTAGAGTGGAGCCTCAATGCGCGCCGCCTGGTCGCAGGCCTCCAGCCGGTGAAATCCTATGCTCCAGTTGCACCCGAGAAACCCATTGCACAGGAGCCGCAACGTGGACAACATCAAGCCCTTTCGCCAAGGATCGAAAGCTTCGCCGTCTTTCCACCTCGCGCACGTTCGCTCCCTGATTCAGTGTCCTGGCACGGGTGGCGACGCCATCGATCCGGCTCCGAATAGCACGGCCCCCACCTTCGAGGATCGCGTGGCCGGCGAAGTGACCGTACTCCTGCCTGGTGGAAGAGTGAGCCGCGCCCTTGCCTTCGAATCTCCGGCCTGCGATGAAGTCCCTTCACACCGCTTTTCCCACGGTGTCCTGAATGGAATCACCTACTGGTTTCGCTGTTCAGACGCGCCGGGAGTGCGTGACGATTCACCCTGTTTCCGGGCGTATTTTGACCGCGAGGGAACGTGGTTCTTCTTCTACACCCAGGACTGCGCGCTGCCGTTCGGCGCAGAGGTCAGTTTCTCCGGGAACACCCATCGGGCGACGTGGAGCGTCGCGAGCGCAGCCTGACGGACCGTACCTGAGCTGTTTCGCCCGCGTGCGGCCGAGGGTTTTCCCGAGCGTCGGGCACGGCAACATTGCCAATGGTTGGTCAACGAAGGACGTGCTAGGCTTTTCTCCAAACAACTCCGGAGACTGCGATGCCGTTCATCTGCGAAAACGTTGAATGCCGTGCCGTGCTGGCTCGCGGGCAAGTCAGAGCCAGTCACGAGGACGCGGGTTGGTGCTTCTACTGCCCGGACTGCCACGCCAGGAACGAGTTGAAGGATATCGGCGCGCCCGAGGGGCCGGTCGAGTTGGTTCAGCCAGAACGATCCAGCCCTCCGCACAAGATCATTGCGAGGGCTCAGCCATTGGAGGATGGCCGCTATGCGGCGCAATTGTGCGTGCAGCGTGCGCTCGCGAAAAAAGGGACCTACGCGGTCGAAGAGCGCTGGGAACAGCTCGGCGTATTTCCCGACGCGCAAAAGGCCGTAGCGCATGCCAATTCTTTTGCAGCGGAGCTGCTGAAAGCTTAGAAGCGCGCCGCCCGACGCCTCCAGGCACACTGCCACTCCAACGGCATGTGATTGTTGGCGCAGTGCATCGACAGGCGTCGGAACGTGTGCTTTCAGTGGACCATTCGACGGCCCATGGGTTGGCGCTGAAACGGCTGCCGGTGTTGGAAGCGTTCACTCGGCAGCGCAAGCGCCCGGTCGGCAAAAGCTGAAGGACGAAACCTACGTCAAGCTCAACGGCCACTGGCGCTAACTGTACCTGGCCGTGAAAGCTTCAACGCGAAGCCACCGTGCCGACCGCACCGGATTTCGGCACGACAACATCATCTTCCGCTTCGAGCGGCGCCTGCAAATCCCGTTCGTCCAGTTCCCAAACGATCAGTTTGGGCGGCGTCTGCGCATACGCGGCGCTAGTGAAATAAGCGCGCGCCGAGCCGCCGAACTTGCCACCCTCGCGCGCGAAATTCCCCACGCCCTTGCCTAACGCCAACGCCAGTTGGGGCACGAAATCGGACGTCGTCGAATACGACGTGCCGATCACCGCGATGGCCGGCAGGTCGGCATCGCCGAACAGATCGTCTGCCGACGCAGCCGCCTGGGCTACGTGAAGGTAATCGCGGCCGGCCACGATCTCCGCTCTCGGTTGCCACGAGACCGGCAACGCATCGAGCCCGGCCAGTCGTACGAGATCGCCGGGCCGACGGGCGGCCGGCTTGCCGGCGACACGGTAGCCGGGCTGGCTCGAAATGCCTGAACCCAGCGGCTCGCGCATCGCCCGAATATGCTGCGCGAGCGCCTGCGCCGCAGCGCCCGCGCCGTCCTGGGTCCAGTGTGTGTCGGTCCGGAAGAACGCGTCGCCCGGCACACTACGCAGCGCTGAAGCGAGGTCGACCACCGGCACGCCTTCGGCGGCCAGACGCGATGTCCAGTCAGAAAGCCGCGCACCCAGCGATGCAGGCCGATAGAGCCCGCACAGATGTTGGGCTTCGATGCGCGACTTGTCGGGCACCACGGCGACGACGAGCGCAATACCGTGGCGCGCCAGTTCGCGCTGTACGGCGGCAACCGTAGCGGCGCGCGTTGCGAGATGGTGCTCGCCGTCGGCGTACACGTTCAGTTCGTCGCGCAGGAATAGCCAGCCGGGACAGCCCTGCCGCACGCGCGGTCCCAGATCGCCCACAGTGAGCCAGCCCAGCGCGCGCTGCATGCGTGCGGCGTCGGCCGCGATCGGCGTATCGGCCATGCGGCCGGCGACTTCTTTCGATACGGCGCCGTCCAGCAGGCCTGCACGCGTGGGCGCGTGAGGCAACAGTGATGCCGTCGTCGCGGCGAAGCGGATATTGAAGCACAGGCCCGCGAACAGAAACACCATCAGAATGACGGCAACGACCTTGCCGGCGCGCGTAGCGGGCAATTGCGGTAGCGGCTTGGGATCGTCCATGGCGTCAGAACTGGAAGTAAAGGAAAGGCACCGCGCCACGCGCGACAATCAACCCGAACGACAGCAGAAAGCCCGCGAGCGGCCACCCGGCTTGCCACAGCCTTCCCAGCGACGTATCGGCCATGCGGTCCCAGCGCGATTGCCAGATCGGCAGCAGCACGCAGACGATGCCGAGCGTGGCGGCCAGCCCATGCACAGGCCGCAGCAGCACGAGCGTCGCGTCGCTCAGGCCAATGCCGTTCAGGCCGAATTGGCCTCGGTACATGGCGAGCGCCGCGTGAAAGCCCACCGCGCGAAACAGCGTCCAGGCCAGCATGACGAACAGGATCGTCAGCACGTGCGACAGCCAGAGCGGCACGGCGGCCATGCCGGCGCGGCGCCACAGGCGCGCCACGGTCAGCGCCACACCATGCGCGACGCCCCACAGCAGGAAGTTCCAGCTATCGCCGCCGTGCCATAGGCCCGCGATGGCCATGGTCAGCAACAGGTTGCGGCAGGTTTGCCATTCGCCGTCGCGGTTGCCGCCTAGCGGGATGTACAGGTAGTCGCGAATCCAGCTCGACAGCGAGAGGTGCCAGCGGCGCCAGAAGTCCTGAATGCTGCTCGCGAGGTACGGATGATTGAAGTTCTCGGGAAAGCGAAAGCCGAGCATTTGCCCCAACCCGATGGCCATCGCGCTATAGCCCGCGAAATCGAAGAACAGTTGCAGCGTGTAGAAGCCGCAGCCAAGCCACGCGTCCGCAAGCGTGGGCGCGTGCATGGCAAAGACCGCGTCGACGATGGGCGAAAGCGTGTCGGCCACCAGCACCTTCATGCTCATCCCCACCATGAGCCGCCGCGCGCCCGCCGCGAAAGCGTCCCAGTCGACCGTGCGCGACACCAGCTCGCGCTTGACCCAGGCGTAGCGAATGATCGGCCCGGCGATCAGGTGTACGAACATTCCCTGATAGGCGCCGTAGCGGATCACGCTGCGGTCCGCCGGCACCGTGCCGCGCTGCACGTCGATCAGGTAAGAAACGGACTGCAGCACGATGAAGGACAGCCCGATGGGCAACACGACGTGCTGCCAGGGAATGGGTCCCGCATGGCCCGCCGCCAGCACGCTGTCGAGGCTATCGACCACGATGTTGGCGTACTTGTACCAGCACAGGATCGCGACATTCACGGCGATGAAGACCGCGAGCCAGCCACCGCGCGCACGCGGGCTCGGCGCGCTGTCGATCACCACGCCGCCGAGCCAGCCGCAGAAGGTCAGCGCAATGAACAGCAGCAGAAAGACCGGGCTCCACCAGGCGTAGAAGAACCAGCTGCAAAAGAGCAGCACCGCGTTGCGCCAGCGCGCGGGCGATACGACGTAAATCGCGAGAAAGGCCGGCAGAAACAGTGTCAGGAATTCGAGGGACGCGAAGACCATGCGCTCAGCGGCTCACCGCGTCGTTCGCGAAAAAGATGCGCGACTGCGCCCCGGCCGGCACGAGGAACACCGTATAGCGCTGTCCCGCCACGAGCGTGCCCAGACTCAGCGGCTGGCCCACCGGCTGGCCGCCGCACGCCAGTTGCACCGACAGCGCGACCGGGTTGACCTGGCGGCGCTTGCCCTGCCCCGCGGCCACGCCGTCGAGCAGCACGATGTCGCGGCCAGGCACCTTCAGCGTGGGTGCGGCGCAGCGCGCATCGAGGTTGTAAAAGCCCACCGAGGCTTTGAGCGCGTTGAAGTCGTCCGGTTTTTCGCGCACCGTCACGACCTGCGAGCGCGCGCCTTTCTGCGCGCCGTCGAGCGCCACGATGCTGACGAATTCGCCGGGCTGCACGGTTGCGCTCACATCCTGGTGGGCGCCGCCCGCCGTCAGCGTTCCGGCCACCGGCTTGCCCGCGGCGATCGGGAAAAAGTGGCTGGCCGGGCTCGCGGCATTGAGTGTCAGGCGGGCTTTCGAACCTGCCGAGCTCACGTCCACCGGCTGCGATCCGCCGTCGACGAAACGCACGAACGATGCATCCTCCGCGGGCCCGGTTGGGTACAGCGGGATATCGGCGGCCATGGCCGGTTCAATGACGGACTGCGCGGCCAGCGCGAAGCCGGCCAGCGCGAGGCCGCGAAAAACGAAGCGCAGCGGCTGGAAAAGGACTTTTTTCATTGTTCTTCCACTCTTTCGATGTCGCGAGGCGGCGGCGCCTTACTTGTGCTGCTGCACGGCCGGCAGTTGAACCAGCGCCTTCATGATGTCCGCGCCCCAGTACTTGTAGCCGGTCGTCGTCAAATGCTGACCGTCGACGGTCGCCCATTCGCCCGGCTTCGAAAACGTGAGCGAGTCGATGTACTGGCACGGCGCGACATTGGTGGCGAGAAACGACGAAAGCTGCTTCACGCGCGCAAAGGTCTTCTGGTACTTGCCGCCCTCGGTGCCCCAGGCCGGGCCGACCCAGACGCACGCCGTCTTGCTGGCGGCCAGGTCTTGCGTGAGCGCCGTGACCTGCTGCCACGCCCAGCTCTTGGGAAAGTCGTCCTTGCCGTAACCGCCGATCGTGTCGCCTTCGACGATGATGACGAGGTTGGCCTTGTTCGCGGCGACCAGCTGATCGATCGGCTGGGTCTTCGCGTTGTGATCGACGACGAGCGGCGACTTGCCGTTACGCGAGGCCCCGCCGCAGGTGCCGGGCACCGACTTCACCCAGTCGCCCGGCGCACTGCCGCACACGCCGTAGGTATGCACCTGCGCGCCGGCGGCGATCAGCTGGTCCTGCAACGTGTCGATGAGATAACCGGGCTCGCTCAAATGGCTATCGCCAATCATGAGAATGCTGAGACCTGCAAGTACGGAAGCAAGCATGAATCTGTGACTCCTGAAAAACGATCGATCGTCGAATCGATCGGGCTACTGATCGTTGTAATGCGACTGGTAAGGCATGACCGGCATGTCCAGCGACTTCGTTTGCGGTGCGAAGCTAAAGCGCAGATACAGTCCGGCCACCCACTGGCGGTAACTGGACGCGTTGTTGGCCCCCACGGACGCGCCGCCCGTGAGGTGATTGCTGAAGCGGTATTCCGCCGCGGCCAGCAGGTTGTAGCCGATGCCGGTTTTGGACTGCGCCGGATGCACCGCGCCATCGCTCAAGCCTAGCGTCGAAGCCGCCGATTCGGCCGCCGACTGCAGCGTGCCGTCGGTCGGGAAATACGGCGCGCCGGCCTCGTGGTAGTACTGCAGCCCTGCGGACCCTTGCAGCTTGTAGGTCCAGCGGTCCGAGCGCTGCGCCCAGGTGACCGGCACGGTGAACGCATAGAAGCGCTGCGGACTGAAATAGCCGCCGTTGCCGTAGGTGAAGTTGTTTTCGTTGTGGCGGTAGAACTCGCCGCTCAGGTTCATGCCTACGGTCAGCATGGTGTTGGCACTGCGAAGCAGGTACCAGTACGTGCCCGCGCCAACTTCCGCGCCCTCGTTGGACTGGACGTTATGGCCGTCCAGGTACTTCAAGGAACCGTAGCCGTAGAAACCGTAGTCCTGATTGTCGAGGCCGATCGCCCCATGCAGCCCCGTGGCGGTCACGCCGCCCCAGCTCAGGCCCGAGCGCGCATCGGTCGAACCGGCGAACGACGTGATGCTGTCGGTCACGGCCCGGCGCGACACGCCCGCGTTGAACCAGCCGCCGTCTTTCGCGCCGATGCTGCCCTTGAACGACGCGCCGCCGACCACGTTGGTGTACTGGAAACCCAAAGGCGTCGTGCCGATGTCGAACGCCCACTTGCGCGTCTCATAACCAACGCCCAGACCCACGCCGTAAGCGCTCTGCGCGCCGGGAGCCGCGACCGTGCCGTCTTTCTGCGCCTGCGCCGCCACCGGCCCGCCGCCGAACTGGCTGCTGCTGTAGACATCGGTGCCGAGCGTGCCGCCTTCGAGCTCGACCGGCGTCACGCGCAACGACAGCTTGCCGTTGCCGGCCGGCAGCAAGGCTTCGAGCGGCTGCTGCACGTTCGTCAGTTGCGAGGTCCCGCCGGCGCTGTTGTTCGACGCGACGAACAGGCCGCCGCGAATTTCCGGCGAGCGCTCCGAGCGGATATCGTCGAGTTCGTTGCGCATGTCGTCGAGCGAAATGGCGCCCTCCTGAGGCGCGCTCGTGGCCACCGCGTCCTGCGGCGCCCGCTCGCCGATCGGCGTGCCGGCCACCGTAGGCAGCGCGGACGCGCGCACCGGCGAACGCTCGCCCGCCGCCGTGGACGCCGCGGACGCCGTTGTTGACGCGAGGCCGGGCATCGTTGCCGCATCGTTCGCGAGCGCGCCGTCGGACACGGCGCCTGCGTCGCCCGCGGTGCCTGCGGTGCCTTGTGCCGCGAGCGCATTGGCCGCGCTCCGGCGATTGTCGCGAGCCGCACGGCGGCGGCGATCGTCGTCGTGCACGAAGGGATTGCCCGCCACATGGGCGCCTTGCGCCTGCACGCCGAGCCGCTGTTCCTTCGCGGCAATGGCCCTCACCAGCAGCGACTGCGCCTCGCGCGTCTTGCCCTGCATGACGTAAATGCGCGCGGCGCCCGCCAGCACGTCAGGATCGTTCGGCGCCTTCGCAATGGCCTGTTTCAGGGCTGCGTCCGCCACGCCGCCCTTGCCGGCCTGCACCGCCGTCATCGCCACGCCCAGTTGCAGCCCCGGATTGTCGGGGTCGTTCGCGAGCGCCTTCCGATAGAGCGACAGCGCTTTGCCGTACTGGCCGTCGGCGGCATACATGCGCGCAAGCGCGGCGTTGGCCAGGCTGTCGTTGGGCCGCTTCGCGAGCACCGGCGCGAGCGTGTCGTAAGCCTGCGCAAGATCGCCTTGCTGGCGCTGCTGTTCGGCGAGACGCACGGCGTAGAGATAATTCAGATCGTCGAGCTGGCGGCGCTGGTCCGCGGTCAGCGTCACGGTCTGCAATCCGCGCATCACTTCCTGGGCCTGAACGTTCTGGCCGGTCTTGAGCAGCAGGCCCGCATAGGCCAGTTGCATATCGGGACCGCCGCCCTTCACGCCGCTCCTCGTCGAATCAAGCATCAGCCCGTGCATCAGGGCCATGGCGCGCGGCAGGTTCCCGGCGTCCACCCAGGCCTGGGCGAGCGCGCTCACCCGCGCCGGGTCCTTGCCCGCCGACGCCTCGAGCCGCGCCAGCATGTTGCGCGCGTCGTCGAGATTGCCGTCGCGCGCCAGTTGCGAGGCTTGCGCCGCCACCGCCTGGAAATCGATCTGCTGCGCCGTCGCCACCATGTTCGGCGTGCGCGCGGCAGCGGGGATGCGCGCCATCGTGTCCTGCGCGCGCGTCCAATCGCCCATTTGCATCGCCAGCAGCGCGCTCGCGTAGAGGGCGTCCGGATTGTCCGGGTTCGACGCGAGCAGGCCATCGACGAGTTCGCGCGCCTCGTCGGCATGGCCCTGCCTCAGTTCGAAGCGCGCCAGTTCCAGACGGAGCCACGGATTGTCGGGATCCGCGCGCTGCGCGTCTTCGAGAATGCGGTGCGCCGCGTCCAGATCGCCGCGCTGCTCGGCGGCGTCGGCACGCCCGGAAGCGACTGCCGCGCGCAGACGATCGAGGCCGCCGATGCCGGCCTGCTGCTCGGGCGACATGCCGTCGACCCACTTCTGGGCCTCGTCGGCGCGCCCCGTTGCCGCGAGGATATCGACGAGCCCGCTCACCGCTTCGCGGTTGTTCGGGTGTGCCGCCAGCACCTCCCGGTAGACTTTTTCCGCATGGGCGAGATCGCCCTGCGCCGCATACAGGCGGGCCGATGCGTTGCGCCCGCCCGGTTCGGCCGGGTCCATGCGCAGCGCCTGGTCGAGCTTGCTGCGCGCGGCGGCGTAGTCGCCCACGCTTTGCGCGCCTTCGGCCTGATTCACGAGCAGCCAGTAGCGCGCCGAAGCGAGCGCCTTGTTCCAGTTGGCGCCGGCACCCGGACGCGCGACGGCGCGCGCGAGCAGCGTCTGCGCCTGCGCGAGGTCGCCCTGCTGCATGCGCACCAGACCCAGGCCACCGAGCGCGTCGGTGTCGTTCGGCTTGTCGCGCAACACGTCGGTGAACGACTGCTCGGCGGTCGTGATGTCGCCCGCCTTGAACGCCGCGAAGCCGCGCGTGAGGCGCGGGTCCATGACCGGCACGGCGGCGGCGCCAGGCGCGCGCGGCGAGAGCAGCTGATGACGGATCTCGTCGTCATCGGGATGCAGCTTCAGATAGTCCTCGAACCACGACCGGTTCTTCGGCGTGGGCGTGACCCAGGTCAGCACGGAGCGCCAGGCTTCCGTGGCCGCGCCGCCGATGTCCGGCCGCACGGCCAGCTTTTCCAGCAAGGCGACGCCGGCCGCGCGCTCGCGTTCGTCGCGCACCTGATGCTGGGCCAGCGCCAACAGGGTGTACGGATCGTTGGGCGTTTGCGCGTCCAGGCGCGTCAAGCCCTGAATGGCCGGGTCCACGCCACCCTCCGTATAGCCGAGGAAGGTGTAGTACTCGCGCGCCACGCTGCCTTGCGGCGGCTTGCCGCCCAGGGCCTTGTCGTATTGCGCCATCGCCGCCGCCAGCGCCTTCGGGTCGTTCTGGTTGACCGCGTCCTGCGCCATCTGCCGCGCCTTGGCGAACGTGGACTTGCCGGGCTCCACCGCAAGACGCAAGTCCTGCTCGAGCAGCGGCACGTAGCGGCTGTCGGGCGCCGCGGCGCGCAGTCTCGCCAGATAGTCGTTGGCGACCGAGAACTGCTTCTTGCCGACGGCGATCGACCCCATGCCATACAGGCCTTCGGGCTGCTTCGGGTCGGTCAGCAGCAGTTTCGACCAGGACTGCGCGGCCAGATCGGGCTTGTCATGCGCCTGCCAATAGCGGCCCTGCTCCAGCAGCATTCTGGAACTGGCGTCCTGCGCCCACGCGGGGTGGCTGACCGAGGTGAGCAACAAACCCAGAACACAGGCCTGGCTGCGGCTGACTAACATGAAGGTTTCCTGATTATTGTTGCGCGTGCTGCCCGGCGCGCAGCCGTGCCTCGGCCGCGGCATCGCGCCGTGCCTGACGGCGCCGCAAGGCGACGAACCCGAGCGCGGCGAGCAGCACGAGCGCGACAGCACCGAGCGCCCTGAGCAGCGAAGCCAGCGAGAGGCCGAACGAAGCCAGCCACCAGTCGAGGCCGCGCCAGAGGCCGAGATGCCCGACGTAGTAGGTGTGCTCGCCCACGAGCGAATCGACTTGCTGGCCGCGGATCGACACGAGGCTGCCCTGGATGGGCTGCTTGTCGTAGTTCGGCACGCCCAGCAGCGCCGCAACCGCATCCTTGAGGCCCTCGGGCTGATTGCTGACCAGCATGACCACGCTGCGGCCCGTTGCCTTCGGCGACTCGAAGCCCGCCAGCACGGCGCTCACGCCAGGCCCTGTCCAGGTGAGCGAGAGGCGGCCAGGCGCCGTGTCGAGACGCGGGTTGGCGTGGAACCATCCGCGCACGCGGCCCGGCAGATCCGAGAGCGAGAACTGCGCGTCGTGGTCATAGGCTGCGGGCATGTACGGCGCCCAGTCCTTGAGCCACGCCTGATCGGCGCCCGTGGCGATCACGAGCAGGTCCTTCGCCGTCGGCATGGCGTCGATCCGCTGACCGCGCAGCACGGTCACGCCGCGCGCCGGATAGCCGGTCGAGTCGCCCATGCGGCCCATCACGGCCAGGTACGTGCTGTATTCCTGCGGCCCCGCATTGGCGCCGAGCACCACATCCGTGTCGGACAGATCGGCCATGCGCGTGAACGGGAAACCCGCCTGCGCGAAGGCGGCCAGATTCGGCATGGCGATGTAGTGCGGATAGGTCGAGAGATCGATCGTCGATTCGGGATCGATCGCGCCGCGCACGTTGTCGATGATGATGTCGCGGCACTCGCCCTGCTTGATGTAGTCGTACATGTAGCGGAACTGCAGTTGCGTGTTCGGCTGCAGGAGCGTCTCGAGCGGCACTTCCAGCTTCGCCTGGCGCGGCAGGCTGCTGTCGGGCAGCACTTCGGCGCGCAGCTTGTCGCCGCCTTCGAGGCGCTCGAGCGGCAGCAGCGGGATCGACTTCATGAACTGGTCGCTGACGCTGAAGAGCAGCGACGAATTGACCATATAGGGCTGCGGCGTGTAGCGGTAATGCAGATCGATCGGCACGTTGGGCGCGTGCCAGCCGAACAGGTCGGGCGGCACGCGCGTGCTGATGCGGATGAGGTCGGGACTGTAGCCCGACACGCTCAACTGTTTAGTGTCGATCAGTTCGCCGAACGACACGGGGCTATCGGTGCGCAGCCAGCGCGGCGCGTCATAGGGCTTGCGCGGCGCGAGATCGGCGAAATGCGTGATGAGCGCGCTTGCGCCCGACAGCGTCTGGCTGCCCGTGACCAGCGCATCGGCCGCCTGCTTGAGTTCCTTGCCGTCGCGGCCCATGACGAGCAGCAGCTTGCCGTTCGCATCGTTCGGGTTGCCGACGATGGCGATGGTCGGGCCCTGCAGCGGTGCGCCCGCGAGCGCCGCCTGCTGCGCGCCCTCGACGATGACGACCGCGTTGCCCTGCGCGGGCACCGTGGAGAGCGACACCGGAAAGTCCGCGCCGCGATAGCTCGCCAACGCGCCGAACCACGACGACACGGCGCCGGCCGCCTCCAGCGCGGCCGCGTCGGGGTTGCCTGCGAACACGACCGGCAGCGTCAGCCGGCGGATGTCCTGGCCGTCGAAGAACGGCTTCGGCAGGCGCGCCAGATCGTTGGCCTGCGCGAGCGGCTGCGTGTCGAGGCTCAGCGTGCTTTCGTTGCTGATGTTGGCCCACAGGCTCGAATGCAACGGGTCTTCGCACTGCGTGGTGTAGTGGCCGATCAGTTGCAGACGCAACTTGCTGTTCGAGGTGAACAGATACGCCGGCAGCGTGATCGTGCGCTGCAGGCTGGTGCCGGCCGTGTCCTTCGGCACCGCGATCGAAGCCGCCACCTGGTCGTTCACGAGCACGTTGATGTGCGAGACATCGGGCAGCAGCGCCGGTGAATACGCATAGCGCAGGTTGAGGCGCGCCCCGCTCACGACCTGATCGTCGCGCACGCCGACCGGCAGCGTATTGCTGCCGTCGACACCGCGCAGATTGAGCGCGTATTGCGCACCCAGTTGCCGCAACGACCAGGTCACGGTCGACGATGCCGCCGACGACGATGGCGTTGCCGCTGCTGCCACGGTTGCCGCGGCGGGCTGCGCCTGTGCGTTGCTTGCGGCATTGCCGCCTGCCGCGGTCTGGGCGTGCGCCGCCGAGGCGAAGACGCAGCCGAGCAGCAATGCGGGCTGAACGGTCATGCAACGCGCGAGGCGTGCCCGGGAGATAGCAGGCCGTCTTTTAAACATGAGAACCTCGTCGTCCTTCTTCACGTTGCGATGTCTGGGGGATGTCCAGGTTCAGGCGGCTCAGGGCACGCCGATGCAGCAGCACGCCGCCGAGCAGACCGATGAGCACGACGCTCACGAGCGTCGACACGAGCAGCAGCACGATGTGACTCGCGAAGAACCACTCGACAGCGAGCCGGAACGGCAAGGACCCGATGAAATAGCTCTGATCCTTGTTCAGCGTGGTGAGGATGCCGTCGTTCACCACCACGAGGCTGCCGCCGATCGTGTCGTCGACGCGGTAATGGCGCGTTTGCAGCGCGTCCACGACCGCACTGAGCCCGCGCGGCGTATTGCCCGATACGAGCACCACGCTGCGGCCGTGCGCCAGCGGCGACTCGAACCCGGCCACCATGCCGTCGTCGTCGTCGCTGCGATAGAGCGCGGCAATATCGGCTTCGCGTCTGGCCTGCGCCTGGCCGCCGGTCAGCTTGTCCCACCACCTGGCGAACCCGTTGCCCGGCGTCGCGTCCGGCGCGAAGAACCCGCGCGGCAGCTCGGCGCGCCAGGTCGTGAGCAAGGGCTGGTTGTCGCCCGAAGCCAGCACGAGCAAGTCCTTGTTGCGCAGCGTTTGAACCTGCGACGCGCTGCCTACCGTCACGCCCAGCACCGGATAACCGGTGGCCTGCCCCATGCTGCCCATCAGCGTCAGATACGCGCCGTAGTCGTCCGCGACCGGCTGTGCCGGCAGGATCACAGCGGTTTCGGACAGATCGGCGAGGCGCGTGAACGGAAAGCCCGCGTTGGTGAAAGCACCCAGATCCGGCATGGCCGTGTAACGCGGCAACTGCGAAATGTCGATCGTCGAAGTCGGATCGATGGCGCTCAGCAGCGGGCCGCCGGGCACGTCTTGCCAATGGTCCTTCGTCTTGACGGCTTCGTAGCGGTAGTCGAATTGCAGCGTCGTCAACGGCGGCAGCAAATACGTAGGAATACGAATCACGGCATGGCCGTCCGACGCGTCGCCAGGCAGCGGCAAGGCCGCGAGCGGCGTATTGCCCGCCAGCACGTGCAGCTCCGAATGCCGGGACTCCGGGCGCGCCGTATAGCGATAGCGCAGATTCAGCACCGCACCGGCGTTGTTGAAACCGAACAGGCCCGGCGGCAGACGCAGGTCCACATCGATCGCGCCGGGGCGCAAGCCCTGGATCGTGAAACGGTCCGCCGGCAGCAGCTCGCCCAGTTCCACCGGGCGGTCGCCCGGCAGCCAGTTCGGTGCGTCGAAAGGCTTGCGCGGTAACGCGTCAACCGGGCCATCGATGCGGACCTGAGGGCCGGCCAGCGTCTTCGCGCCGAGCACCAGCGCCATCGCCGCCGTGCGCAGTTGCGGCTCGTCGCGGCCCGTGACGAGCAGCAATTTGCCGTTGGGGTCGCTGGGGTTGGACACGATCGCGAGCGCCGGACCGCTCGGGCCGTCCAGCGCAGCCGGGGCCAGGCCGAGGCCCGGCAACTCGTCGCGCAGCGCCAGCACGACGGCATGGCCATGCGCGGGCAGCGCGCCGAGACTCGCGGAAAAGTGCGAGCCGCGATAACCCGCCTGCGCGCCCAGCCACGAGGCGACGATTCCCGCGGATTCGAGGCGGCCGGTTCCCGGCGTGCGCGGCATCACGATGGGCAGGCTCAGCCTGCGAACGTCGCGCACGTCGAAGAACGGCGCGGGCAGTTGCGACAGATCGCTAGCGAGCGCTGCGGGCGCGACGGTCAGTTCGAGCGCGCTCTGCGGGCCGGCCTTCAGCCACAAGTCGGGACTCAGCGGATCATTGCCCTGATCGCTGGCCTTGCTGTGCGCAATCAACTCGAGGTTCAGATGATTGAACTCGGCGAGCAGCGACACCGGCAGGTCCACCGTCACTTGCGTCGACGTGCGCGGCGCAGGTTCGGGCAGTGCAAGCGTCGCCCCTACCACGCTGTTGACCAGCACATTGAGGTGCGAGAGCGTGGGGAGCAGCGTAGGCGAATAGCGATAGTCGAGCACGAGCCGCGCGCTGACCACGCGCTCGTCGCGGCGCAAACCGAAGTCCATGCCGCCATAGGCGTCCTCGCCGAGCAAGGTCAGCCCCTGCGCCGCGTTTTGCCGTAGTAGCGGAATGCGATAGGTATAGGTGTTGGCCGAGTCGGCGGCGGCTGGCTGCCCGGCCTCGGGCGAAGCCGGCGCCGCGGACGCGGCCTGCGAAGCGAACGCAGGCGCCGCTACGGCGGGCACGGTGGGCGCGGCGGGCAAACTCGTGGCCAGCGCAACGTTGGCGCCGAACGCGAGACCGGCGAGCACCGAAGCCCACCGCGGCGCCAACCGGCGCGTGCACGCGAGCGCGCGCAAAGGCAACAAATAGGCGTGGCTCACGATTGCTTCGATCCCAACTCGCTCGCCTGCGCTTCGGCCGAACGTGCGAAACGCTCGCGTCCGCCCATCAACAGATGGCGGGCCAACTCCTTGAGCCCGCGCATGCCGACGCCGAGCACCTCGAACAGGCTGCGCAGCGGCCGGTCACGGCGATAGCGGCCCCAGGAGCCAATCCAGCTATCGGCGCGCGAGAACGTCACGCGCATCAGGTCGCGCTCCTGATCGATCGTCAGGGCCGGGAAACTCACGCCCACGGTGCGGCCGCGGCACACCTGGACCTCGGCGGGGAACTTGCCCTCGTAGTCGTCGCGAAACACCGAGACCACGACGCGCTCGCCGCGTTGCGGCAGTGGGGCGTCCTCGGGCAGCACCAGTCCCAGGCCGCCTTGCGAATAGTCGCTGGTCTGGCACGTGACGCGACACCCGTTGGCGAGCTGCAGCGCGGCGGGCAACTCGATCTGCACGCGCGGCGTGAGGCGCAGCTGTTTCGACTCGGCCGCCACGCCTGCCGCCGCGCTCAGGTTCATGACGTTGTAGGTCACCCAGACCAGGTTGAACAAAATACTCATCGCCTCCGGCCAGCCAGGGCTGCGGATCAAACCCGCCACACCCACCGCAAACCCGGCGAGGTTGATGAGCAGCAAGACGATATAGGGCCGCGCCATCGCCCAATCCAGGAAGGACTGCCGGATCACGCCGCCCTTGGAGGTCACGTTGAAGCCGCGGCTGCCGGGACGCAGCACGGCCTGGAGCGCGGGCAGCATCACGTACCACGCGAGCACCGTTTCGTAGACTTCGCTCCAGAACGAATGGCGAAAGCGTCCTTGAATGCGCGAAGCGCCGATGCTCGAAATCACGAGATGCGGGACGACGTAGGCCAGCACCATGAGCGCCGACGCATGAAAGACATGCGCGCCGAAGAACAGGTAGGCCATGGGCGTGATCAGAAACACGATGCGCGGCAGGCCGAAGAAGAAGTGCATCATCGCGCTCAGGTAGCACAGCCGCTGCGGAATCGTCAGCCCCGAGATCAAGAGCGGATTGAACTGGCGGAAGATTTCCGCCATGCCGCGCGCCCAGCGAATGCGTTGGCCGATGTGCCGGCCCAGGCTCTCGGTGGCGAGACCCGCCGCCTGCGGAATGGCGAGGTAGCCCGTGTTGTAGCCCTTCATGCTCATCTTGAGCGCGGTCAGCGCGTCTTCCGTGACGCTTTCGGTCGCCACGCCGCCGACCTCCTGGAGCGCGGAGCGTCGCAGCACCGCGCAGGAACCGCAGAAAAACGCGGCGTTCCAGAGATCGTTGCCGTTTTGCAGCACGCCATAGAACAGGTCGCCCTCGTTGGGCACCTTCCGGTAGGTCTCGAGATTGCGCTCGAACGGATCGGGCGAATAGAACACGTGCGGCGTCTGCACCATCGCCATCTTCGGATCTTTCAGGAACCAGCCCATGCAGACCTGCAGAAACGAGCGCGTGGTGACGTGGTCGCAGTCGAACACGGCGATGAACTCGCCGCTCGTCTTCGGCAGCGCCGCGTTGAGGTTGCCCGCTTTGGCATGCGCGTTGTCGGGCCGCGTCAGATAATCCACGCCGGCCTGTTCGCAGAATGCGCGGAATTCGTCACGACGGCCGTCGTCGAGCAGGTAGACGCGCAACTTGTCGGCCGGCCAGTCGAGCAGCGTCGCGGCCAGCACCGACTGCCGCACCACTTCGAGCGGTTCGTTGTAGGTGGGGATATACACGTCCACCGTGGGCCACGTCGAGGTATCGGCGGGCAGCGGCGCAGGCCGGCGATGCAGCGGCCAGAGCGTCTGGAAGTAGCTGCACAACAGCATGAGCACCGCGTAGCCTTCGGCCAGCAGCAGCAGATAACCGAAGGTCCGGTCCAGCGAGTTGGTGAAGGACAGCGTCTGCGTGACGCGCCAGTACAGGTAGCGCAACGAGATGAACACCGACAACGCCACCAGCGACACCGTGAGCACACGGCCGCGAATGCGGCTCAGCGCAAGCGCCACGCCCATGCAAAGGATGGCGAACACCCACTGCTTCGACAGCGCGAGGTGCACCGTCATGGCGGACGTGAACAGCAGCACGGC
The DNA here is from genome assembly GCF_905220195.1 of Paraburkholderia sp. J8-2. Lineage (NCBI taxonomy): Bacteria > Pseudomonadati > Pseudomonadota > Betaproteobacteria > Burkholderiales > Burkholderiaceae > Paraburkholderia > Paraburkholderia sp. J8-2. The sequence continues at coordinate 147,008 of NZ_CAJMZA010000008.1, forward strand.
CGCCAGCGTTACGAGCACGCGCGACCAGCGCGACGCGAGCAGCGACGCCCCCACTTCCAGCAGTGTGTCGTCCCAGTCTCCCGCATCGTCGCTTTGTCCCGCACCGGCGGTTGGTCGTTGCGGCTGCATCGATTTGCGTTTGAAGATCATGGCGCCCCGCGTGCTGCGACATCGGCGCGAGGCTCATTGCGTTCCATGAGGCGCGCAAACACACTGCTTAGCGCGGCAGACTGCTGCGCGGCGACGACAGGCTCGGGCGTAAGTTGAACGACAGGCTGCCCGGGTTCAACCTGATCAACCGGGGGAGGTTCTGAAGCGGCAGCGGAAATGGTGCACGCGACCGGCTGCGGCGGCTGGGGCGCGTCGGGTAACGTATCGGGCGTGGCGGCCGTTTCGCGCTTATCGACCGTGTCGACCGTCTCGGCCGTGTCGACCGTCTCGGCCGTGTCGACCGTCTCGGCCGTATCGAGCGTGGCGATCGCAGCGGGAGCCTCGGCCGAATCGGTGGCGGCGTCCTGCAACGCCATTGGCGCGGGCGCGACGGTATCCGGCTCCGCCGCGTTCAGCGTGGACCAGCGCCCACGCAGACCTTGCATCTGCTCCGCCCTTTCCACTTCCTGATACTGAAAAGGGCTTGCGTCCACTACCTCGAAAAGATTCGCAATGTCCGATGCACTGCTCATGCCCCGACCCCGTAGTATTCGTTGTGCTGTCCACGAAGGCGCGTGACGCGCGCAGCACGTTTTGTGTTTTTTTACTGACTTGCCGACTTCTACTTACCGAACAGGAAAACCATCGTTCCCGACGCATCCGCTGGGCCTGCCGTGGTCATTCGCAACTGCGAATCGGCGCCCAGCTGGTGCATCCATGCTTCATAGGCCCCCTCGAGGAAAGCGCCAGCCCAAGCCACGTTCTCCGCGCCGAATACGACCTTGAGCGGCGCGTGGTAATGCGTGAGCACCAGCCAGTCCTGAGCCTCGCGTATCTCGACCTGCCCCCAGTCCAGCTCGCCCCAAACCTGATTCATGGCGTCGCGCATCGCGGCCACGGTGAGCGCCTCGGCAAGCGCATATTGACGGGCGAACTGGCCGCCAGCAGCACGCATGAGCTGGGTCAGAAACCTGGGCGTCAGGTTCTGCGTCAACTCTTGCGTGAGGAACGACACGAACGGACGCCATTGCGGTGCTGGCATGGAATTCATCACATATTCATGCGCCCTGAAAGAAGGCGCATAGGGTCAACAAAACTTGCGCAAGCAACCTCATCACCATCCGGGCGGTGACCGGCGTTAAGCGCAGGCAATTCTTGCTGGTGATTCCGGAAGAACGTCGGATCAACTGACACGCGCGGCGGATTATACGTATTATTCCCGCCGAGTTTATTTTTTAATTGGCCTGCATCATTGAATTTGTCACGCCTGCGCGACAGATCAAATACGAAAACGTTTGCGCATAAAATGGGGCACGTAAGACTTAAGGCCGCTCGCATGGCACGGGCGTTTTTGCGCCCGCCACGGTGCACGAGATAATGTTGTCGTGCTGTTGTTCGTTTCGATTTGCCCGAATTTGAAACCTGAATTCAGTCGTTGTCATTTTTATTTAGTGCGTGTATAGCCCTCCGCGATTCGCGAAATGTACGTGCCATGTGTAATTTTGCGAAATATTTCAGCTGCAAACGTTTGCAGCGCGTTTGCGCGGCTGGATGGCTGCCGCAGCAATCCCAGCGCCAGCAAATGCGCACGCGGCAGACACAACGGCGACGGCGCGCAGCGCATCGATCAGGGCGTCCGCTTCTGCACGCGCCATCAGCGTCTCGTGCTGCCCATGGGCGCCGCGCGATGGCATTTCCCCTCGCGCGTCAGGCTCCAGCAACTGCCTCGCCTCGCGCGCGTCGGGCGGCACGTGCAACGCGTCGAGCCGCGCCGATAGCGCCGCGTGATGCGACCACACGAACACGATGCCAAGCACCGCAACCGCCAGCAGGCTCGCCACGCGCGCAACGGCATTGTTGATGCCCGAGGCGACGCCAGTGCGCTCGTGCGACACCGAGCCCATGACGGTGGTGGTGAGCGGCGCGACGGTAATCGTCATGCCGAGCCCAAGCACCGCGAGCGCCGGGAAAAATCCGGCCCAGTAGCCGCCGCGCACGAATGGCAATGCCAGGAGCGCGAAGCCGATTCCGGCGACGCCCGGCCCCACGGTCAGCAACGCGCGCGAGCCGAAACGGCTAGTCAATCCGCCGGTGAAACGCGATAGCAAGCCGATGATCACAGGCACCGGCAGCAGCGCCGCGCCCGCTTCGGTCGCGGTGTAGCCATGCGCGCGGATCAGCGTGAACGGCAGGAAGAAGAATGCGCCGCCGAGCCCGAAGTAAAGCAGCAGGGTGACGAGATTCGCGCCGGTGAAATCGCGTGAGCGGAACACGTCGAGCGGCATCATGGGGCTGGCGCTGTGTGCTTCGATCACGACGAATGCGACAAGCACGAGCACGCCAGCGCCTATCGCGCCCAATACGAGCGGATGCTGGAAGCCTCGCGCCGACGCCTCGGTCAGCCCGAACGTCAGTGCGCCGAGGCCTCCTGCCGCGGCCAGCGAGCCGGGCCAGTCGAGCTGCCCGGGCGCATCGAGCCGGTGGCTGTTGGGCACCGACGATACGGCGAGCGCGATCGTTATCGCGGCGAGCGGGACATTCAGGAAAAAGATCGCGCGCCACGAAAACGCGTCGACGAGCCAGCCGCCCGCCACGGGCCCCACCGCCGACGTGATCGCGCCCACGCCCGCCCAGGTGCCGATTGCCCGTCCGCGCGCGGCGTCGTCGAACACCGCGCCGATGATCGCGAGACTGCTGGGGACGAGCAGCGCCGCGCCTATGCCTTGCACCGCGCGCGCGGCGATCAGTGCGCCCGCATTCGGCGCCAGTCCGCAAGCAGCCGACGCCAGCGTGAAAAGCGCAATGCCCGCGATAAACACCGTGCGGCGGCCAAGCTTGTCCCCCATCGAGCCGCCGACCAGCACGAGGGACCCGAGAAAGAGCAGATACGCGTTGACGACCCATTGCATCGCCGCGACGCTCGCAGCGAGTTCGCCCTGAATGGACGGCAATGCGACATTGACGACCGAGCCGTCGATAAACGCCATGCTCGAACCCAGAATCGTCGCCGCGAGCGCGAGACGCTTGCGCTGGCACGGACGGTCGACTGTGGTGGGCTGCGTGCGGATCACGAGCTTGTCGCACGGGCTCGCCTGCGCAGCGACGACGTGCACGCCCTTCGGCTCGCTTTCAACAAGATCCGGGTTGGCCAAGTTCGCTCCCTTGTGGATCGAGGGTGACTAGAGTCTGTTGATGCCGGGCTCGCCAGTCAACCCGGGAGAGCACATACCTGCGCGCCGCGGATCACCGCGCGAACGCAATCCGGATCAGGCTGGTATACATCGACCTGATGGCCACAGCGCCGCGCCGTCCCCCATTTCGCCACACGCTTGTGCGCGCCCGCGCGATTGGCCTGGATCCTTCATGACGCGCCCTTACTCGTCCCGCAAGCCGTGTTGCCCGCAGGTGGCCCGTGTATTGGCCCAGCTTTCGGTCATTCTCGTCGCCGCGCTGCTGTCCGGCTGCGCTATGGTGCGCGTGAACTCGCTCGGCCCGCAGCAGTACTTTGCCATGCGCCGCGGAGATATTCTCTCGACCGGCCAGCTGAGTACGGCGACACAAGCCACGTTGCGCGTTGCGGCCCTGGACGAAAGTGCATGCCGGAACGCACCGCAAGCGTGTATCGACACGATCGCAACCGTGGGCGGGCTCAATACCGACCAGCGTCTCGCCAGCCTGGCCGAGTTATCGCTCCAGATGGCGCTTGCGCAAACGCCGCCTGCCGGCAACCCCTGGGGCGACGCGCAATTCGATTCGTGGCTCAAGACCGCGCGATACGCGTACGCCTTTCTGTTCCTCGGTCAACGCACGGCTGGCGAGCGCGCATTCGAGGACCGCCAGACACAGGTTCGCGACTACTACAACTATGCGGTCCAGGAACTCGCCGGCGCGCTGTTCCTGCGCGGCGCGCATGAAACGAACAACAGCAACCGCGATCCAAAAAAGCAGTTCATAGCAGGCTGGACCCTACGCATCGACCTGAGAGAAGTCCGGCTGCCCGAGGGCGTACGCGAACTCAGCGAAGTCATTCCGGCCGCGGGGCTGTCATTCGCGGGACTGCGCAACACGTATCGCCGCGACGGCCTGGGCGCGGAACTGGTCGCCGTCACGCAACCCGCGGCGCCCGACCCGGCCAGCGAGACGAACAACAGCGACGAAAACAGCGCCAAAAACAGCACAACAAGCAGCGCACCAACTGCCGAAGGCAACGGGAATTCGAACGCGGCCGCCACTATCTGGCTCGCCCCCGGCGCGCGTCCGTTCAACGAAATGCCTTCGCCGAGCGTCACCGCACTGCTGTCGTTTGGCGACGGCACGCTCGAGCAAGTGCTCGATTCGCACGACGTGGTCTTTTCCGCCTACGATCCGTATCGCGTAGAGAGCGTAGAGCTGAACGGCCAGACCGTGCCGCTCGCCGCCAACTTCAGTGCGGGCTATGGCATCTGGCTCGCCCGCTCGGGCTTTGCCAGGCAGTCCTTGCGTTCTCTGCTCGGCCGCACGCGGGGCATCGACCGTCCGCGCATTTACATGATGCAGCCCTTCGACCCGGACCGGCGCATCGTTCTGATGCTGCACGGACTAGCGAGCAGTCCTGAGGCGTGGGTCAACGTCGCCAACGACATTCAGGGCGACGAAATGCTTCGCGAGCATTTCCAGGTCTGGCAGGTCTACTACCCGACCAACGTGCCCATTCTCGTGAATCTCGCGAGAATACGCCAGGCGGTGCAACTGACACTCGCGCATTTCGATCCCGCTGGCGTGCTGCCCGCATCGAACGGCATGGTGCTGATCGGGCACAGCATGGGCGGCGTGCTTGCCCGGCTGCTCGTCTCATCGTCCGACGATGTGCTCTGGGTCACCGTCCAGAACAACTACCTGCCCGAAGGCATCGACATCGTTCGCGAGGACGAGCGGCTCAATCGTCTGCTGCGCTTTACGCCAATGCCACAGGTCGAGCGCGCGATCTTCATCGCCACGCCACACCGCGGCACGCCGTTCGCAAGCAATCGCCTTTCTCGCTGGGTTGCAAACCTGGTGCGCTTGCCGCTTGCGCTGTTAAAGGAGCTTGACGAGATGCTGCAGAGCGCGACCAACGCGGATAGCACCCACAGGGCGGGAGAGACCATCGCGGTTCCCAACAGCATTGAGCAGTTGCGGGACACCAATCCCATCATTCAGTCGACCTCACGACTGCCGATCAGCCCAAACGTGTGCTTTCACTCGATTATTGCGAGACGCCGCGAGACGGGCCCGCTCGAGGATTCCGACGATGGGGTCGTCCCTTATCGCAGCGCGCACCTCGACGGCGCGCTCTCCGAAAAGGTGATCGTTTCGGGACATAGCGTTCAGGAAACCCCGGAGGCGATTTTTGAAATCCGCCGCATTCTGCACGAGGATATCGAAGTGTTTGATAACGATGGCGCTTGCGCGCATTTACGCGCCAATTGAACCGGCCACGCCCTTGTCCGCCGCCATGCGTTTTCTCGCGCTCATAAAAGGCCCGGTCGGCTCGCACGCCGGCGCGAACCGGTCGAAGCCCACGGGCCCCGGCATGTCGACATAAACCGCTTCCATGCCTTGCCGGCTATAGCTTTCATGCCAGAAGCCCGCACCGCCGCTGTCGCGCAGGAACTCGCCCCACCAGCGCGAATGCGGCGCGCTGCGCGTGAAAGCTTCGAGGCTTTCGAGGTCACGCCAATACTGGCGGATCCCCACGTGGTTCAGTGCGAACAGGAACTGCTCGCTCGAGAGCAGTCCGGCAGGCGGGTTCAACTGGATTTGCCGCAAGCCCTTGCCGATGCCGAACAAGGTGGCGATGCCGCGCAGCCGCCGCACGCGAAAACCCAGGAGGATGACCACGAGATTCGGATAGGCGCTGAGATCGACGGACCTGCGGGTAACGGAGGCTTGCATGATGGCTCCCGGCTGCTTACGCTGTAAGCATAGTCCTCGATGATTACAGTGTAAACAGCCATGAGCGATTCGATTTCGTCCTTGCGTGACCGGCTGGTTGACTGCGCGTTGGCCCTGCTCGAACAGGGCGAGAGCGACGTCAGCCTGCGTGCCGTTGCGCGGGCAGCCGGTGTTTCGGCGATGGCGCCCTATCGCCATTTCGAGGACAAGGCCGCGCTGATGGGCGCCGTCGCGCTCAAGGGCTTTGCCATGCTGGAAGCAGAGGCCGCGCGCGCGGATCAAGTGGACAACGCGCACGAAGCGCTCACGGCGCAGGGCCTGGCCTACGTTGCCTTCGCCCGCGCGCATCCTGCGCTGTTCCGGCTGATGTTCGCAGATGGCGCGGGACTCGCGCTGCCCCACGGTGACTGCCGGGGCGCTTACACACTGATGGCGCGTCGGGTGGCGGAACTGGCGCCGGATTGGGCCGAGGCCGGAGCACTTGCCTGCTGGGGACTGGTTCACGGCCTGGCGACGCTGGCGCTCGACGGACGCATTCCGGCCAATGCCGCCGGTGAACGACTGGCAATCGCCCTGCTGACGCATGCGCTGGAGGAAGCGACGCCCGCCCTCACCCGTTGCTGACGCAGCATCCATAGCACGCGCATTCCCGCTCGCGCGTACGATGGCCAGCAACGCGATGACGACGAGAGAAGAGCCATGGCGACCGAGGAATCCCCGAGCGGTGTGCAACAGTCCGGCCCCAAAGTCGCGCTCGCGCTGCAGGGCGGCGGCTCGCACGGCGCGTTCACGTGGGGTGTGCTCGATCGACTGCTCGAATCGACAGCGCAGGGAACGCCACTCAACGTCGCGGCGATCAGCGGCGCGAGCGCGGGCGGCATCAACGCGGCGCTCTGCGCAGCGGGCCTCGCCACCGGCGGCGCAGCGAGAGCGCGCGAGATGCTTCGCGACTTCTGGGAAGCGGTGTCGCGCGCCGGCACGCTGGCCGGCAATGCCCTCTTCGGCTTTTCCGAGCCTGGTCCGTTCGGCGGCTGGAATATCGACTGGAGTCCCGGCGCCATTTTCACGGAGGTCGTGGGGCTCGTCGCCTCGCCTTACAACAATCCCTTTTATCGCGATCCGCTCGGCCCGCTGATCCACGCCACACTTTCGAAAACGGCTCTCTCCACGCTCAACACAACGCGCGGCGCCCCGCAGCTTTTCATTTGCGCGACCAATGTACGAACCAACGAACGCGCCATCTTCACGCAGCCCGACATCTCCGTCGAGGTGCTGCGCGCCTCCGCGTGCCTGCCGAGCGAATTCCGTACCGTGGAGGTCAACGGCGTGCCGTACTGGGATGGCGGCTATCTGGGCAATCCGCCGTTGGCCCCGCTGATCGCCCACGCGCAGGACCTGATCCTGATTCTCGTGAATCCGTTCGCGCGCCACGACATGCCGCCTAAAAACGCACGCGGCATTCTGGAGCGGCTCAACGAAATCGGTTTCAACGCCTCCGTCGTGCTGGAGATCAACGCGATCGAAGCGGTCAACCGCGTGCTCGACTCGGTTGGCGAGGAAGCCGCAAGCAAAAGCCGCTACAAGACCGTCCGCTTCCATCTGATTCGCGACGACGACTTTCTCGCGAAGTTCGGCTTCGTCTCCAAGAGCAGTACGTCCTGGTCGTTGCTCAAGGCGCTGTTCGAGCGCGGACGCGAGGTGGCGGACGGATGGCTCGAACATGACTACGCGAATCTCGGGCAAACGTCTTCGCTTGACGTAAAGGACGCGTTGCTCGATCCAACGCTCAAGCAAGGCAACGCGCCGCACTCGCAGTGACGCTCGCTCGAACGGCGGCTCAATAGCGTACAGTGACGCTTCGCGCACGGTGGTCCAGGAATCGACCTGGACTCGGCCTTGAGGGAGCAGATCGATGCCGTTCGAATATATCGATGTCGAAACAGCAGTCCAGCGGGACGGATTGCGCATGGTCGTGGTCGGCGGCGTTCCTAGCCCCTGGAGCGAGGCGGCCAAGGGCATCCTGCATATCAAGGGTATCGAGTGGGCCGCCGTGCGACTCGCCTACGACAGCGAGACCCTGAAACAGTGGACCGGGGAGTTGAGCGCGCCCGTGCTCATGGTTGGACAGGAGCGGCCGCGCCGCGGTTGGGCGGATATTCTTCTGCTCGCGGAACGGCTGGTGCCCACGCCTTCGTTGCTGCCGGACAACCCCGCGGAGCGCGCTCTGGCTTTTGGCCTCGCGCATGAACTGTGCGGCGAGTGCGGTTTGGGATGGTCGCGCCGTTTGCAGCTCATTCATGCAGGTTTGCACAATAGCGGCGGCTTCCCCGAGCGGGTCGCGAAATATCTGGGCAAGAAATATGGGTACAGCCAGGAAACCGGCGCGGCGGCGACCGGGCGCGTAACCGCTGTGCTGGGAATGCTGGCCGCGCGTCTGAAGGCGCAGCGGGCGGCGGGGTCCTCGTATTACATCGGCAATACCGTGACCGCGGTCGATGTCTACAGTGCCAGTGTTGTCGGACTTTTCCGCCCGCTACCGGATGATGTGTGTCCGATGGACGCGAGCGTGAGGGCCGCATTCGAAATGCGCGACCCCAAGACCGACGCGGCGCTGGATCCCATTTTGCTTGAACATCGCGATCTGATGTACGCGCGGCATCTTGCGCTGCCGCTTTCGCTGTAGATGAATTGACGCCACGTGAGCCTTGAATTTCGTCCTTAAGATGGAGCAAAAATAGATGGACACCGAGTTCGCCAAACGCCCCGTCTACTTCTATGGCTACGACGACATAGAAACGTTTTGCCTGTCCAGAAGAGACCCACTGATTCACGAAAACGTGGGTTTGATACTCGGCATCTTGCGAGGCGGCGCCATACCCGCCCTGATGCTTTCGCAGATGTTGGGCCTGCCCGTGGACTTTGTTCACTACGATCGGCGCGAAGCTAAGGCCGAGATCAAAAACAAGAAAGCGCTCGATCTTGTCGACGCCTGCATCAAGGAAGGCAAGAGAATCCTGCTGGTGGACGACGTTGCCGGCGTGGGATATACGCTGGCCAATTGCCGCGATTATTTGCTTTCGCTTGTTAAAGACGAGTCTTCGATCAGGGTGCTGACACTGGTGCACCACGCAAACAGCAGAGCACAAGCGGACTACTACAAAGACTGTTCGTCAGTCCACGCGATTTTGCCATGGGAGCGCTATGTCACCAGCCACGAGTGCCTCGACGATTTCGCGAAGGCGCAAGCGGCACTGCTGGACGATCAACGGTATAAAAAAACATTGGCCATCGACGACGCTAACTACCCATTAAACCTGAAGCAGGAGTGGAGAGTCGATTGCCGCCTGGCATTCAACGGTGACTATCATTCGATCGTGCATGGCATTCGTGCCGTTGGCCCCGAGGAAATTTATTGCAACAACGAGTCTCTGATCAGCGCCATATTGAGCGAATGCCCGTTCTCCATCATCTATAAAACCATTCATGGCAGACGATACAGAATAAGCGCGTTTGATTGACGATTGAGTCGGCATTGACCGCGCCGACGCCTACCCGCACGTTGTAAGCAAACCAGTCGCTCACCACACGACCTCATGGTCAAGCGCCCAGCGCTACGTGAGTTACCTCAAGTGTTTGCGCCGCTTGTGTTCGCCAGATCACATACGCGTCCCACTATCCGGCCTTTAATTTCCTCATATGTGTTCGAAAGCGCATCTGCAAAGCGCCTGCCGTTAGCGCTTCACGTTCGCCCGGTTCCAGCACCGCTTCGGTAGCAGCCGGCGGGCGGGCTTGCGCGCATGCCAGGGCTCGCCGCCGCAGTTCGAACACGCCACGGTCTCGCGTTCTGCGCCTGTCTGTCCTGCCACTGCGACAAGTGCTGCGCCGTTCATCGTCCAGAGAACAGGAGTGAATGATGCCGGGCCTCCTCTCGTTCCTTGTCAGGACCCTACTGCGGCCCGCCTCCAAACGCGCCAGGGCCGCGACGCCCCCACCCGCGCCGTCCTGGCAATTGCCCACGGACTTCTCCCGCCGCGAGCACGCGCAGGTCGAGCGACACCGGCATGCGGTCGGCCTTTCCGCGTTGCCTCATGCCACCGATGCCTGCGGCCTGGCGATCTCGGGCGGCGGCATACGAAGCGCCGTATTTTCGTTAGGTATCCTTCAGGCGATGGCGGACAAGGACACACTGAAGCATTTCGACTATCTATCCACGGTATCCGGCGGCAGCTACATCGGCGCATTCTATGGCAGTCTTTTCGTTCCGGACGAACTGCGCGCCGGAAACCTGCAGCTTGAAAAGTCGGCTTATATCGACCAAGCCAAAAGCGCGTCGGGCAAACTATGCCCGGACGCGCAGCCTGACGCTGCGAACGCGGTCACGCCCATTGCCTATTTGCGCGACAACTGCAACTATCTCGTGCCGAACGGCTTGAAGGACTACCTTCAATATCTCGTGTTCTCGATGAGAAACTGGTTCGCCGTGCAGTACGTAATCGGCGTATCGCTCCTGACTATCCTCCTTGCGTTTGGCCTGCTGGACTTCGCCGCGCACGGCCTGGCGGAGCAGCTCCTCGGGCCGCCCTCGCCAGCATCGAACGTCTGGTGGTTCTACGTACTCTCGCCGCACCCGGCGACCTGGTTGACGCATCCATCGATGGCCACAGCCGGTCTAAAGCAATTGCAGTTGGTTTCGCCGGAAGTGTGCTGGTCTCCGCTGCTCTCGTCCGTACCCGACGTCTGGTGTTCGCCGCTGATCGTGGGCGACCCCTGGTGGGCGCCGCTGCAGTCGGCCGTGCCCGACATCTGGTGGGCCCGCTCGCTGTTGCCCGCGTCCATCGCCGTCTTCATCGCCGCATTTGTTTTCTCTCCGCTCAGCCGCGCCTACTGGCTGACCCAGAACCTCGCGCAGAAAACGGGTTTCGTCGGCAAGTGGCTGCCATTCATCTCGCTCTTCGTGGTCACCGCATTGGCCGTCAGCACGATCGTCATCTTCAACCACGGATCGTCAAAGCCGATCGCAACCCTCCTTCTGGGCCAGCTCAAGCATCCATCGGGCAAACTTCTCGCTGCGATATTCGTCATCAGCACCGGCGTGCTCGGCACCCTGTATCTCATCATTGCATGGCTGTATGTCGGCAAGCGCGGCAGCGGCTCCGGCAAATCGTGGTTCCGCGGGTCGACGCCCTCCTCTTCGCCGCGCTCGGACAGCCGCGCCTTCGTCGACCGCTTGCGCAATGCGCTCACGAACGCGTTCACAACACCGCTTCGCCTCTGTGGACATCGTGTCGGCGCCGGTCCAATTCAGATCGTGCTCTGGTTGCTGCTTCTCGCACTCGTCGACGCGCTCGGCGGCCTCGCATACGAGGCCACTCGCCATGTCTCCATGAACTTCCTTAGCGCGACGAACTCCGGCCCGCTGGGCGCGCTGGCCGGCATCGGGGCGGTGCTATGGACTCTCGCGCGGTTCCTGTTAGCGCAAGGCGACAACATCGTCGGCGGTCTGGCCAAGATTCCGCGCCTCGTTCTCGCTTCGGTCGCCGCCATCTTCGCCGCGCTCGCGACGCTGGCGTTCTGGTCCGCCGTGGCCCTTTCGATCTCGATGGTCATATGGCGGCATTACGGCAACGGGCACGACTACGCCACGCGCATGGCGATCCTGTGCGTCGCCTTTCTCATGCTCGCGATCGTCGACGGCCTGTGCATTCAGTTCCTGAACCTCTCGACTTATCAGCGGCTCTATAGCACACGACTCACTCGCGCTTTCCTGGGCGCAACGAATGCCGAGCGGTTGCGCACGCCCGCCATGCGCGATGTGACCAATCTCGTAGCCGGCGACAGCATCACGATGGGAGAATATTTCCACTCACGCAGCCATGCGCCGGTGCATCTCATCAACGCGACGATCAACAAGACGATCGACTGGGACTCGTCGCTGGTGCAGCGCGGCGCGCGGGGGCTCGCCTTCAGTATCGGACCAGCAGGCATGACCGTGGGCGCGAGGCTCGGCGTGCTCGAGTGCGAATGGGAAAGCGCGAACGATATTTCGACGCCGGCGTGTTACGTGCGCGGCGACTTGCGCACGCGTGACATCTGGCTCGAATCGATGACGCTAGGAGACTGGGTCGCCATTTCCGGTGCGGCTGTGAGCACCGGGCTCGGCCAGAATACGCACGTCGGCTACTCGCTGCTGCTTGGCGTGGCCAATATCCGCCTGGGCTATTGGTGGGACACGTATTCGAAGCCGTTCCGGTTCGGTGCGGTGAACTTCGAGCGCAAGCGTGTACCGATACCCGATGCGAACCTCCCTCACCGTTTTCTCTCCGAGAAGCTCTTCGGCACGCAGTTCTGCCTCATGGACGAACTGATGGGCGAATTCGACGGACCTCGTGGCCGACGCTGGTATCTCACCGACGGCGGTCATTTCGAAAACACGGGCGCCTATGAATTGCTAAGGCGTAAGCTGAAATTCATTGTGCTGATCGACAATGGCTACGATCCGAAATACCGGTTCGGCGATATCGCTAACCTGATTCGCCGCGCGCGCGTCGATTTCGGCGCCGAAATTCGCGAGCCGGTCACACGGCTTTCGCTCCCGTCGTCATTGCGCCTGAATCCGGCCCATATCGCCCTGTCGATCGGGGAATTCAGGAAGAAGCGCAAGTTTCTCGCGCTCCAGTTTGCCGTCAAGTTCGCCGACGCAAGCGACGGACAGATACTGGTCATCAAGCCGCGCGTCACGTCTGCCGCGCCGCCCGACGTGCGGGAGTATCGCAAGCAGAACCGCACGTTTCCGAACGAGACCACGGCGAACCAGTTTTTCGACGACATCCAGTGGGAATCGCATCGCGAGTTGGGCTACTCGCAGATGCGCAATCTAATGCAGTAAGCGGCACGCTTTTAAAGCGCTTTTATCCCGGAAGCGATTCTATGTCCGCTTTATCGATTCGAGCCCCGCAGTGATCTGCCATTGCCCCGCGAATGCGTGGCAACAAAGAAGAAGCTCAACGCGAAAATGGAGGTACACATGCCGACTATCCCCTACGATCCGTCGCTCAACGCGCTCAACTCACCGGGACTCAGGCCAACGGTGTTCACCGCCGGTGTCAACTATGACATCGACGGACTGTGTGCCGAATTTGCCCGCCTTGCCTACATACGCTACGAGAATGGCGCCGCTGAACGCCAACAGCTCGACCAAGCGCTCGCTCTGGTCGGTTTTCAAGGCGCTGTCACCTTCAACTTTGCAGGCGATGACGTGCACGGATTTGGCGCCGTGAGGCAAGCCGACGGCCTCGCCATCCTCGCCTTCCGCGGAACGGACCCGCAGTCGATTAGCGATATCGCGGATGATCTGAAATTCAACTTGACGGACTGGCCGGAAAGCGCTGGCCAGGTTCACGCTGGATTTGCGGGCGCTGCCCGCGGCTTGCGCAGCGCAGTGGAGAACTGGTTGCAGGAGACCGGGCCGACTCGATCGCAACTCATATTGACGGGCCATAGCCTTGGTGCGGCCATCGCGACGCTCTTCGCCAGCCTATGCAAGCCAAGCGCCCTCGTGACGATCGGCTCGCCGCGAGTGGGCAACGCGGCGTTTGTCGCAACACTCAACGGGTTGCACATCACGCGCTATGTCGACTGCTGCGATCTCATCACCGATTTGCCGCCGCCTACGCTTAGCGGATACGTCCACGCGGGAGCGTCGAACTACATCACGCGCGAGGGCGAGCTTGCGCCGCACGCAGACGACGCCTTCGTGCAAGCGGACCGAAGCGCCGCGCGCGACGACTATCTGCTCAACTGCGCGTGGCGCATCGGTAACGTCGTGGTGCGCGACCTCGCGGATCACGCCCCGATCAACTACGTGAGAAGTCTGGTGCCTTGAAACAACGGTCGACGTCAGGACGCATCGCCCTCACGATGCACCGGTTGCGTTTCCTTCAAGCTCTTCGCAAGCCGCGACGCCTGCAGATAACCGGGATTCGCCGGCCGCTTCAGGTAACGCCCGGCGCCGCGCCGCGCACGCAGATCGCCGTTCGCCCACACGAGTTCGCCTTGCGAGACCGTGTGCGTGGGCACGCCGCGCACCGTCATGCCTTCGAAGACGTTGAAGTCGACGTTTTGATGATGCGTCTTCACCGAGATCGTACGCGTGGCCTCCGGGTCCCACACGACCAGATCGGCGTCGGCGCCAACGGCCACCGCGCCCTTGCGCGGGTACAGGTTGAATATCTGCGCGGCGTTCGTGGAGGTCACCCGCACGAACTCGTTTGGCGTAAGCCTTCCCGTGTTCACGCCCTGATCCCATAGCACCGCCATGCGATCTTCCACACCGCCGCATCCGTTCGGAATCCTTGTGAAATCGTTGCGGCCCATTGCCTTTTGCGAAGCGCAGAACACGCAGTGGTCGGTCGCCGTGGTGTGCAGCAACCCGCCCTGAAGGCCGCGCCAAAGGGCGTCGCGATGCTCTTTCGTGCGGAACGGCGGGCTCATGACATGGGCGGCCGCGCGCGTCCAGTCCGGGTCGCGATAGACGGACTCGTCGATCACCAGATGCCCGGCGAGCACTTCGCCGAACACGCGCTGCCCTTCGCTGCGTGCACGGGCGATGGCTTCGAGCGCGTCTTTCGCCGAGACATGCACGATGTACACCGGCACGCCCAGCACCTGCGCAATGCGAATGGCGCGATTCGCCGCCTCGCCTTCGACTTCCGGCGGCCTTGAAAGCGGATGCGCCTCCGGCCCCGTGAAGCCGCGCGCAAGCAACTGACGTTGCAACTGGAAGACGAGTTCGCCGTTTTCGGCATGCACAGTGGGCAACGCGCCCAGTTCCAGCGAACGCGCAAAGCTGTTCACGAGAATCTCGTCGTCGGCCATGATGGCGTTCTTGTATGCCATGAAGTGCTTGAAGCTCGACACGCCGTGTTCGTTCACGAGCAGCCCCATGTCGCGATGCACGCTGTCGTCCCACCACGTGACCGCCACATGGAAGCCGTAGTCGGCGGCGGCCTTTTCGGCCCAGCCGCGCCATTCGCGAAACGCGTCCATGAGCGGCTGCTTAGGGCTCGGAATAACGAAGTCGATGATCGACGTCGTGCCGCCCGCGAGACCGGCCGCCGTGCCCGTGTAGAAGTCGTCGCTAGCCGTCGTGCCCATGAACGGCAGTTCCATATGCGTGTGCGGGTCGATGCCGCCCGGCATCACGTACTGGCCGCCCGCGTCGACCACGGTCGCGCCCGCAGGCGCGTCGAGGTTCTCGCCCACGGCCTGGATCACGCCGTTTTCGCACAGCACGTCCGCGCGCCAGCTCTTGTCCGCATTGACGATGGTGCCGCCTCGAATCAGGATCGCCATGATGCCATGTCTCCTTCAGTTGAACGATTTCACGCCGCCATGCCTCACGCGCTCGCCACGCTCGGCCGCCGGCTCTTGCCGAGCTTCATCATCACGCCGTACACGATCGCCGCAATGGCAAGCCCCACGAACCACGCATAGGTGTAGATGCTTTTGAACGCGTCGGGCACGGAGGGAAACGCGTTCGGAAACGCGGTGTTGAGGAATCCCGGCAGGTTGGGCAGCACGCCCAGGACGAGGGCGATCACCGCTGCCATATTCCAGCCGTTCGAGTAAGCGTATTCGCCGTTTTCTTCGAATAGCTCGGCCGTATTCAGGCGCGTGCCGCGTACGAGAAAGTAGTCGACGATGAGAATGCCCGCCACGGGCCCGAGCAGCGCCGAATAGCCGACGAGCCAGGTGAAGATGTAGCCCTGCGTGGTGGCGAGAATCTTCCACGGCATCATCACAATGGCGATGCCCGCGGTAATCAGGCCGCCCGCCTTGTACGAAATGGCTTTGGGCCAGAGGCTGGAAAAGTCGTAGGCCGGGCCGACAAGATTGGCGGCGAGATTGCAGCACATCGTGTCGAGCGTGAGGATGACGAGCGCGATGCCCACGCCAACGCCTTCCATGCGGCTCGTGAGGTCGATAGGGTCCCAGATCGCCTTGCCGTAGATCACCACCGTCGCCGAAGTCACGACCACGGAAACCACCGAAAGCAGCGCCATCGGAATAGGCAAGCCGATGGCCTGGCCGACAAACTGGTCCTTCTGCGTTTTCGCGAAGCGCGTGAAGTCGGGAATGTTGAGCGCAAGCGTGGCCCAGAAGCCCACCATGGCCGTGAGGCTGGGCCAGAACGTCGCCCAGAAGAGCCCCGCCTTCTTGCCGCCCGCGACGAACTGGGAGGGTTGCGAGAGCATCGAACCCACCCCGCCTGCCTTCGAACAGGCCCACCACACGAGCACCACGCACATCACGACCTTGATGGGTGCGGACCAGCTTTCGAGCCAGCGGATCGAATCGGTGCCGTGCAGGATGAAATAAAGCTGCAGCACCCAGAACACAAGGAAGCACGCGCCCTGGCCGATAGAAATGCCGAGAAACGGCAGCGCGTCGCCCACCAGCGCGTTATGCGTGAGGATATTGATGAGCGTATAGATGGCGCTGCCGCCCAGCCACGACTGGATGCCGTACCAGCCGCACGCCACGATGGCGCGCAGCATGGCAGGCAGCTTCGCGCCCTGGGTGCCGAACGAGGAACGCACGAGCACAGCATAGGGAATGCCGTATTTCGTGCCTGCGTGGCCAATCAGCAACATCGGCACGAGCACGATGAGATTACCGAGCAGCACCGTGAGCACCGACTGCCACGGCGACATGCCCTGCTCGGTGAGCCCCGCCGCGAGCATGTACGAGGCGATGTTCATCACCATGCCCACCCAGAGCGCCGCGAAGTGATACCAGCGCCACGTGCGCTGCGCAGCGCCGGTTGGCGCGAGATCGTCGTTGTATAACTCGCTTTCGGCGCGGCGCGCGCTGGCGTCGCCAGTCAAGGGTTGACTCATGGTTGCGGTTCTCCGTGGCTTGTCGTTGGTTTCTTTCGTTTCGTTCGGTTCGGCTCAGTGCGGTTTCAATGCGTCAGGCGGCCTTCGGGTCGGCCACGCGTGCAGGGTTATTCGGATGCGTGGTCCAGTTCGCGTAGCGGCCCGAGTCGACGCGCTCCATCGTGATGCATTGGTCGACCGGGCAGACATGCATGCATAAATTGCACCCGACGCAATTCGCGTCGACCACTTCGAAGTGGCGCTTGCCGTCGCGCGTGGCGGTAATGGCCTGATGCGACGTGTCCTCGCAGGCGATATGGCACAGGCCGCACTGAATGCAGCGGTCCTGGTCGATGCGCGCCTTGATGTCGTAGTTGAGGTTCAGGTACTGCCAGTCGGTGACGTTGGGCACCGCGCGGCCGCGAATGGCGTCGAGATTCGCGTAGCCCTTGTCGTCCATCCAGTTGGAGAGGCCATCGATCATGTCGCTGACGATTCGGAATCCGTAATGCATCGCCGCGGTGCAGACCTGCACGCTTCCCGCACCGAGCACGATGAATTCGGCGGCGTCGCGCCAGTCGGAAATGCCGCCAATGCCGGATATAGGCAGGCCGTGTGTTTGCGGGTCGCGCGCGATTTCCGCGACCATGTGAAGCGCAATGGGCTTCGCGGCGGGGCCGCAGTAGCCGCCGTGCGTGCCTTTTCCATCCACGGTGGGCAGCGGCGCCATCACGTCGAGATCGACGCCCACGATCGAGTTGATCGTATTGATGAGCGAGACGCCGTCCGCGCCGCCCTTCATCGCGGCACGCGCGCCATGGCGTATGTCGGTCACATTGGGCGTGAGCTTCACGAGGCAAGGCAGGCGCGTGCCCTCCTTCACCCAGCGCGTGACCATTTCGATGTATTCGGGCACCTGCCCCACGGCCGCGCCCATGCCGCGCTCGCTCATGCCATGCGGGCAACCGAAGTTCAGCTCCACCGCGTCGGCGCCGGTGTCTTCCACCAGCGGCAAGATCCACTTCCAGTCTTGCTCGGTGCACGGCACCATGAGCGAGACGATAAGCGCGCGGTCGGGCCAGTCGCGCTTCACCTGCGCGATTTCCTTGAGGTTCACGTCGAGCGGCCGGTCGGTAATGAGCTCGATGTTGTTCAGCCCGGCAATGCGCTGGCCGCGCCAGGTGGTCGCGCCATAGCGCGAACTCACGTTCACCACGTGCGGGTCGAGCCCGAGTGTTTTCCACACCACCCCGCCCCAACCCGCCTCGAAGGCGCGGTTGACGTTGTAGGCCTTGTCGGTGGGCGGCGCAGACGCGAGCCAGAACGGGTTGGGCGATTCAATGCCGGCGATCGTGCAACGCAGGTCGGCCATGATGCGACTCCTTCGAATTGTCTGGTTTCGATGTGTTGATCGCGCAGTTCAAGCCGCGCAGTTCAAGCCGCTCAGTTCAAGCCGCTCTGGCGGACTGACTCGCAAGGTAGCGGTCGATCGCGCGCGCAGCGAGCTTGCCGTCCTGCACGGCCTGTACCGTGAGGTCGGTTGCACCATGGCCCGCGCAGTCGCCGCCAGCGAATACGCCTTCGATGGACGTCGCGCCGTCCGCATCCACGGCGATACGCGCATCGCCTGCGCTCAGCTGCAGGCCATCAAGGCCAGCCAGGCCTTCGGGCACGAGCTTTTGGCCAATGGCTTTCAACACCATGTCGGCCTCCACACGCACCATTTCTCCGGTGCCTCGCAGCGCACCGCCTGCGTCGAGCACTGTGCGCTCGAACTCCACGGTCTGCACGCGCGTGTCGCCCGTAATGCGCAGCGGCTTCATCCATTCGACCAGCGCCACGCCCTGTGCGCGAGCGAATGCCTGTTCGGCCCAGGTAGCGCTCATCTGCGCCGCGCCGCGCCGATACGCAAGCGTCACCTGCTCCGCGCCCAGCTTGCGGCTTTGCACGGCGGCGTCGATGGCCGTATTGCCGCCGCCGATCACCACCACCTTGCGGCCCACGGCCAGCGTGGAGAGATCGCTGGCTTCGCGCAGGCGTGCGATGAATTCCACGGCATCGAGCACGCCATCGAGCGCTTCGCCTTCGATGGAAAGCGCTTGCGTGCCGCCGAGGCCCACGCCAATGAATACGGCGTCATACGCGGCTCGCAGCTCCGTTAGGGTGATGTCACGGCCAAGGCGCTGCCCCTGATGTATTTCGATCCCGCCGATGGAAAGCAGCCATTGCACTTCGCGCTGCGCAAAGTCGTCGACGACCTTGTATGCCGCGATGCCGTATTCATTGAGGCCGCCCGCCTTTTCACGCGCGTCGAACACGCTCACGCGGTGCCCGGCAAGCGCAAGCGTATGCGCGCAGGCGAGCCCCGCCGGCCCGGCCCCGACCACGGCAACGCGGCGCCCCGTCTCGCTGGCGCGCTTGAAGAGCGCCGGTGCACCGGCGGCTTCGCGCGCCATCTGGAAGTCGGTGGCATGGCGCTGCAGCGCGCCGATCTGGACTGGTTCGCCATCCTGATGATTGCGCACGCATGCGCCTTCGCAGAGAATCTCGGTTGGGCACACGCGCGCGCACGTGCCGCCCAGTGGGTTTGCGCCCAGAATATCGCGCGCCGCGCCCTTGAGATTGCCGTTGCCGATCTTGCGGATAAAGCCCGGAATATCGATGCCGGTCGGGCAGGCCGCTACGCACGGCGCGTCGTAACAGTAGTGGCAGCGGTCGGCGGCAATGACAGCGGCGTTGGCGGAAAGCGGCGGCGCGACGTCGGCGAAGTTGCAGCCTAGCTGTTCGGCGGTGAGGCGGCCAGGTGCGATGCCGTCGGCGGCATTCGAGTTGGGCTGGGACATCCGGATGCTCCTTGCGAGGCAAAACACGGACTCGCCGGCTGTGCGGGACGCACAGCCGGTACGTGGGGACAACGGGAATGACAACGCGGCTCTCAGGCCGCTTGCGCTAGCGTCAAAAGCGTCAGCCGGGTTCGCTCGCGCGTTCGAGCATGGCGTGCAGCAGCACGTTCGCACCCGCCTCGATCCAGTCGATCGTCGCGTCTTCGATCTCGTTGTGACTGATGCCGTCGATACATGGCACGAACACCATCGAAGTCGGCGCGACCGTCGCGAGATAGCAAGCGTCGTGGCCCGCGCCCGAAACGATCTCGCGGTTCGAATAGCCAAAGCGCTCCGCCGCCGCGCGCACGGAACTCACGCAGGCTTTGTCGAACGGTACCGGCGCGTAATAGAAAATCTGCTCGACCTGCGCTTCGAGCTTGCCTTGCTCTGCGATCTTCGCAATGCCTTCGCGCAGTTCGGCGTCCATCTGCGCGAGCACGTCGTCCAGCGGATGGCGAAAATCGACGGTGAAGAACACGCGGCCCGGAATCACGTTGCGCGAATTCGGATGCACCTGCATCATGCCGACCGTCGCACAGGCGAGCGGCGCGTGACGCAGGCCAATTTCGTTCACAAGCTGCACGACGCGCGAGGCGCCCAGCAGCGCGTCGCGGCGGCGCGGCATGGGCGTGGGGCCCGCGTGCGCTTCCTGCCCCGTGAGCACGACTTCGTACCAGCGCTGGCCCTGTGCATCCGTCACGACGCCAATGGTCTTGTTTTCGGCTTCGAGTATCGGCCCCTGCTCGATATGCAGCTCGAACGCCGCGTGAATCTTGCGCCCGCCGCACGGCAGCTCGCCCGCATAGCCGATACGCTGCAATTCCTCGCCGATGGTCTTGCCATCGACATCCTTGCGGGAAAGTCCGTAATCGAGCGTGAAGACGCCCGCGAACACGCCGGAGGCGACCATCGCAGGCGCGAAACGCGAGCCTTCTTCGTTGGTCCAGATCACGGTTTCAACGGGGCGCTCGGTCTGAATGCCGTGATCGTTGAGCGAGCGGATCACTTCGAGCCCGCCCAGCACGCCATAGATGCCGTCGAAACGCCCGCCCGTGGGCTGCGAATCCGCATGCGAGCCGGTCATCACGGGCGGCAAGTCGTTGTTGCGCCCCGCGCGGCGCATGAAGACGTTGCCCATCTGGTCGACGCTCACCGTACAGCCCGCCTCTTTCGCCCATTGCACGATAAGATCGCGTCCCTGTTTGTCGAGGTCGGTCAGCGCGAGACGACACACCCCGCCTTTGGGCGTGGCGCCGATTTTCGCCATTTCCATCAGGCTGTCCCACAAACGCTGGCCATTCACGTGGATCGCGGTCGTCAGCGCGGCTTCGCTTACTGCGTTCATGCGTGTCCTCCTGTGCGTGTTCGTCAAACGTGCATTCGTGCCACCTTCTGGGGCGGGAAGAACCATGGCGGTGCACGCCTCGGTGACTCTTCGCGATTGCCGAAACCTCGCCCCGCGAATCCTGTCCGATTGGACAGGTTGTAGACGATAAACTTTGCGAATTCAATGCGGTGTTACCAGCGAGAAGCGTGCCATCGATGCTGCAGTGCGCGAAAGCGCCCGCGCCGGTCCACGCGTTTTCCCCGAGTGCGGCGAATGCACGAGGCGCTTACATCGTGACTACAATGAAGCCGTCAAAGGCGCGGGAGCCGCGCGCCGCCTCTTTTCTTCTGAACGGACCGATCATCATGCGCGACGACGAACCCACCACGCGAGCCGCGACCCACGCGCTGCGCGGCACGGCGCACGAACGGGAAGCGGCTGACGCAACGCACAAGCCGCGCCGTCGCAAAGCCGCCATTCGCGAGTCGAACGAAGCGCATCTGCTCGCCTGCGCGGAGGCCGTGTTCGCCGAGCGCGGCTTCGAAGGCGCGAGCACGGCGCTGATCGCCGAGCGCGCGGGCCTGCCGAAAGCGAATCTGCACTACTACTTCCCGACCAAGCTCGCGCTCTACTGGCGCGTGCTCGACGACCTGTTCGAGGAATGGAATGCGGCCGCCAACACCTTCGACGCGAGCGACGATCCGGTCGAAGCCATTGGCGGTTATGTGCGCGCGAAGATGGCACTCTCGCGGCGCAGGCCGCTTGGGTCGAAAGTGTGGGCGAACGAAATCATTAGTGGTGCGACGCATATGCAGGACATCCTGCTCAAGCGCGTGAAGCCATGGATGGAGACACGCGTCACGCTGATCGATCGCTGGATTGCCGAAGGACTGCTTGCCCCCGTCGATCCGAAGACGCTCCTGTTCATGATCTGGGCAACCACGCAGCACTATGCCGATTTCGAGGCGCAAATTCGCGCGCTCTCGGGCAAGCGCGCCCTTTCCACGGCGGGGTTCGAGGCGAGCACCGAGGAAGTGGTGCGATTGATCTTGCGTGCAAGTGGCGCGCGCACGCCTGGGCAATAAGAAAATCGGCAACGTCGTGCCGATCGCCGTCTTGCTGGCATGAACGCGTGCTCAATTAATCTCAGCGGTAAAACTCGGAAGGCGCAACACCAAAATGCCGCTTGAACATCGCGGCAAACGCACTCTGGCTCGTATAACCGTGGTCCAGCGCCACGGTCACGATCTTCTCGCCTCGCGCAAGACGCTCGAGCGCCAGAAAGAGCCGCGCATGCCGGCGCCAGCGCCCAAGCGTCATGCCGGTCTCGCGCTGGAACGCGCGGTGCAACGTGCGCTCCGCCATGCCCAGCCTGTGCGCCCAATGCGCGACTTCGTGGGGCGCATCCGGCGCGGCGATGATCGCGTCGCAAAGCTTGCGCAATCGCGCGTCGGCAGGCCAGGGCAAATACAGCGGCAGTCGCGGTATCACCGCGAGTTCGGCGAGCAGCAAACGCATGAGCAGGTCGTGGCGGCCGCCCGGCGCGTAGTCGAGCGGCACTTGCACCGCGCCAAGAATCAATTCGCGCAGTAACGGCGGCACCTCGACCACACAGCTGCCTTGCGGCAGATCCGCTACAGCGCCGGGTTCCACGAACACGGTACGCATGCGCACGTTGCCGCTCATGCGTACCGTGTGCTCGAGCCCGGCATCGAGCCATACCGCACGCGTTGGCGGCACGACCCAGCGGCCCGCCTGCGCTTCGATCAGCATGACACCCTCGACCGCATAGAGCAGCTGCGCGCGCCTATGGCTATGCGTGGCGACGAACGCGCCGTGTGGGTAGTCGGCGGCGAGCGCCGCGACCGGCATTGGCGTGTTTTCAAAGGGAACGTGCACGTCCGGCGGCGGGAGGACAGTCATCGGCGTGGGCGCGGGGTCGAAGTTGAGTTGATGTTCGATGGCAGTTTTGCGACAGGAGTTGCCATTCTAGCGCGAGACAGCCCCCGTTCTGGGCGCGCAATCTCCGGGTTCATTCCACTCGCACACCTACCCCGATGCTCGCTGCTTCCTCGCGCTCCGCGCTCTATTCGCTCTTTCCGGTCACTGCCATTGCGCTGTGGTCCGGCAACGTCATGGTGTCGCGCCTGTCCGCGCACACCATCGATCCGTACGCCATCACCTTCTGGCGCCTCGTGCTCGCCGTCGCGCTGATGAGCCTCTTCGTGCCCGTGGGCGCGTGGCGCAACCGCGCGGCGATCATTGCGCAACTGCCCAGGCTCGCCTTTCTCGGCCTGCTCGCAATGGCGCTGTTCCAGTGCCTCTCGTACGAAGCCGCCAAAACGACAACGGCCACCAACATGGCCATCATGACCGCGCTCGTGCCGCTGCTCACCATGCTGCTCTCGGTCGTGTTGCTCGGCGAAACGCCGACGGCCGGCATGGCCACTGGCGGCATGCTGTCGTTCGCGGGACTCGTGTGGCTGATCACGGGCGGGCGTCCTGCCGCCCTGCTCGCGGGCGGCGTGCATGCGGGCGATCTGCTGATGCTTTGCGCAAGCGCCGCCTACGCACTCTATGGCGTGCTGCTCAGGCGCTGGCATGTCGGACTGCCTTCGTGGCAATCGACTTATTTCCAGGCGATCGCCGCGTTGCTCTTCATGCTCGTGCCGATGGCGCGCCTTCCGCTCGCCGAAGCGCTGCCCACGCGCGCGAGCCTGCCGCTCATCGCCTACGCCGGATCGCTCGCATCGGTCGTGCTGCCGTTTTTCTGGATGCAAGGGGTGAAGCACCTCGGCCCGAACCGCTGCAGCATGTACATGAATCTGTTGCCTGTGTTCACCGCGGTGCTCGCGGTCGGCGCGTTCGGCGAGCGGCTGTACGCGCATCACCTCGTGGGCGGCGGCGTGGCGCTCGCTGGCGTGCTGCTCGCGCAAACGTGGCGCGTGCCGATTGCGGCCTTTTTTGCGCCCCGTTCCGAAGCCGACGATGGCGCGAAATCTTAAAACTGTGGCGTCCAATCGTAAATGCGTTATCCGTGTTTGCCGTATTGTGCGAATTCGACCACGAACCCTGTACTGACGACATTTCGTGTGAACAATCGCGACATGATCGTCGGGCCGCGACAGCATCCTGCGCCGCGCTACGCGAGGTGAGGTGAACCGCCTTCGCCGCATGCCCCAACAGATCAAGCGACAATCATATCTTTAGGATAACGTATGAATGATATTGCAGGATACGACTTCGAAGATCTGGCACCGGGCATGAGTGCGAGTTTCGCCAAGACCATCACCGATGCGGATATCGTGCTGTTTGCCGGCGCGTCGGGAGACAACAACGCCGTGCACATCGATGAAGAGTTTTCGCGCAAGACGCCCTTCAAGGGGCGCATTGCGCACGGCATGCTCAGTGCAAGCATTATTTCCGCCGCAATCGCCGGCCGCTTGCCTGGCCCCGGCACGATCTACCTCGGGCAGAATCTGCGCTTCAAGGCGCCCGTGAGGCCGGGCGACACGGTGCAAGCCACCGTGACGGTGCGCGAACTCATTCCCGGCAAGCGGCGCGTCGTGCTGGACACCGTCTGCACCGTGCAGGGCAAGGTCGTGATCGACGGCGACGCGCTCGTCATGCCCACTTCACGCGCGGATCGCGCTATCGAAGAGCGTTCGGCAAACGACTTCGCGAATACTGCATTGGAACGGGCATGAGCAATCTCTTCAATATGCCCGACGAGGTCGCGCACGGATTTTCCCGCTCGGCGAAAGACTTCCTGAACGCGCTGGCCGGTATTCCCGCGAGCGCAGCCGTTGCGCCAGCCGTGTTGCAGGAAGCGGGTTCTCGCTACTGGGGGCAGCAGTGGGCGCTGTGGACGAACATGCTGAACCTGCAGCCTGCAGGCAGCGAGGCATGCCGCGACCAGCGGTTTCGGGCGGACGAGTGGACCAGCAACACCTGGTACAGCCTGCTGCGGCAGAGCTACCTCGCCAATGGCGGCCTGCTCGAAGACATGATCGGCGCGACGGGCTATGACGAACGCGAAAAGCACAGACTGCGCTTTTTCATGCGCCAGTTCATCGATGCTGCGAGCCCCACGAACTACGCCGCCACGAACCCGGAGGCGATCCGCATGGCCATCGAGTCGAACGGCGAAAGCCTGCGGACTGGCATGACCAATCTGATTGGAGACCTCGCCCGCGGCACCATTACGATTACCGACGAGGCCGCCTTCGAGGTGGGTCAGAACGTTGCTGTGTCCAAAGGGGCGGTTGTCTTCGAGAACGCCCTGTTTCAGCTGATCCAGTACGCCCCGCTTGGCACGCACGTAGCCAAACGCCCGTTGCTCATCGTGCCGCCTTGCATCAACAAGTTCTATATTCTCGACCTGCAGCCTGAAAACTCGTTTGTTCGCTTCGCTGTCGAGCAGGGACAAACGGTATTCATGGTGTCGTGGCGCAACCCCGACGCGCAAACCGCGCATACGACGTGGGACGACTACCTGGAATCGGGCGTGATGGAGGCGATCGATATCGCCCTTGCCATTACCGGTGCGGACAAGGTCAACACGGTAGGCTGGTGCGTGGGCGGTACGATCCTCTCTTCGGCGCTTGCGGTGATACGCGCGCGCGAAGAAGAAAAGGTTGCGAGCCTGACGCTGCTGACGACCATGCTCGACTTCACCGATCCGGGCGATCTCGGTGTATTCATCGACGAGCAAACCGTGTTGCAGCGTGAGCGGGCGATCGGAAGCGGCGGCATCTACCCGGGGCGGGAACTCGGCTTCGTGTTCCAGATGCTGCGCGCCAACGATCTGATCTGGCCTAACGTGATCAACAACTATTTGAAGGGGAAAAGCCCGGCGGCTTTCGACCTGCTGTACTGGAACGCGGATAGCACCAACCTGCCCGGCCCGATGTACACCTGGTATTTGCGCAACATGTACCTTGAAAACAACCTGCGCGTGCCCGGTAAGCTCACCATGTGCGGCGTTCCGGTCGACCTCGGCCGCGTCGACATGCCGGCCTATGTGCTGGCAACCCAGGAGGATCACATCGTTCCGTGGAAATCGGCGTGGCGCAGCACCCAGCTTCTTGGCGGGGAGACCCAGTTCGTGCTCGGGGCAAGCGGACATATCGCTGGCGTCATTAATCCGGCGACGAAGAACAAACGGTGCTACTGGGCAGGCGGCGATGTGAACAGCAACCCTGCAAGTGACGCCGATGGTTGGTTCGCCTCTGCGCAGCAGGCTTCAGGCACATGGTGGAACCACTGGATCGCCTGGCTGCAACCGCACGCGGGTGGGCGAGTCAAGGCGCGCACAAAGCTCGGAAGTGCGAAATTCCAGCCGACCGAGCCCGCGCCCGGGCGTTACGTCAAGACGCGCTCGAGTTGAGCGACGCGTGCGAGCAGTCATCGCACGTGCTACGCGGCCCTGACTAACTCACGCTCGCCAAACACATGGCGATGTTCCAAACCACGCAACTCGTGTTAGAGGGGGCGGCCTTTCGCCGTGCCCCGCTACCGGGCTTTCCGGAATGGCGGCTTCGTCGCGACGACACGTATTTACCATCGTCAACTCAACGCGCATACCGTTGGCCAATCCGCTGCGCACCATTGACCCAAACCCATGAACGGGTTGACACGCCGAGCGCAATTTCCTGACTACACTTCATAGGCACGGGCGCACAAGCATGACCTCCTGGATGCAACGGTGCTTCCAGTGCGGTCACTTTATGCGCCGCGATTCGCGCCATCCTGGTGCGATGTCTATGGGAAATACGGCGTATGTCCAAAAGCCGGATTCGTGCAGCACTCATCGGTGTCTTCGTCGCCGCCATTGCGCCCGCCAGTCACGCGCAATACACGACCGACTGGCTCGCCAACACGTTTGGCACGCTCGCCGCCCACGTTGGTAACGGCGCACGCTCGATGTGGGTTGCGCCCGAGGGGGTCATCTACACGTCATCGCGCTGGGACGAAAACGCGGGCGGCGTAGCGCTCTATCAGAACGGCGCCGCGCGTGGCACCGTCGGGGCGCACGACGAATTTCAGGGCAGTGCCATTACCGGCAACGCGACGTCGATCTTCGTCGCGCTCGGTTACAGCCGCGCATTCGGCAGCGGCTCCGTGGGCCGCTACAACCGGAACGCGAATGCGCGCGACCTGCGCATTGCAGTCAGCACCTGGACCGGAATCCAGAATGCAGACGTAATCACGGGTCTCGCAACAGCGGGCACACTGCTCTACGCCAGCGACTACTACGGCAACCGCGTACGCGTGTACACGACCGACGGCGTCTGGCAGCGCGACATCGGCGTGCAGCAACCCGGCGCACTTGCCATCGACGGTGCCGGCAACGTTTGGGTGGCGCGCGAAAACGCTGGCGTGCTCGCGCAGTTCAGCCCAAGCGGCGCACTGCTGAACACGATCCAGATGGCCGCGAGCGCCCGTCCATCGGCGCTCGATTTCGACGCACCGACGAATCAGCTGCTGGTTGGCGACCAAGGGCCCGACATGAACATCAAGTGTTACACCCTGACCGGTGTGCCGGCGCTGGTCGGCACCTTCGGCGTGCAGGGCGGCTATCTCGACACCACCACGGGCATCAAGGGGCAAGTCGGCGACAAGCGCTTCATGCGCGTCGTCGGGATCGGCAAGGACGCAGCCGGCAATCTCTACGTGCTCAATAACGCGTGGGGTGGCGACTGGGATCTCGGGCGCAACGGCAGCACCGACATTCATTCGTACAACTCAACGGGCACGCTGCAGTGGACGTTGCAGGCGCTCAATTTCGAGGCCATCGCGGCGCCCGACCCGGCAACGGACGGCGCGAACTTCTACAGCGGCAACACCATCTACACCGGTACGTCAGGCGGCACGTTCGTCGCGAACACGATCGATCCGTTCACCTGGCCGACCGATCCGAGACTGAACATGAGCGACTATCAGCGCGGCCAGTTTTTCGGCCAACTCGTCGTGGTGGGCGGCAACCGCATTCTCGTCGCCTCCGGTCAGAATCCCGACACGTTCAACTTCTTTCATTTCCATCCGTCTAGCGGGTATATCGCCATTCCCGACGGCTCGATTCCGGGCAAGGCGTTCAATACGAATACGAAGGTGACGGGCGGCTTCGCGATCGACGGCAATGGCGACGTCTGGGCCGGTCTCGACCGCACCAACCAGATATTCCACTACCCGCTAGCGGGCTTCGACGCGAACGGCAAACCGTCATGGGGCCCAGCCAGTACGATCCAGATTCCGCGCACCGTGCGGCCGCTCACGCGCATTGTTTATCAAGCGGACAGCGACACGATGATCCTCGCGCAAGGCATTGCGGGAAGCTGGGACTGGACGGCGATGAACGGTCACATCGAGGTCTATCACGGCTGGAAAGCGGGCAACACGAGCGCGCCGGGTCCGGTGATCGATCTCACGAGTCCGAATCCGAAATCGATCGCGGCGGCCGGACACTATCTGTTCGTCGGCTACGTGCATATGGTGCCGAATATCGACGTGTTCGACCTCGACACCGGCAGTCTCGTCACGACGCTGACGAATTCGAATCCAGCCGCAATCGATGTCGGCAACGACGTGGATTCGATGTATGGCATACGCGCGTACCTGCGCTCGAGCGGCGAATACGTGATCACGAAAGACAATTACAACGGATCGAGCATCGTGGCTTATCGCTGGCACCCGTAACCGCATGGCCTTTAATCGCGCAAGCTGTTCGACGAGCGCGACGCGATCCAACGACCCATTGTCGGACGCTTCGCGCTCGGTGCGATGGTTAAGGCGATGCGGGTCGCCAACAATGTACGTGCGCTGAAGCGGCACATGTTCGAGTCGGAAAACCGGTTTCGCGGCAGCGAAGATGCACGCGCAGTGACTCCGCATTAGGGCACGCTGCCGGGCCTGACCCCGCGCAGGCATGTGGGGCGTCTGGTTCGCGCGTTGAAAGCGCTTTGTTCGCGCGCTACCGTCCCCTGCCGTGGGCGTCCCTTCCCCGCCATTCGCTAGCATTTCTTCGCCAACGCACCCCATCGCAACGGTTAGCCCCGACAATCCATATAAGGCGGCTCCGCGTTGACCGCGCGAGTGGATCATATGAATCGTATTGCTTCGTAATGCGAATCAAGTAGTGGATGACTTGCGTTTCAAGTCATCGCGCTTTGCAGCGATACGTTATTGCGCTCCGCTAGTAACCGGCGGGGCCGCAACGACGATAGTTGCTCTGAACAATGCCGACGACGCACCAGGGGAGCGAGTCGAGGTATATCGCTTGCGCGCCTGTGGAGCGACGCGCGGAGCGGCTTTGCGCGAGCCAGACGCGGTTTTTGAGTCGGCTTGCGCGAAATTGGGGGGGACGATGAACCGATCAATCAAGCAGGCCGTGGTCTGGGTGCTCGTTTTAGCCCTGTCGGGCGCGGCCTATGCTGCGGCCGGTGGTAATGGCGGTGGGAACGGCGGTGGTAATGGTGGCGGGAACGGCGCAGGCGGTGGCCACGGCTCTGGGTCGGGCTCTGGGTCGGGCTCTGGGTCGGGCTCTGGGTCGGGCGCTGGCTCCGGCTCCGGATCGGGCTCAAGCTCTGGATCGGGCTCCGGATCAGGTGCGGGCGGCTCGGGTTCAGGCAGCTCCGGCGCAGGTAGCTCGGGTGCGGGCGGCTCCGGCGCGGGCAGCTCAGGCGCAGGCAGTTCGGGTGCGGGCGGCTCCGGCGCGGGTAGCTCAGGCGCAGGCAGTTCCGGCGCAGGTAGCTCGGGTGCGGGCAGTTCTGGTGGAAGCAGCGCTGGCGCAAGCGGTTCCGGCGGAAGCAGCTCCGGCGCAGGCAACTCGGGGGCGGGTAGCTCCGCGGGCGGCGCGAGTGCAAGCGGGCCTGGCGGACATCTGGGCCGCAGCTCATTTGGCGTGAGTACACCTTCGGCCGTAGTCGAAATAGTGCCACCTCGCCCACCCGCGCCGGTTATGAACGCGTACGACCCACCGTCGCACGTCCCCGATTCGGACGCCCCCAAGAGCGCGGCGGCGGTGCCCGCGCCACCCAGGAGCGACTACGCCGCGCCAACGAACGTGACCCCTTCGGTCCGAAGCACGACCGCCGGGGCAGCCACTACGCCGATTGCACACAACGCCCCGCCGCCGGCTGTCTTGGCCCCTGTTGCGGTACCGAGGCCCACTGCCGCGGCGGCGGCGACCGATTACGGTCCGCCAGCCATAACCGGCACGGGCAGCGGCGCCGGTCCCGCACGGGCTTCGAACAACTACGGCCCGCCGGCTGGTATGACCGGCGTGGCCAAAACGGGTTTCGCGGTGGATACGGGCGGCTACGAGCCGCCGATACTCACCCCAACGCGCAGCGGCAAGGGAGCACAGGAGGCTCCCGACGAGCCAGCGCAGTGACGTGCGGCCCAGGTTCGGCGCGAGGTCGTGCGCCTGTCGAGAGCGCTCGCCATGACCGCATCGCTTTGGTATCGGCACGGCGCAGCGTTACCGTGCCGAATGCACAGACGTCGGTGTCGAACCGCGTGAAGACCGACGCGCCGTTCAGCGCGAATCGCAATCTGTTCGCGACAACCGGTGAGAATCTCAACAATCTTTACCGATTGATCGTCCAAACGATGCCTCGCACGCGAGCCTGAACGATCTCCCACCGACGCGCACCGCAAAAACCCGGCTCGTGCGTGGCAAAGACACGTGCAATCGAGCTACACGAATTCACGACAACGTGGCGGGCCCTGCGGCAAACAACCGCACCCCAACGCCGCATCGCGCGGGGCCATGCAATCCGTACGCATCGTAGACTGTGCGTTTCGACGCTCGTCGCCCCGGAACGCCGTCGTGCCCATTCACTATCTGCGCAGCTTCACCTCCGTCGAACGCACCGAGCAGGCCAACCTGCGGCTCGGCCGCGCACTGGCCTGGGTCGCCGGCGCGATCAATGCCGGCGGGTTCCTTGCCGTTGGGCAATACACGTCGCACATGTCGGGCATCGTCTCGTCTCTTGCCGACAGCGCCGCGCTCGGCAATAGCGCCATCGCGTTGTCCGCAATCAGTTCCGTCCTTGCCTTTGTGAGTGGCGCCGCGACTTCCGCCATTCTGATCAACTGGGGACGCCGCCGTTGCGCGCGCAGTGTCTACGCACTGCCGCTCATGCTCGAAGCCGCCCTGCTCCTGTGCTTCGCCGCGCTCGGCGCGAATCTCGAGATTCATCGTGTTCTCTTCGTGCCGCTGACGGTTGCCGTGCTCTGTTACGTCATGGGCGTGCAAAACGCCATGATCACGAAAATCTCGCACGCAGAAATCCGCACAACGCATGTGACTGGCATCGTGACCGATCTGGGCATTGAATTGGGGAAGGCGCTGTACTGGAATTGGGGCGTACCGGCTTCAGGATCGGAGCACGTGGCAGCCGATATGCAGCGCGTACGCGTACTCGGTTCCCTGCTCGGCATGTTTTTGCTTGGCGGAACGCTAGGCGCACTGGCGTTCCGCCATTTCGGATTTGCCGCGGGCGTGCCTTTGTCGATGCTGCTGGTGGTCCTTGCCAGCGTTCCGGTCACCGACGATTTGCGCCGCCTGCCGCTGCGCGACCTTTTTTGAGGAAGACGTCGGTCTGACTGCCGATATCAGGCAACTTATTCGCTTATCAGAAACTTGTCGCGATTCTTCGCGTCCTTAATCCAGTTCGGTGCGCGGCCCCTGCCGGACCAGGTCGCGCCGCTTGCGGGATCGCGATATTTCGGGGCCGCCGCGTGATGCAAAAGCCCCGGCCTGCCACGGCGACTACCAAAGATGTCCTGCTCCGTGTAACCGAATTCGGCCACCTTTGCGCGGATATCGGCGAGAACCGTCTCGAACTCTTGCTGACGGGCAATCGCCGCTTGAGCCTCGAGTTCCGCGAGTTGCGCTTTGAGTTCCTTGTACGTTGCCACGAATCGTCTCCTGCACGTGGACACCATTCGCTAATCATAGTGGCTTTCGCGCGCGCCCCCTCTCAACGTGATCGCACGATCTTTGCGGCGGCGAAACCAGGCGGGCGCGGCAGATCGGTCAGGCTGCGACGAAGACGACTGCCCCCACGTCGGCGACCTGAGCGAACAACCGTACAAAACGATAGCTTTGCGCCTGGATAGTCAGTTCGTTGAGCCCGGAGCGCGTGCCCTCCAGTATCGCCCGGGCCACCGGCTCTGGAATTGCGCCAAGGTGCGCCCACTCCTCTTGCAACAGAGCGGGGTCACCCAGATACACCTCGCTTTTGCCGCCAGGCGTGCGAACGAGAATCAGGCTTCCCCCCTTGTCGAGTGCAAGCTCCAGATACTCTGACAAGGTAGCCAACGCCTCTGTGTCGACATCGTGGGAGGCATGTGAGTTCGAAGTCATAGGGTGACCACGCTGAGTAATGTTTCACTCACTATCGTACCCCTGCTCCTGCACATGCGCCTGAATTTGGCACGGGTGCAGGATCAGGGATGCAACCCGAACATACCGTGCCAGATCGCACTAAAGAGGTTTGCGTGACGGCGATCGTCGGCATTTTGCGACGCTTCGTCGCCTGCACGATGCGTTGCAGATGGCTGCATTGCCTCGTCCGGTTCCCCGGCTTCGCGCGGCGTGGCGTTGTCCGCCTGACGCGAAAGGTGCAGCGCGAGCGCACCGTCGGCAATACGCCCGGCCAACTGGGTTTCGCAATCGCCTGCGAGCAGTGCGCCAAACACGACGTCGCGGTTGTAGCCCTGCTCGGCAAAGCGCATGGCCACGGCCACGTAACGCGCGTACGCCTCCTGGCGCGCCGCCTCCTGCAAACGCGCCTGTTCCTCCTGCTCACGGGCAAGGCGCCCCATCTCCTCGGCATAGACCGCGTCATAGACGCTGCGCTGCACCGGATCGGAAAGAATCGCGTAAGCCTCCGTGATCTCCTGGAACTGCGCATGGGCAGAGGCTTCGCGTCCCATATTACGGTCGGGATGCGCTTTCATCGCGGCCCTGCGGTAGGCCCGCTTGATGTCCGCGTCGCTCGCGTCGTCGCTTACGCCCAGCAAGTCATACAACGTCGCCATGGCTCGCACAAATTGAAGTGAGATGCCGTCGATCGTAGCATGTCGTCCGCGGACACACCGGTCGAGCGTAGGCAATCGATCAATTATCCTAAGCAAATTGGCATCGATTGAAGACCTCTGCCCGCAGCGCCATAACGCAGCACGAGGCGGCTCAGCGTCGAACGCGTGTCCAGCGACACCAATCGTGGTGATCGAGATTGCGCAGCAAATCGGCCCGGCGCCGTTCGCGGCGGTAGTGAGCGGTGACACTAACTGCGGCTATCACAAGCACGATCGTGCCGGCAGCCATCCCCAGCCAGGACTGGTCCACGTCAGCCTCCTCAGATCCATGCGGATCGCAACCCATTTGTGAGCAACGCACTCTGAATATAGCCGGTTCATGTGACAGGCTATGCGGTCTCGACCGCCAATCAGCGCACTCGGGCAACCGCTCTCAGAAGCGCATCGCCTTGAGGCGTCACTCGGGGCGTTGGGAAACCCGATTCGGGCGTATCGACAATAACCAGATGAAGGTCGCGAAGCGCCCAGAGTTCCTCGCGGTCCGGCTCGATACGCCCGGGCGCATTCTTTATCAGCATCAACGTGGCAAGTTCGTGGGGGCTCAACATGTTATTTCCCTCCCGCATGATCCCGCTTTTTTCTGCTTCGCATTGGATCGCGCCAGTGAGCGCACTCGTCGCTCGAACGCGATGCGCGCTATCTCAGCTTTGCCGCAGTTTCCGCCGCGATTTCCATATATGCGCGCGTGTAGCCAGCCGTCTGCGAAGCGACCCACGGCAATATATCGACCTGGTTGCGGACCAGTTGCTCCGGCGTCTGCGCCGACAAGATGCCTTCGAAATGCTCTCGGGACCCAGCGAATATCGACCTGCAAGTCGCGAGATTCAGGCGTGCCAGTTCACAAAAACCGTCGAACAGATGAGCGCTCATCGTAGTGATATTTGCGGCCCATGGTCCGCTTTCCCCGGTTGCGAATTGTTGATTAGACATACTAATTTATCCCCCGTGTATTTCATCAATCGTTATGTCTGTACCGACCGCGCTTGATGTATGGCTTCGCAACGCAAGAGACGTTGCCCGTTCAGAAACGAATGCCGGCGTCGATCTAGAGCCTTCATTCTAACTTTGTTAAATCCGCGAGATGACCAGGGATTGAGTCAGGAGTTTCCCCAATTCATTACGCAAACTCGTTGACCCCGAACTATGACGGAGGCGAGTTTCGAACAGGCATGCGGAAAATTGACTTGTCAGATTGGATTTAAGCCAGTCAGACAAGAAAGGGCGAACCACAGGTTTTGCAGCGGGGATGACGCAAGACGTCAAACAAGACAGCGCCGCGATGAGAATTCAACGTAAGCGTTTGGCCAATGCTGTGCTCTGATGCAAATCAAACCAAGGTGAGTTGGCAGATCAATGTGCGCCAACTTTCACCGCATTGCGTTGCGCAAGCAGCTCGCGTATGCGCGCCAGATGCAGGTCGCCGACGGCCGTATGGGCGGGCTCGATCTTGCGGGTACGACGTGCAGAAGGAGGCCACGCACCCAGGTAGCGGCACAGCGCGGAAACGAACGGCCGCTTCCCTCCGCCAGCAAGCCGTTGGGCCGCCGCCGCAACGCGATCCGCACCTACATTTGCGAGCAGCCATTCAAACGCCTGACGGTCTTCGTCGTTCACAATGCGGATTGGCGATTTCATGCGACGCTCCTACTGGACGTAAACACATACTGTTAATTTATACAGTATTTTGCGTCAGTGCAAGGAAAGATCGGAAATCGCCCAGTGAGTGACCGCCACTAACATTTTTGAGGGGTTTACTTGGCCGCTCGATTGGTCTGACGAGCTCCGGCCACAAGACCCACAGCGATCGGCTACCGGACAAGTCGACGCCGAGGAACCCAAGAAAAGTGCAGAAGCGGATGCAACGCCAAGGAGGCGCGACCGCGGTCCAGTTAGGGTCTCGCGCCCAGCAATCTGCTGTGCTTTTCCGCATCAGCAAATGCTCGATCGAGGCAGCAACGCCGACGCGGCGAAATGGGCAAGACAAGGCACACCGCGCGCGCTGTTCGATCGCGATCTCACAGTGCAGCGCCGATTCACGACGCTCGCGCGGAAAAATCGCAGCTGTGGCCGATCCGCTCTCTCATCTCGCAGCCGGCTTGCCGCGCTGATCAATCCATAGTCGAGCCCAGCGTGAGGCGTACGCGACGGCGTGATCGGCCTCGAAAAAGTAATCGAGCGCTTCGAAACAAAACGACGATTCAAGCGCCGGCGAGTTGTTCTCGATGGTCAGGTTCGCCGCATAGCGTCCGCTTGGCAACGCATGCGCGGACGGTTCGACGTTGTATCCCTTGTATCGCATGAAGGGTTCTGTGAGCACACTGGCGGACAGGAGCGCCCGCGGCCTTTCATAGCAGTGCGCGAATCGCGCGGAGCCAAAGAATGCTTTGGCGATAGCAAACCAGCGTGAGCCTCACTTCGTCATCACGCTGTGCTTCGCGCCAGCGTGCTTCGATTCAACGCAAAGCACATATGGTTTGCGCAAATCGTTATTTTCCGGCGCCCTGGATTCAGGATTCGCGTTGCTCGAACACAGCGTCGCGCACATAAACCGTTGCGATGATCAATCCAATATAAAAAACCGCCACGTTGTGCGCGGCGGGTAACTCCACTTCAGGGTGTCCCGGAGAAGACCCCATGATCGTATCCATGCGGTTCACGCGCGTGAACCGACGGATCGATATAAGCAAATAACGGGGCCGGCTTGAGAGCGCCTGTCGCCTAGAAGCGATGCGTCATCCCGAAAATGGCCGCAACCGCGTGGCTCGTGCTCGAGTACGTCGAGCCGCTGAAGTTCGCCACGGCGGCCTTGCCGGTCGAATCCGTCCCCGCAGCAGCTTGATAGAAGCCATCCGCATAGAGCGACGTGCGCTTCGTGATCGCGTAGGTCGCGCCCAGGTTCACCTGGTTGTAATGGGCACTGTCGTAGTTTCCGGCGCCGCTGTTGTGGGTATAGATATAGGCTGCGGCAAGCGTCAGGCTGGGATTGACTGCGTACTTGACGTTCAGTTCTCCAGAATTGAACGTGGCCGTACCGCCATGGTATTGCGTGCCGTAGCTTCCGCCGGCGTTGACCTCGCCGAGATTCTGGAACTGCGTGTTCGAATACAGCACCGCCACCGTTACCGTCCCGAGCACGTACGAGCCGCCCGCAGTCACGATCTGCTGGGAACCGGCCGACGCATAGCCGCCAAAAATGCGGCTTGGCATGTTGTTGTTGGTGCCGGTGGCGGAGGTCGAGGAGTTCCCCTGATTGCCGAAGGTCGCGTAGTACGGGTCCTTCGTGAACATGTAGCTCGCGCCTAGTTTGACGGGCCCGTTGGCATACGCGAGCGCCACGTCCTTGACGGAGTTCTGGCCGAAGTTGCCGGCAACGTTGCCGAAACTGTAGAGCACGCCGAGCGTGAAGCCGCCGACGTTCGGGCTCGTGTACTTCACGGCGTTCTGGATGCGGTTGGACGTATCGACGTTGTCGACGTCGGCAGCGCGCGTGCCGTAACCGAGTCCCGAAGCGGCCCAGTCCGCACCCGATGCAAACGAGCTTGTTGCGTCGTTGCTGGCCGAGTACTGCCGCCCGGCGGTGACAGTACCCCACGTCACGCTGCTCAGGCCCACGAATGCCTTGCGTCCGAACAGCAGGCCGCCCTGCCCCAGTGCGCCGGTACCCACCGTGAAGCCGTTTTCGATATCGAAAATTGTCTTGAGGCCGCCGCCGAGATCCTCGGCGCCGAGCAGGCCCCAGCGCGACGACGTGCCGGACGACAGGCCGTACAGCGCCCCGCCCTTCACGTTGTTGTTGTACAGGAAGCCGGCATCGACAATGCCGTAAAGGGTGACGCTGCTTTGCGCGTGCGCGGCGCCGGCAACGAGGCCGAGCGAGAGAGCCGCTGCGCTGAACTTGTTGAATTTCATCTGCGATGAGTTCTTCGGTGATTGTGGACTAGTCGACAACGTGCGTGTGTAAGTGCAGCGGACCGGCATGAAGATGCGGCGGCGACCAGCAAAGTGCTGCCTTGCCGAATCCGCGGGCACCGAGTCTAGGCACTCCGCATTCCTTTTCAAAACAAGTTATTTGTCTAAGCTTTACGACGGGCAAGCGGATCGTGGGCACCTCAGCGAAAAGCGATGATCCGTGAAGCGGGTCATTCATCTACCGCGATGTTGATTTGGATTCCTCTATATTTGATCAACGCTGGCGGAACAAAACGTATGACACAACCCACGGCACGCCGCACACAACTGAGCTGCCCACATTCGAACGAATCGCGCTGAGCAAATCACGATAGGTTGGTTTGTTGCGGACCGAGCCGTCACTACACTCTTCAGCGACCTTCCATCTGACGCAATCGCAGTGGGCTACGTGGCGTGCGTTCCGCCGCTGCCCACAGGAGACCCTCACCACGATGAGCCGCATCCCCGCCCCCGTTCTCGATCACGTCGTCGTCAACGTCAAGGACCAGCTCGACGACGCCTCGCACACGTATCGCAAGCTCGGCTTCGCGCTGACCGCGCGCGGTCATCATTCGCTTGGGTCGAGCAACCACCTCGCCATCTTCGGCGAGAACTATCTGGAACTCCTCGGCTTCGAGCACGGCAAGAGCGTGGACCGTCCCGACATTGTCAACGCGCCCCCCGGCCTGTCCGGGCTCGTGTTCAAGACGGACGATTCGCTCGCGCTGCATGAAGCGATCACTGCGCGCGGCATTGCCGTCGAGCCACCCGCCGAATTTTTCAGACCCGTTCAACTGCCGGACGGTGCAGAGGACGCACGCTTTCGCACCGTGCGTCTGGGCGCCGAGCTGGTGCGCAACGGCCGCACGTTCTTCTGCCATCACTTCACGCCGCAACTCGTGTGGCGCGACGAGGACCGGCGCCATCCGAACGGCGTGACGGATATCGTCGGTTTCGTCGTCGCTGCGCCTGCACCTGAGCAGGTCGCGGATCTTTATGAGCGGCTGTTCGGGCCCGGCATCGTCGAGCGTGCCGGCAACGATCACTATCGCCTGCCGGCCGGGCGAGCGACAGTCGAGTTCGTCACGCCCGCCGAGGCAGAACGTCGCTACGGCGCGGTCGCGGCCACGCAAGACGGCAGTGAACGTTATGTGGCGCTCGATCTTCGCGTTCGCTCGCTCGATGCCCTGCGCCAATTGTTCGAGCGCAATGACGTCGCTTTTGCCACGATCGCGGACGGCTCCGTGCGCGTTGCCGCCGCGCACGCCGCGGGCGTTGCGCTGCGCTTCGTCGAAGGCGGCGCGGCATGAGCGAGGCAGCCGCCTTTTGGCATTACTTCGCTCCCGACTATGCTTCGGCGCGCGAACGGTTCGTCGCCAGCGCCCAACGCGCTGGCGCGCAACTCGCGAGCTACCGGCATCCGCATGCAAGCGGACCGGGCGGCATCGCGCTCAGCATCGACGTCGCGCGTCTCGGAGCGCAGCACGCGCCAAAGCAGCTTCTCGCTATCAGCGGTACGCACGGTCTTGAAGGCGCCGCGGGCTCGGCTGTGCAGATTGCGTGGCTTGAGAACGCGGCAGCCAGCCTGCCGCTCGATGTCGCCGTCACGCTCGTACACGGCCTCAACCCTTACGGTTTCGCGCACGCTTCGCGCACCACCGAAAACAACGTCGACCTGAATCGCAATTTCGTCGATCACGACGAGCCGCATCCGCACAATCCGCATTACGCAGCGCTGCACGAGTGGCTGATTCCGCCGCGCTGGGACCACGACACGCTCGCGGCCGCGAAAGCGGCAACCGACCGCTTTCGCGACACACACGGCGCCGACGCCCTCTTCAACACGCTCGCGAGCGGTCAGTACACACACGCTGACGGTCTGATCTACGGCGGCCGCGAACGCGAATGGTCGAACCTCACGCTGCAGCGTGTGGTCGAGGACCATCTGGCGCACGCACAGCGCGTGGCGTTCATCGACTGGCATACCGGCATCGGCGAATACGGCGAGCCGTTTTTTCTCTGCTTCAACGCGGAAGGCAGCGAGCTTCAGCAGCGCGCCGCGCAATGGTGGGGCGCCGGGCGCGTGCTGGGTCAGCGCCCGCACGGTCTCGCGCGGCCCGACTATCGCGGGCTCGTGTTCCGCGGCGTCGAGCGGTTTCTCGCGGGGCGCCCGATGGCCGGCGCCGTGGTCGAATTCGGCACGCGCGGGCCGAATGTGAGCCTCGCGTCGCGGCTCGACCAGTGGCTGCGTTTTCGCGCCCCGCAAGCACCCGAACCCGAGCGCGACGCACAACTGCGCGCCGATCTGCTCGATGCGTTCGTACCCGTTTCTTCGCTCTGGCGCGACAGCGTGATCCGGCATGGCCTCGCAATCACGGCGCAAACGCTAGACGGGCTCGCTCGCTGGTAACCAATATTCATCGTACTTCGAAGTTATTCACGTTTTCGTCTCCATCATGAAAGCTATTGTTTTGCGCGAGCACGGCGGCCTCGACAAGCTGCGGCTCGAAACTGCGTTCCCCGATCCGGCGGCCGGTCCCGGTGATGTCGTGCTCCGCGTGAAAGCCGCTTCGTTGAACTACCACGACGTGTTCACACGGCGCGGCATGCCCGGCATCAATCTGCCCTTTCCCGTCATTATCGGGCTCGACGTGGCGGGCGAAATCGTCGCGGTCGGCGAAGGCGTGCGCGACTGGCGGCCAGGCGATCGCGTGCTCGTCGACCCCATCGATCGCGTCGACGGCGGCCTCGTCGGCGAAACCACGCACGGTGGCCTGGCCGAACTGTGCCGCGTGCCGGCGCATCAGCTGATCCGCTTGCCCGACGATGTGAGCTTCGACGAAGCGGCCGCATTGCCGGTCGCCTACGGCACCGCACTGCGTATGATGCGCCGCATCGGCCAGATCGAGGCCGGCGAGCGCGTGCTGATTCTCGGCGCGAGCGGCGGCGTAGGCGTGTGCGCGGTGCAGCTCGCGAAGCTCGCGGGCGCAGAAGTGATCGCTTGCGCGGGTTCGCCGGAAAAGGCACAGCGCCTGCGCGATCTCGGCGCGGATCACGTCATTCTGTACACCGAAGAAGACTTCATGCGGGCGGTACACGCGAAGTTCGGCAAGCCCGCGCGGCGACGCAACGCCGCGCAACGCGGCGGCGTGGACGTGGTCGTGAACTTCACCGGCGGCGACACCTGGACGCGTTCGCTGCGCTGCCTGCGTCTTGGCGGGCGCCTGCTCACCTGCGGGGCGACCGCGGGCTATGCCCCGCCTGAAGATATCCGTTACATCTGGACTTTCGAATTGCAGATTCGCGGCTCGAACGGCTGGGAGCGCGAAGACCTTCACGAACTGCTCGATCTCGTTCAGCGTCGCCGGTTGCGCGTGCTGATCGACCGGAAGTGGCCGCTGGAAGAAGGCGCGCAGGCACTGGCGACGCTCGAAAACCGCGAGGTGGTCGGCAAGGTGCTGGTGGCGTCATGAGCGAAGCGCGCGACATCCTCACGATCGAGCAGATCCAGCAGGCGTTCGACCGTTCACCCTACATCGCCTCGCTGCGCATGCGCGTGACCGGGGCCGACCACGAAGCGCAGGCGCTGCGCGTACACATACCGTTTCAGCCCGGTTTCGAGCGAGGCGCGGGCACGGGTCAATGGCATGGCGGCCCGCTCGCGGCGATCATCGATACCGTCGGCGACTTCGCGGTCGGCATGTTGGTCGGGCGCGGTCTGCCCACCATCAACTTCCGCGTCGACTATTTGCGGCCCGCCATCGAGACCGGCATCGAGGCCGTCGCCACCGTACGACGCCTCGGCCGCAGCGTGAGTGTGGCCGACGTCGAACTCTACAACGACAAAGGTGTGCTGCTCGCCATCGGCCGCGCCAGCTACGCCACCGCGTGAGACCACGACGGCTCGCGATCCCTCCAGAACCCACGCTACGCCGGCCCGTGCGGGTCGCCCCATTTCGTCATGAAGAAGAATCCGCCCTACTCCCGACGCTCCTTTCTTTCCTTGACCGCTCGCGGCGCGCTCGCGGCCGGTGCCGGCGTTAGCGGCATCGGCGGTCTCGCCACGGCGGGCCGCGCCATCGCGGCCACGCCCGCCCCGCAAACCGTCGCGCCCAGACGCGGCGGCGCGCTGGTGGCGAGCTGGGGCGGACTTGAACCCCAGGCGCTGTTCGTGCCCGGCGGCGGCGGCTCCAGCCCGCTGCAGACGTCCACGAAGATCCTCGAGCGCCTGCTCAAGCTCGACAGCACGCTTGCGTTCCAGCCGGTGCTCGCCACGAGTGTGAGCGCTTCGCCCGACTTCCAGACCTACACCATCAAGCTGCGCCCGAACGTGCGCTGGCACGACAGCCAGCCGTTCACGGCGGACGACGTCGTCTTCAATGTGCTCGAATACTGGAAGCCCATTTCCGCGGGCATCGCGCTCAAGACGCTGCAAAGCGCAAAGGCCCTAGATCCGCTCACGGTCGAACTGCGCTTCACGCGGCCCGTGCCCGACTTCTTCCTGAAATCGGTGCTCGCGGGTCAGTACCAGGTGCTGCTGCCGAAGCACCGCTATGCCGGCAAGGAAATCCTCACGAACCCGCTGAACAACGCGCCGGTCGGTACTGGCGCGTGGAAATACGGCGAGTGGGTACGCGGCAGCCACGTCGAGTACCGGCGCAACGATCAATACTGGGGCGCGGGTCAGCCGTATCTCGACAAGCTGGTCGTCTCGTGGTGGGGCGACTCCGCCTCGCGTTCCGCAGCACTCGAAACCGGTGAGCTTGCACTCGCGTACTCGAACCCGGTGCCGGTGCGCGATATCGACCGGCTCGTGAAAACCGGCAAGGTGGTCGTCGATACCAGGGGCTACGAAGATTCCGCGTGGACGGTCACGGTCGAGTTCAACCAGCGCCGCGCCAACGTGCAGCGCCGTGAAGTCCGCCAGGCGTTGCTGCATGCCATCGACCGCAAGTTCATCGTCGACACGATCTACTTCGGGCGCGGCCGCCCCGCCGTCTCGCCGATCTTTCACAGCAATCCGCTCTTCTTCACCGACGACGTGCCCCATTACCCCTTCGACCCGAAGCGCGCAGGCGCGCTGCTCGACGCGGCGGGGCTCCCGAACCGCGAGGGCGGTCGCTTCACCGTGAACCTGCTCGCGGCCGCGTGGTTCGAGGAGAACGCGAAGCTCGGCCAGTACCTGAAGCAGGCGTTCGAAGACGTTGGCGTGAAGGTGAGGCTCGATTCCGTTGACCGCGCGACCGCGCTCAAGCGCATCTACACCGACTACGACTACGACATCGCCATTTCGAACTTCACCGCGCCGCTCGAACCGGTGCCGGTAGTCACGCAATATTTCACGACCGATGGCATCGTGAAGGGCGCGGCGTTCCGTAACGCGACCGGCTATTCGAATCCGGCCATGGATGCGCTCGTCGACAAACTCAGCACCGAGACGAACCCCGACAAGCGCAAGCAGCTCGCGCACGACTTCGCGCGCCTCGCCTCGACCGAGGTGCCGATCGTGCCGCTCGTCGAAATGCAGTCGTTCACGCTCGCACGAGCGAACGTGCGCGATTTCACCACCAGCTCGAACGTGCAGGGCGACTCGCTCAACGCGGTCTGGCTGGCCGCGTGAGAGGGGCGCAGCCATGATCGCGCGCCTGATCGTACGCCGGCTGTTGCAGGCCGTTCCGCTGCTGCTGGGCGTCATCGTGCTCAACTTCTTCCTGATTCACTCGGTGCCGGGCAGCTTCCTCGACGTGATGACCGCCGACCAGCAGGTCACCGACCCCGCGCTGATCGAGCGTCTGCGCGTGCTTTACGGCATGGATCAACCGCTGT
The DNA here is from genome assembly GCF_905220195.1 of Paraburkholderia sp. J8-2. Classification (NCBI taxonomy): domain Bacteria; kingdom Pseudomonadati; phylum Pseudomonadota; class Betaproteobacteria; order Burkholderiales; family Burkholderiaceae; genus Paraburkholderia; species Paraburkholderia sp. J8-2. The sequence goes on from NZ_CAJMZA010000008.1 coordinate 190,045, forward strand.
GGCAGCAACTGCTGCATTACATCGGCGCGGTCGCGCATCTCGATCTCGGCTACTCGTACCGGCACAACGAACCCGTGTTCGACGTGATCGTCGAGCACCTGCCCGCCACGCTCGTGCTGATGCTCTCCAGCATCGCGATCGCGGTGCTCGTCGGCGTAAGCGCCGGTGTGATCGCCGCGGTCAAGGTGAACACGTGGTGGGACTCGCTCGTTTCCGCCGCGGCCGTGCTGTGTTTCGCGGCGCCGAGCTTCTGGCTCGGCATCATGCTCATCATCCTGTTTTCGGTGCGGCTCGAATGGTTTCCTGTGGGCGGGATGACCACCATCGGCGCCGACTATGGCGGCGGGCTCGCGGGCCAGTGGCATGCCGCGCTCGATGTCGCGCGGCACCTCGTGCTGCCGGCCACCACGCTGGGGCTCTTTTATGCCGCCACCTATGCGCGCGTGATGCGCGCGTCGATGCTCGAAGTGAGCCGCCTCGACTTCGTTCGAACCGCCTACGCCAAGGGCCTCACGCGCCTGCGCGTCGTGCTCTCCCATATGGTGCGCAACGCGCTGCTGCCCGTTCTCACGCTGCTCGGCATCCAGCTCGGCGCGGTGCTCGGCGGCAGCATCGTCGTCGAGGCCGTATTCAGCTGGCCGGGCATCGGCGGCGTGCTGTTCGACAGCGTGATGAGCCGAAACTACCCTGTCGTGCTGGGCATCCTCGTGCTCAGCTCGCTGCTCGTCGTGCTCGCCAATCTCGTGGTTGACCTGCTCTACGCGCGGCTCGATCCGCGCATTCGTACGGAGGCGCCATGACGACGCTCGATCCGCTCGCCGGCACCGCGCCCGTTGCACGCGAGCCCTCGCCCGCGCGCGGCGGCGCATGGCGGCAGTTCCTGCGCCATCGAGGCGCGGTGCTGGGCGCACTGCTGCTCGCCTTCACGGTCGCCGTCGCCGTCGCGGCGGGCTGGCTCTATCCTGGCGACCCGCTGCGTATCGTCGGTGCGCCCGAGACCTGGCCCTTCCAGACGCGCGACTTTCCGCTCGGCACCGACGCACTCGGACGCGACATCGCGGCACTGCTCGCGCACGGTGCGCGCGCCACGCTGCTCGCGAGCCTTTGCGCCAGCCTCGTCGCAACGCTGATCGGCGTCGCGATCGGCCTCGCCGCCGCGTGGTACGGCGGCTGGATCGACGCCCTTCTCATGCGCACGACCGAGCTGTTCCAGATCGTGCCCAACGTCGTGTTCGTGCTGACTATCGTCTCGATTCTCGGCCCGCGCCTGCAAAACACCGTGATCGCCGTGGCGCTCGTCTCGTGGCCGGCAATCGCCCGGCTCACGCGCGCGCAATGCCTGAGCTTCAAAAGCCGCGACTTCGTGGCGGCGTGCCGCACCGTCGGACTCAGCCCGTGGCGCATTGCGTTCGGCGAGATCCTGCCCAACGCGCTGCCGCCCGTGCTCGTGATGGGCACGCTCGTCATAGCGGGCGCGATCCTCTATGAATCGGTCGTGTCGTTCCTCGGGCTCGGCGACCCGAACCTCGCGAGCTGGGGCCGCCAGATCGGCGAGGGGCGCACGCTCATCAGGTCCTCCTGGTACCTGTGCGCCGAGCCCGGCATGGCGATCATGCTCGTCGTGCTGGCGCTCAACCTGATCGGCGACGGCCTGAACGACGCGCTCAATCCCGTGTTCCGCAAGCGCTAGGCGCGCGGTCGCGATTTTTCAAACTCATCAAGAAGGATTCCTGATCATGACACGATGGACCAATCTCGGCAGCCTGGTCGATCGCTCGCTCGATCTCGACAGCCCCGCCATTATCGATCTGCGCGACGCCTCGCGTCCCGTCACATGGACACACGCCCAGGTCGACCGTCTCGCGAACGGCGTGGCGGCCGCGCTCCTCGCGCGCGGGTTGCAGGCTGGCACGCATGTCGCCATTGCCTCGCTGAATCGGGCCGAATATCTGATCGCCTACTTCGGCATCATGCGGGCAGGACTCGTAGCGGTGCCGATCAACATCAAGCAGTCCCAGGAGAACCTGGACTACGTGCTGCAGGACGCCGAAGTGGCGCTAGCGTTCGTCGACGCGGACCGCCGCGAGGCGCTGGCCGCGCGCGTACCCGTGATCGACTTCGACGACGCCGGGCCCGAAGGCTTCGCGGCGCGCATCGCGCCAGCCGACTTCGAAGCCGTCGCCGCGAACCCCGGCCAGGTCGCGCAGATGCTCTACACGTCGGGCTCGACGGGCAAGCCCAAGGGGGTGCCGCTCACGCACGCGGGCCAGTTGTGGGCGCTCGGGGCGACCTGGGTCAAGCCCGCCGACCCTGGCGCGGAGCGCTATCTGCTCGCGCAGCCGCTCTTTCATATGAACGGGCTGTTCATGGCCAAGCGCGCCTTCTCGGTGAACGGCCTGCTCGTGATCCAGCCAGGCTTCGACGTGCCCGCCTACGTGGATGCGCTCGAACGCTACCGCATTACCGTGCTCGCCGCGGTCCCCACCATGTTCGCGCGCATCGTGAAGGACCCCGCGCACTACGCCGGCCGCGACTTTTCCGCGCTCGGGCGCATCATGCTCGGCTCCGCGCCGATGAGCCTCGCGTTGTTCGAGCGCATCCAGGCGGTGTTCGCGCAGGCGCGCATCGTCCACGGCTACGGGACCACAGAAGCCGGGCCGAGCGTGTTCGGGCCGCATCCGCAAGGCTTGCCCACGCCCCCGCTTGCCCTCGGCTACCCGCTTTCGGCCGATGCGGTGCGTCTCGTGAACGGCCCGGATGAAAGCGAAGGCGTGCTGCTCATGCGCAATCCCGCCGTGATGCATGGCTACCACCGGCTGCCGGAAAAGACCGCGCAAGTGCTCGACGACGGCTGGTACAACAGCGGCGACGTGATGCGCCGCGACGCGAACGGCTTCTTCTACTTCGTAGGCCGCGCCGACGACATGTTCGTCTGCGCGGGCGAGAACATCTATCCGGTCGAGGTCGAAAAACTGCTCGAGTCGCACCCCGAAGTGCGCCAGGCGAGCGTTGTGCCGCTGCCCGACGAGGAACGCGCCGCCGTGCCCGTGGCTTTCGTCGTGCGGCAGCCCGGCAGCGCGCTGTCGGCCGATGCGCTCAAGCAGCATGCGCTGGCGAACGGGCCAGCCTATCAGCACCCGCGCCGTATTGCGTTCGTCGCGGAACTGCCGTGGGCGGGCACGAACAAGGTCGATCGCCACGCGCTGCTGCAGCGCGCACGCGAGCTGGAAGCCGCCGGCGGCTGGAGTCGCGGCAAGCTGGCCGCGCCGGGAGTCCTCGCATGAGCGCCGCCCTGAACGTCAATGCCGCGCCCGGGAGCCTCGCGGGCAAAGTCGCGCTCGTCACGGGCGCGAGCCGTGGCATCGGCCGTGCGATCGCGCTCGCGCTTGGCCGGCGTGGCGCGTTCGTCGCGGCGCACTTCGGCAGCGCGCGTGAAAAGGCCGAGCAAGTCGCACGCGAAATCGCCGATGCAGGCGGCCAGGCCTTCGTGCTAGGCGCGGACCTCGCCACCACCGATGGCGTGCGCGTGCTGCTCGACGGCCTGCGCGCCGCGCTGCGCGAACGCGGCCTGCCCGAAGCCTTCGACATCCTCGTCAACAACGCCGGCGAGGGCTTGCGCGCACGCATTGCCGAGGTGCAGCCCGACGACTACGACCGCATCATGCAGGTCAACCTGAAAACGCCCTTCTTCCTGATCCAGCAGTCGTTGGCGTTGCTGCGCGACGGCGGGCGCATCGTCAACATCTCGTCGATGGGCACGCGCGCCGCCTATCCGCGCATGAGCGTCTATGCGCCCGCCAAGGCCGGGCTCGAAGCGCTGACGCTCGTGCTCGCCGCCGAACTCGGCAGCCGTGGCATCACCGTGAACGCCGTGCTGCCCGGCGCGACCGCGACGGACCTGAACCGCGACGCGAGCGACCCGGTCGCGAGCGTGGCCATCGCGCAAACCGTCGCGCTAGGCCGCGTGGGCCAGCCCGACGACGTTGCCGACATCGTCGCCTTTCTCGCAAGCCACGAGGGCCGCTGGGTCACGGGCCAGAAAATCGACGCAAGCGGCGGCCAGCGCCTCTAACCCCGGAAACGCGATGACTACGCTGCTCGAAGTACGCAACCTCACGGTCGACCTGCCCGCAGGCGCCGACCGGCCGCACGCGTTGCGCGACGTATCGCTCTCGCTCGACCAGGGCGAACTGCTGTGCATGGTCGGAGAAAGCGGCTCCGGCAAGTCGATGACCGCCGGCGCCCTGCTGGGATTGTTACCGGAAGGCGTGCGCGTGACGGGCGGCAATCTGCTGTGGCGTGGCGACACCGATTTGCTGACACTGCCGCACGCGCAGTTGCGCCGCTGGCGCGGCAGCCGCATTGGCATGATCTTCCAGGAGCCGATGACAGCACTCAATCCGCTGCGCACGATCGGCGACCAGATTGCCGAAGTCTTTCGCACGCACACTCGCCTTGGCCGCGGCCAGATTCGCGCGCGCTCGCTGGAACTGCTCGACGCCGTGCAGATTCCCACACCGGAACACGCGCTGCGCCGCTACCCGCACGAGCTCTCCGGCGGTCAGCGTCAGCGCGCGATGATCGCCATGGCGCTCGCGCTCGAACCGGCGCTCTTGATCGCCGACGAACCGACCACGGCGCTCGACGTTACGACGCAAGCGCAAATCCTCCATCTGATTCGCGACCTGCAGCGCCGCAACGGCACCGCAGTGTTGTTCATCACGCACGACTTCGGCGTGGTGGCCGAAGTTGCCGATCGCATCGCGGTCATGCGGCATGGCGAAGTCGTCGAACAAGGCGCGGCCCGCGAAGTGCTGAACCGGCCGCGTCATACCTATACGCAGACGCTGATCGACGCAGTGCCACCGGCGCCTGCGGCAACTCGCGTCGACGCCGCGCCGCCCTTCACGCAAGGGGCCGCGCCGGCGTTGCTGAGCGTCGAGGGACTGACGAAGACGTACCGCGCCCGCGGCCGGCGCGCGCAAGCCACCGCCGCCTTACGCGACGTGTCGTTCGAGGTGCAGCAAGGCGCGACGCTCGGCATCGTCGGCGAAAGCGGCTCGGGAAAATCGACGCTCGCGCGCGCCATCATGCAACTCATCGCCCCCGACGCCGGCGCGATCCGCTACGGCGGCGACGACCTGGCCCACCGCGCCCGCACCCGCGAAACGCGCGCGCACCGCCTCGGCGTACAGATGGTGTTCCAGGACCCGTACGGTTCGCTGAACCCGCGGCGGCGCGTTGGCGACATCGTCACGCAAGGGCCGATCGCGCGCGGCGTGGAGCCGGCGCGCGCCTATACCCGCGCACGCGAACTGTTCGCGCTGGTCGGTCTCGCGCCCGACGCGCTCACGCGCTTTCCTCATGAATTCTCCGGCGGACAGCGTCAGCGCATCGGGCTCGCGCGTGCGCTCGCACTCGAGCCCAAGCTGCTTGTCGCCGACGAGCCGGTATCGGCACTGGACGTTTCGGTGCAAGCGCAGGTGCTGAAGCTGCTCGCGCGGCTGAAGAACGAACTCGGCCTGTCGATGCTGTTCATCACGCACGACCTGCGCGTGGCGGCGCAACTGTGCGACCGCGTCGCGGTCATGAAGGGCGGCAGCATCGTCGAGTACGGCGCGCCGGGCGAGATATTCTCCGCGCCGGCCCACCCCTATACGCGCACGCTGCTCGAATCGGTGCCGGGGCGGGACTGGAATCCGCCGCGGCGGCGCGAGGACACCGCGCTTGCGCAAACCGGCTGATCGCGCGAGCGCACGTGGGCGCTTGCGCGCTTGCGCACTCACACCGATCGCTCACCCGCGCTTGCCGCCGACCGCCTCCGGCGCCCGCCCCCTACGCCGTTAGCGGCCTGATTCGATTGCGAACCGCGCCCGACTTCGAGCCGGTACTCGCGCACGAAACCTTCGGGCTTGAAGATCAGCGCGAGTATCAGCCCCAGTCCGACCAGCATGAGCCGCAACGCCGCGAGCTGGCTCGAAGACAACCATGTCACGTAGTCGTTCAGGAATCGCGTGCCCTCGAGCAGCAGCACCACCGTGAACGTGCTGAGCAGCATGCCGCGATTGCTGCCCCTGCCGCCGATGATCACGTTCATGAACGCATACGCGGTGAGAATGGGACCGAATTGCGTCGGGTCGATGTACTGGTAGTAAAAGGCATGCAGGCAGCCTGCCAACCCGATCGCGCCGCCGCCCAGCGCGAACAGGCGCAGGCGCAGCGCCAGCACGTTCTTGCCGAGCGTCGCGGCGACCAGCGGATCGTCGCGGATCGCGCGGGCCGCACGCCCGAGCGGTGCGCGCGCAACGAGTTCGAATAGCACGAACACGCCCGCGAGCAGCGCGAGCGTGAGGAGCAGAAGCGACGCGTCGCCCGCGACGGGCCGCGCGATGTTCGAGATGCCAAGGCTTCCGCGCGTGAGCCATTCCTCATGAACCACCACGAGCTTCAGACATTCCGCCGCACCGAGCGTGACGATGGCGAGATAGTCGTCGGACAGACGTATCGAGATGAGGCTGACACACGCGCTCGCCAACGCGGTAACGACGACGGCGAAGACCATCGCGAGCCACGGGTTGAGACCCATCTTCGTGAGCTGTGCGCACACGTACGCCGCCAGCATGTAGAAACCGAAGAGCCCGAAGTTGACGAGACCCGTCAGGCCCCATTGCGCGTTCAGCCCGAGCGCTGCGATGCCCGCAATCGCGATCAGCATCATCAGAGAAAGAAAATACGGCGCCATGTCCTTGACCTATCGAGTAACGCGCGCCTGCCCAAACACGCCCCAGGGGCGTGCGAGCAGCAGCGCGGCGAGCACGGCAAAAGCGACCACGGTGCGGTAGTGCGACGCAATGACGAGCGTCGAGAGTTCGGATGCCACGCCCATGACGAGCGCGCCGAACACGGCGGCCATCGGCTTGTCGATGCCGCCGAGAATCGCCGCGGCGAACATCGGCAACAGGTAGTTCCAGCCCATTTGCGGATCGAGCGTCGCGTCGAGCCCGACGAGCAGCCCGCCGGCCGTGGCGAGCGCGCCGCTCACGAACCACATCGCGGCCACCGTCCGGTTGAGCGAGACGCCGCGCACCGCAGCAAGCGCCGCGTTGTCCGCGACCGCCCGCATCGCCCGTCCCAGACGCGAATAGCCGAACAGCGCCCACACGGCGACGAGACTGCCGAGACCGACGGCAGCGATCAGCCACTGCTCATGATTCACACGCAAGCCGCCGAGCGAATCGAGCGACGGGAAACGCGTCGGCCGCGCCGGCTCCACGTCGTAGCCCAGCGGCGTGCCGCCCGCCACGAAGCGCACCGCGTTTTCCATGACCAGCGCGACACCCATGCTCGCGACCAGCAGCGTCACGCCGGAGCGGCCGCGCAACGGGCGATAGACCAGCCAGTCGATCACGACCGCGATCAGTCCGCCCAGCAGGATACCGGCCAGCGCCGCGAACTGGATTGGCCAGCCCAGCGCGACATTGAAGAAGTAGATCACGTAGGCCCCGAGCGTGAGCATTGCGCCGATCGCGAAGTTCGCGAAACGCAGAATGCTGAAGCTCAGTGCCAACGCCAGTGCGGGCAGCGCGACGAGCAGGCCGGAGACGAGACCATTGAAAAGGATCTGCAACATGGTGCGAGGTAATCAGAGAGTCTCGGGCACGCCGGGCTGCGTGCCGAGGTAAAGACGATGCAGCCGGTCATCGGCGAGCAGTTCCTGCGCTGGCGCGAGCAGGCGAACCTGTCCCGCGACGAGCACGAGACCGTGATCCGCTGCTGCGAGGCCGAGCTTCACGTTCTGTTCGATCATCAGCAGCGTGATGCCCGTCGCGCGAATGCGCGCGATCGATTCGAACAGCAGTGCCGCGTTGCGCGGCGAGAGGCCCGCTGAGGGCTCGTCCAGCACCAGCAGCGAAGGGGTCTGCATCAGCGCGGACGCGATCGCCACCATCTGGCGCTGCCCGCCGCTCAGCAAGCCGGCGCTCGCCGCAAGGCGGTCGCGGATCTCGGGAAAGAGCTGCAGAACGTAATCGAGCCGATCGCGCCGTGCGGATATCTCCATGCGTGGATGCAGAAACTCCCAGCCGAGCCGCAGGTTGTCGCCAACGGTGAGATTGGCGAACACATTGCGCTCCTGCGGCACATACGCGAGCCCGAGACGCGATCGCGCGAGCGCGTTCAACGCTTCGACAGGCTTGCCGCTCAGCGCGATCGATCCACGCGACAGCGGCAATAGCCCGACCACCGCCTTGAGCAGTGTCGATTTGCCCGAGCCGTTGGGCCCGACGACGGTGAGCGCGCCGCCCGCCTCCAGCTCGATATCGACGCCATGAAGAATGTCCTTGCCGGCGTATCCCGCATGCACGCGTTGCAGTGACAGGGCCGCGCTCATGCCGGCGCTCCGAGCCAGGCTTCCTGCACGCGCGCATCGGCGGTGACGGCGTCGAACGTGCCCTGGGTCAGCACACGGCCTTCCGCGAGCACATACACGTGATCGCACAGCGCCGCCATCAGTTCCATGTTGTGTTCGACGATGCCGAACGTCATGCCTTCATTGCGCAGATCCACAATGAACTCGCCGAGTTCGCCGATGAGCGCAGGATTGACGCCCGCGGCGGGTTCGTCGAGCAGCAGGATGGACGGTTCGAGCATCAGCGCGCGGCATAGCTCCAGCAGCTTCTTCTGACCGCCCGAGAGGACCCCCGCCGGTTCGTCGGCCAGATGTGTCAGACGTACGCGCGCGAGCAGCGACAGCGCCTGTTCCGTGGCCAGCGCTTCGGCGCGCCGCACGCTGCGGCGCGAGAACACTGCGCCCACGAGACTTTCGCCGCGCTGTGCGGGCGCGGCGAGCAACAGATTCTCGAGCACCGTGAGGCTATCCAGTTCGCGTGACAGCTGAAAGGTGCGTCCGATGCCCGCATGCGCGCGCGCATGGACCGCGAGCCGTGTGATGTCGCGTCCGCGCAGCATCACCGTGCCGCGCTGCGGTCGCAGCGTGCCCGCGAGCACATTGAAGAGACTCGACTTGCCCGCGCCGTTCGGCCCAACGAGCCCGGTGATCTGGCCGGCCCGCAAACCGAGCGATGCGCCGTCGAGGGCGTGCACGCCACCGAAAGCAACGCTGACATGCTCGGCGCTCAACGCAATGTCGTCGTTCATCCGAGCGTGTCGACCAGTTGATTCGCGCCGTTCTTGATGACGAAGTGCCCGTACTCGCGGTTGAGCTGATCGCCGGTCGGCGTGAAGCGGAAACTCGACCCCGCGCCGCTGTAGGCGATCGCCTGCTTCGCGCGCAGCGCCTTGAGGCCATCGACCGGATTCTCGACCGTTTTGGGATTCGGCCCCGTGCCGTTGACGACCGGCAAGATGAACTTCGCGAACACGGCGGGGTCGGCACTGCCAGCGCGTTCGATCGCAAGCGCCAGCACCGAAATCTCGTCCCACACGTTGGAAGGAAAGATTGCGAGCGTGTTCGCCGGAATGCTCGCCCGCTGCGCAAAGGTCTTGTACGCGGTCGAGCTTGCGCTCGGAATCGACTGAATATGATGAATGCCCTCGGCCACGCTCTTGCCGACGTTCTTGATGAATGCGCCCTCCGCGTCCGCCGCCGACGAGTTCGCATAGATACGCGAGTCGCTGAAGCCGCTGCGATAGACTTCGCGCGTGATCGCCGAGAGGTCCGGCAGATAGCTCGGCAGGAACACGGCGTCGGGCTTCTTGCCGAACACCTTCTCCACTTCCGCGCGATACGAAGCCTGATCCGGGTTGTAATACACCACGTCGAGAATCTTCCCGCCACCCTTTTTGAAGGTATCGACGAACGGATTCACCATGCTCAACGTGAACGGCGTTTGCAACGCGAGCACCGAAGCCGTATGCGCGCCGTCTTTCAGCGCGGCGCGCGCGAAGGCCGCGCCCCAGTCGGTGCCGCGCGCCTGGAAGCGCCATACGAGGCCCTTGTTGTCGCCTTGCGTGACTTCGTCGCCGGAGCCGGTCACGAACAGCGGCACGCCCTTTTCGATGGTGAGCGGCTTGATCGCCATCGCAACCGCGCTGCTCCACACCCCTGTGATCGCCACGACCTTCGAGACGTCGAGCAGCTTGCGTGCGGCGGCAACGCCCGCGGTCGGATTGCTTTCGTCGTCTTCGACGAGGATCTCGATCTTGCGGCCGCCCAGCACACCGCCGCCCTCAGTGTTGATGAAGTCCGCGGCCTTTTTCGCGGCGTTGACCATGCCTTCGCCATAGGCGCCGCCCGCGCCGGTAAGTGGCGCGAGCAGCCCGATGCGGACAGCACCACGGTCCTGTGAAAATGCGAGACGCGGAGCGGCAAGTGCGGCGAGGGCGGCACTCGCCACACCCAGGAAGGCACGGCGGTCGAAGGTGGAATCGGACATGACTAACGGTGAAAAGCGGTGAAAAACGGTGAAAAGGAGCGGTTAAGCCGGATGCACGGCAGTCGGGTCTTCGCCGATCTGCAGCGCCTGGTTGAAGCGATTGAAGAAGCCGCACAGCGCGATGCGCAAGGTCAGTTCGACGATCTGCGCCTCGTTGAAGTGCTCGCGCAGACGCTCGAACACCTGGTCGCGAATGCGCTGCGGCGCGTTGGTCACCGCGATCGCGTATTCCACCACCAGCTTGTCGACGGCATCCAGTTCCGGATGGTCCCGATACTCGAGCAACGAGCGCGCGCCGGCCTCGCTCACGCCTTCGATCGCGAGACGCGGTGCGTGATTGCTCACGCAGTACTCGCAGTCGTTCAGCAGCGAGACCACGACGATCGCCATTTCGATGTACCGGTACGGCACCGCATTTCGCGCTTTCAGTGCAAGCAGCATGCGCGGCAAATGCTCGACCGCGGGCCCGACGTGCGAAAGTACGGAGAACTGATCGGCGAAGTGTGCGCCATTACCGGTGAATGCATCGAAGAGTTCACGCAGTCCGGCGGAAAAGTTGGAAGGATCGGGTTCGCTGACGCGGGGCATAGGGGGTTCTACCGTGAAAGGAAGTGGATGAAGGGCTCGTACTCACTGCGCCGCGCCGGAATCGAAGCGCAAGCGCGCGCCCACGTGTGGCGCTTCGAGATGCGCACCCTGTCCGAGCAGCTTCTCGCGCAGCGTGCCTTCTTCATAAGATGTCTTGTATGCGCCGCGCCGCTGCAGTTCGGGCACGAGGTAATCCACGACATCGTGGAACGTGCGCGGAGATTCGACCCACGCGAGATTGAAACCGTCGATGCCGGTTTCCTCCACCAGCGACTGCAGTTCGTCCGCGACCTGCGCGGCATCGCCGACGATCACGGCGCCGCGTCCGCCGATCGTCACGAACTCGACCGCGTCACGCACCGTCCATTCGCGATCCGGATCGAGCTTGCTGAACGACGCGAGCGCGGACTGGCCCGCATCCGTATCGACATAGTGCAGCGTATCCTCGGGCTTGTAACGCGACAGATCGATTCCCGTCCAGCCTGAAAGCAGCGCCAGTGCGCCCTCGTAGCTCGCACGTTGCCGGTAGGCTTCGTAACGCGCCTGTGCCCGTTGCGCGGTTTCGTCGACGATGACGGTGCACATTGCAAACAGCAACGCGCTGTCGGGCGCGCGTTCCGCTTCTTCGAGCGCCGCGCGGATCGCCTGGACCGATTTGCGAAGACCGTTGCGCGTGGGCGCGCCAACGAAGATACATTCCGCGTGCTTCGCGGCAAACTGCGTGCCGCGTGTGGACCCGCCGGCCTGAAACAGCAGCGGCGTGCGCTGCGGCGACGGCTCGCACTGGAAAATGCCTTCGCTCTGGAAGTAACGGCCCTTGTGCACGATCGGGCGAACCTGTTCCGGGTCGGCGTAGATGCCTCGCGCCGCATCCCGCTTCACGGCCCCGTCTGCCCAACTCCCCTCCCACAGCTTGTAGCAAACTTCCAGGAACTCGTCGGCGCGATCGTAGCGTTCGTCGTGCGCGCGCAGTTGCGTCTCGCCAAGACTGCGGGCACCGCTTTGCAGATACGACGTCACGATGTTCCAGGCTACGCGTCCTTTCGTCAGGTGATCGAGCGTCGTGAAACGTCGTGCAAGCAGGTAGGGGGCTTCATAAGCGACCGAGACGGTCACGCCAAAGCCGAGCGACTTCGTGGCGTGCGCCATCAGGGGAATGAGCGGGACGGGATCGTTCATCGGCACCTGCGCGGCCGTGCGAACGGCGGCTGCGGGGCTTGCGCCGAAAACGTCGTAGATGCCGGTCACGTCGCCGAGGAAGAGTCCGTCGAAGAGTCCGCGTTCCAGCACTTTTGCGAGGTCGACCCAGTAGTCGGTATCGAGGTAGCCGATTGAATTGTCGGCGGGGCCGGTCCACTGTCCGGGCGCAAGATGCCCGACACAATTCATCATGAAAGCGTTCAAGCGGATCTGGCGGGGCATGGCAGCAGGGAACGGCGTGTGAAACGGCTGATTGTATTGCTCGCTCATGGCCAGGTGAACGCTGCTCTTCTTATATCCTTATGGGGGCCTTCATCAAAAGCAGCACACGATTTCGAATATGGTCTTGAAGCATTGCGCAATGCGCTGTGAGAGCACGGCCATTGCGGACTCCATCTAGCCGATGGCAGGCGAACGCACGATCCGCACGGTGATTTCGGGCTTGAAGTCGCTCACCTGCACGACGGATACCGGAAATGATTCGATGTTCGTATTATCGGCGGCCGATATGTAAATCTCGAATTGATATTGGCCGTCGTTCAAGGCGAAAACCATAATCGGCAATGAGCGGCTCTCGCCGCACACGCGCGCTCGCCCTGGCGTGAAACGCGCGCTCTCAACCCCGTCTGGACCGCTGCGGGCGCGAACGCTTGCGCCACACGGTGATACGCCTCGCGCCAGCGCCTGCATACAGGAGGTAACGTCTTGAGTACTACTGATCGGGCAGCTATGGCTCGGCGTGCTCGGTCAGGCCTCATAAGCCGCGCATTTTCGCGCAGCAAAGCGTTGCCGGCCGCTGTCCTTACGCCGACGAATTCCGTACAGCGAACCTGCACAACGATACCTGCAAAGGCTATCGGCAGCCCGACTAGTTCCCGCGTTGGCACGAACGCATTGCGGCGCGCGAGGCGCGCCGAATCCCGTTTCCACCACTGGAGGCACGATGAGTATCGACCGCAGGGCTTTCCTGCAACTTTCCGCGAGCCTGCTCGCGAGCGGAGCCGGCATGCCGCTCGCGGCGCGCGCACAGACGGCCGCCGCATCCCCCACGCCTGCAGCGGGCGGCACCCTCACCTACGCGGTCCAGCAGGAGCCCCCCGGCCTCGTCTCGCTGCTCGACACCAATACGGTGATCCGCAACATCAGCGCGAAAATTTCCGAAGGACTGCTGCGCTATGACGCACAGTTCCGTCCGCAGCCGCTGCTCGCGGTGCGCTGGTCGGTGAGCGACGACGGCCTGCGTTATACGTTTGCGCTGCGTCCCGACGTGCGCTGGCACGACGGCCAGCCGTTCACATCGAACGATGTGCGTTTTTCCGTACTCACGCAAAAGCGCCTCGGCCCGCGCGGGCGCATCACGCTGGCGAACGTCTCCCGCGTGGACACGCCCGACGCGCTGACAGCCATACTCGTGCTCGACAAGCCCACGCCGTATCTGCTCAAGGCGCTCGCTTCGGCCGAACTGCCGATCGTGCCGCAACACCGCTACGGCGAAGGCGATCCCGTGACGAACCCGAACGTGCTCGCGCCCGTCGGCACGGGTCCGTTCGTTTTCGATAAATGGGTGCGCGGCACGTACATCAGCCTCAAGCGCAACCCGGACTACTGGCGCAAGGGCGCGCCGCATCTCGACCACGTGGTGTATCGCATCACGCCCGACCAAGGCGCGATTTCGGCGGCGCTCGAAACGGGCGAAGTCGACGCCGCCACCAACGTCGCGCTCGCCGACTTGCCGCGGCTTGCGAGCCTGCCACATCTGCGCGTGGACGACAGCTATGACGCGTACCTCAACAATGCAGCGTTCCTCGAATTCAATCTCGACAATCCGGTGTTCGCGAACGCCGACGTGCGCCGTGCCATCGCGCATGCGGTCGATCGCAACTTCCTGCGCGATCACGTGTTCTACGGCCGTTCGCAGGTCGTCAATTCGCCGGTGCCGCCCGTGCTCGCCGACTACTACGACGACAGCACCTTCGCCTATTCGTACGATGTCGCAAAGGCCAATGCGCTGCTCGACGCCGCGGGTCAAAAACGTGGCGCGGACGGCCAGCGCTTCACGGTGAAGATCAACTACATCACCGGCAGCGATTTCCGGCGCAGCGCCGAATACCTGCGTGCGGCGCTGTCTCGCGTGGGCATCAGGGCGACGATTCTCGACGGCGATCTGCCCACGTATCTGCGCCGCGCTTATACCGCACGCGACTTCGATCTCAACATCAACGGGCTCGGGCGCCTCTACGACCCGACCGTGGGCGTGCAGCGCATCTATTGGGGCGACGGCGTGACGCATCCGCTCATCTGGATCAACGCGTCGCATTACCAGAGTCCGGAGGTCGACGCGCTCTTCAAGGCAGCGGCCGTCGAGCAGAACGACGCTCGGCGCGCGGCGAACTTCAAGCAGATCCAGCAGATCGTCGGCCGCGATTTGCCCGTGCTCCCGCTCGTGACCGTGCCCTCGGCGGTACAGGTCTACAACCGCCGCGTGCACAACCTCAACAACAGCATCGATCTCACGGCCGGAGACCTGTCCGACGCATGGATCGCACCGGCCTGAGCCGACCCTGACCACAAGGAAAGCCACACCATGAGCACCACCAACCTGCACGACACCGACAACGACAACGACAACGACACTGCCAGCGTGCTCGATGCGCTCACCTTCGCAAGCGCGAGCGAACAAGCCCGCGCGCTCTCCGAAGGCCGCGTGAGCGCACTCGAGTTGCTCGAGCACAGCCTCGCGCGCATCGACCGCTTCGACGGCGCGATCAACGCAGTCGTCGTGCGCGACGACGAACGCGCCCGCGCCGACGCCCGTGCCGCGGAGGCCGCGCTCGCACGCGGCGAGCGCAAGCCACTGCTCGGTGTACCCATCACCGTGAAGGAATCGTTCGATGCCGAAGGGCTCGTCACGACGGTCGGCAAGCCCGAATTGGCTGAAAACCGCGCGCAGCGCGATTCAGCGGTGGTCGCCGCGTTGCGCGAGGCAGGCGCAGTCGTGATCGGCAAGACCAACGTGCCGCTCGGGCTCACCGATTTGCAGAGCTATAACGCGGTCTATGGCAACACCAGTAATCCGTGGGACCTTGCGCGTACGCCTGGCGGCTCATCGGGCGGCGGTGCGGCGGCCGTCGCGGCGGGCTATGTCGCGCTCGAAGTCGGCTCGGATATTGGCGGCTCCGTGCGTATTCCGGCGCATTTCACGGGTGTCTATGGGCACAAGGCAAGCTATGGCCTCATCGCCACGCGGGGCTCGGGCCTGCCGCCCGGCCGCCACGCACCGCGCGATCTCGGCGTGGCCGGGCCGCTGGCGCGCACCGCCGCCGATCTCGATCTCGCGCTCGGCCTGCTGCTCAACCGCGACCCGGAGTTGAACAAGGCGTGGCGCGTCACGCTGCCGCCGCCGCGCCACTCGCGGCTCGCCGAGTTTCGCGTGCTCGTGATCGATCGCTGGCCGGGCGTGGAGCCGAGCGCCTCGGAGCGGCTCGTTGTCGATCGGGTGGTCGAGCGCCTGAACGCGCAGCGCGTGAAATTCCGGCGCCCTGCCGATCTACCCGAAGGCCTGCTGCCTGATCTGCGCACTTCGCACACGGTGTACCGGACGCTGCTCGGTTCATCGGCGGTGCAGCCGTTGCCCGACAAGACTGCGCAAGCGCGCCTCGCCGCCCTCGCGCACGACGACGACAGCCACGAAGCCGCCACGCTGCGCGCGCCTTCGATCTCGCATCGCGACTGGCTGGCCGCCAACGAGCGCCGTTTCGCGCTGCGCTCGCAATGGGAAGCGCTCTT
Organism: Paraburkholderia sp. J8-2; assembly: GCF_905220195.1. Lineage (NCBI taxonomy): Bacteria > Pseudomonadati > Pseudomonadota > Betaproteobacteria > Burkholderiales > Burkholderiaceae > Paraburkholderia > Paraburkholderia sp. J8-2. The sequence goes on from NZ_CAJMZA010000008.1 coordinate 206,013, forward strand.
CGAAGCGTTCGACGTGGTGGTCACGCCCGTCGCCCCCACGCCGGCTTTCCGCCACGATCACAGCGAACCCAAGGACCAGCGCGGGTTCGCCGTGACGTTCGCGGACGGCGTGCGTACGCTGCGTTTTAGCGACTTTTTCTACTGGGCCGGCTTGCCGGTGCTGCCCGGCCTGCCCGCGACGAGCTTCCCGCTGGGCCTGGACGACGACGGACTGCCGATCGGCGCACAGGCGGTCGGACCGTGGCTGGAAGATCGCACGCCGATCGCGTTCGCACGCTTGCTGGAAGATGCGTATGGCGGCTTCCAGGCGCCGCCGGGCTATGGCTCGGGCGAATGAGCGGCACGACTGCACGTCGCGCCGAGTGGCGGACACACGGGCCGCGCGCTCAGGAGGCGGTCTGCGCCGCGAGCGGGCCGCCCAGGTAAGCGTCACGAATGCGCTCGTCGGCGAGCAGCGCGCCAGCCTCGCCCGCGAGCACCACACGCCCGGTTTGCAGCACGTAGCCGCGATGCGCGATCTGCAACGCGAGGCTCGCGTTCTGCTCGACCATGAAGAACGTCACGCCCTGTGCGTTGATCGTGCGGATCAGGTCGAGCACCTTGTCGACATAAAGCGGCGACAGTCCCATCGTCGGCTCGTCCATGCACACGAGCCTCGGTCGGCTCATCAACGCGCGCGCCATCGCCAGCATCTGCTGCTCGCCGCCGGAGAGGGTGCCCGCGCGCTGGCTGAGCCGCTCCTTCACACGCGGGAACAACGTCAGCATGCGTTCGTAGTCCTCGGCAATGCCTTCGCGGTCGCGCCGCGTGAAGGCGCCCATCAGCAGATTCTCGCGCACGCTCATGTCACCGAACAGCCGCCGCGCCTCCGGCACGGAGGCGATCCCGCGGCGCACGATCTGTGCGGTGCTTAGCCCGTCGAGCGGCGCGCCGTCGAAGTTCACCGTGCCCGCGCGCGGCTTGTGCAGGCCGAGAATCACCTTCATGGTCGTCGATTTGCCACTCGCGTTGCCGCCTAGCAGGCAGACGATCTCGCCGCGCGGCACCTCGACAGTCACGCCGAAATGGACCTGACTCTGGCCGTAGAACGTGTCGATGCGCTCGAGTTTCAGGAGCGGCGTGGTCATGGCGCGGCGCTCGCGTGAAGTGTCGTTGAAAAGTGGAATGACGTGCGCCTCTCTCATAAGCCCACCGCACGCGATAGATCGTCGGCGCCGACATGGCGATGACCGAGATAGGCTTCGATCACTGCCGGATCATGACGCACCTCGTGCGGCGCGCCCGCTGCGATGACGCGGCCCTCGTCGAGCACGAGCACGCGGTCGGACAGCGTCATCACGAGTTCGAGTTTGTGCTCGATGAGCAGAATGGTCAGCCCTTCGCGCTTGAGATCGAGCAGCAGCGCGAGCATCTCGGCCGTTTCGGATTCGTTCATGCCGGCGGTCGGTTCATCGAGCAGCAGAATGCGTGGGCCGAGCATCAACGCGCGCGCGATCTCCACGCGCCGCCGGTTCGCATAGGAGAGGCTATGCGCGGGCTGATCGACGCGCGGCGCGAGACGCTCGCCAAAGCGCGCGATCACGGCGTGCGCTTCGGCGCGCAGCGCCGCCTCCTCTCGCCTCACTGCGGGCGGCTGGAACAACGCGCGCAGCAACTCCACCACTGCCCCCGCAACCGGCAAGCCTTTGCGCGCGGCGTCAAGGCGTGCATGCGCGCCCATCAGGACGTTGTCGAGCACGCTCAGGTTGCCAAATACGCGGCCGTGCTGAAACGTGCGCGCGAGACCGCGCGCGGCAAGCTGCTCGGGCGCATAGCCCGTTACATCCTCGCCTTCGAAACGGATCACGCCTTCATTGGGCATGTCGGCGCCCGCGAGCAGGTTGAAGAGCGTGGACTTGCCCGCGCCGTTGGGGCCAATCACGCTCACGCATTCGCCTCGCGCAATGGAAAAGCTCACGCCCGCAACCGCGGTCAGTCCGTCGAACCGGCGCGTGACATTACTCACGTCGAAGAGGATTTCGGCTTGCGCCGTGGAATGGATGGACATCGCAGATCCCCCTTCAGACCGAACCGAACAGACCCTGCGGCCTGAATCGCACGAGCAACAGAAGCACGACACCGTACACAAGCATTCGATACTCCGCCGCGAAGCGGAACAGCTCGGGCAGGCCAATCAGCGCCGTCGCGCCGATCAGTGCGCCCGCAACGTTTCCGAGTCCGCCCAGGATCACCATCGTCAGGCCGAGAATCGACACCTGCGAATCGAAAGTCTGGTAGTTGATATAGCTGTACAGGTGCGCGGCAATGCCGCCGCCTATCCCCGCCGCGAAGCCGCCCCACGCAAACGCAAGGGCTTTGTAGCGGTTCGGACGCACGCCGTACGCGCGCGCGGCCACGTCATCTTCGCGCACCGCGCGCCATGTGCGGCCCAGATGCGAACGCAGCAGCCGCAGTTGCAGCAGCGCGAGCACGATCAGGACGGTGAGCGTGAACCAGTAAACCTGGCGCGCGCCTTCGAGCGTCCAGCCGAAAAGCGAGAGCGGCGCGATCCCCGACACACCGATCGGGCCGCGCGTGAGACTGTCCCAATTGAGCACGATCAGTCCCACGATTTCGCCAATGCCGAGCGTTGCGATCGAAACGTAGTGGCCGCGAAGGCGGAACGACGGATAGACCAGCAGCGTGCCGAGCGCCGCCGTCAGCAATCCTGCCAGCACAATGGTCAACGCGGGCGTCCATCCGAAATGGGCGCTGAGCAGCGCCGAGGCATAGGCGCCGATCAACAGCAGCGCCGCGTGGCCCAGCGAGATCTGCCCTACAGTGCCCGCCACGAGCGTGAGACTCAGCGCGAGCAGGCCATAAATCCATGCGTTCGTGAGCGTTTGCAGCACATACGACGAAGCGACCACGAACGGCAGCGCGGCCGCGATCGCGATCAGGGCGGGGATCGCGGGCCTGGGCACGCTCAGCGCCCGCCGATTCGAAACAAAGGTGCCCGTGAGCGGCTCCGGCGGCAAGCGCCGGTTTGCGCTGAACAAGCCGTTGGGACGCCACACCAGAAACGCCAGCAGCAACACGAACGCAAACAGATCGCGATAGCTCGTGCCAAAGAGCGCCACGCCATAGCTCTCCACGAGCCCGAGAATGAGGCTGCCCGCGATCGCGCCCGGCACATTGCCGAGCCCGCCGATCAGCAGCGCCACGACGCCTTTGAGCGTGGCCTGGAAGCCCATCGCCGGGTCGATGCTGTTGTAGTACATGCCGACGAGCAGCCCGCTCAGTCCGCCGAGGCCGCACGCGATGGCGAACACCGCACGGTTGACCGCGTTGACGTCGACACCCATCTGCTGCGCGGCGTCGCGGTCCTGGGCCGTCGCTCGCACGGCCCAGCCAAGGCGGCTGAAGCGCAGGAAGGCGTAGAGCACGCCGGCCGCACCGATGCCGATCGCCGCGATCAGCACGTCAAGCGAGCCCAGCGTGGCGCCGCCGATCGCGAGCGTCCAGTTCGGCAGCGGCGACGGCACGGGGCGCGGATCGGGCCCGAAGGCGAGCTGCGCGAGCTGATCGAGCACGAAGCTGATGCCGATGGTGGCGAGCAGCGGTGCGATGCGCGCGGCCCCTTGCAGCGGACGCAAACCGATGCGCTCGATCGCCATGCCGAGCAGCGCGCATCCCGCCACGGTGGCAATGAGCGCGAGCGGCAACGGCAGGCCGAGCCGCGTGAGACACAGCCAGCCGATGAACGCGCCGACCATATACACGGAACCGTGCGCGAAGTTGATGAGGTGCGAGACGCCGAAGATCAGCGCCAGCCCAACCGCCAGCAACGCATAGATATTGCCGACGATCAGGCCGTTGAGGGTGTAGTCAAGCCATGCGCTCATGGTCGCGGAAGTTCCGTATGGGAAGTGCGAAAAACACGGCGCCTACTGCGCGCGCAGCGCGCTCGCGCCGTCCCAGCGCGCGAACTTGCCGTCCTTGACGACGAGATCCTGATTCTTCGCGCCCGCCACGCGGCGCGTTTGCGGGTCGAAGCGAAAGCGCCCGAAGATCACGCTCGGCACATCGTCGATTTGCGCGAGGCCGTCATGCACAGCGGCGCGCGTCGCGCCGTAGCGGCGCAACAATTCACCCGCGAGGATCATCGCGTCGTAGGCGCGCGCGGCGAACGTGTCGGGATCGGCGCCGTACTTCGCGCGATAACGCTGCACGAAGCTCTGCACCTCGGGGCGCGGATCGCCGGGAAAGAAGTTCGACTCGGTATAGACGCCGTTCACGGTGTTCCCGCCGAGTTCGAGAAACTTCGGCGAATACACCGATCCGACGGCGGCAATGGGCAGCGTGACACCCGCGGTGCGCGCCTGGCGCACGATCTGCGCGCCGTCCGAGTAGTAGGAGATCAGCACGATCGAATCGGGGTTGGCGCTGCGCACGCGGGTGAGTGTTGCGCGGAAATCCTTTTCGTCGGGCGGGTAACCTTCGGCGGCCACGATCTGCGCGCCGTGTGCACGCGCGGCCTTCGCAAAGATGTCCGCGCTGGTGCGGCCCCAATCGCTATTCAGATAAAGCACGGCGATCTTCCTGAAGCCAAGGCCGCCGGTTACGTATTTCGCGAGCATCGGCTGCTCCTCCGCCTGGCTGATCGCCGTGCTCCACATATAGTCGCCGCCCTTGGTGAAGTCGGGATGCGAGTTCGTGAAGCCGAATTGCACGAGCCCCGCGCGCTGATAGACGGGCGAAGCCGCCATCGAAGCGCCGCTCGAGAGGTCGCCCAGTTCCAGCAGGATGCGGCTGTCGCCCGCGAACTTCTGTGCGATGGCCACGGCCTGGCGTGGGTCGCTGCGGCTGTCTTCGAAGTCGTATTGCAGCGGGTGGCCATGAATGCCGCCGCTGCCGTTGATCTGATCGAGCGCGAGGTCGAAGCCGCGTTTCCACTGCTCGCCGTACTGGGCGTCCTGACCGGTTAGCGGTCCGCTCACGCCTACCCAGTATGGGTCGGCGGCGTGCGCCGCGCACGGCAGCGCAAGCGCGCCGAAGCACGCCAGCGCGCGCAGCCACCTGAATGACGCCAATGCGCCGCCCTCTTTGCCTACCCCGTTTGCCATGCTCTGTTCCCGTACAACGGATTGATGTGCCGAGATCTAATCACGCGGCAAAGAGGCGGACCAACCAAGTTTCGTGTCAAAGCTTTTAAGCGCGGCTGTGAAATGCTTATTCGCATTGCTGAAATGCGCTTTGTGCCTGTTGAACGACGCGCCCGGCGCACTTCACGAAGCGGAACCGGGCCCTTGTGAACCGCATATCGATAGTTGAATCGCTTTGTTGTGCAGAGGGAGGGCACGTTGGAGACTCGACAGGAAATCGCTTTCCATTCATGTGAACTCAACGAATCCACAAAGGAAGCACAGCCATGACGACATCATTTCGCGGTGCAAGACGCAAGCTGCTCGCCCGCCTCGCGGTTGCGCTCGTGCTCGCGCCAGGCGGCGCGGGCTTTCTCGCGTTTGGCACAAACGCGCAAGCCGCGGCTGCGACGGGCGAACCTGTCTGGTTCGGGGTGAGCGGTCCGCTCACGGGCCCGAACGCGCAGTACGGCGCCCAATGGCAAGCGGGCTTCGATCTCGCGCTCGACCAGATCAACGCGCAAGGCGGCATCAACGGTCATCCGCTGCGCTACGTGTTCGAGGACAGCCAGAGCGACCCGCGCCAGGCCGTCACCATCGCGCAGAAGTTCGTCTCCGATCCTCGCATCCTGATCGAGCTCGGCGATTTTTCGAGCCCGGCTTCGATGGCGGCCTCGCCGATCTATCAGCGCGCGGGCCTCGTGCAGCTCGGCTTCACGAACTCGCACCCTGACTTCACCAAGGGCGGCGACTATATCTGGAGCCCATCGGTCAGCCAGGCCGACGCGCAGCCGCTCATCGCCGATCTCGCCGTGAAGCAGGGCTTCAAGCGCGTGGCAGTGCTCTATCAGAACACCGACTGGGGGCGCGCCAGCAAGGACGTGTTCGTGAAGGCCGCCGACGCACGCGGTGCGCAGGTCATTGCCGCCGAAGGCTATCAGCCCACTGACAAGGACTTTCGCGCAACGCTCATTCGTGTGCGGGACACGCACCCGGACGCCCTCGTGCTGATCGCTTATTACGCCGATGGCGCGCAGATCGTGCGCCAGGCGCGCGAAAGCGGGATCGGCCTGCCGGTGGTCGCGGCGGGCTCAGTCTATTCACCGAAATTCCTCGAGCTGGGCGGCGACGCCGTGAATGGGGTGACAACGAACACGAGCTTCTTTCCCGGCGACCCGCGCCCCGAGGTTCAGCGCTTCGTGCAGGGCTTCAAGGCAAAATATCATCGGGACCCCGACGCGTTCAACGCCTACGCGTACGACGCGGCCATCATCGCCGCCTATGCGCTGCGCGCGGGCGGCACGACACGCCAGGGCGTGCACGACGCGCTACCGAAGCTGCACGACGTGCCGAGCGTGGTATTCGGCAAGGCGACCTTCGATCCGCATACGCGCCGCGTCGACGGCGTGAAAAGCATCGACCTCGTGGTGCGCGAGCATCAATGGGCGCTGTTGCCCGTGCAGCAGACCGTTGCCGTCAGGCAGTAACAAAAAAAGGGCGGCGCGCGGATGCATGCCGTGCCCCGCTTTGGGATCCAACCGCCAGAACAGCCTCGGGCTGCCCCGGGGCCGAGGTGAAAAGCCTGCGAAATCGGGCGGCAATCCCGAACGCGGCCCAATGTGACGTCCAGCGCAATGCGCCGATCCGGCGTATCGTTGGTGCTCCCTGTTTCCCGATGACGCCCTCGGCGCTCCACCATGAAACGTCAACGACAACTGCATCTCGGTGCCTTCATGCGCCCAGTCAGCCTGCATACCGGCGCGTGGCGTCATCCGGGCGCGTGGCCGGACGCCAACTTCAACCTGACGCACCTGAGGCGCTGCATCCAGACGCTCGAACGCGCTCGCTTCGACGCATTCTTCATGGCCGATCATCTTGCAGTCCTGAACATGCCGATCGAGTCGCTCAAGCGCAGCCACACGGTGACGTCGTTCGAGCCGCTCACGCTGCTGTCCGCGCTCGCCATGGTTACCGAGCGCATCGGCCTCGTCGCGACCGCTTCGACGACGTTCGAGGCGCCCTATCACGTCGCGCGCCGATTTGCCTCGCTCGATCACCTGAGCGGCGGGCGCGCCGGATGGAATCTCGTGACCACTTCGAATCCGGACGCCGCCCTGAATTTCGGCCTCGACGAGCACGTGGAGCACGATGCCCGCTATCACCGCGCGCGCGAATTCTTCGACGTCGTCACGGACCTATGGGACAGCTGGGCTGACGACGCGTTCGTGCGCGATGCCGAAAGTGGCCTGTATTTTGACCCGCAAAAGCTGCACGTCCTCGGCCACAAGGGCGAACATTTTTCCGTGCGCGGCCCGCTGAATATCGCGCGCCCGGTGCAGGGCTGGCCCGTCGTCGTGCAGGCCGGTTCGTCGGAGGCCGGCCGCCAGTTGGCCGCCGAAACGGCCGAAGCCGTGTTCACGGCGCAATCGTCGCTCGACGCCGCCAAGCGCTTCTATGCCGACGTCAAAGGACGGCTCGATGCGCTCGGCAGGCAGCGTGATCACCTGAAGATTCTCCCTGGTGCGTTCGTCGTGGTAGGCGATTCGCTCGAGCAAGCGCGCGAGAAGCGCGAGCGCCTCGATTCGTTCGTGCATTACGACAGCGGTATCGCATCGCTGTCGATCGCATTGGGCCATGACGTTTCGGGCCTCGAGCCCGATGGGCCGCTGCCCGAAATTCCAGAGAGCAATGCAAGTCGCACGTCCCGGCAACGTGTGATCGAAATGGCCCAAACTGAAGGGCTGACGGTGCGCCAGCTTGCACAACGCGTTGGCGGCTACTCCGGCTTGCAGATGACCGGCACGCCGGAGATGATCGCCGACGAAATGGAGCAATGGCTGGTAGAGGAAGGCTCGGACGGGTTCAACGTCATGTTTCCGTACCTGCCGGACGGGCTCGACGATTTCGCGCAGAAGGTCGTGCCCGAATTGCAGAGGCGCGGCATTTTCAGGCGCGAATACGAAGGGACGACGCTGCGCGATCATCTGGGCCTCCCGCGTCCGGACAACCGATTTTTCCCGGTACGCGACGCGACCTGAGATTCGCCTGAGTGGCCCGTGTCCTGCCGATGCCGCGCGACACGCAACCCGTGCGCATCGCGTCTCGCCTGCACGGGCGCCCGGCCAGTGTGTGCACGGCGCGCTCGCCCCCCGACAAGCCGGTACGCCAAAAGCGCCGATTGCGCAATAAAGTGTCCGGCGAGGTCGTCCCTCTCCCGTGCTCCTCTTCAGGCTGACGGTGTGGTCCAGGATCCGTGAGGCGGATTGCTCTGATGAGTGCGATAAAGATTGCTTACCCTGCTTCGTTAAGAAACAACCATCGAGAAGACTTTCTCCCGAAAGCGACCTGACCGGACTTTGCGGTCAAGCACAAGCAGGACGAGATCTCTGCCCTGCCGGTACAGGGTACCCTCTTCCAGCCGCTGCATGCGCTCGAATGGCCTGCCGCTACCCATGCTCGTTTCGAGGAACAGGGGCCATTCGTCCAAGCCCAGACAAAGATCCCTGGCAGGGATCGAATACTTCAGGAAGGAACGTGTAGGTTCAACGTCCTCCCAGTGAATGATTTTGGGTTTGCAGTTCATGATCAGTATTGCTCAGGGTGGTGTCCAAGGGCCGCCATCGCATGAAAGGCCGCGTAGACCGGGTCCATCGTGGGCGACTTTTTCGCAGTGTCCGTCGATTGGTGCATGCGTGGTGCCCGGTCTTTGACGGGTGCCAGGCCACGCTTGAAATGGCGCTCGCCACTTCGGCTGTCGCGCTGCGAAACATGCACGTCGCCGCTCAACACCAGTGCCCTAAGCACGTTTGTTAGTCGCCGGCCAGCTACACCCGAGGCTGCCGCCAACTGCGCGACGCTCTGTTGCGCTCCATCAGCTAGCACATCCAGCAATCGCGCTTCCAGCGTCCCGACAAATTGTTGTTCGGTCGTCATCGCCCCTCCGTCTTTCAAGTTGATAAATCAACTATAATTGAAACTGTAAGTAATTTGTATGCGTCGGTGAGTCGCCAATGGCCGTTTAAATCTGGGTGTGGACCTTCCGAAAACGCTGACCATGCACCCGCAAACGTGGGGAGATACCGCGGGCAGTTGTACCCCCGTAGGCAGACATTGGTGTAGTGCCAGTCTGAAAGGCTGTTCAGAGTCGAAATACGTCCGCCCAGCGACGCATGCTCAGAGTGGCTCGTCAACGCCCGGCGTCGGGGCACGCGCGACGTGGACGCGCGGCAACGGTCTGTCCGAGCCACGCATGGCGGCGCGCAGAGGGGTGACGGGGCGAAGGAGGTCGCGAGTGCGCGCCCGCCTGGATCCTTCTCTCTATTCGCGCGAGTTGAAAGTTGGGGAAGCCGCGCCCAAAGCGCATCGACCTGATTTTCGTCTGTTACGAGACGAATCACAGAACGAATCGACGCCGAGATCTAGCAGATGCTCAGCGCCGTCAGCAGTCCCTTCGTCCAGTCAGGATCTGATAAACGCGAGAAGGTCGGGGTTGAGGACGTCCGCGTGGGTGGTCAGCATGCCATGCGGGAAGCCAGGGTATGCCTTCAGCGTACCGTTCGCGAGCAGGTCGACCGCGCGCGGCACCGAACTGGCGAATGGGACGATTTGGTCGTCTTCGCCGTGCATGACGAGGACCGGCACACTGATCTTCTTCAGATCTTCGGTGTAGTCCTCCAGCCAGGAGAAGACGGTCTCATAGTGGGCCTGGGCGCTGCCGGCCATGCCCTGGCGCCACCAGTTCGCGATCACTGCCTCAGACGGCTTGGCGCCCGGACGGTTGAATCCGTAGAACGGACCCTCCGGGACTGCCCGGTAAAACTCCGACCGGTTGCCAAGCACGCCCGACTTAACCGCTTCGAACCACTCTTGCGGCTGACCGCCGGGGTTCGCGTCGGTTTTCACCATGTTCGGCGTCAACGAGGCCACCAGCACTGCCTTGGCGACCCGCTCCTGGTGGCGAGCGACGTAGCGGGCCACCTCACCGCCGCCGGTGGAGTGGCCGATGTGGATCGCGTCGCGAATATCGAGTTGCTCGGTCAGTGCAGCGAGGTCGGCGACCCAGTGGTCCATGTCGTTGCCGGTGCCGACCTGGTCGGACCGACCGTGCCCGCGCCGGTCATGGGCGATCACCCGGTAGCCGTGGTGCAGGAAGAACATCATCTGGGCGTCCCAGTCGTCGGCCGACAGGGGCCAGCCATGGCTGAAGAGGATCGGCTGACCGGACCCCCAATCCTTGTAGAAGATTTCTACCCCATCCGGGGTAGTGATCGTAGGCATCGCTGGCACCTCCTCTCGTGGTTTGTCCTGTGGCATCTCGCGGGGTCCACACCGTAGAACACGCTCCTGGGTATGCCGCCAGAAGCGTAGTCAATTTGTCAGCATCGCTGTAGGGAGTTTCAGCGGCGGTACGTTGGATACCGCACATTCCGTCTGGATTTTTTCAGTCCACCCGATCCCTGACTTTCGCCCCGCGCCCGGGAATGTTTTGAACGAAAGCTAACGGCGAAATCACCGAGCGCGCGATCGGCCAGGAGGCGCCATACAATCACGTCGTCGCTTGTTGCAAAACCCCTAAATTCGGATGTTCCACAGCCGATGCGCTCAGGTTTGGTTTGCTTCCGCGGAACGTCGGTTTGAGTGTCCTGCCAATACCGCAGTCGTCTTGAGGACTTCAGACACGGAGTTGCTTCCTGTCCGAATGCCTCGTTGAGGGCCCGCATCGACGAGCCCCGGGCGAAACCAGCATCGCCCGGGTGTGGACATGTCTACATAATCGCACTGGCACTGGGTTCGAGCGCGGAGTGGTTTTCCCCTGCACCGGGCCGGATCTTGAACCAGATCGAATACATCGCCGGCAGAAACACCAATGTCAGAATCGTGCCGGCGAACGTCCCTCCTATCAGCGTATAAGCCAACGTGCCCCAAAATACGGAATGGGTCAGCGGAATGAAGGCGAGCATCGCGGCTAGCGCGGTCAGGATCACAGGCCTGGAGCGCTGGAGGGTGGCCTCCACCACCGCGTCGAACGGCGTCATGCCCTCGCGCGCGTTCTGCTCGATCTGGCCGATCAGGATGAGCGTATTGCGCATCAGGATGCCGGAGAGCGCAATGAGCCCCACCAGCGCATTGATCCCGAAGGGCTGGTCGAACAGCAGCAGTGTCGGCACAACGCCGATCAAACCCAGCGGACTGGTCGCGAACACCATCATGGTCGCGGCAATCGAGCGCGTCTGGAAAATGATGATGAGCAGGGTCAGCGCGATCATGATCGGGAACAGGGGTGCGAGCGCCTTCGTCGCCTTGTTGGCTTCCTCGATGGAACCCGCCTCCTCTATCCGGTAGCCTTCTGGCAGCTTCGCGACAATAGGCTGAAGTTGCACGAGCATCGCGGTCGACACGTCGGGCGGTTGCAACCCCTCCGCGATATCGCCACGCACAGTGATCGTCGGCGTCCGATCGCGGCGGCGAAGAATCGGCTCTTCCATGCGGATATCGACCTTGCCGACCTGCGAGAGCGGCACGCGCTGACCTGCCGCGCCGATCAGCGTAAATCCGTCGATGCGCTGCGGATCGAGCCGGATGTCGCCCGCCGATCTCGCGACAAGTTCCACCGAACGAATGTCCTCGCGCACGTGCGTGACGGGAATGCCGGTCAGCAGGAATTGCAGTTGTTGTGCGACGGCGCTCGACGTCAAGCCGAACGCACCGAGTCGATTCTGATCCAGCGTGAAATGCACCGTGGGAACGCGCGGCCCCCAGTCGGCGTTCACCGTTCGCATCATCGGGCTCGCGTTCAGGGTCCGTTCGACCTGCGCGGCGATCGTGCGCAAGGTCTGGGAGTCCGGGCCCATGACCCTGAACGCAACGGGGTAAGGCGAGTAAGGGCCAAACACCAGTTGGGTAACGCGCACCTGAGCCCCTGGCACCAGGCCTTCGGCAATCACTTTGCGCAGACGGAATTTGAGCGCCTCCCGCTGCTTCTCGTCATTCGTGCGGATCACCATCTTCGCGAAGGATGAATCCGGCAACTCAGGCGACATCGCCAGATAGAAGCGCGGCGCCCCCTGCCCAATGTACGACGTCACGATCTTCGCTTCCGGCTGCTTCGCGAGCCAGGCCTCGACTTTCTCCGTCGCCGCGGAAGTTTGTTCGATCGACGTACCGTAAGGCATCTGCACTTCCACGAGTACTTCCGGGCGATCGGAGGTCGGGAAGAACTGCTTTTTCACGAGCCCCATGCCCATCACGGCAATCACGAACGAGCCCACCACGATCCCCGCGACCAGCCACTTTCGCCGGATCACACGCCCCAGGAACCGGCGAAAACGCTGGTAGTTCGGCGTGTTATAGATCGCGGCGTGGCCGCCTGCGATCACGGGAATGTCGGGCAACAGCTTGACGCCGAGATACGGCGTGAACACAACGGCCACGATCCATGAAGTCATCAAGGCGATGCCGACAATCCAGAACATGTTGCTCGTGTATTCGCCCGCCGTCGACCGCGCAAAGCCATTCGGCATGAAGCCGACGGCCGTGACCAGCGTGCCCGAGAGCATCGGCGCCGCCGTGTGGCTCCACGCATACGCCGATGCCTGAACACGGCTATAGCCCTCCTCCATTTTCACGACCATCATCTCGATGGCGATGATCGCGTCGTCGACAAGCAGGCCCAGCGCGAGAATCAGTGAACCCAGTGTGATGCGGTCGAAGCTCTTGCCCGTTGCGGCCATGACGACGAACACGCCCGCGAGCGTCAGCGGCACCGCAGCCGACACCACAATGCCGACACGCCACCCCATGCTCGCGAAGCTCACGACCATCACCACGAGCAGCGCAACGAAGAACTTGACCATGAACTCGTCGATCGCCGAATGAATATTGACGGCCTGATCGGTCACCTTCGTGAAACTCATCCCGAGCGGCAATCCGGCGTTGATCGACGCGACTTCCGTGTCGAGCGCCTGCCCCAGGCTGAGTCCGTTCCAGCCGTCCCGCATCACGACGCCAAGCAGTAGCGCCGGTTCGCCGTTATTGCGAATCTCAAAGCTAGCCGGGTCTTCGTAACCGCGCTCGACGCTCGCCACGTCTGAGAGCTTCAAGGTTCGGCCCTGAACGACGATGGGCGTGTCGCGGATGGTCTGCAGCTTGTCGAAAGCCCCTTCGACACGAATGAAAACCTGCGCGCCTTTGGTATCGATCGACCCCGCGGGCGTCAGCACGTTCTGGTTATTCAGGGCTGCGAAGATATCCTGAGGCGTCACGCCGAGCGTCGCGAGGCGGTCGTGCGAAAACGAAACATAGATCCGTTGCGCCTGCTCGCCGATAATGTTCACCTTCTTGACGCCCGGCACATGAAGGAGCCGCTGGCGCAGTCCCTCTGCGTCGCGCACCAGCAATCGTTGCGGCTCGCCTTTCGCCTTGAGCGCAAACAGCGCGAACGTCACATCGGAATACTCATCATTGACGAGCGGACCGATCACGCCGGGCGGCAGGCTGCCCGCTTCGTCGGAGAGTTTTTTGCGCGCCTGATAGAACTCCTCGGGAACGTCGGCGGGTGGCGTGCTATCGAGCAAGGTCACGGTGGTGAAGGCCAGCCCCGGGCGAGTATAGGTCTCGGTGCGGTCGTACCAGCGCAACTCCTGCATGCGCTTCTCGAGCGGCTCGGCCACCTGATCCTGCATTTCCTGCGCGGTAGCGCCCGGCCATGCTGTGATGACCGTCATCGACTTGACGGTGAATGGCGGGTCTTCGGCCCGCCCCAGTTTGAAGAAGGCAACGACGCCTGCGATGGAAATCAGAAGGATCAGAAACAGCGTGACCGAGCGCTCCCGCACCGCAAGCGCCGATAAATTGAAGCCGCTCATTGCGCAGCTCCTTGCCGGGAGACCGACGCCGTCGACACGGCATCGTGGGCGAGGCGCACGCGTTCTCCGTCGTGAATCAGCTGGGCGCCGAGCGCAACGACCTGGTCGCCTTCGTGAAGATCGCCGGTCACCGTTGCAGTGTCGTCGCTCAAGGCGGTGACACGAACCTTGTGCCAGCTCGCCCGCGCCTGCGATCTGTCGACGATCCAGACGCCCGTGCCCGTGCCCGGGTCGAACAAGGCGCCGACCGGCACTTCCATCGCGGCCGGTCCCTGGCTGGCATCGCCGGCCAGATCGATGGTCACGGTCGCACCGAGCGGCGCATTCGACAGCGCGCCCTCGAGTACGTACCTTGCCTCGTAGGTCCGCGTCAGCCGGTCGGCCGAATCCGAGAGCTGACGCAAGGCGGCGGGCACCGGCTTCTTGTCCGCGCCATACAGCGTCGCCTCGGCAATCGAGCCCGGTGCGGGACGCAGCGTCTCGGGAAGCTGGACGACGGCCTCGCGGGGCCCGGCATGCGCGAGACGCACGACGATCTGCCCCGGCGCAACCACTTGACCCGGCTCTGCCAGCGTCTCTACCACCACGCCGTCGGCGTCCGCCACGAGAACGGCGTATCCGGACGCGTTGCTGGCGAGCGCCGCCTGCGCCTTCGCCGCGACGAGTTGCGCGCTCGCGGAATCGGCGGCCGCCTTGAGCTGCTCATAGGTCGACGCCGACACCGCGCCGGCCGCAACGAGATCCCGATAGCGCGCCTCGTCGGCGGCCGTCTGCGTCGCGCGTGCCTGTGCGGCATCCACGAGTTCCTGCTGCGAGCGGGCCTGCAATCCCAGATCAATCGGGTCGATGCGCATCAGCGGCTGGCCGCGCTTGACCGATTGGCCCACGTCGACCAGACGCTCAATGACCTTTCCCTGAACCCGGAAGCCGAGATCGCTCTGAACGCGAGCGCCCACGACGCCCGAAAACGACCGGCTTGCGCCAGACGCGCCGTGGACAGCGCTTGTCTGCACGAGCGGCGCCTCGGTACGCGGATCAGCGGCAGGCCGCTCGCCGCACGCCGCGAGGGCGAGCGAAACCAGGCTCAGTGCGCAGACAAAATGATGGTGCCGAAACATGAGGTCGCCCCTCGCAAAGAACAGGAGGCCTCATTTTGATTCCAGTGACTATTTCAGTCAATAGTCACTATCAAATTTATGGAGCAAGACTTCTGAGCACCAGGCTCGCGAGTTGAACCGTTGCCTCGTCGGCAGCATCAAGGTTGTACTGGAGCAGCAAAGGATTGAAGTAAGGCTTCATCACCAGAAAGATCGCATTCACAGCCTCGTCCAGTGGCGTCTTGCGCTCGAATTCGCCGGTTTCGCGTCCGAGCCGCAGGATATCGGCAATGAGTTGCCGGATCTGTTCTTCATAGCCTGCGACGGAAGGCCAGGGCGAGCCGGCCGCCACGGCGGCGATATCGTAGAGCTTGCGATCCTGGAAGAAAAGCTGGCTTCCTGCTGCCAGCAAGGTCTTGAACATACGTCGAAATTTTTCCGTCGCGCTGTGCGCGTCGTCGACGTTTTCGCTGACGGCCGCAATCATGGCCGCGAGGCGATTGGCGCAGATGACTTCGCCGATCGCCTGTTTCGAGTCGAAAAATTTGTAGATATAGGCCTTCGAAAACCCGATTTCCTTCGCAAGGTCGGAGACCGTGGTCTTTTCATAGCCGTAGCGACTGAAGTATTCCGTTGCGGCTTCGACGATCTGGGCACGAACTTCGTGGTCTGAGGGGCCACGGGACGGGGAGGCGGTGGGAATGGGCTTGTTCATGTCTCAAGCTTAGCCCCTCACCCAGCAGTTGACAACTTGTGACCATATTGTATATTGGTCACACTTTCACCGCTTCCGATGTCGCTCCCGAGATGATCATGTCTTTGCGCCGTCCACTCGCTCTCCTGACTAGCGTCGCCGCCCTTTCGGCCTGCGCCGTGGGTCCCGACTACCATCGCCCGGATGCGCCGCTGGCGCAGCGCTATGCGACCCAGCCGCCGTCCGCCAGCGCTGCAAAGGCTCCGGCTGCCGATCTGTCAGCATGGTGGGAAGGCTTCAACGACCCGCTGCTTACGCACTATGTTTCTCTGGCGCTGGCCCAGAATCTGGACCTGGCCCAAGCCGTGGCGCAAATCGCTCAGGCGCGCGCGCGCCTCGGCACGGCCAACGCCGCGCTGCTTCCCTCAGCCTCGGTTTCGGCCACGGCGGCGCGAGCCTACCAGTCGGTCGACACGCCGGTGGGCCAGTTGCTCAATGCCACGCCGGGTTACGAGCGCTGGGGCACCGAGTACGAAACCAACCTGGAGGCCGGTTGGGAGATCGACATTTTTGGCGGCCTGCGGCGCCAGCGTGAAGCCGCGCTCGCCGACTATTCGGCGACGCAGGCGGCGGCGGTCGCCACCCGGCTCGCCGTCGCGGCCCAGACTGCGGATATCTACGTCACGATACGCGGCCTCCAGGCGCGTCTGGATATCGCAAACCGGCAGGTGCAGACGCAGCAGGCGCTGCTTGCGGACGTGCAACTCCTGTATTCGAAGGGTGCGGCCGCCGACTATCAGGTTCAGCAGGCGCAAGGCTCGCTCGACCAGGTTCAGGCCAGTGTGCCCGTCCTCGACGCGGCGCTGGATGCAGCGTCGAATTCCCTCGACGTGATGTTAGGTGCGCCGCCCGGCACGCACCGGGCAGAGTTGAACCCGCCGTCGTTGATCCCTGTTGCGCCCACGCTCGCGGATTTGGGCACGCCGGCCGAACTGCTGCAAAGACGCCCCGATCTGATCGCCGCAGAACGTCACCTCGCCGCCGCCAATGCGCGCATTGGCGCTGCGATCAGCGAGTACTACCCAACGGTCTCGCTGAACGCCTTCCTCGGCAGCGCGACCGCGGCCGCGGCCGGCACGTTGTTCTCGGGCGGCGCCAGCCAGGCGGCCGGGCTCGTCGGGCTGCGCTGGCGCCTGTTCGATTTCGCGCGCATCAACGCCGATGTCAACGAGGCGAAAGGCGCCGACGAGCAAGCGCTCGCGGCTTATCGCCAGTCCGTCCTCCGAGCCACCGAGGACGTGGAAAATTCGCTTTCGTCATTGGTGAATCGCGAAGCACAAGCGGCCACGCTGACGCACGCGGAATCGTCCTTATCCAAGGCCAAGGACTCGTCGATGACCGCGTACCGGAGCGGCGCGGCGAGCTTCATCGATGTATTGCACGCCAACGAAACCCTGCTCCAGGCCGCCGACGCGCGCGCGCAAGCGCAAACGGAATCCGCGCATGCAGCGATCTCGACGTTCAAGGCGCTCGGCGGTGGCTGGGATCCGGTCTCGCTCCAGATGCCGCCGTCGCTGTCTTCGCGCTGACGAAGCCACCCGGTGGTGGAGCGCGCAACGAAAATCGATACAAGCCTTGCGACCATCGCTTCGAACTGCGGCCTTTTCGCTCAGAGGCAGTTTTCGCGGGTGTTCTCGCGCCTCGAAGGGTGCGGGCCGAAGCACCGGCGCCAACAGAAGCGATAGCGTCGGGTATGCGCAAGCGTCGTTATCGACGCTTGTACGTCCGCGCGATGCTCGCCGACACACAACGCGCCGGAATTCCCTCGCCTTCGCCATTCCCCTGCAACACGAGCGACCGCAACAGATGCGCGACGACCGCCCGCGATTTGTCCATCGAATCGTTGTTTTATCCAAGATCGGTCTGGCACCCAACAGGTACGCTTTCTCCACATCGACGAGTCGATGCCTCTGCCCCTCATCGCCCGTTGATCGAGAGGCCACCGCAGCGCGGCAGTTTCGTCACTCGCCGCGCCCGCAGCAATAGCACGCTGATTTGCCCGTAAAGCCTCGCGCGTGCGCCAGCCTGGAACGCTACGGCGCTGCGCCGGTCCCGCACAACCTTCCTGGAGTCGTGGCATGACAAATCGCGATACGTCTACGCGTCTTGATCACGCAACGGGTGCGCCCGTTGTCGACAATCTGAACATCGAAACGGCCGGGCCGCGTGGTCCCGCGCTGCTGCAGGATATCTGGCTGATCGAAAAGCTCGCGCACTTCGACCGCGAGGTCATTCCTGAACGACGCATGCACGCCAAAGGATCGGGCGCCCACGGCGTGTTCACCGTCACGCACGACATCACGCAGTACACCAGGGCGAAACTCTTTTCGGAAATCGGCAAGACCACGCCGGTATTCCTGCGCTTCTCGACCGTGGCCGGCGAGCGCGGCGCCGCCGACGCCGAGCGCGATATCCGGGGCTTCGCAGTGAAGTTCTACACGGAAGAAGGGAACTGGGACATTGTGGGCAATAACACGCCGGTGTTCTTTTTCCGTGACCCGCTGCGTTTTCCCGACCTCAACCATGCGATCAAGCGCGACCCGCGCACGGGACTGCGCAGCGCAAACAGCAACTGGGACTTCTGGACGCTTTTGCCGGAGGCGCTCCACCAGGTCACGATCGTCATGAGCGATCGAGGTATTCCGCGCAGCTATCGCCACATGCACGGATTCGGCAGCCATACGTTTAGTCTTGTCGATGCCGACAATCGCAGGACGTGGGTAAAGTTTCACCTTCGTACGCAGCAAGGCATCGAAAATCTGACCGATAGCGAAGCGGAGCACCTTGTGGGCAAGGATCGCGAGACGCATGGCCGCGATCTTTACGAGAGCATAGAGCGCGGCGACTTTCCTCGTTGGACACTCTTCATTCAGGTGATGAACGATGATGAGGCCCGGTCTCTGCCATTCAATCCGTTCGATCTCACCAAGGTCTGGCCGAAAGGCGATTTCCCCTTGATCGAGGTGGGCGTTCTCGAATTGAACCGCAACCCCGGCAACTTTTTCGCCGAGGTCGAACAGGCTGCTTTCTCGCCCGCGAACGTGGTCCCCGGGATTGGCTTCTCGCCCGACAAGATGCTCCAGGCGCGCCTCTTCTCCTATGGCGACACGCAACGGTATCGGCTCGGCGTGAACTTCAATCACATTCCCGTCAATGCGCCGAAGTGCCCCGTCCACAGCTACCACCGCGACGGCGCCATGCGCACCGACGACAACCTCGGCGGCACACCGTCTTACTACCCAAACAGTTCCGGCGAGTGGGAGGTGCGTCCCGAACTTCACGAACCGCCGCTGCGAATCGACGGCGACGCCGCCCATTGGGACCATCGGGTGGACGTGGATCATTTCGCGCAGCCCGGCGATCTGTTTCGTCTGATGAGCAAGGCGCAGCAGCAGTTGCTGTTCGATAACACCGCTCGCCAGATGGCCTCCGTTCAGGCGCATATCCAGGAACGCCACATCCTCAATTGCTCGAAGGCCGACCCCGAATACGGCGCGGGCGTTCGCGAGGCCCTCGCAAGACACAGGGCGATGACTGCAACGAAGTAGCAGACCATTCGCGCGCGGCGTCTGCCAGGACGTCAACGCGCGCTCACATCTCGATGGAGAAACGTCATGTCACAGTTCGTTCAGGATGTCTCCGTACCCGACAGTCAGCTCGCACGGGAAATTACCGAGTTCGTGCGCGACACGTCCAGCCCGCTGCTCTTTCATCATTCGAGCCGGGTGTATATGTTCGGCGCACTGGAGGGCCTGCGCCGCGGCCTGAAATTCGATCCGGAACTGTTGTACGCGGGCGCCATGTTTCATGACGTGGGCCTGGCCGGTGCGTACAGCAGCGCCGCCGAGCGATTCGAAGTCGACGGGGCCAATGCAGCCCGCGACTTTCTCTCGGCCCGGGGCATCACCGCGAGCGACATCGATCTGGTCTGGACGGCCATCGCATTGCACACCACGCCCGGCATTCCACGCCATATGCACCCGATCGTCGCGCTGGTGACGGCCGGTGTCGAGATGGACGTGCTCGGACTCTCCTACCACGAGTTTTCCCACGAGGAACGCGAAGCCGTGACGCACGCGCATCCGCGCCCGCCCCACTTCAAGGAGGCAATCATTCAGGCCTTCTACGACGGCATCAAACACAAACCGGAGACCACCTTCGGCAACGTGAAAGCCGACGTAATCGCCGACAAGGAGCCGCATTTCCATCGCGGCAATTTCTGTTCGGTGATCCGAAATTCGCCGTGGCCGGGCTAAAGAAAAAGTCCTGCGGGACGATACGCGGCGATTCGTGCTACGCCATGCGATTGGCACTCCGATATCGCGACGCCGCATCGGCCCGGGGTGGCAGAAAACATTGGCGATCGCATCGTACGCGACGCGACGTCGGCTTCTATCAGCGGATTCATTCACACTGAGGTGAAAATCATGAGCAAGCTTGCAGGGAAAGTGGCGGTTGTCACCGGCGCGTCGAAAGGGATCGGCGCGGCCATTGCGAAGGCGCTTGCGGCAGAGGGAGCGTCGGTTGTCGTGAACTACGCGAGCAGCAAGAGTGGCGCGGATGCCGTGGTGTCCGCCATCACCACGGCCGGAGGCAAGGCGATTTCCGTGGGCGGAGACGTATCGAAGGCCGCCGACGCAAAAGGCATCGTCGAAGCGGCAATCGAAACCTATGGCCGCCTCGACATCCTCGTCAACAATTCCGGCGTCTATGAATTCGCGCCTATCGACGCGTTCACGGAAGCGCAATACCGCAAACAGTTCGACATCAACGTGCTCGGTGTTTTGCTCACCACGCAGGCTGCCGTCAAGCATCTTGGCGAGGGCGCAAGCATCATCAACGTCAGCTCGGTCGTCTCGACGCTCACGCCCGCCACGACCGCCGTGTACAGCGGCACCAAGGGAGCGGTCGATTCCATCACCGGCGCGCTCGCACGCGAACTCGGGCCGCGCAAGATTCGCGTGAACACGATCAATCCAGGCGTGATCGTGACCGAAGGCGCACAGCTCGCCGGAGTGATCGGATCGGAGTTCGAAAGTTCGGCGGTCAGCCAGACGCCGCTCGGGCGCGTGGGCAGACCGGACGACGTGGCGTCGATCGCGGTTTTCCTCGCCTCCGACGATGCAAAGTGGTTGACGGGCGAACATATCATCGCCAGTGGCGGGATGCGATGAGGCAGGTTCGCGAAACTGCGCATGCATGGTCGTTCTCCTCGAATCCGCGAAACAAACGTCACGTTCGTTCTGGATTCCGCAGGTTTTAGTGTGTTGCCACGTCTAGTTGAAGCGTGACGACCGAGCGGCGCTGACACAAATTGACCACGCACGCGCTTAGCGGTAACGCACATTCGCAGGTCACCACCCTCCCGCCCGGTCAGTTATGGCAAGCCTGGCGGCGACTCCGGGCGCCGGCCGTCAGGCATTTCAGACGACGGCGCCCGGTTAGCGCAGCAGAAATAAAATTCGGTTAGATTAGCGATTCCTTCTTTGCACCTGATACCCCGCAACGGCAGAGCCGTCGGCACGGTCCCTTCGCGAGCGAGATCGATGAACGAAAGAAGCCCTGTGGATCTGAACCCGCCGTCTCTGGAGGAGGCGCTCGCCAAGCGGTTCAACCTGCTGGAAGCGCCGACCGTGCGCGCAGGCATCGTTTCGCAAGGCCCCCCGATCTCTTTCTCGAGGCTGACAAACAACCGGCCGCAACCCGGACGTTCTCTGACGCCACAACCGGAAAAGGCATTCGTCTTTCAAATTCCGCTTATTGCGTGTCCGGATTCCGACGTACGTTGTTCAGGTGCAAGCGTCTACGGGTCGACATCCTGCGTACCGGGCTACAGCTATCTGCTTGATCTGCGCGCGGGGCCGACGCGCCGGCTCGACTTGCCATTCGACAATATCCGGCTCTATCTCTCGCAGAGCACGATCGAGGAGTTTGCCTGGCAAAAAGGGCGACGGCGCATCGGGGGTCTCATGCAACGCGAATTCGGCGCGAGCGACCCTGTCCTGTATCGCCTTTCACAAACACTGCAGGCTGTTCTGGAAAAATCGGACACGGCGAGTTCATTGTTTGTCGACTACATCGCCCTCGCCTTTTGCGAGCACGTGGTGATGCGGTATGGCAATGCCAATAGATCGAACCGCCCTCGCCGCGCTGGACTCGCGCCGTGGCAGATGCGGCGAATCGAAGAATTTTTCGACGCTCACCTGCACGGCAATCCGTCCATTCTCGACCTGGCGCGCCAGTGCAACCTCTCCACGAGCTATTTCACCGATGCGTTCAAACAAACAACCGGGCTCACACCCCATCAGTGGCTGCTGAAGCACCGGATCGAACGAGCGAAATCCCAATTGCGCGAAACCGACGCGAGCCTTGCCACCATCGCGTCCAACTGCGGCTTTTTCGACCAGAGCCACTTCTCACGTGTGTTTTCGCGCCTTGAAGGATGCGGGCCGAGGGAGTGGCGTCAGCACAATCGCAGACGCTAGGTTCACGCCAACATCGCCGTTGACAGCTTCGAAGCCGAACCCGTTCGACTTTTGCAGCAACCGCCCGTGGTTTGTCCATCGTATCGTCGCTTCGTCCAAGACCACCCCGGTTCCGGCAGGTACGCTGGACATCCAGAACGCCGGTTTCAGCAGGGCGAACGATTCGCAATCACTGATTCGGCCCGATGGCCGTATTGCTCTGCCTGAAGTATCCCTTCCATTTTTATCAACAAGGAATACGTAATGAGCTATTTCAAGTCCACGGACGGCACCGAAATTTTCTACAAAGACTGGGGCACTGGCATCCCAATCGTCTTCTCCCACGGCTGGCCTCTCTGTGCCGACGCCTGGGATGCACAGATGCTGTTTTTCGGATCCAAAGGCTATCGCGTCATTGCGCATGATCGCCGCGGTCACGGCCGCTCCGGTCAGCCGTGGGAAGGCAACAACATGGATCAGTATGCCGACGACCTCGCAGCGTTATTAAATCATCTCGATCTAAAGGGAGCGGTCCTGGTTGGGCATTCGACCGGCGGCGGCGAGGTCGCCCATTACATTGGCCGTCATGGAACAGGGCGCGTTGCGAAGGCGGTACTGATCGGAGCCGTTCCGCCCATCATGCTGAAGACTACGGAAAATCCCGGGGGTCTGCCGATAGACGTATTCGATGGACTTCGTGCCGGAGTCGTCAACAATCGCTCGCAGCTCTACAAGGATCTGGCCGTCCCCTTCTACAACTTTAATCGTTCGGGTGTGGAAGTGCCGCAGGGGACGATTGATGCCTTCCAGGTTCAAGGGTTGATGGGCTCGATCAAAGGACAATTCGATTGCATTCGTGAATTCTCCGAAGTCGACTATACGGAGGATTTGAAAAGAATCGACGTCCCCCTCCTTATTCTGCATGGCGACGACGATCAGATCGTCCCCATCGACACATCGGCGCGACGATCGGTCGAAATCGCCCCGAACGCAAGACTCAAGGTTTACCCCGGCGGTTCGCACGGCATGGCCACGATAAACGCGAACGCAGTCAACCTGGATCTTCTCGAGTTCCTGGAAAACTGAACAGTTTGTCTGCGATGGTGTGCCTGTATAGCGATTCATACAGGCCTCGCGCAACAAATTGCACGCCCCGGCGAGGCTCGCGGGCGAGACAGAGGAGACGTCGCGTGGATCGATCACTTGAACACGCCATCGAGATCATCGTTCAGACTCGTGCCGGTCAACATAGGATGCCGGTCGTCCGTTCATTTTTTGACGAGGCCACGTTCACCGCGAGCTATGTCGTTCATGATCCGATTTCGCTTGCGGCAGCGATCATCGACCCCGTGCTCGACTTCAACGCGCCAACCTGCCGATATTCATCGAGGTCCGCCGAGGCCATCGTTGCGTATATTGAATCCGAGGGCCTTTCGACTGAATGGCTGCTCGAGACCCATGCGCATGCGGATCACCTGTCCGCCGCGCCTTTCCTGCAGGCTCGTGTCGGCGGCACGCTCGCAATCGGGCGTGCCATAACGACGGTGCAGCAAATCTTCGGCGACCTGTTCAACGCCGGGCCGGAGTTTGCGCGCGACGGCTCACAGTTCGATCATCTATTCGATGACGGCGAGGAATTCATAATCGGCTCGATCGGGTGCAGGGTGCTTGACGCGCCTGGCCATACGCCAGCCGGTGTCGCCTACGTAATCGGTGATTCCGTATTCTGCGGCAATACGTTGTTCATGCCGGACTATGGGACTGCAAGAACCGACCTGCCCGGCGGAGACGCGCGGCAACTTTTCCGCTCCATCCGGCGCTTACTCTGCCTTCCCGACGAAGCGCGACTTTTCTTGAGTCACGACTACAAAGCACCCGGCCGCGACACCTATGCCTGGGAAACAACCATCGGGGCCGAACGCATCGCAAACGTACATGCTCGTGATGGGATCACAGAGGGCGAGTTCGTCGCGGCACGCACCGCACGAGATGCAACGCTGGCCTTACCAAAGCTGATTCTTCAAGCGATGCAGGTGAATATGCGGGCCGGTGCACTTCCACCTGTGGAAAGCAACGGCAAGCGCTACCTCAGAATCCCGCTGAACACGATCTGATGCAGTCGGCTTCAGACAAGGAGAACGTCATGGACTACATCGACACCCTGATGCGCCGTAACGTCGAGTTTGCCGAAAAGAGCTTCAATCCTGACCTCCGGATGATGCCGACAAGCAAAACGTTAATCATTGGATGCGTAGACCCGCGCGTCGATCCCATGGATATATTCAAGCTCGCGCCCGGCGAGGCGGGGATCTTCCGTAACGTCGGCGGTCGAGTGAATCCTGCTGTATTTGAAACGCTCGGGATTCTGCGCACAGTAGCCGTTGCCGCAGGTGGGGACATTGGCCCCGACTGGAACCTCATCGTCTTGCACCATACCGACTGCGGCATTAAGCGGTGCTACTGTCATGAACCGCGGCGTCTGGCAGCATATATGGGTGTGGCGATAGATGAACTCGCAAGCCTGGAAATCAACGACCCGTATAAAGCTGTGGCGCTCGATGTGGCAGCCTTCCGGGCGAACACCGGTGCCTTCGGGGGGTACACGGTCTCGGGTCTGGTCTACGACGTTGAGACGGGCAACGTCGAGATTGTTGTTCCACCTTCTCGAACACGGTCAAACGCGGGCTAAACTCTCCGCGCAGAAAACAGGTTCGGCTTCGCGCTGCGCGTCTCGACGCCTTGTCGTCGTCTTCCCGAGCGGCCGGTGGTCGCTGGCAACCCACGCACGGGTGCATACTGAATCGGTGGCATCGGCAAGATGCCGCCGCCGGTTGCCAGGTCGCCACCGCGCACGCATGAAACCGCGCACGGTCAGCCCGACGGCTTCGAGGCCACTCTGAACGCGCTCGAGCAGGTCGGCTCCGACGAGCCTTGATGGCCCGCACACTAGCGGAGGTCATCTGCTCTCCGGCTTGAAGCGTGACGTTACGGCTGATAAGACGAATCGACGATCGTCCACAGCGCAGCCTTCGGCTTCAGGTTCGCATCGAAGGGCAACGGCAGGTTGTTGCGCGGCACCGGCGTCGACGTCAGCCACGTATGCTTGTCCGAATAGCCCCAGAACGTCACCGCCTTGATGCTCGGCTCCTGCTCGAACAGAGCGAACACCGCACGATATCGCTCGGCTTGCGCACGCATGATGTCGTTCGGCACGGGATGGCCGAGGTCCGGCAGACATGCATGCGGATTGCTCCAGCATTCGCCCGGATCGGTATAGAGACTCACGTCGAGCTCGGTCACCTGGTTTTCGAGGCCGAGTGCGGCGACGTCGTCGAACGCCTGCTTGATGTTCGGCAGCGGTGGCCATTTCACGCTGATATGCATTTGATGCCCGACCCCGTCAATCGGCGCACCCTGCGCGCGGAGATCGCGGATCACCGCGAGCAGCTTCGCGCGCTTGCCCGGATCGTCCGTGTTGTACTCGTTGATATAGAGCTTCACGTTCGGGTCCGCCGCGCGCGCCGCGCGCAAAGCGATCGCGATATAGTCCTTGCCGAGCGCGCGATACCACGGACTGTCTTCGCGATACACCTGATGCGGGTCGTCGCTGATCACTTCGTTGACCACGTCCCATGCATAGACCTTGCCGCGGAAGTGTGTGACGACGTCGGTTACATATCGATCGAGCCGCTTCGCCACGATGTCGTGATAGTGAGGGTCTTTTGGATCGCCGGCGAAGAACCAGGCCGGCGCTTCGGTCCAGTCGCCCGCCTTGAAGTGCCAAACGAGCGTATGGCCGCGCACCGCGATGCCGTGCGCCTGAGCAAACGCGACGATCTGGTCGGCCGGCTCGAAGTTGTACTGGCCTTCCGCAACGCCGATCGTGCCCGGCTTCATCTTGTTCTCGGCGGTGAGGCTCGAGAACTGTGCGGCGATGAGCGCCGCGTCGGCGGGACTGCCGATCGAATCGGGTTCGATCGCCGCGCCGACCTTGAAGTGCGCAGCCATCACACTGCGCAGTGGCGGCAACGCTTCAGCGGGCGCCGCGGCGAGCGGCGCCCCGTCGTGGGCCGCCACCGTCGGGTTGTTCGCGCAGCCCGCGGTCCATGCGAGCGTGCCAACGGCCACAGCTGCGCAGAGCACGCGTATCGAAGTCCTCGAAGGACGCATTGCTGGTCTCCTTGTGATGTGACGCTCGTCCGGGTGGTTTCTAACCACTTGCAACGTTATCGGTAACAACGCGAATGTTAGGCAGCGCCCCGCGGAGCAGCTATGAGGGATTTACCTGAGGTATGAACGAGGCGATGCAAGGTGAACGAGTGTCGAGCCGATCGTTCAAATCGAAGAACACAATACAAAAACTCGCGTGAAACTCGGTCCCAAGGCGGAAAACCATGATGTAGCTACTTTTGTCGAGGCGGCGCTATCACACGGCGGGTCGATAAGGCAGAACTGGCCGCTCACGGCATTTCAGTCACGAATCGAGAAGTCCGGGTTGCCCCGTCGCGTCCGGTCTCGCACAGGAGCCAGTAAGCGTGACGGCATCGACTGAGCGTTGTTGCTCGCCAAAACCTTCTGCTCGTTTCAATCGTCCCGGAATTGCGTTGGCGATTTTCCGGTCCATCGCTTGAATGCGCGCGCGAAATTGCTGGTGCTGGTGAATCCAAGCAAGAAAGCAATTTCGGTTACGGAGCCGGTTCGCTGCTGGATGTAATTGCAGGCCAGTTCCCGGCGCGTGTCGTCCATGATCTGCAGGAAATGGGTGCCGCGCTGCGCTAACCGCACCTGCAAAGTCGCCGGGCTCACACACAACGCTTCGGCTACCTTCTCCCTGCTGCACTCTCCGGAAGGCAGCAATTCGATGATTTTCTGCGTGACACCGGTCACCACGTCGCTCTTGTCCAGGCGTGCAAGATATTGATTCGCGATATTGTCGTTGACTTGCGCCAATTCCGGGCAGGCGCCGCCGAGCGGCTGCATCAACTCATGTCTGTCGAAAGTCAGCGTCGTGGCCCGATTCGAAAAACTAATCGGCGCTCGCATCAAGGCCCGGTACGGCTCGTCGCCCTCACGCGGCATTGCACGATGGAATGCCACGGACAGCGGGTTGAACCCCGGTTTGTACAACATGCGCATCGTTTGCACCAGGAAACCGACGAAGGCATCTTCAGTCTCGCCACAAACCTCGATCCTGAAATCGGTGGCGCGTACGGCGATTGTGTCGCCTTCTTCAATGACAAGAACGGTCGCCGATTGCGACACCAGCCGGAAGTGCCGCTCCAGCCGGCGACAGAAGTCGAGCAGCGTGCTGCTGGCGGCGAGCGCGTAGCCAAGCGCATGCAAGTTGGAAATATGGATGTGCCGGGCGACCGAGAGGCCGAAATACGGATTGTTGGTGGCCTCCACGCAGGCACGGTATAGCCGGGTCAGGGTGGCAACAGGCAGCCGGACCATCGGGCCGTTCACCATCTGGGGTGGCACGCCGACGGAGCGAAAAATGCGCTCGCTGTCCATTCCGCTGGCTTGCAGAGTCTTGGCGATTGCCGAGCAGTAGCCCGCTATGGTCGTCGCTTCCTGCCTTGCGACGATGGAGGGTTGGCGGTCGGATTTCAAGGCGCGGCGATGTTGACAGACGGTGGTGCGGTCGATTCTACACCGCCATTGAACGAGTCAAGGCGCGCTTGCGGCCGCCGCCCTTCGTCCGTGCCGGGACGACGCCCCTCCTTCCACAGTCGCTTCTCACAGGCGCGTTCCACGAACGACGACTGTGGATCGCTTTGCGGAATGCACTTTTCGTTCCAAAGAGCCGCGCGGTCTTCGCCCCCTGCCTAATATCACTTCCTGCTGCGGACAGGTTTGTGCCTCGCCGCCACGACAACATTCATGCATCACCCGGAGACGTTATGACCGAAGAAACCTTGCTGTTTGAACCAACCGGTGCGGTTGCGCGTTTGACACTGAATCGCCCCAAGGCGATGAACGCGATGAATATGGCGCTGCTGGCCGAACTGGACCGCCGGCTGGCACAGATCGCCGCTGACGATGACATTCGCGTCCTGGTCTTGACCGGCGCTGGCCACGCATTCTGCGCCGGCGCAGATTTGAAGGAAGTGTTGGCCAGTCAGAACACAGAGGCCGGCGAAGCGGATTTCCTCGACCGTGCCGACGCAACGCTTGCGCGCCTGCGCAATTTCCCCAAGCCGGTGATCGCAGCACTCAACGGCATAACCATGGCCGGGGGGCTGGAGATGGCCATGTGCGCCGACATCGTCATCGCTGCGCAAAGCGCTGCCATCGGGGACGCTCATGCCAACTTTGGCGTCTATCCCGGCGCCGGCGGCGCAGCGGTTTTGCCGCGCCTCATTCCTCAGAACGTCGCCATGTATCTGCTGTTCACCGGCAAGACGCTTTCGGCAGCCGAGATGAAGGCTTACGGCTTCGTATCCGAAGTCCATCCCGATGGCGAACTGGCCGATGCAGCGATGAAACTCGCCGGGCAGATTGCCGGAAAGAGCCCTGTCGTGCTGCGGCGCATGAAGCAAGTCGCGCGCGTGTCCGCAGACAAGAGCCGGGACGACGCGTTGCTGCATGAGCAAGTCATGTTGCGTCGCCATCTGCGCAGCTTTGATCTGCAGGAGGGCTTGCAGGCATTCGCCGAAAAGCGCGCGCCGCAATTCCAGGGCCGTTGAGCCGCCCCACTCCTTCATCCTGCACTTCTCATCCCTCTTTCCGGAATGACATGAACGATATCTATGTTGCCGGTGTCGGCATGACCCCGTTCGGGCGCTTGCTCGAACGCAGCGTATACGACATGGTCGGTGAGGCCGTCACCCTGGCCTTGAAAGATGCCGGCGCAGAGGCTGCCGACATCGGCTCGGCATTCTATGCCACGCTGACCAACGGTCAGTTCCAGGGGCAGACCGCGATTCCTGGGCCCATCGCCATGCGCCGCATCGGCATCGAAGGCATTCCGGTGTTCACCGTTGAAAATGCCTGTGCCGCCGGCTCTTCCGCATTCAACCTGGCTGTGCAGGCGCTGCGGGCTGGAGCCTGCGACGTAGCCCTCGCCGTCGGCGCGGAAAAAATGCACATCGCCGACAAGGCCAGGATGTTTGCCGCGTTCGATGGCGGCTGGGACGTCTCGACTGTCGAGGACAACAAGAAGACGCTGCTGGCATTGGGCGAAGGCGTGGAGCCCCCGCCCGGCACGATGTCCGATCGTCCATACAGCGTGTTCATGGACGTCTACGCCGCCATCTGCCGCAATCATATGAAGCGATACGGCACCACGCAGCAGCAGCTCGCCGCGGTCGCGGCCAAGAACCACCAGCACTCGGTGCATAACCCTCTGGCGCAATTCCAGCAGCCCATGACGATCGACGAGGTGCTGGCTTCGCCGCCGATCACCTACCCGCTGACCACGGCCATGTGCTCGCCGATCAGCGACGGCGCCGCCGCCGCTCTCCTGTGCACCGCCGCCGGCCTGAAGCGGCTGCGGGGCGCCTCCGGCCGCGCCGTGCGCGTGCTGGCCAGCGTGATTCAGACCGGCACGACGCGCAGTGTCGAGGAGCCGCAAAAAATCATCGCGCACCTCGCGGCGAAGAAGGCCTACGCACAGGCCGGCGTCGCGCCCGAGGACGTTGACGTTGCCGAAGTGCACGACGCCTCGGCGATTGGCGAAATCCTCAACGCCGAATCGCTGATGCTCGTGCCGTTCGGTGAAGGCGGCCCCGCGGCCGCACGTGGCGAATTCACAGTCGGAGGGCGCATCCCGGTCAATCCGTCCGGCGGGCTCGAATCGAAAGGCCATCCGATCGGCGCTACCGGTCTAGGCCAGATCCACGAACTGGTGACGCAGTTGCGCGGCGAAGCTGGACAGCGTCAGGTTCGAGACGCACGCATCGCCATTCAGGAAAACGGCGGCGGCCTGTATGGCATCGAAGAGGCCGTAGTCGGCGTCAACATACTGGCGAAACAATAAGGATACCAAAATGGGACACGTATTTCGCACTGAAGAGCAACAGGCTGCCATCGACGGACTGAGGCGCTTCCTCGACGCCGAGATCGATCCGATCTTCAGCAAGCAATACCGCGACAAGTTCGTGCCGCGCGACAAGATGGCCGAAATCATGCGTCGGTTGACGGAATTCGGGCTGGTTTCGGGCATCGCAAGCGAAGCCAACGGCGGCATGGGCCTGGATTGGCTGACTTCGCTGATGCTGTTCGAGGAGGTGGCTACCACTTCGGCCGACCTGTCGGTGCCGGTGCTGATCAATTCGTTTGGCGTAGTGCTGCTCGAGAAGGTTGCCCCACCGCATTTGCGTGAACGCTACCTGCCCGGCCTGTTGAGCGGAGACAGTTTCGTCTCGATGGGCATTTCGGAACCGGACGTCGGCTCGAACGTACTGGAGATCAGAACGCGGGCGCGCCGCGATGGCGATCATTTCATCATCAACGGCGAAAAGACCTGGATCAGCAATGGCGAGTACTCGGACTTCCTGATCTGCACTTGCCGCACTAGCGACGACCCGCGCAAGGGGCTCACCCACTTTCTGCTCGACCGCAAAGAACACCCCTACGAAGTCCGCGGCATCCATAAGATCGGCTTCAACAGCCAGTCCACCGCACAGATCTTCCTGACCGACGTGCGCGTGCCGGCCTCCAACATGATCGGCAATGAAGGCGAGGGACTGCGCAATACGCTCTCGCTGTTCGAACGGTCGCGCGTATTCGTCGCCGCCCAGGGGCTGGGCATCGGTCGCCGCGCGCTCGAAGAAGCGATTCGTTATGCGAAGGATCGCCGCCAGCACGGCAAGGTTATCGCGGGTCACCAGTTGATCGCGGCGATGCTGGCCGAAATGGCGACCAACGTCGACGCAGCGCGCCTGTTGACCTACCGCGCAGCGTCGATGATCGAAGCCGGCGTACCGGCCGAAATGGAAGCGGCAATGGCCAAGTATTTCGCCTGCGAGGCAGCCGTGAGAATCGCCCGCCAGGCCGTGCAGATCCACGGGGGTAATGGCGTCACGACCGAATTCCTCGTCGAGAAGCTCGCGCGCGAGGCGATCGTCGCACCGATTCCCGAAGGCACGACCCAGATTCAGCAACTCATCATCGGCCGCGCCTTGACTGGCGTGCCTGCGTTCTAAGGCGCTGAGGCGCATTCAAAATCCACAGGACATGTCATGCGTATTGAAGGAAAAGTCATTGTCATTACCGGCGGCGCTTCGGGCCTCGGCCTCGCCACGGCACGCTATCTGGTACAGGAAAAAGGCGCGCGCGTTGCCATCTTCGATCTGAACGCCGAGTCCGGCGCCAAGGCGCTCGAGGATGTCGGCGCCGACCAGGCGATGTTCGTGCAAACCGACGTTGCCAGCGAGGAATCGGTCCAGAACGCGGTCGCCGCTGTGACTGCCCGCTTCGGCACGGTTCACGTCTGCATCAATTGCGCGGCGTTGCCCACACCGTGCAAGGTGCTCGGCAAGGACGGCCAGGCCACGCCGCTGGCGAAGTTCGCACAAGTGACGGCCGTCAACGTCAACGGCGTGTTCAACGTCATGTCGAAATGCGCCGAGCAGATGGTCACGAACGAAGCAGAGGCCGGCGAGGAACGTGGCGTGATCATCAACATCTCTTCGGGTGCCGCCTACGAGGCACAGATCGGACAAGTCGCCTATGCCGCCTCCAAGGCGGCGCTGCTCGGCATGAACATGCCGGCTGCGCGGGAACTCGGTGACGTTGGCATCCGTGTCAACGCCATTGCGCCCGGCCTGTTCCTGACACCCATGGTGCAGACACTCGATGAAAAGATCGTAGCCGCGCTGAAGACGCAGATCGAAGCCCCGAGGCGCCTGGGCGACATGCGCGAGTTCGCGCACTGCTGCGCTTTCATCATCGAAAACGCCTACCTCAACGCGCACACGATCCGCCTGGACGCAGCGTCACGCCTGCGCGCGCGCTAATCGCGCTGCACTAGCGACAGAGCTGCCCTTCCTCTAAAAAGAGGGAGGGCAAAAGAACCAAGGAGACAAGTCCATGAAGATGAACTTTTGCCGCATCATGCGACTGATGACGCTGCGCTTTCGCGACCGGCAAGCGATCGTCAATGTGGAGCGCGGCCGCAGCTACAGCTACCACGAATACCATCTGCTGA
The DNA here is from genome assembly GCF_905220195.1 of Paraburkholderia sp. J8-2. Taxonomy (NCBI): domain Bacteria; kingdom Pseudomonadati; phylum Pseudomonadota; class Betaproteobacteria; order Burkholderiales; family Burkholderiaceae; genus Paraburkholderia; species Paraburkholderia sp. J8-2. Next base: position 238,468 of record NZ_CAJMZA010000008.1, read on the forward strand.
CCAACCGCATAGCGGATGTGCTGCGCAACACGCTCGGGGTCGGCAAAGGCGACAAGTTTCTGCTCATCCTGGATAACGACAACCTGAGCCTGATGTTGTTGCCAACTGTCCTCAAGCAGGAAGGCACGGTGGTCATGACCAACCTGCGCGACGCGCCGCAAGAACATGCGCGTCAGATCGAACTGGTCAAGCCGAAGGTCGTATTCATCGAAACGCGCCTGCTCGATGGCTACTACGCCATGTTGCGCGCAGCTGGCTGCGAGATCGTCGTCATGGACGACCCGGCGCCGGAGCAGGCCGCGCGCCCCGGCGTGCGTGCGTTCTGGAGCCTGGTCGACACGGCCTCCGAACTCGACGCCAACGTCGAACTGGACGACGACGAGCACATCTTCATGTTGCGCTTCACCGGCGGCACGACTGGCCAGGGCAAATGCGCGATGTACTCAATCGACAATCTGATGGCTTGCCGCGACGGCGGTTTCAGCAACCCGGATTTCGGCTTCGATTACCGCACACGCACGTTGCATGTGGCGCCGCTCTCGCATGGCACGCTGGTCGTTTTCTTACCGACTTTTTATGCCGGCGGCACCAACCTGACGCTCAATCAGCTCGATCTCGAGCAATGGCGGCAAACGGTCGAACAGCAGCGCGTGACACATTCGTTCCTGGTGCCGACCGTGCTATACCGTCTGCTCGAATTGCAGCACCACAACCCGCGCGATCTCTCTTCGCTGAACACCCTGATCTACGGTGCAGCACCGATGAGTCCCACCCGGCTCGAAGACCTGATCAAGTGCTTCGGTCCCATCTTCGCGCAAGTCTACGCCGCCACCGAAGTCCCCATGTTCGTGTCGACGCTCGACAAGCCCGAGCACGAGCACGAGACCGGACAGCAGACTGAGAGCGGCATCCAACGTCTATCCTCGGCTGGCCGGCCGACGCCAGGCGTCGAAATTTACGTGACCGATGAGCACGGCAACCCGCTGCCAACCGGCCAGTCAGGCGAAATCCACATCCGCAGCCGTGCCGTCATCAAGGGGTACTACAACAATTCGGAAACGACGGCCGCCGAGTTTGCCGACGGGGCGTGGAAGTCGGGCGACCTCGGCTACATCGACGAGGACGGCTACCTGTACATCGTCGATCGGTTGAAGGACATGATCATCAGCGGCGGCTTCAACGTCTACGCGATCGAAGTCGAAGCGGCACTGGCCTCCCATCCGGCCGTCATGATGTCCGCTGTGGTCGGCGTTCCCCATCCTGAGTGGGGAGAGGCTGTGCATGCGGAAGTGTTGCTGCGTCCCGGCGCCTCGGTCGAGGCCGCCGAACTGATCGCGCATGCGAAGGAAAAGCTCGGCAGCTACAAGGCGCCGAAGTCGCTGGTGTTCGTCGAGCAACTGCCGACCTCGGTGGTCGGCAAAGTACTGCGGCGCGCGGTCAAGGAAAAGTACTGGCAAAACTTGCAGCGCAAGGTCAGCTAGCCATTTCTGGCAAGGCACGCGTGCCTTGATCGGTATCCACCACGCCTGCTGATTCCGTCCGTCACAACAATAGGAGTATTGATGAAAAGTATTCAGGCACGCGCGTTGACGATTGCCGCATTGACGCTGGCCGCGTCCAGCAGCGCATGGTCGCAGCCAGGCCAGACCGCCAGTGTACCTGCGGGTCTGCCGGCTGCATCCGTTACGCAAAGCGCAGCGCCCCCCGTCAGCGCAAGGAAAGCCGATCGTGCGCTGCGCCGGCAGGTGTATGCCGCCATCGGCAAGCACAAGGCGATCAGCGCCGGCAATATCAGCATCGTCGCAAGAGGCGGCGCGGTGACGCTGAGCGGCACAGTCGCGGACGCTTCGCAGGTCAATGAGGTTGCGCAGATCGCGAAGGGCGTTGCGGGGGTGACCTCCGTGACCAACAAGCTGACCGTGCAGAAACCGTTTGGCGGTGCGTAAAACGCTCGCACAACGGGGGAAGTATGCGAGAGGGTTCGCAAATAGCCGGAGGCGCCTGCTGCACCGGAACAGTGTTTTGGCCGACGCCATGCATTGGCGGCATGCACCAACCGCTGCGTACGTGCACACCGTGAAGGATGGAACATGAATTTGCAGGTACTGCATGGCGTTGCCGTCGCCGCATGGCTTGTTGTTCTAGCGGTGAAAGCAGCTAACGAGGCGCAAGCGAGAGCACCCGATTCGCGCCCCATCGTCGCCGCCATGCGTGGAAGGATCGGTCTCTTTGTGGAGGCGCCGCTGATCGCGACCACTATGGTCACGGGGGTGCTGCTGCTGATGCGCATGTGGCCGGCTCCAACGCTCGTTCTCGTCAAGGCTGCATTGGGACTCGCCGCCGTTGCGGCCAACACGTTCCGCGTTTTTCTGGTCGCGACGCGCGATTGCGTAGACCACGACATGAAGCGTGTTCAGCCGACACGCCGGATCACGTTAGCCCGAACGGCGATCCCGATTGGTGCCGTCGCCTGGATTATTGGGTACCTCTATTTGCACGGACAGTAGGCGCGGCAACTCTGCTTTTTTATTCATTTTTTATTTTCTTAGTATGTCGAACCAATAAGAACGTAGCTAGAAAACCTTCGACGAGCGCAGTTGGCATGGAAGCGAAGCATCCAACGTGTTCAGCACGCACAGCAGTCGCAAGACTGTTTTAGAGCAAAAAAACCGGAGACGCAATGAAAGTGAAATGGATAGCCGCGGCCGCTTTAGCGGCAACAGGTGGTGCAGTACACGCACAATCGTCAGTGACGCTGTACGGTGTCGTCGATGCCGGGATGTTGTATCAAAGCACTTCGGCGGCCACGTTGAGCCCGACGGCGACGAACCTCGGCAAGGTCTTTCGCTACAAGGATGGCGGCATTTATGCAAGCTACTGGGGACTCAAGGGATCAGAGGACATCGGCGGCGGGTATCGCGTCAATTTCAGATTGCAAGGTGAGTTCGACAGCGGCACTGGCAAATTCAACCTGGGCGATACGCCGGGCGTGGCCGCACTGTTCAACCAGATCGCGACCGTAGGTGTATCGGGACCGTTCGGCACAGTGAGCTTCGGTCGCCAGATCGTACCGATTACCTATGCAATGGCCGAGACCGACGTACGAGGGGCTCAGTATTTCGGCAGCATTCTGACTGCATGGCTCGGCATGAACCAGGCTGCGGGCTGGCAGGGCATCAGCACCAACGGGCCAATCGGCGCGTTGTACGACAGCAATGCAATTGTCTACGAATCGCCAAAGTTCGCCGGCCTGTCCGCCGCGCTCGAGTATGCACCCGGAGGCGTACCGGGCAGCTTCCAGGGGAACACGCGGGAGTCCGCCGTACTGAAATACTCGAACTATGGCCTTCGTTTTGCGGTTGGCTACTACCTTGGCCACGATACGAATCCCGGCCCGACAACGGTGCCTGCCGGACTCGCCAATAACCGCCTTTTCTACGTGGGAGCGCTCTATACGTTCCACGCATTCTCGGTTTCCGCATCATATTCGAACGGCAGGAATCCGGCGCAGTCTGAGCAGGTCAATCTCGATCTGTATTCGGGCGGCCTCGGCTACCAGTTCTCGCCTGCCTTCAAGGTTACCGGCGGCGTGTACTACCTGAAAGACCGCAACAACTCGGCCAACAAGTCGACCGCAGTGGCAGCCGGCGCGGAGTACAGCCTGTCGAAAGCTACGCTCGTCTACGGCCAGGTGGGGCACGTGAACAACCGGGGAACAATGACCCAGCCACTTACCTATGGCCAGCCCGTGGCGCCTGGCATGGCCACGACAGCGGTCATGCTGGGTATCCGCCACGTTTTCTAGCAACTGCGTCATCGTCATGTTCGACGAATGGGTACCGAATTCGTCCGTCAGGCAAGGGAATCGGCCTCGCCTGACAACTCAACCAGGCGGGAAATCTCCACTTCCGACCGGGACCCGGTCTGGTTCAGGGTCACCGGAGCCACACCTTCGGAAGGAGTCATCCCCCTATGCCTCATCCCATTTTCGCTTTGGGCGCGGGTCACACCATGGTCAGCCTGGGCCATTTCTCCTCGCATTCTTTCGCTCTGCTTACTCAAAACCGTCCTGAAGTACAAATTCCGCCATCACATCCCCGCGCAATCAATCGCCGAGGGCGCTTCACGACGGTTTGTTAACTAACGTATCGATCAAAGAGCGTGATTTCCAGGTACAGTTGCCAGGAAGCACTGCGAGACGCTACTCGCTGGCCGCCCCCTCTTTCTGCGCCTTCAATTGGTTCCTCACGGCCGTCACGCCCAGTACCGGTCTTGCCGCATTGGCGGCTCGGGAGATTTGCCAGGTCTCCGGCACCGAGCCCGTGAGCGTGACGACGCCATGGCTAACCCGAATGTGAATGTCCGAATCGTCGAGATCCGGCACGCGCCTGATGGCGCGGCGCACGTCACGCACGATCGAAGTATCGGGCCGGGTACCGGGCGTCGATGCCGAGACTCTTTGCACGGCCACACCTGGCGGGTCGTTCAGGCCGGTTTGCGCGTACGCACTGCCAGCACTGGCAGCGCAGCTTGCGATGGCAACGAACGCTATCGCGCCGAGGGTGCCCAATGGGCCGCTCGCACCGTTTCTGTTCATGCTGCCTCCTTCGGGTCGTGTCTACCGAGGAAAAGCGCCACTTGCACGCATATGTTCGCACAGGATTTTGCGCGTCGCGTCCACGGTGGCCTGGAACCGCCACAATGCCCGCGCACAACCACCGCAGATGAAGTAACGGACGACGCAGGAGGTGACTTCGGCGCCGCACTACGCTACCCTAACAACTCCGATACACAAAGTCGTCGTATAACCATGTCACATATCAGCACGGGCGTCGAATACGGACTGCATTGCCTGCTTTATCTTGCCGGCACGTCTGCCGGCGTGCGCGAGGCGAGCGTGCGCGACCTCGCGGAAATGCAGGGGGTGCCGGTCGACTACGCCGCCAAGCTCTTCACGCGCCTCGCCAAGGCCGGCATCGTCGAGTCGACCGAAGGCATACGCGGCGGCTTCAGGCTCGCGAAACCCGCACGAAACATTTCGGTGCTGGACGTGGTCGACGCCATCGACGGCGAGAAGGCGCTCTTCGACTGCCGCGAGGTGCGCAGCCAATGTGCGGTGTTCAACGACGAGCCGCCCGCGTGGGCCACACGCGGCACCTGCTCGATACACGCCGTGATGCAGGGCGCCGAGCGCGCCATGCGCGCGGAACTCAAGCAACACTCGCTTGCCGATCTCGCCACCCGCGCGTATTCCAAGGCGCCTGCCAGCTATCACCATCACGTGGTGGACTGGTTCACGGAACGCGCCGCCAATCGTCGCGGATAGCCAGCGCCGCTTTGCGAACCCTTCTGGCGTGCAAGAAAAAACGCGAAAGCCTTCACCGAGGCTTCCGCGTTTGACCCAATCCGTCGCTTTCCTAACGGATCACGCAACCACGATGCGAAGCGGATCTGCTGCGGCGAGCGCCTGCTCACGGTCCGCACGCGGCGGATAGATCCACTCGGAGTTGATCTGGTGCTTGAGCTTCTTCGCCTCGGTGCCCTGCAACTTCACTTCGCGCTCCCACCCTTCCGTATAGACCGCGCCCCACGGGCCCAGATCGAGACACGTCACGTACTTCGGCTGACTATACGGAATTTGCTCGAGGCCGAGCAAATCGGCGGCGACGTTATGGCCTGCCGAGCGCCCCAGATTCATCGCGTGCTGGCACGACATCATCGTGTGATTGCCTTCGTCGTCGGTGGCCGCGCGAGCGACGTCGCCCGTTGCGTAGACACCGGGCACGCCCTCCACCGCGAGGTTGCGATCGACGTGAAGACGCCCCATGGCGTCGAGCTGGCCCGGAATCTGTGCGGTCAACGCGCTTGCGCGCAGGCCCGCGGTCCAGATCACCGTGTTCGATTCGATGCGCTCGCCGTCCGTTGTCGTGACGCCGCCGGCATCCACCGAAGCGACGCCCGCGCCGAGCTTCCAGGTCACGCCGAGCGAGCCCAATGCCTCTTCGATAACGGGGCGCGGGCCTGCGCCCAGGTCCGGACCGATCTCATTGTTACGCTCGACGATGACCACCTTCACGTTTGCGTGCTCGCCCAGCGCCGCGCGAAGGCGTGCCGGCATTTCCGCTGCGGTCTCGATGCCGGTGAATCCGCCGCCCGCCACCACTACCGTATTGCGCGCAAGCGTTTCTGGCTGGCTGGACAGACTGCCGATGTGCACTTCCAGTTCGACCGCTTCGTCGGTCTGGTCCACGCTGAAGCTGTGTTCGGCGAGGCCCGGAATCGACGGGCGGAACAGCCGGCTGCCGGTCGCCAGCACGAGGCGGTCGTAGCCGAGCGTAGTGTGCTGGCCGTCTGCGCCGGTCAGATCCACTGCGCGACGCTCCACGTGAATGCGCTCGACCGTGCCCTGGATGAACTTGACACCAGTCGCTTCGAAGATCTCTGTGAGCGGCGCCCTGAAATTCGCAGGACCTTCTTCGTACAGACGCGGACGGACATGCAGATGCGGGTCGGGTGCGACCAGCGTGATTTCCACGTCCGTGCGCCCTGCTTCATCGAGCAGCCGCGCCGCGCTGAGTGCGCTCCACATGCCGGCGAAGCCGGCCCCAATAACAAGAATACGCTTCGACATTTTTGCTTCTCCAATGCAGGGATACGTGAATTCGGGCGTGGCTCGCGCCGCAATCTCCGTCGTGTGATCCGCGTCGCGCCTGCGCAACGCATAACTCGGATTCTATGAGTCGGAGTTTAAAGATGCAAGTGCCCTATTTGGGACACTCTGTTGACGAATCAGGCAACGAGGCCGCGAAGCGGCATGCGGCTACGGTTGATGGGACTTGAAGAAGTCGACCAGACTCCGCGGCGAATCGCCGCCGAGACAGACATCGAGCACCGCTTTTGCCGCCGCCGCTTCGCACGCACTGCGAGGGAAAAGCGCTGTCTCGCACGCAAGGAGCGCGGCTTCTACGTCGCCGCGATGCGCGGCAATGGCCTTTGCGAGTTCTGCACCGTCGAGCATGGCCAGGTTGGCCCCTTCGCCAGATGGGATCATCAGGTGCGCCGCATCGCCAAGCAATGTCGCGCCAGGCGTGCGCGGCCAGTTGTGCGCCACGGGGAGCGCATGAATCGGGCGAAACACGGGGGCCGTTTCGCCATCGGTGATGAGCGCAGTCAGCGCCGGCGCCCAGCCATCGAACGCATTCGCAACCGTGGCCAGAACGGCTGCCCGGTCGGACCGTTCAATGCTGTCGATCCAGTCTTGAGACTGGTTCAGCTGTACGTACGTGTGCAGCACGCCGCCCGGCTCGCGGTGTGCGACGATGCCTTTGCCCGGCGCGAGCGCAAACATGGAACCTTCGCCAACCGCTTCGGCACTCGCCTTGTGATGCGTGTCGCAGTTGAACAGATACGTCTCGATGAATGCCGTGCCGACATAGGCCGGTTTCGCGTCAGATAAGAGCAGGCGGACTTTCGACCACGCGCCATCGGCCCCCACCAGGAGATCGGTTGTCACTGTCGAGCCGTTAGCAAAGGTCAGAACGTGCCGGCCACCGCCGAGAGGAGACACCGTGTTGACTTTCTGTCCCCAGCGCACCGCGCCGGCAGGCAGCGATTCGAGCAGAATCCGCCGCAATTCTCCACGCGGGACTTCGGGTCGCCCGCCTGTTCCGTCGTCCGGCTGCTCATAAAGGACCCGGCCACCCTTGTCGAGAACCCGCGTCGCCTGCCCGCCGGGATGGATGATTTCGAGGAACCGGTCGAAGAGTCCGGCTGCCTTCAGCGCGAGCTGCCCATTGTTCTCGTGAATGTCGAGCATGCCGCCCTGCGCTCGCGCATTCGCCGAGGCTTCCGCCTCATAGATCGTCGAAGCAATACCGTGAACGTGGAGGACCCGAGCGAGCATGAGCCCGCCGAGTCCCGCGCCGATGATTGCAATCGATGTCTTCATCCTGCTCCTCTGGAACAATGTTCCATAGTAATATGGAACATTGTTCCAGAGACGTCAAGAGGATGCATGGTCAAGAAGGCGCGGAGCGTTCAACGGCGTGAGGACTCGCTCTCGCGCGAGCGGATCATCGAGGTGTCGATCGCGCTTCTGGATAGCAGCGGCGAAAGCGGCCTGACGTTTCGCGCGCTGGCCGAGCGGCTTGCCACCGGTCCCGGCGCGATTTACTGGCATGTCGAAAACAAGAGCGATCTGCTGAACGCCGCCTGCGACGCCATCGTGGCTCTCACAATGGACGCGCCATTGCCGGGCGCCACGCCACGAGAGGCAATTCGCGCCCTCGCGCTGGGTCTGTTCGACGCGATCGACGGCCACCCGTGGGTGGGTTCGGTGCTCGCGCGAAACCCGGCGCAATCGGCAATGGTTCGGATTCTTGAACGTTTGGGCCAGCAGATTCGCGCACTCGACGTGCCTGACGACGCGCAGTGGGCAACGGCGTCCGCATTGCTGAGCTATATCCTCGGCGTGAGCGGCCAGAACGCGGCGAATGCGCAGATCGCTCGCGCGCAAGATGCCGATCGAACCCACTTTCTGGACGAGGTCGCCTCGGTGTGGTCGCAGCTCGATCCCGAAGACTATCCGTTCACCCGCAGCGTGGCCAGACAGTTGCGCGAGCACGACGACCGCGCCGACTTTCTCGCTGGAATCGACCTCATCCTGCTTGGCATCGAGTCAGCGCACGGACGTTGAGCGCTACATGCCCATGCTGGTCCCTGCGCCCGTGCTCGTGCCGGTGCTCGTGCCGGTGCCCGTAGCCGTGCCTGTGCTCGGCGCTGCGTTCAGATCGATCCTTCCATACACACCATCGGCCTCGTCATTCGGCCCCGCCGCGAAAAACAGCGTATTGGAGGGCTGATTGCTCAGGTCGTTGCCGAACGCAATGCCCCACAGACCGGGCTCGACAATCGCGCTGCCGTTCGACGCAACGAGCGGCCCCATCGACTGGCCGCTCGCTGCATTGAACGCGTTGATCGTGCCATCGCCGAAATTGCCGATCAGTATCGCGCCACTCATCGTGCCGAAGTTCGAAGGCGCTTGCGCGATGCCCCATGGCGCGTTCAACGCACCGCCCGACGCGAAGCGTTGCTTCAGGTTGCCGGACGTGTCGTACACGTCGACCATGCCGAGCCCCGCGCCGGCGACATCGTCGTGTTTGGCCGCGTCCTGCTTCGCGTAGGTGACGAACAGATTCGAGCCAATCGCCCGAATGCCGAACGGCGCGAAGCCGGCCGGGATGAGCGGGTCCGTGAAGGCGCCGGGCGTCGTGACCTTGCTGAACGAGGTATTGAACACATCGATCTTGTTGTTGTGGAAGTCGGTCGCGTAGAGGAGGTTGGCGTTGTTCATCGTCGCGAGCGCGAGCCCCTTGTACACGGCGCCGCCCGTGCCATCGTCATACATGACGAACGCATTGGTGGGCCCGACCGCTGGCGCCCACGCGGTGATCGTGCCGCCTTCGCCCGCAAAAATGAACGCTGCGACACCAGACTTGCCGTTTTCCGTGACCGTGAAGCTCTGCGTGCCGTTGAAGACGATGCCCGTGGGCGAAGCCGAACCGTTGTTGCCGGCGGGAATCGCGACCACCAGCGATTGCGGCACCCCGTTGCCGTCATACAGCGTCGCGACATTGGTGCCGTTGTCCGCAACCCAGACAAAACCGTTCGGATTGAAGGCGACCCCCCAAGGGTTCTTCAAATTCGCGTCCGTGTGCGCGGCCGCCACTGCGCCATCCGAAACGAGGGCCGTCACTGCGAACGACGACTGGACCGGCGTGCTCGTACTGTTCGAGTTGCCGCTGGAACTGGAACCGCCGCCACACGACACGAGTGTCGCGATGGCCGCACCGCAAGCTACGACGCCGAATACGGCGAGTAGAGGCTTCATGACCGCACTCCTCTTTCAGTCCACGGGACTAACGGACAAAGAACGAGGAGGACGCGGCGTTTATTCCAGCGAAGAAATAGGGGAGATGTCGCGTGCGATCGCAATGACTGAACTAGCTAGCGAAAAGCGGGCGGCGGGCAACGCGCGCTACGCGTGAGCGCCCGACACCAGCACATTCGCCGATGCCGGCGGCTTGTGCGGCGCGCCCAGCAGCGCCAGTTGCTTCTCGTGCGGCGAGAGCGCGCCACTGTCACGCTTGTCGGCCTCGGCATACTTCTGAGCCGCGTGAGACAGGTCACCTTCGTTTTCGAGCGCTTGCCCCCAAAGTTCATACGAGGGCGCGAGGTCCGGCCGCAGTTCGACCGCGCGGGACAGCCTGGCGATCGCCGCCTCGTTTTGTCCCGTGTCGACGAGCGCCTCACCCCAGTCATGGAGGATGTTCACATCGTCCTCGTGCATGGTGTTTGCGCGGCGGAATGCGCTGAGGGCTTCGTCATACCGGTGCGCGTGCAACAACACGTCGCCGAGCAAGCGCTGGTTCTCCGCCGTACTGAATTTTTCGCGGGCACCCAGCCGAAGCTCCCTGATCGCCGCGTCGATTCGCTTCTCCTGCTCGAGCGCAATGCCGAGGTTGGCTCGCAAAACGCCCGAGTGCGGGTACAGCAAGAGTGCGTCGCGTGTCAGTTGTTCCGCCTCCTCGGCGCGGTTTTGCCTGAGCAGCAGCCACCCTTTTCCCGCGAGTGCCCACAAGCGTTCCCGCGAGCCTGGCCTGCCGAGGACATCGTCATAGATCGCGTCGATCTCGCCATAGTCGCATTGGTCCAGCGAACACCGCGTCTTTTGCACCTTGGTGAAGAGATGGCTGGCGAGTGTATTCGGTTCGACGAGCCGCATGACCCTGGCCGCGATGTCCTGCATCGACTTGTCGAAGTCACTGGCGCTGAACGCGACGTCGTCGTGCATGGCGTTGAACGGGCCGTTTTCAATCTGAATATGGGCGACATAGGCATCCGCGCTGTCACCCGTATGCGTAATGCCGATATGGACGATCACGTCCGGCTTGTCGCGGAAAAACGTCAATTTCAGAAAACCGACAATCGAGGCATAGGACATGTCCTCGCCGGGAATCTTGATATCCGGACTGTCGCTATCGGCCAGCGAAGCATCGTGCGGGACCGCGTCGCTTTCGCTGCTGATCCCACGCATGGCGGCAAGAATTCGTTGTGCCAGGAATTCCGGGGCATAGCCGGTATTGACGAATGCCGTTGGCGCTTCCACCGGCGGCACCAGGACGTGCTGTGTGCGCGCGCCGGAAATGACGAGCAAGCAAAATGGAGCGACCAGGATCAGGATGAACCAGGGGAGCACGAAAGGCCATAGCGCTCTTGGCGCGCGGGCGATCCACCCGATCAGAGACCACACCTGCGACAGGCCGCCTGGCCCGCGATCCACAACGCTCGACATGATGCACCTCGACCCGGCCGCAGTTGGTGGAGTCCAACTACCGGTCGGCGTTCATGCATCGAATGTGCCAGCACGCTCAAACGCTTCTCTGCAAGGCGTTTGCGCCATGTTTGCGAAGGTTGGGCATGGCGGGTGTCATCTCGCGACCAACGTCTACAGACGGCGAGTGCCGGGTAGAAGCGAACACATGCGAATGGAGATCACTTCACCGCCTCCATATCTTCGACCTCGCCCGCGACCGGCACGTTGCCCGACGGACTCATCATGCGCGGCTGCAACATCAGCGCGACGAGACCTGTCCAGCCGGTCTGGTGCGAAGCGCCGACGCCGCGCCCGTTGTCGCCGTGGAAGTATTCGTGAAACAGCACGAGATCGCGGCAGCGCGGATCGGCCTGCAGCAGCGGGTACGCGCCCATCACCGGGCGCTCGTTGTTGCGGTCGAGCAGAAAGAGCGTCGTGACGCGGCGCGCGAGTTCGTCGGCGATCTGAGCGAGCGAAAGCTTCTTGCCCGAGCCGGTTGGATACTCGACGCGAAAATCGTCGCCATAGTAGCGGTGGAATTCGTACAGCGACTCGATCAGCAGATAGTTGACCGGCATCCACACCGGACCGCGCCAGTTCGAATTGCCGCCGAACACGCGCGAGTCCGATTCGGCGGGCAAATATTTGACGCGGAAATCGCAGCCGTTGTGGCGGTAAACGAAAGGTTCCTCGAGATGGCAGCGAGAAAGCGCACGCACGCCATGGGCCGAGAGAAATTCGGCTTCGTCGAGCATACGCCGCAGCAGCGCCTTCATGCGGTGCCCGCGCAATAGCGAGAGCAGCAAGGAATTGCCCTTGCCCGGTTCGTTCCAGCGCGACACGAGGCTCGCAAGGTCGGGCCGGTGCTGGAGGAACCAGACCAGCCGGTCGCGCAGCCCCGGCAAGCCGCCGTGCACCCGCTCCTCCAGCACGCGCACGGCGAAGAACGGAATCAGTCCGACGATCGAGCGCATGCGCAGCGGTACGTTGGTGCCGTCCGGCAGCCTCAGCTTGTCGTAGAAGAACTCGTCGACGCTGTCCCACAAGCCCGTGTCGCAGCCGTCGTCGCAACTCACCGCGCCCGCGATATACAAAAAGTGCTCGAAGAATTTCACGCCGATATCGACGAACACGTGGTTCGCAAACGCGAGTTCGAGCGCGATGCGCATGAGGTCGAGCGCGTAAGCCGCCATCCACGCCGTGCCGTCCGCCTGATCGAGGTGGCCGCCCGTCGGCAGCGGCGACGACCGGTCGAAAATGCCAACGTTGTCGAGTCCGAGGAAGCCGCCCTGGAAGATGTTGTGGCCGTCCGCGTCCTTGCGGTTCACCCACCACGAAAAGTTCAGCAGCAGCTTGTGGAAGATGAGTTCGAGAAACTCCCGGTCTGCCTTGCCGGTGATCGACCGATCGATCTCGTACACGCGCCACGCCGCCCACGCGTGCACGGGCGGGTTGGCGTCGCCGAACGCCCATTCGTATGCGGGTAATTGCCCGTTCGGATGCTGATAGCGGTCCTTCACGAGCAGCAGCATCTGCTTCTTTGCGAACATCGGATCGACCAGCGCGAACGCGACCGCCTGAAACGCGAGGTCCCACGATGCATACCACGGGTACTCCCACTTGTCGGGCATCGAGAGGATGTCCGCATTGCACAGATGCCGCCAGTCCGCATTGCGCCCGCGCAGGCGGCTTGCGGGCGGCGGCGGCTGCAGCGGGTCGCCTTCCATCCAGCGGTTCACGTCGTACTGGTAGTACTGCTTCGACCACAGCATGCCCGCCAGCGCCTGGCGCTGCACGAGCCTCGCGTCGGCGCTCTCGATGTCGCGCTGCAGCGCGCCGTAGAACGCGTCCGCTTCGGCGATGCGTTGCGCGAAGAGATGTTCGATGTCTAGCGCCACCTCTTCTTTCGCCTCGGACACGGGGCGCCAGCGCAACGTGACGACGGCGCGGCCGTGCGCCGCGATCTCGAAATGCACGCGCGCAGCCGCTTTCGTGCCGGTGTCGCGCCGGATCGCGCCATTGTTGCCGTGCACGACATAGTCGTCGAAGCCGTCCTTGAACGGGCCGGCGCCGTCCATGCCAAATAGCCGCTTGACGTTGGTCTCGTTCTCGCAAAACAGCCACTCGACGCGCGCGCCCTCTTGCGCGGCGGCCGTCACGATGAGCGGCTCGTGCGTGCCGCAGCGCGCGACAACGTGCTCACCGTCCGGCGACGACACGAGCGTGAGTGAAGGCTTGTCTCCCGCAGACTTCCACGACCACGTGTTGCGCGCCCAGATCTGCGGCAGCACGTCGATCGATGCGTGCTGGCCGCCGCGGTTCTCGACGCTCACGCGCATCACGATGTCTTCCGGCGTGTGCTTTGCATATTCGATCTGCACATCGAAATAACACTCGTCGTCGAACGCACCCGTATCGAGGATTTCATACTCGGGCAAACCGGCGCCGCGCCGCGCGTTTTCGTCGATCAGGTCCTGGTAGGGAAACGCCGCCTGCGGGTACTTGTAGAGCATGCGCATATACGAATGCGTCGGCGTGCTGTCGAGGTAGAAGTACAGCTCCTTCACGTCCTCGCCATGATTGCCTTCCTCGTTCGTGAGGCCGAACAGACGCTCCTTCAAGATCGGATCGTGGCCGTTCCACAGCGCGATCGAGCAGCACCAGTTCAACCGCTCGTCGGCGAACCCGGCCAGGCCGTCCTCGCCCCAGCGATAGGCGCGCATGCGCGCGTGATCGTGCGGGAAGTAGTCCCACGCGGTGCCGTGCTCGCTGTAGTCCTCGCGCACCGTACCCCATTGGCGCTCGCTGAGGTACGGCCCCCAGCGTTGCCAGCGAGCGTAATCGGCCGAGTACAGGCGTTGGCCTTCGACCGTGTGGATGAGGCCGGCGGCGCGCTGCAGCATGGGCATCTCCTTGAATTGGGGCCGCCGAGGTGGGGCCGCCAAGGTGGGGCTTGGGACAACGGGTGGCACTCAGGCGCCACGAGTCTCCCATGCTAGCGCGGTTTGCCTGCCCGGCGCGCGGAGCGGGCAATGTGTGCGGGCTAATCGGCGTCGCCGAGCCGCTTGAGAACGCGCAGCAGTTCGCCGAGCGACCATGCCTGGAACGGTGTGCCGCCGGGCCGGTGCGGCGCGTCGCCATCGGCGACTTCGGAAATATGGTCGAGCCCGGCGTGGTCGAGATGCGCGAGCAGCGGTGCGATGAAACGCTCGCGCGCGAACGCGCGTTGCGCCGCCGTATCGCCGTTCACACGCAACCAGGCGTCAACGAAAGGACCGAGCAACCAGGGCCAGACAGTGCCCTGATGATAGGCGCCGTCGCGCTCCAGCACGCCGCCACCGTATTGCCCGCGATACGCGCGGTCCGACGGCGCAAGCGTACGCAACCCCATGGGCGTGAGCAAATGCGCTTGAACCTGCGCGACGACCGCGCGCGCCGCATCGCCTGCCAGCAGTGCGAACGGCAGACCGCCCGCCGCAAAGATCTGGTTCGGCCGAATCGAGCTGTCGGCCGTACCCGCCACGTGATCGACGTCGACCACGTCGAACAGCGCGCCCGTAGACGGATCGACAAAGCGCGCGGCAAACGCGGCACTGGCGCGCGCATCGAGTTCGCGCCAGCGCGTGTCCCATGCCCCAACGATGCGCAGCGCGTTGATCCACAGCGCCTGGATTTCGACCGGCTTGCCGATGCGCGGCGTGACCACCCAGTCGCCCGCCTTCGCATCCATCCAGGTGAGCTGCACGCCCGGCACGCCCGCTCGCAGCAAGCCGTCACGCGGGTCGGCTGCGATCTGGAAGCGCGTACCGCGCGCGTAGCCTTCGAGAATCGCGTTCACGGCGCCTTGCAGCACACGCCGCGCTTCGGGCGGCACGTTCTGCGCCGCGAAATAGTCGTGCACCGCCACGACGAACCACAGCGATGCATCGACGGAGTTGTATTCGGGCACGCCACCCGCGTCGGGAAAGCGGTTCGGCAGCATGCCTTCGGACACCGTCGCCGCCCATTCGAGCAGGATCGCGCCAGCCTCCTCAAAGCGGCCGTTCGCGAGCAGCAGACCGCGCATGGCAATGAACGTGTCGCGGCCCCAGTCGGTGAACCACGGATAGCCCGCGACGATCGTGCGGCCGTCACCGCGCGAAACGACATAGGCGCTGGCCGAACGTTGCAGACGCGAGCCGAGCGACGCCCGGCGCACTTCCTCGAAACCGGCGAGCAGTTGTGCGCGGCTCGCCGCGCTTTCGTTGTCTTCCTGCTGGGTATCGTTCGTGCTGGACAATGGTTGCGCGCGCAACAACAAAACGGCGTCGCCTTTGGCGAGATCGAAGGCGAACACGCCAGGCGTCGCGAGATCCTCGATGCAGTCGAGCCCGCGCTCCCGTTCACGCGTGTAGCAGAAGTTGCGGTACCAATCCGGCGCATGGGTATAGCGGCCGTTCGAGTGGGCGACAATGGCAGGCAAATCGCCATACGGTTGCCAGCGCACGTGCTCGCCGTCAATCCGGGCATCGAAATTGAATGCGGCATTCTCGTGGTGCAGCGCGTGGTAATCGCGGCCCGAGATCAGCGGGCGGACTTTCAGCACCAGGCCGCCTGCTCCGGACGGTGCTTCGAGCCGCCAGCGCAGCACCGTCTCGCGGCTCGCTTTCGCAACGAACACCTCGGTTGTGAGCACACCGCCGCTGTCCAGCCGGTAGCGCCACGTGGGCCACGGGGAAGTGTCGAAGCTTGCGATGCTTTTCGACGTATCCGGAGAAAGCAGATCCGGCGCGTAGCGCTGCATGGTCAGCGCCGTTTTGCGCTCCCCGTCCTCGAGCCAGGCTTCAACACCGTTCACGAGCACCACGCGGTCCGTGGGCGGGTGCCTCGCCGTGAGCAGCAGCGCATGATAGCGGCGCGTGCGCGCGGTCCCCACGGTGCCGGAGGCGAATCCGCCAGCGCCGTCTGCTTCGAGCCATTCGTTGTCGAAGCACTCCGCATCAATGGGGCTGTCAAGGCGCGTCATGGGGTGTCCTGCTCTCGTGGATCACCTGCGCAACGATACTCCCGTCGGCTTGCCCCTGCAGGAAAACGTCTACGTGCGAGCAGGCTGCCCGCGCCGCTGCCGATAGTGAATCTGCGCGGGCACCTGAATCGACTCGGGCGCGCCATCGCCCTCGAGCAGCGAAAAGACGCAGCGCAGGCTATGTTCAGCGAGTTGGCCGCTGTCCTGCACGATAGCGTCGATGCGAAGCGGCAGACAGTCGAGCAGTTGATGATCGTCGAACGTCATCACGCGGCCCGGCGCCTGTGCGAGCTGGTGCGCTTCGTTCACGAACTCCAGCAAGCCTTCGAGCAGCGTAATGGAGCCGGCGAAAAGCGCCTCGGGATAGCGCCCATGCGCCTCGAACCAGGCTTTCATCAGCGCATAGCCCGACTCGCGCTGATAGTCGCGTTGAAACACCCAGTCGTCCTGCTCCATCACGCCATGCCGCTCGAGCGCGAGCCGATAGCCCGCCAGGCGGTCGCGGCTCGGCGAGAGTTCCGGCTGGCCGCCGAAAAACACCACTTCACGCGCGCCTTGCTCGATCGTCTCACCGACCAAAGCGGCCACGGTTTCGGCGGCGTCGGTGATCACGTAGGGAATGGCGCTTGTCGCCACGCGGCGATCGGCGAACACGATCGGCAAGCGCTTGACCCATTTGTCGTAGCGCGGCGCGTCCGCCGTGCACGGCACGACCACCACGCCGTCCACCTGCTGCGCAACCAGATGCGCAATGCCCTCGGTCTCGCGCACCGGATCTTCGTCGCTCGTCACGATCACGAGTTGATACCGGTAGCGCTCGCGGCATTGCCACTCCATGGCCTGCGCGAGCGCGGCGTGCGCCGAGTTGGTCAGGTCGGGAATCACGAGGCCGATCGTGTTGCTGCGCCGCGAGCGCAGCGCGCGTGCCGATTGCGACGGCGTGAAATGATGGTCCCGCGCCACCTGCAGCACGCGCTCGACCGTCGCCGCCGAAATGCGGTAGCGCTCGGCATTGCCGTTGAGCACCATGCTGGCCGTGGTGCGCGAGACCTCCGCGAGGCGGGCAATGTCGTCGATAGTCAGACGCTCGAACTGGGACACGCGGCGTTCCTGCTGGGTGTGGGTTGGGGATCGCGTGAACGCGAGAGCGAAGAGGCGGCGCTGCGGCCGTGAGGAAGGGGAACCCCAAACGAAGCGCCCCGTGTGGCACGGGGCGCCCGGTGCTTCCGAGGCGCGCGCAGACGCGAAACTCTTCGCGTCAGATGGTACTACGCGCGCGCGCGCCTGAAAATGCGCTTACTGCTTGTACAGATTCAACGGCACGGGGATGAACTTGTCGACCGGCTTGCCGTCGACGAGCTGCTTCGCGGTCTGCACGCCATACTGGCCGATCAGTTCGGGCTGCTGCTGCACGGTGGCGGCCATCTGGCCGGCCTTGACCGCGGCGATCGCGTCGTCGGTGGCGTCGAAGCCGACCACGGCCACGTCCTTCAAGCCTGCCGCCTGCAGCGCCTTCACCGCGCCCAGCGCCATTTCGTCGTTCTGCGCGAACACGCCCTGAATGTCCTTGTTGCTCTGAATGATGTTTTCCATCACCGAAAGGCCCTTGGCGCGATCGAAGTCTGCGGGCTGCTTCGTGGCGATCTTCACGCCGCCCTTCGCCGCGATTTCATCGTCGAAACCGGCGCCGCGTTCGTTGGCCGCCGACGAACCCGGAATGCCTTGCAGCTCGACGATGTTGCCCTTGCCGCCCAGCTTCTCGGCGAGGAAGTCGGCGGCCATCTTGCCGCCGGCCTTGTTGTCGGACGCAATATGCGAGCTGACTTCGGCGCCGTTCACGCTGCGGTCGAGCGAGATCACCTTGATGCCCTTGCTCGTCGCTTCCTTCACGACGTTGGCCACCGCCGAAGAATCGGTCGGGTTGATGAGGATGACGTTGACCTTCTTTTCGATCAGGTCTTCCACACTCGCCTGCTGCTTCGCGGGGTCGTTCTGCGCGTCTACGGTGATGAGCGTCACGCCGTCCTTCTTCGCTTCGTCTTCGGCGCCCTTCTTGAGCGAAACGAAGAACGGATTATTGAGCGTCGAGATCGACAGGCCGACCGTGACCGCGCCGCCCGAAGCGGGTGCCGCCGCCGATGCGCCGCTTGCGCTCGCATCGGTGCTGCCCGGGCCTTCCTTCGAGCAGGCCGCGAGGCCCAGCGCGAGCGAACCGGCGACGAGCGCCGAAAGAAGCTTCGAGATCGACGGCGAGTTGTGCTTATGCATAGTCTTCCTCCTCGTTATATGTGGAGTGTGTGGAGTTAAAAATTAAGGATAGCTACTGATAAGACGTTGCCGCGTCGCGCAACCATTGCGCGACGCGGCCATTCAGTTACGACGACTTCTTGTTGCCGCGATCGATCAGCACGGCGAGCAGGATCACGATGCCCTTGATGACCTGCTGATAAAACGACGACACGTCGAGCAGGTTCAGGCCGTTGTTGAGCACGCCGATCAGGAGCGCGCCCACGAGCGTGCCGAAGATCCAGCCGCGGCCGCCCGTGAGGCTCGTGCCGCCCAGCACGACCGCCGCAATCGCGTCGAGCTCGTAGCCCGTGCCCGCGGTCGGCTGCGCGGAGTTCAGGCGCGAGGTCAGCACCACGCCGGCGAGCGCCGACATGACACCCGCGATCGTGTAGACCCACAACTGGATACGGTCGACCTTCACGCCGGAAAGCTTGGCCGATTCGGCGTTGCCGCCGGTTGCATAGATATGGCGGCCGAACACGGTCTTGCGCAGCAGCACCCAGAACACGCCGAACATCACGAGCATGAGCACGACGGGAATCGGCACGAGGCGCGCGACATAGCCGCCGCCGAGCAGCGAGAAGAAGTCGCTGTTGAAGCTGCTGATCGGGCTGCCGTTCGAGACAACGAGCGCGAGGCCGCGCAGCACCGTCATCGAACCGAGCGTGGCGATGAACGGCGCGACCTTGCCCTTGCTGATGACGAGACCGTTCGCAAAGCCCATCACGCCGCCCGCCACGAGACCGGCGAGCGTCGCGACGATAGCGGGCGTGCCGGAACTGAGCAGCGTGGCGATGATCACGGAGGAAAGCGCGAGCACCGAGCCCGCCGAAAGATCGATGCCGCCGAGCAGGATCACGAGCGTCATGCCGAACGCGATCAGCGCGTTGATCGACGCCTGGCGCATCACGTTGAGCAGATTGTCGACCGTGAGGAAATCGCGGCTCACGATCGAGAGCGCCACGGCAATGATCAGCAGTGCTACGAAGGGTCCGAGCTTTTGCAGCGTCGCCCGGCTGCCGGGGGTGAGGGTCACTTGCGACATGTCATGTCTCTCGAGATTGCAATGAATGGGTAAGCGCCAGCGCTCAAACGGCGACGGCGTGCGCCGCGCCCACCTGGCCGCCGGCCGCGGCCGTCATGATCAGTTCCTGGTTAGCCGTGGCCGCCTCGAAGATGCCGTTCTGGCGCCCCTGGTGCATGACGAGAATGCGGTCGCTCATGGCCAGCACTTCGGGCAGTTCGGACGACACCATGACAATGGCAACGCCCTGCTGCGCAAGCTGATTGATGATCGTGTAGATCTCGGCCTTGCCGCCCACGTCCACGCCGCGCGTGGGCTCGTCGAGCAGCAGCACTTTCGGCGGCTGCGCGAGCCACTTCGCGAACACGACCTTCTGCTGGTTGCCGCCCGACAGCGCCTTGACGTCGAGTTCCGCGTCGCGCGTGCGCACGCGCAACTGCTTGATGAGGCCGTCGACAGCGCTGCGTTCCGCGCGCTCGTTCACGAAGCCTAGCGTGGCGTACTGGTCCAGATGCACGAGCGTCGCGTTTTCCCGCACCGACATGCCGAGCACGAGCCCCTGACGCTTGCGGTCTTCCGTGACGAAGCCGATACCCGCCGCAATCGCGCTGGACGCGTCGCGCACGTCGAGCGCCTTGCCGTCCAGCGTCACCGTGCCGGCGGTTTTGCGGTTCGCGCCGAACAGCGTGCGCAGAATCTCGCTGCGGCCCGCGCCCATGAGACCGGCGATACCGAGCACCTCGCCCGCGCGCACCTCGAACGTAATGCCTTCGATATGGCCTTCGTCCGCAAGACCGGCCACGCGCAAGCGCACCTCGCCCGGCGCATGGCTGCGTTTCGGGAAACGCTCGCCAATCTCGCGGCCCACCATGAGCCGCACGATCTCGTCGAAATCCGTCTCACGAATCGCGCGCTCGCCGACGAAATGCCCGTCGCGCAACACGCTGATCTTGTCGCACACGCGGAAGATCTCCTCCATGCGGTGCGAGACGTAGACGATCGCCACACCGCTCGCCTTCAGCGACTGCATGATCTCGAACAGCGTTTCGATCTCGCGGTTCGTGAGCGCGGCGGTGGGCTCGTCCATCACGAGCACTTGTGCGTTCAGCGAAAGCGCCTTGGCAATTTCCACGAGCTGCTGCTGGCCGATCGAGAGGCGCCCCGCCTCCGTCTGCGGGTCGATACGCTGCGCGCCGACCTTGTCGAGCCACTTGCGCGCCTCTTTGCGCATGGTCGCGGTATCGACCATGCCGAAGCGGCTCGGCTCGCGGCCCAGGAACAGATTCTCCATCACCGTCAGTTGCGGGATGAGGTTCAATTCCTGGTGAATGATGGCAATGCCCGCGCGTTCGGCCTCGACCGTGCTGCGGATTTGCAGCGCGCGCCCATCGACGAGGATCTCGCCCGCGTCGGCCTGATGCACGCCGCTCAGAATCTTCATGAGCGTCGATTTACCTGCGCCGTTCTCGCCCATCAGTGCGTGGATCTCGCCTGCCTCGATGCGGAAATCGACGCCTTCGAGCACCCGAACCGGACCGAACGCCTTGCCGATCCCCTGCATCATCACTTGCATCCTGGACCTCTCAGAAGATCACGCCCGAATGCAGGATCACATTCGCATAGGGGCTGCACTCGCCGGTGCGGATCACCGCTTTCGCCTCGCGGCAGCGGCGCTTGAACTCTTCGTGCGGCACGTTTTCCACGGCGATGTGCGCGGCCGCCATGTCGCGGCAGCGCGCCACCACGGCTGCGTTGTGCGTGTGCGCCTCGCTCGCGAACACGGCGCGCTCGGCCTTGAAGTCGGCGAGCACGCTGTCGAGCACGGCGAAGAAGTCGGGCACGCCAGCCGCGAGCGAGACGTCGATGCATTCCACGCCGTCGGGTACCGGCAGCCCGCAGTCGGCGATCACGAGGCTGTCCGTGTGGCCCATGCGGGCCAGCACGCGTGCGATGTCACGATTCAGATGTCCGTGTTTTTTCACTGCGAATCTCAGGCTTGCGTGTTCAGGAAGGCTTCGAGCTCGGCGAGCGTGGGCATGCCGCCTTGCGCACCGGCGCGCGTCACGGAAAGCGCGCCCGCAGCGTTTGCGCGCCGCACGGCCTCGCCCATGCCGAGATGCCAGAACGCCGCCAGCGCGCCGTTGAAGGTGTCGCCCGCGCCAGTCGTATCGACAGCATCGACCGCGAAGCCCGGCTGATGCACGAGCGCGCCATTGGCGTCGGGGTTGGCGTCGGGGTTGGCGTAATACGCGCCATCTTTACCGTGCGTCATGGCAATGCGCACGGGCGAGCGCGCGATGACCTCGGCCCACGCGCCTTCTGGCGTTTGCAGCGCGGTCGCGAGTTCATGCTCGTTTGGCGTGAGCAGCGAGGTCAACTCGAGCAGTTCGCTGCTCAGTTCGACTGCGGGTGCGGGATTGAGAAAGAAGGGCTTGCCGTGTTCGCGGGCGCACCGCGCGGCGTGCAGCACCGTTGCGTACGGCACTTCGAGTTGCGCGAGCACGACGTCGGCCTGTGCAATCGCCGCGCTTGCGCGGTCGATGTCTTCGGGCGAAAGCTCGTGGTTCGCGCCGGGCACGACGATGATCGCGTTGTCGCCGCCCGATAGCGTGATCGATGCAATGCCGGTCGCTTCGCGACCCGTGCTCACGTGGGCGATATCGACGCCTTCGCGCGCGAGCGTCGCTTTCATTTCGCCGCCGAAGGCGTCTGCGCCCACACAGCCGATCATCGTGACCTCGGCGCCCAGGCGCGCCGCCGCAACCGCCTGATTCGCGCCCTTGCCGCCCGGATGCGTCGAAAAATGCGTGCCGAACAGCGTTTCGCCGAGCCGGGGAAACGTGTCGGTCGTGACGACCATGTCCATGTTGATGCTGCCCACCACCACTACGCGCGCCATTGCACTCCCTTTCGACGGCTTCCCGCATCCGCGGTTTTTTGCCGTGCTAAAACGTAATCAGCTTGGGAGCGCAGTTATACCAGAGTCCTCCCGCGGGTGAAATAGACCCAGGGTATAACCGGATGCGCGGAAGACTATGTCCCTGATTATTAAGGGTCCAATGCCATAGGGAGAAGGATTCTCGGCGGGTGACCGCTGCCTGGACTAGTCTTTTGCATGCAGGTGGGTGCTTCTCGCCCACAGACACGCGCCGAGGCGGCACAGACCCAGCACTTCAGCGCGAGGAGAAAATGATGGTTAGAGATCGTGCGATGACTGGCAATGCCCTCTTCGTCGGCATCCTGCTACTGGCAGGATTGCTCTGCTCCACGTTACCTGCATATGCTCAGTCAGTTCCTCCGCCGTCCGAAGCAGCGAAACAAACTGAAGCGTTGGTCGACAAAGCCGCCGCGTTGATAGACCAAAAAGGCAAAGCCGCGTTTTCCGGGTTTAGAGTGAAAGGCAGTGAGTGGTTCCATGAGGATACCTATCTATTTGTCTATGATCTGAACGCGAATGTCTTGCTGAACCCCGCCTTCCCATCCCGTGAGGGGACGAACGTCCACGGCCAGAAAGACGCTAACGGCAAGCTGTTTCATGACGCCATGATCCGGACGGCTGAAACGACAGGGTCGGGCTGGGTCGACTACATGTTTCTACGGCCGGGGCAGACTCAGCCATCGCATAAGTGGACCTATGTGAAGGCAGTCAAGATTGACGGAGTGCCCGGTCTGGTAGGTTCGGGTTTCTATTCGGAGTAGGTTCTGGCGCGCCCGTGACCGACCGATGACCTGGGAGCGCGCCTCCAATGCGCGACTTTTATCATTGCGGCCCGTCGCTTACCGACCAGCTAACCGCCGAGACATAGGGCGCAAGCGCCAGTTCGCCGACCAGCACCTCCAGCTGGCTATCCTGTTGCCGGGACGCGAATACGACGGCGTTGACCTCGACCTGCCCGCCGGTCTTGAGTGCGTGGCTTTCCAGGCTCTGCAGCGAGAGTCCGTTGGCATCCAGACGCTGCAGCAACGTGGCCCGGATCAGGGCTTCCTGTTGCGACTGTGTGACCGCTTCGATGATGTAGTAGCGCTCGCTGCTGGGTTCAACAGGAGCATGACGGTAGATCAGGCGTGCGAGCGGTGGCAGCGCCAGGTTGCAGAGAATGATCAGCAAAGTGGCAATGAGAGCAGTGGAGAGAAATCCACTGCCGGCGATCACGCCCACTGCACCCGTGCCCCAGACTGTCGCTGCCGTGCTTAGTCCGCGCACGCTCAGACCGTCGCGTATGATGACGCCCCCTCCCAGGAAACCAATGCCGGTCACGACCGGCGCGGCCATCCGCACCACTTGATCCTCGACGCCAAGGAGAAAAGGTAGCGTCGTGAACGTCGCTGCGCCCAGCGCCACAAGTGCGTGGGTGGCAATGCCTGTGAAACGTTGCCGCCACTGCCGCTCCAGGCCAATCAGCGCACCGAGGGCCAAGGCCGCAAGCAGATCAAGGGTGATTTCAACGTGCATGCCATTGCGCTCCATCTGACCTGAGCATTCACCTCGAAGGGCCGTATGCTCCATGAGAGACAACGGTGTCATTGCGTGCAGGCCGTGTAGATGCCTCAAGGCGCACCGTCCACATGTCCCATCAATTCCACGGGTAGCGTAACACCTGATGAACGCAAGGCTGCGCTCGATGTCCGAGGGGATGCTCACGCGCGCGAGCTGGTGCCATGTCGGCAAGTGCGGCGATTCGTTGCGGACTCTCTGTTCGCCGTTAATGGTCCTGCGTGCTCACGTCAGGAAGAAACTAGATGCCGTGACTCACTGTACCTTGTCTGGCTGTGCCCGAAGCTTGTCTTTAATGGCAGTCAGGCAGTTCGTGAACTGGGTGCGAAGCCCCACCGAATTGCTGCTCGGTTCGGCAAGGCCGTCGGTTGTCACGACCCATCCGTCGGGCGTGCGAGAAACATCGAGTTCGAAGTACTCTGCCGATCCGCCATCCAGGACCACCGACTCGCGATAAGCGCCCCGTGGCGAATGAATGACCGCTTCGCAGCCCTGCTGGAGCCTGGCTGGACCATGAGAGGACAAACCGTTTGAGCCGTCGCGAACGGGGACTGCGCCGTACATGCGGAACGCCTCGAACTGCGTTGGCATTGCGGCCGTGACGAACTGGACGTCTGAGTCGGAAATGGCATTTCCGCATCCCGCGAGGACGCCGATTAAAGCGGCGAGCGTGATGCGAGCGCAATTGCCCCAAGAAGTGGACACAGAAGCGCCGCCTACCCGTAGTTTGTGCGCAAACGTTAGCGTTCTCATCTCCAACGGGTCCGCCTCGATGTAAGAATCAAGTATTA
This sequence comes from Paraburkholderia sp. J8-2, assembly GCF_905220195.1. Lineage (NCBI taxonomy): Bacteria > Pseudomonadati > Pseudomonadota > Betaproteobacteria > Burkholderiales > Burkholderiaceae > Paraburkholderia > Paraburkholderia sp. J8-2. Next base: position 263,446 of record NZ_CAJMZA010000008.1, read on the forward strand.
CGGCGTGCGCATTGCATAAATTGATCGGGGTAAACCCTGATGATAACGGGCCAAAGAAGGTTATTCAGGACACTTGATTATCTGGCACGCGAACCGGAAGGCCCTGCGCAGCACGCGTTGCGCAGCTTGATTGCCACGTAAGTTTCGACGAACAGCATCAAACTTCGATACCGAGCGCACCAATACGCCGATACAGCGTGGCGCGCGCCATCCCGGTCTGTGCGGCGGCTTTCGCCACTTGGCCGCCTGCCGCACGCAACGCATCGGTCAGAAAGCGGCGCTCGAAATCGCGCATCGCGTCGTCGTACTGCTGGCACGGCTGCGCACTGGTGTGGTCGGGCCGATCGCGCAAATCCGCCGCCGCGTCGCGCGCCTCGTTCCCGTCGCGCTGCCCGCGCCCGTCGCCAATGAAACGCGCGAGCGAGCGCGCATCGATACGCTCGCTATCCGATAACAGCACCGCGCGCTCGAGCGTATTGCGCAATTCACGCACGTTGCCCGGCCAGCCATACGCGCACAGCACCGCCAGCGCGTCGTTGTCGAGTTCGAGATGCCCTGCGCCGCTTTCCACCGCCAGCTTGTCGAGAATCGAGTAGGCCATTGCCTCGATGTCCGCCAGGCGCTCGCGCAGCGGCGGCACGCGAATCATCAGCACGTTGAGCCGGTAATAAAGGTCCGCGCGAAAGCGGCCCTGCGCCACGAGCGCGGGCAAATCGGCCGACGTCGCCGCAATGATGCGCACGTCGGTACGCACGATGCGATTCGACCCGAGCGGTTCGAACTCCTGCTCCTGCAAAACCCGCAGCAATTTCCCCTGCAGCGCGAGCGGCATGTCGCCGATCTCGTCGAGAAAGAGCGTGCCGCCCTGGGCCAGTTCGAACTTGCCGATACGCCCCTTGCGCTCCGCTCCCGTGTACGCGCCCGCCTCCGCGCCGAAGAATTCCAGTTCCAGCAGCGTGTCGGGAATCGCCGCGACGTTCACCGTCACAAGCGGCCCATCCGCGCGTCCGGACGCGCCGTGTATGGCGTGCGCAAGCAGTTCCTTGCCCGTGCCCGTTTCGCCGAGCAGGAGCACCGGTGAGGCGAGACGCGCGGCCCGGCGTGCCTGACGCTTCACTTCGAGGCTTGCGGCGCTGGTGCCGATCAGGCTTGAAAAGCTGTACTTCGCGCGACGCACCTGCGCAAGCGACTGGCGCGTGCTGATCAGTTCGGCGCGCAGCCGCGCGTACTGGCTGAAAAGCGGCGACAGTCCCTTGAGTTCGTTGAACAGCACGAAGCCGACTGCGCCGATCGTTTCGCCGTTGTCGTCCTTGATCGGCAAACGCGTAACGACGATCGGATCTTTATCGGTTTCGAGAATGTCGAGCAGAATGGGCTCGCCCCCCTTCACGACGTCGCGCATCATGCTGTTCGGAATGACGCTTTCGCAATCGAGACCGATCACCGCCGCGGGATCGTCAAAGCCGAAGCGCGCCGCGTAGTGCCGGTTGATCCACACCACGCGCGCGTTGCGATCGACGATCACGGTGCCTTCGCTGAACTTGTCGAGCGATTGAAAGAGCGATTGCATCGCCAGTTTGCGCACGTGGTCGTAGTCGGCCAGCAGCGCGGTCGTTTCGATTTCCATTCGGTTCTTTTCTTCGGTCCTGGCCGCTTGTGGCCGCTTGTGGCCGCTGATGGTCCCTTGCGGCCCGTGGATTCTCATTTTCGGGACGCATTATCTCAGAACTGAGATTCTCGCGCACTCCGACAATCCGGCGCTCTACGCGAGGGAGTGCGGGCGGCGGCGCGCTTCGCCGCCAAAGCCGTCTCAGTTTCGAGACACGTAGCCGTTGCAACCTTCTCCCCGTACATCCCGTACGTGTGCTGCCCCCTGACGCGCCGCTGCGCGCAAGGCTCCCCGGCCGCTGGCACATATCGTGCTCTATAGCGCGGTCGCGCCGGCTACGGCGCGCGCAAACAACAAACAGACCTGCACGAATAAACGAACTGGAGACAAGATGTCCTTTGTGATTGTGATCGCCGCTTTGGCGTTCCTGATGCTGGTCGCCTACCGCGGCTACAGCGTCATTCTCTTTGCGCCCATCGCCGCGCTAGGCGCCGTCCTGCTGATCGATCCCGCCGCCGTCGCACCGGTTTTCTCGGGCATCTTCATGGAAAAGCTGGTCGGCTTCGTCAAGCTCTACTTCCCTGTGTTCCTGCTTGGCGCGGTATTTGGTAAGGTCATCGAACTATCCGGCTTCTCCGAAGCCATCGTGGCCGCCGCGATCCGCTACATTGGCCGTTCGCGCGCCAATGCGGTGATCGTCGCGGTCTGCGCGCTGCTCACGTATGGCGGCGTCTCGCTCTTCGTCGTGGTGTTCGCCGTGTATCCGTTCGCGGCCGAACTCTATCGCCAGAGCAACATTCCCAAGCGCCTGATGCCCGGCGCCATCGCGCTCGGCGCTTTCACGTTCACGATGGATTCACTGCCCGGTACGCCGCAGATCCAGAACATCATCCCCACCACGTTCTTCAAGACGACCGCGTGGGCCGCACCGTGGCTCGGCGTGATCGGCTCGGTCTTTATCATCGTGGTCGGTCTCACCTACCTCGAATGGCGCCGCCGCAGCGCCATGGCGAAGGGCGAAGGCTATGGCACGTCGCTCGTGAACGAACCGGAACGCGTCGAAACGGGCAATCTGCCGCATCCGGCGCTGGCCATTGCGCCGCTCGTGCTCGTTGGCGTCGCCAACTTCCTGCTGACGAAGTGGATTCCGCAGTGGTACGGCGACAGCTTCACCGTCGCGCCGGACGTGCTGCCCGGCATTCACGCACCCGTTACAGTGCCCGTTAAAAGCGTCGTGGCCATCTGGGCCGTTCAGGGCGCACTGCTGCTCGGCATTCTGCTCGTTATCGTCACGGCGTTTGGCCGCGTGAAGGAACGCTTCGCGAGCGGCACGAAAACCGCTGTGGGCGGCGCGCTGCTTGCCACGCTGAACACGGCGTCGGAGTACGGCTTCGGCGGCGTGATCTCGGCGTTGCCCGGTTTTATCGTGATCGGCAATGCGCTCAAAGCGATTCCGAATCCGCTCGTGAATGCGGCCGTGTCGGTTTCCGCGCTCGCGGGTATCACAGGCTCCGCCTCGGGTGGCATGAGCATTGCGCTCGCCGCCATGTCGGACACCTTCATCAAGACCGCTCAGGCCATGCATATTCCCATGGAAGTGCTCCACCGCGTGGTGGCCATGGCGAGCGGCGGCATGGATACGCTGCCGCACAACGGCGCGGTCATCACGCTGCTCGCGGTCACGGGCCTCACGCACCGCGAGTCGTATCGCGACATTTTCGCGGTGACCATCATCAAGACGCTCGCGGTGTTCTTCGTCATTGCCGTGTTCTATCTGACCGGCATCGTCTAACCGGCACTCATTCGAGGCTTCCTCATGCACCTCCCCGACACGCTCTCCCTCGCCGGAAAAACGGCCGTCGTCACCGGATCGACCAGCGGCATCGGTCTCGGCATTGCGACGGCGCTGGCCCGCGCTGGCGCCAATATCGTCCTGAACGGTTTCGGCGACCCCGCGCCCGCACTTGCGCAGATCGAAGCAACCGGCGTGCGCGCAGCACATCACAACGCGGACATGAGCCGCCCTGCCGAAATCGAAACCCTCGTGGCTTTTGCGGCGAGCACGTTCGGCGGCCTCGATATTCTTGTCAACAACGCGGGCATTCAGTACGTCGAATCGATCGAGAACTTCCCGGTTGAGCGCTGGGATCAGATCATCGCGATCAATTTGAGCGCGACATTTCACGCGACGCGTGCGGCGCTTCCCATCATGCGCGCGGCGGGTTGGGGACGCGTGATCAATATCGCTTCGGTACACGGGCTGGTGGGCTCGGTCGGCAAGTCGGCCTACGTCGCGGCCAAGCACGGCGTGATCGGGCTCACCAAGGTCGCCGCACTGGAGACGGCGCGCAGCGGCGTGACCGTCAATGCCATCTGTCCGGGCTGGGTGCTCACCCCGCTCGTGCAGAAGCAGATCGACGATCTGGCCCACCGCGAGGCGATTTCCGCCGAAGACGCCACGCTGAAACTGCTCGGCGAAAAGCAACCGTCTGGAAGCTTTGCGACGGTCGAGCAGATTGGCGGCGTAGCGGCGTTTCTGTGCTCGGAGGCGGCGAACGAGATGCGCGGCGCCGAACTCAAGGTGGACGGCGGCTGGCTCGCGCAGTAAACGTGGCGGCGGCGCGCGAGGTCAATCGCGCGCCATGCGCCGCAGCTTCATGGCGTGCAGCCGGTGGCTGAGCCCTTTGAATACACTGCCTTCGTGCGGGTCGCCGAAGTGAAACAGCACTGTGCACCGAATGCTGGAGGGCGCGCAGGCCTGATTCGCGTGCAACGAGCGCAAACCCCAGATGAAGTAAAGATTACCCGGCTGCAACGTCACGACTTTCGCCGAAAGCCATTTCTGAACCCGCGGCAAGCGCCAGATCTTTTCAAGCAGCTTTTCCACGATTGCCTTCTCAACGATATTGGCGATCACAGAGCGCCGCGCATTGCGTAGATTCGGGAACATCACGAGGTGGCCTGCCCGCTCGCCGGGGTCATTCGGAATCAGAACCGGCAGCAAGATCGACACGGCATACGAGTCGTAGTGGAAATTGTTCGAGTGACGGATTCCTTGCTCTCCCGAAAGCACCCGCATGACCGGGAAAATCGCGTCGCTGGGCGGCGGCGTCCCCATCTTGCGCACATACAGCTGGCGCAATAACGCGTGCAGCCCCGCATCTTCGAAAAGCGGGGCAAGACAGGTGCCGCTTATCCATGGCGCTCCGTTAAAGCCGAAGTATCGGGCGCCGTTCTGCTCGACCAATTCGGTTACGCCATTGCGAAGCTTTGCGAGAATTGCGGGTGGCACGATGTCGTAGAGCACACCCACGCCGTCGTCGTCCATCAACTGGGCGAGCGCTTGCGCACCCTGCACGTCTACCTGCGCAAATTCATCAAGCTGCCGTTCATCGTTCAGCGCGTTCATTGGGGTCCCTCGCGCAGCCTGCTCGGTGTATACAGGCACACGTCAATGCAGACCGTAGACTGAGCGAAAAAACATTCGTGTTCCGTACGTCTTCGTACAGTACACCTGAACGCGTCGATTTATATGCCGGCTGGTTATTTCGGGTCGCTTACTTTTTATCTCGACATGCCAGAACCGAAGCTACCGCATACCTTCGTTAGCTATCGCTTCGCGCCTGCTCGCCAGGCGCCCCTTCCGCGACCACCGGCCAGACCAGCTGTTCGAACTGCTCTGGCGCGACAGGCCTGGAATACAAATAGCCCTGCGCGAAATCGCAGCCCATGGTCTTGAGAAAATCCCGTTGCTCGACCGTTTCCACGCCTTCGGCGATGACCTGAATGCCGAGTTTGTGTGCAAGCACCACCATCGCCTCGCATAGCACCTGGTTGTTTTCGTCCACGCTCAGGTTCTGGACAAACGAACGATCGATTTTCAGGTAATCGATATCGAAGCGCTTGAGATAGGCAAGCGAGGAATAGCCGGTGCCGAAGTCGTCGATCGAAAGGCCGATGCCCGCAAGACGGAAATCCAGCAGCCGCTCGTCGATATTCGATTCAGCCTGCAGCAACAGACCCTCGGTAATTTCCACCACCACGCTTTGTCCCGGCACGCCCTCGCGATTGAGGTAGTCATGCCACCGCGCGCCAACCATGCTGTCCTGGCGGACCTGCACCGGCGACATGTTCACGCTGATCTGGAACGACGGATCATAGTGCTCGCGCCAGAGCCGCGCCTGTTGCACGGCTTGCCTGAACACCCAGTCGCCGATCGGAATGATGAGGCCGGTATCTTCCGCGAGCGGAATGAATTCCAGCGGGCTGATCATGCCCCGCTCGGGATGCAGCCAGCGTATCAGCGCCTCCGCTTTGCGCACTTGTCCCGTTGCAAGGTCAACAACCGGCTGATAGAGCAGCCGAAGCTGATTGCGAGGAAGCGCGGCACGCAGGTCGCTGGTCAGGCGCAGGCGCGTTTGCGCCTCCAGTTGCATGTCGGGCGTGAAGTAGCTGAAGCGATTGCGTCCAGCGTTCTTGGCCGCATACATGGCCTGGTCGGCATTCTTGAACAGTGCATCGAGTTCGACGGTGTCGTCGGGGAAGACGGTCACGCCAATGCTCGCCGAAATGTAGACCTCGTCCGCGCCGAGCTTGAATGGCTCGGTCAGTTTGCGATTGATGCTGCGCACGGTCTGTTCGACCGCCTCCATGTCTTCCAGATCGGGCAGGATCACCGTGAACTCGTCGCCGCCCAGTCGCGCGACGGTGTCCAGATTGCGCACGCACGCGCTAATGCGGCGCCCGGCTTCGATCAGCAGCACGTCGCCGCGATCGTGGCCCAGCGAGTCGTTCACTTCCTTGAAGCGATCGAGGTCGATCAGCATCAAGGCCACGCGCCTTCCCGAACGGCTCGCGAGCGCCGCCTCCTCGGTCAGACGGTCGTGAAAGAGCTGCCGGTTCGGAAGCCCCGTCAGTGCATCGAAATTGGCCTGTTTCCAGATGGTGGCCTCGAACGCCATCCGGTCGGAGAGGTCACGCCCCACCGCGAGCACGGAACTGACATGCCCGGAACGGTCGATCTCAGGCGTAATGCGAATGTGGGTACATTGCTCCTGCCCGTCCTTTCCCGCCCACCTCAGTTCGAACTGCGCGCTTTTTCCCGTCGCGATGACATCGGCAATCTTCCGTTCGTAGACCAGCGCATTCGCGCCGCCGGGAAGCTCCGAAGGCCGCTTGCCGAGCACGCTGGCGAGATCGCATCCCGCCGAGGTGCAAAAGGCCGGATTGGCAAACGTGCGGCGCAGCTCGCGGTCATATCGCGTGATCGTATCGGGCGAGTTATCGATCAGCGTGCGCGCCTCCCGTTCGCGGGCGACGAGTTCCGCCGTTCGGTCGACGACCGTCTGCTCGAGCGTCGCATTGATTTCGTTGATCTTCTGAATCTTCTGCCTGATTGCCGCACGCATGCGCTCAAAGCGCTGCGCCAGCCGGGCCAGTTCGTCCGGCCCTCCGGCCGAAGCCGCCTCCTGCGCGCCTTCGTCCTCGACGGCGCCGGCATCCTCGCCCGTGTCGTGCATCCGGCGCACCAGGTCCTGCAACGGCGCCGAAATACTGATTGAAATAAACCAGGCAAGAAAAATGGAAAGCAGAAACCCGGAAATACCGACCACCACGATCTGGTTGCGTACGGCCTGCGCCTCCGCAGTGAGACTCTGTTCGGCAATCGTGCTGACCACGAACCAGCTCGTGCCGGGAATTCGGGCGTAAGCGGCAAGATAATGACCGCCGTGTTGCGCGGCGAAATTGACGAACCGGCTCGTTTCGCCCGATAGGCGATGGCGGACGATATCCGCGATCAGGCCGGGCTCGGGCGTGGCGCCCGGATTGGGCGACGCCGCATGATTCGGGACTACGATGATTTTGTTGTCGCTCGCGTCGAATACGTAGATCTCAGTCCCGCTGCCTGCCGCAACGTCGTTGAAGATCGTCGAAAAGTATTCGGGGCGAACGACCAGAACCAGACTGCCGATCTTCGTGTTGTCGCTCTTGTTGTAGATGGCGCGCACCATCCCCAGGTTTTGCTGCCCCACCCCATCGTCGTAGCTGCCCCAGTAGGTGCGTTCCTGCGACTCTTGCGCGAGGCCGACGAGCGCCGTCACTCCGGTAGTCAACTGCGCAAAAGCCTGGGTATCCAGAATCTGGTCTTTCTGGTCGAGCAAATACTTTTGATTGATGAAATCGACCGACCCGTAGTGCTCCAGCAGCAAACGCGTCATGTCCTCGCGCGCCTCGCTCTGCTCTCTGGCGCCGCCGCTTGCCGCTCTCGCCAGTGCGCCCTGAACGCGATCCGAAAGCACGAGAAGATTGCTTTCCGATTCGATCTGCTGCATGCGCAGCTCGACATTTCTGGAAACCTGCCGCACCACCTCTTTCGAAAAGATCTCCGCGTTTTCCTTGATCGCCGCAACCGACTTCACATAGGAAATGCAGCCCGAAATGATAATGGGCAACAGCGCCAACAGAATGAAAGCGGCAATCAGCCGATAGCGAATCTCGACGCGTCGAAGCAAATCCTGGCAGAGGTAATCGAAAGCGCGTCGCAGCGACGCGGAGATCGAATTCATTTGTAGTGCATCTTCGCTTCAGTCTTGACCGAGAGGTCCAGGCGCTGCGCAGCCTGCCTGGGCGTGATTTTCCTGAGCAGCACATCCTGCATCAATTTATGCACCAGCTCAATCGTGTTGGAAGGAAGCGACGAATAATAGGGGCTCGCCGTGACCGGATAGCGGCTGACCGCATTCGTGTACTCGACGATCTCCACGTCGCTGACCACGGTGCCCATGCCTTGCTGAAACGGCGAAACGTTGTGGCGTTTCCTCTGTAGAATCGGGAATCCCTTGCCGGCGATGAATTCCAGAAAACGCATGGCCGCAGCCTTGTTGGGCGTTTCGCAAACGGCAAAACCCGTTTCGCTGCCGAACACCGGCACAACGCGTTCACCGCGCGCGTTCCATGGCGGCACGAACACGCCCACGGAGAAATCGTTTCCATTGAGCATGAGGCCGGCGGCCCAGCTGCCCTGAAACGCCATCGCCACCTTGCCTTCCTTGAACAGGCGAATGCCCTCGTCGTAGCCCGTCGTCATGAACGACGGCTGCGCGTAACCGCGCTCGGGAATCAGGGCGATCCTCGCGAAGATATCGGCCACCTGCGGCGTGTCGAGGTTCAGCGTGCCGTCCGCCATCTTCTCTTTCCAATGCGGCTCGTGCGCGACCACATTGTTGGCGAAGCCAGATGCAAATGGCCCGTTGCCGAGCATGTTCGGAAAGCCGCCGCTCCACATCACCGGAATCATTCCCGCCTGCTTGAGCTTGGCGCATACCGCCAGGAACTCATCGAAATTCGCGGGCAGCGTATCGATACCGGCCTTGGCGAACATGGCGCGGTTGTAATAGATCATCGTCGTCGCCACACCGCCCGAAATGCCGAATCCCTTGCCGTCGCGGCTGGTCCAGTCGGACTTGAGCGGATCGAGCATGTGCTTCCATGCGGCGCTCTCGCGGACATCGGCGAGCACGCCCTGGTCGGCCAGCTCGGCCGCATAGGCGTTCGGATTAATGCTGACGAGGTCCGGCAGCGTGCCGGCCGCCACGCGTGGCTTGATGTTCTCCTCGACCGAATTGCCGACCATGAACTGCACGTTCACGTGCACGTCCGGATTGAGTTTGTCGAACTCGGCGGCGATCTGGAGCATTTCCTGCGGCCAGTCCGGCGCCCAGATCAATGCGGTGATGGTGGTCCGTGCCGGCGCGGCCTTGCTGCTCTGGGCGCTGTTCTGCTGATCGCAACCCAGGAGCAGGAGCATGCCGATCAAACCGGACAGCAGCCAGGCAAACTTGAATCCGTGCACGTAACGCTCGCTTTCAGTTCGGGAGTCGCAAACCAGGCACACAAACCCTTGACGCAGGGGAACCAGATTGCATATCGGCCAAAATCGGGCATCACTTGAGGAAACCTGTACTCGAGCGCGGCACGCGCTGACCGGCGAGCTGTTACGGACGAACGTTCACGCTCGTTCGCAAACGTTGGCGCAGCGCGCTGCGCTAACGTGATCCAATAGCATTGAGTATTTTTGCGCAGACACAGAACGGGCGTGCGCGTTTGGCGCGCCGTGGCACGTCATGGCACGGCGAGCGCGATGGCTCGCCGCCTTCGCTCACTCGACTCGTTTCAGTCGAGGGAAGGGCTGCATTCGCGGTCGAGCGCTGCGACACGCGCGGGCCGCTCCATTGCCGCAAGCCGCTGCAACGTCACGAGGCCGAACACCGCGAGCGCGCAGCCGAGCACCAGATCGGCGCGAATGCCGGCACGGTCCACGATCGCGCCGCCCACCGACGAGCCAAGCGCGATCGCCACCTGGATCACGCTCACGAACATGGCCGACCCCGCTTCGGCCTGATCGGCTGTGCCACGCTGAATCCACACGGAAAAGCACAGCGGAATCGCGCCGAACGCCACACCCCACATCAGCATCGCCGCGATCTCGCCAACGCGTACGTGGTCGAGCAGGATCATCGCCGAGAGCGCACACAACAGCAGCGCCGTCATCGTCGCCACGGCGAACTTCAAACGCGTGGCGACGAAAGCCGAAGTCAACGCGTTCGAGAAAAAGCCGATCACGCCGAATGCGAGCAGCAGCAGCGTGATCGCGCTCATCGTAAAGTCTTGCTGAAGCAGCGGCGCAATGAACGTGTACGTCGAAAAATGCGCGCCGAACACGAGCGCGACCATCAGCATGCTCAGGCGCACATGCGGGCGGCGCAACAGCATGACGAAATCGGCAAGACGCAATGCGGCAGCCGAAGGCAGCGACGGCACCAGCAATGCCTGAGCGATCAGCGCCAGCGCGACAAGACCGCCTGTCACGAAAAACGACATGCGCCACGAGGCAAGCCCGGCGATAAAGGTGCCGAGCGGCACGCCGATCACCGTTGCGCAGGTCACGCCGGTGAGGATGATGGCCGTTGCGCGCGCGGCGTCGCTCGTGTGCACGAGGCGCCCCGCTGCGGCCGTTGCGAGCGTCCAGAAGCCGCCGAGCGCCGCGCCGAGCATCGCGCGGCCCACGAGCATGAGCGCGAAATTCGTCGAAAGTGCGCAGACGATATCGGACGCGAGCAGCATGGCCGTGAGCAACAAAAATACGTGGCGCCGATCCATGCGCCCCGCAAACATCATGAGGCCCGGCGCGAAAATCGCGGCCATCACGCCCGGCGTGGTCACCATGAGGCCAGCGGTGCCCGGCGTCACGCCAAGCTCGCGGGCGATTTCGGTGAGCAAACCAACCGGCAGGAACTCGGACGTCACGAACGCGAATGCGCTGATTGCCACGGCAAAGACGGACAACCACTGGCGCAGTGTCGTCTCTTGAAGCGGCGCGGGCGCAAGATTGGGAGAACGGTCGTTCATGTTTCGATGACTGTTTTGAGTGGGGCGAATAATAAAAGCCATTGTTCGGCAATTTCACACCAAAAAATGGGGAAAATCGCCGTTTAAATGGCCAATCGGGAATGGCGTTTAAATTAACATCAAAAAAAGAAACGCGTGCGGCCCGACAATTGGCGGGGTCGGCAAAAGGGTTATGAACGGAATGTGACGCGGCGTGCCGCCCACAGGCTTGCGGGGCGGAGATGATGTCATTTCAGTCCCGGAAAAATAAACGATATTTTTCCGGGGAAAAGTTAGGCGTCGATTAGTTTGAGTTTAGATCCGCGTTTGCACACCCACGCGCGCGATGAACTGATTCGGTCCACTCGATGTGCCATCGGGGTCGAGCACGGCGCTGTCATGATGCGAGCGCACGAAGCGAGCAAGACAAAAGGCGCTCAAGAAGCACGGGGTCGTGGCGGCCCCTGGGCGGCCAACGCGTGGCAGAGGGCTTCGAGCCGGGCGATATCGACGCCCTCGCCATCGCACCTCGCGAACCTGGCGCGCGCGACGCGTTCATGCGGGTCTTTCAACCGCCGGGACCGGTTCGCCCGGCGCCTTTTCGCGCTTGACGGCGTACATCGCAAGATCGGCGCGGCGCAGAACCAGATCGACGTCCAGCTCGTTCGCCGCGACCGTCGTGAAGCCGACGCTCGCCCCAACGCTCACCAGGAGCCCGGGCGCCAGTTCGAAGGGCCGCTCGATCGCTTCGGTCACGAGGCTCGCCCTTTCGCGCGGCGCCCGGTCCGCCTGAGGATCGACGATCACGAATTCGTCGCCGCCCATGCGGGCCACCCATGCGCCCGCGCTGGCCAGCATGCGCAGGCGGCTCGCGACCTGCACGAGCAGCATGTCGCCGGCCTTGTGGCCATGCGCGTCGTTGACCAGCTTGAAGCCGTCGAGATCGACGAAGAACACCGTCATGCCCGCCTTGAGGGGCGTCGCGCTCGCCGGTCCCGCCGCGCTGAAGAGGCCGTCGCGGTTCAGCAGCCCCGTGAGGGCATCGTGGCGCGCGCGATGGCTGTTTTCCCGTTCGGCCTTCATCGTCGAGATGAGCATGGCGTTCAGGTGCCGCGCGGCGGCGCTCATGGCGAACAGATAGAAGGGAATTTGCAGGAGCGAGAGCAGGAGCACCGGCTCGCCGCCCAGCAGCGCGCCGATGCAGCACGGGCCGAGCGAAAGGCAGATCATGACCGCCACGAGCCGCGGCGCCGCGAAATTGCGGAAGCAGATGCCGCCCACCATGGCGGCGGCGGAAAGGAAGGCGAGCGTGGCGGATACCCAGTCCCGGCTCATGGCGCTGACGAGCGCGCCGTAGCCCACGGTCGCGCCCCACAACGGCGCGAGGAGAATATAGACGTCGGTGGGCGTGCTCTTGCCCTCCCTCGCGCGGCGGCGCGAAAGGGTAAGAATGGCAAGCCGCACCATACAGACGACGATCTCGGCGATGAGCCAGAACTTGAACGGAAGCGTTCCATGGCGGCGTGCCAGGAGCCACGCCACGGCCACGGTATTGGACACGCCGCCGAAGAAGATCGGCAGGGTTCCGAACAAGGTGCCGACAAGGGCGACACGGATTTCGTGCGGCGTGTCCTGTCCGGGCTCGGTCAACCAACGGGCCAGCTTGCCACGCGGCAAAGAGTAGATTTCGTTGCGGGAGCTCACATGCGTCACCGTCGGTCGTACCGCGCGCCAGACGTTTTCGCCCCTCGCGCCCTGTCAAGTCCGCGTCGTACGGCCGTGCGAAAGCAACGGGCGCCGCCGCCCAACTGCGATAACGGCAGGCTGTAAGGAAAACTTTAGGAATGCGGTGGGTGAGGGGTTTTGGTTGAGCTAGCAACCAATGGGGGAAATTGGCGTGAGCATCATACGATTTACATCAGACCAGGCACGATGCATTGAAGCAACGCGCTGCCAGAATTTTAGGGTCGGACTAGATCGCTCGCAAGGGCGCCCGGTCCAGTACATAGCGCGCAAAAAGACGCCGCCACCATGGCAAGACCCAATCCCCGGTTGCCTCCGGTAATCAGCACCGTTTGATTCTGCATCGTCTCCATCGCGCCCTCCTGTTCTCGCCGAAGCCGGTGCACACTGCAACCGGCATGCTAAAGACGGATGGGCAAACGAAAACGGATCGGTCCACTAAAAAAAAGTTATCGACTGCGCGCGACGATGCCGCTAACGGGCGACGGTGACGGTCATCTCGGATTCGTACGTGATCTTCACGTGGCTATGGTGCTTGAGGGTCTGCATCACCTCGACGAGATCGGGGCGGCTCACCCGAATGGAGCGCGCAGTGCCCGACTTGTCCACGATGGTCAGGAGGTTGAGCTTGCGGTCGACGGCTGTGACTTGCGCCACGCCGCTAAAGACGCGGAGCACCTGGAAGTTTTCGTTGTCGGCGCCGGAGGAGTGCTGCGTAATTTTTGCGGTGTGGTTCAGGCGCGTGATCGCCACGCCGTTGGCGGGCGTCAAACCGGTGACATACGGCTCCAGATAGTGGGTTGTAAGCTTGTCGCCGACCTTGACGACATCGAGCACGTCCGGATGCTCTTTCACACTGAAGCTCAGGTCGTCGCGCCCCGGCACGGTCACGACGATCAGCGCATTCTTCCGATCGATCAGACTGATCGTGCCGCTTTCCGTATCGACGGATGCCCCGGCTGGCATGGCTTCCGAAGCGGCGGAGGCCTGAGTGTCGGCGGCCAGGCAGATGGGTGCCGTGGCGGCATAAACGCCAATGGCCGCGACGCAGAGCGCAAGGCTGCGCGCGAACGACATGCACGTATTCGATCGATAGAGCATGGTAGTCCCCTTGAAACGATCAGGTGCCACGCTTGTTGCGCCGGTCCGGGACCATGGCGTGTGCTCTCGGAGCCTAACACTGCAGCACGCCCCGGGCATCGGACTTTAGTCTTATAGGGTCGATGCGATCGATACGGTCGATACGGTCAATACAGCTTAACGCGCGAAGGCCGCCGCGCAGCGTGCCTGAGCCTGGCCCGGCACCGGCGAGTGAAACGAGAACAAGCCACCCGCCTGCGGCTGCTTTTCGCGCTCGGCGGCCGTGAGCCCCTTCCACGCAGTCGTGGCGTACACGGTGCGCAGATCGTCCCCGCCGAACGCGAGCTTCGTGATGTTCGCGCAAGGAAACGCCACCTGCTCGACCAGTTCGCCTTCGGGAGAATAGCGGTCGATACGCCAGCCGCCGAATAGCGCGACCCACACGTAGCCCTCGGCGTCCACCGCCATGCCGTCCGGGTGGCCTTCGCCGCCAATCGCGGTGAAGATGCGCTTGCGCGACAGCGTGCCGTCAACGGCGACGTCGAACGCATAGACAACGCGGCGCATCGTGTCGTTGTGATAGAGCGTGCGGCCGTCCGGGCTCATGGCCGGGCCGTTGGTGATCACATAGCCGCTGTCCTGTGCGCTCATCGTGCCGCCTTCGTCCACGCGGTACAGCGTGCCGGTCGGCGATTCTTCGGCGTCGTCCATCGAGCCGAACCACAAGCGTCCTTGCGCATCGGCGAAACCGTCGTTCAGACGATTGCCCGGCAAATGCGGCTCGACGTCCACCAGCTTGTCGAATTCCCCGCTCACCGCATCGAAGCGATACAGGCCGTCGGGCATGCCGCACACGAAAACCCGGTCCCCGAGCGGCGCGAGAAAGCCGACCTGGTCGGGCGCGTACCACGTCGTGCGCACCCCGGTCGTGACCACGAGGCGATGAATCTGGCGGCCCTTGATATCGACGAAATAGATCGCGTCTTCCGCGGCCTGCCACAGCGGCCCTTCGGCAAGCTCCGCGCCGATGGGCCATACGCACACAGGAACCGGCATCGTCATTCTCCGTACCATCCACAGTCGACAAAGTAATCGCGGCCCGAGCAGCGCGAGGCGTCGTCGGAAGCGAGGAACAACGCCATGCGCGCGACATGCTCGGGCTCGATGCGCAGGGGCAGACACTGCCCCGCCACCACCTTCGCCTCGCTCTCCGGCGTTTGCCACAGGTTCATCTGGCGCGGCGTTTTCACGGCGCCCGGGATGATGCAGTTCACGCGAATGCCCGCGCTGCCCAGATCGCGCGCAAGACCGCGCGTGAGCCCCTCGATGCCGGCCTTCGCGGTCAGGTAAATCGGCAGGTTCGGCAATGCCACATGCCACGACACCGACCCGAAGTTCAGGATCACGCCGCGACCCGCCTCGCGCATGCCCCGCGCGGCGGCCTGCGCGCAGAAGAACTGGTGGCGCAGGTTCACGGCGATACGCTCGTCCCAGTACTGCCCCGTGAGTTCGCCGATATCGTGGCGGTCGTCGTTGCCCGCGTTGTTCACGAGCACGTCGATCGGGCCCGCCGCTTCGACAATCGAAGCGAACACGCTTTCGATCGCGTCGACGCTGCGCAGATCGCAACGCTTGAACAGCGGCGGATGCTTCGCATGCCGAAGCGTTTCCTGCAGGGCCAGCGAATCCTGTTCGGCCACGTCGAGGAAGAACACGCGAGCGCCCTGCTGCGCGAACGCCTCGACAACCGCAGCGCCGATACCGCTGCCGCCGCCGGTGATAACGACGGTTTTGTCCGCCAGGCTCGGATAGATTGCGTACGACATCAGATATTCCAGTTTTGACTTGTAGAACCCCAAACAGAGCGGCGAGCCATCAATAGCTCGCCACCCTGACCTGCTGCGTGTCCTGCCTTTACGATACGACCTCGACCGCGCTCAGCATGCGCCAGTCGCGCGGGAGCGTTCGCGCCGCGTCGCCCGCAACCGTGACCGTGCCGCGCAGATGAATGTCGCGGCTCGAACTGCCCACCATCAAATCGAAAGCGCCCGGCTCGACAATACGCTCGCCGCGTGCGTCGGTGAAATTGAGCATGTCGACGGGCAGCGTCACGCGCACGCGCGCCGAGGCGCCCGCCGCGAGCGGCACGCGCGCAAACGCCTTCAGCTCGCGCACCGGCCGGGCCACCGACGCGTGCTGATCGCGCACGTAGATCTGCACGATCTCCGTGCCTTCGCGCTCGCCGATGTTTTCAACCGTGAAGCTCAGTTCGACCGTGCCGTCTTCAAGCGCGACTTCGCTCTGCGCCACCGCGAGATCGCTGTAGCGGAACGGCGCGTAACCCAGGCCGAAACCGAACGGATAACGGCTTCCGAAGTGGTAGGCGATCGGCGTGCCCGCGCTCTTGAGGCGATGGTTGTACACATACGGCACGGCGCCTGCGCTCTTCGGCACCGAGAGCGGCATGCGGCCGCTGAAATTGGCGCGGCCCACCAGCAGATCGGCCAGCGCCTCGGCGCCGCGCTCGCCGGGTGCGAACGCCATGATCTGCGCGGCGATGCGATCTTCGAGACCACCGAGGTTGTACGGACGGCCGCCCGTCATCACGACGACGGTTGGCGTGCCGCTCTCGACCACGGCCTTGAGCAATTGCAGCTGCACGCCCGGCAGTTCGAGGCTGTCCGTGTCGGACCCTTCGCCCACCGTGCCGGACTGGAACAACCCCGCCAGATCGCCGACGAATACAATGGCCACGCCCGCCGCGCGCGCGGCTTCGACGGCGCCTGCAATGCCATCGGTCTCCTGGCTGATCAATTCGTCGCGGTTGGCGCTGCCGCTCAGGTCGAGCGACACATCGCCCGGGAAAACCGGCGCGCCCGCACGGCGCTCCTTGATGATGTCGCAGCCCTTGGCATGCAGCACGCGCGCCTCGCCGAGCAGCGCACGCAATGCGCCGAGCGGCGTGGCAATCGAAGCGACCGACTGCTCGCCCGAGTTGATGAGGTGCACCGGGAAGCTATAGCCCGCGAGCAGCGCGAGCGGGTCGTCGGCAGTCGGGCCGATCACGGCGATTTTCTGGGCGCCATCGGCACGCAACGGCAGCACGCCGCCTTCGTTGCGCAACAGGACCGCCGATTCGAGCGCGACCTGGTAGGCCGTATCGCCCGCCGCCGTGCCCTTCACATCCACGCGCTCGGGGTCCACGTACGGGTTCTCGAACAGGCCAAGCTGGAATTTCGTGCGCAGCACGCGCGAAACCGCGGTGTCGATCGTCGCTTCCGTGATCTCGCCGCGCTCGAGCGCTTCCTTCAAATGGACAGCGCACTCGTGCCCAGGCAGTTCGACGTCGAGCCCCGAATTGAACGCGAGCGCCGCCGCCGATGCGCTGTCGTGCGCCACGGCATGATGGCTGTAGAGCAGATCCACGGCAGCGTAGTCGGCAACGACGAGGCCTTCGAAGCCCCACTTTTCGCGCAGCGTATCGTGCAGCAGCGCGCGGTCGCCATGACAGGGCACGCCGTCGATATCGTGGTACGCCGGCATGATCGAGCCCGCGTGCGCGAGCTTGACCGCCATTTCGAACGGCAGCAGGAACACATCGTTCAGCTCGCGCGGGCCGACGTGCACGGGCGCGTGATTGCGCGCGCCTTCGCTCGCGGAGTGGCCGACGAAGTGCTTGAGCGTGGCGAGCACATCGCGCCGCTCGCCTTGCAGACCGTTCACGTAGTGACACGCGAGCACGCCGACCAGATACGGATCTTCGCCGAGCGTTTCCTCGGTGCGGCCCCAGCGCGGATCGCGCGAGACGTCGAGCACGGGCGCGAGCCCCTGGTGGCAGCCGATCGAGCGCGCCTGCTCGCCGATAATGCGCCCCACTTCGCCCACGAGGCTCGGGTTCCACGTCGCCGCGTAGTTCAGCGGCGAGGGAAACAGCGTGGCGTCCTTGATCATCAGGCCCACGAGGCACTCCTCATGCGACATAACGGGAATGCCCAGGCGCGTGTCTTCGACCATCTTGCGCTGCAGCTCGTTGAGCGCGCGCACGCCTTCCTTCGGATCGACCGTGTGCGTGCCGAGCGGGCGCGTGATCTGGCCAAGACCATGCGCCAGAATCTGGTCCACCGTGAGGCTGTTCGCGCTTTGCGCGAAATCGATCGAGCGCGCCTTGTGGTCGCCGTCGGCGGACAGCTTCAGCCACGCGGCGTGAAGCTGGGCGATTTTTTCGTCGAGCGTCATGCGCGCGAGCAGATCGGCCACGCGTTGCTCGGTCGGCGCATCGGCGCGGCGATAAACCGCAACCTCAGTGGTGTGTTCAAGCGACATCGATTGACTCCCTGGTATTGCACCAGACGGCTTTTTTCCTCACCGTCTGCTTAGTTGTGCTTTTGAAATTGGCGTTGCGCAGCCGCGCGGCAAAAGCCGCGCTCCGCTCAGATCAGACGTCGCAGCGCCATATCGTGATCGTCGAAAACGTGGCAAGCCTCGGGGGGCAGCGCCAGGTTGACTGCTTCATCGTGCGTCAACGGGCTGTCACCGGGCACCTTGGCGATCAGCGTCACCGCAGCCGGGCCCGTTTGCGTCGCGTGGATATAGCTGTGCTCGCCCATGTGCTCAACCAGCTTCACGCGGCTCGCCAACGTTTGTTCATTGCGCGGATCAACAGCCACGCGCAAGTGTTCCGGGCGCACGCCGAGCGTCACCTTCATGCCGGCGCGCGCACGCGAGCCGTCCACGCGCGCACGCACGCGCTCACCGCTTTCCAGGTCGATGACCACGCCGCCGTCGTCGCCGCCCACCACGGTGCCGGCGAAGAAGTTCATCTTCGGCGAGCCGATGAAGCCCGCGACAAAGCGGCTCTTCGGATGGTGATACAGATCGAGCGGCGCGCCCACCTGTGCAACGCTGCCGTTGCGCTCCATATGCGTACCCGCCTGCATTAGCACGATACGATCGGCCAGCGCCATCGCTTCGACCTGGTCGTGCGTCACGTACACGGCGCTCGCTTCGCTGAACTCGCGGTGCAGACGCGCGATTTCGGTACGCGTTTGCACGCGCAGCGCGGCGTCGAGGTTCGACAGCGGTTCGTCGAACAGGAACACGCCCGGCTCGCGCACAATGGCACGCCCGATCGCCACGCGCTGGCGCTGGCCGCCGGAGAGCGCTGCCGGGCGGCGTTCGAGATACGTATCGAGTTGCAGCGCCGCTGCGGCGCTGCGCACTTTCTTGTCGATCACGGCCTTGTCGATTTTCGCCTGACGCAGACCGAATGCCATGTTCTCGTACACGCTCATATGGGGATAGAGCGCGTAGTTCTGGAATACCATCGCGACCTTGCGCTTCGCGGGTTCGACCTCGTTCATCCGCTGGCCGTCGATGCGCAGCTCACCGTCGGTGATCGATTCGAGCCCGGCGATCATGCGCAGCAGCGTGGACTTGCCGCAGCCCGACGGGCCGAGAAACACGCAGAACTCGTTCTTGCCGACCTCGAGGTTGGCGTCGCGAATCACCGCGTTGCCGCTCGCGTAGGCTTTCTGTACGTTATTGAGGGAAATGCTTGCCATATCGTTTTATGCGAAGTTCGGTGTGCGATGCAAATCAGCCCTTGAGCGAGCCGGCCATCATCCCCTTGATCACGCGCTCCTGACCGAATGCGTAGGCAACGATCAGCGGCAACGACGTGAGCACGAGAACGGACAGCATCGAGGGTATGTTCGACGCGTATTGCCCCATGAAGTCCCAGATCGCGAGCGGCAGCGTGCGGTGCTCGGCCGTCGACGTGAGCATGTACGCGAAGATGAACTCGTTCCAGAGACCAATGCCGTTGAAGATCGCCACAGTGGCGAGCCCCGGCCCCGAGAGCGGGAAGAAAATACGCCAGAAAATGCGGAACGGGCTGCAACCGTCGAGCTGCGCGGCCTCTTCCAGCTCACGCGGAATCTGGCGCATGAACTCGGTCAGGATGAAGATCGACACCGGCAGACTGAGGGCCACATACGGGCCGAGCAGCGCGAACGGCGTGTCGTAGAGACCGAGGTTACGCGTGAGCAGATAGATCGGCACGAGCGTGGCATGCAGCGGCACGATCATGCCCGCGACCACGAGACCGAAGAGCAACTTGTTCAGCTTGAAGCGCATGCGCGCAAACACATAGGCGGCCATCGCGCTGATGATGACGATCAGCGCCACCGAAACGCCCACCGTGAACACGCTGTTGCGGAAATACGTGAAGAACGGCCCCTGCAGCACTGCCGCGTAGTTGCCGAAGAACACGTGCCCCGGCGGCGCCCACACGTTCGTCGAGAAGGTCTCTTCCTGACTCTTGAAGCTCGACACAACCATGAAAATGAAGGGGATCGTCGTGACAGCCAGCCAGATCAGCGCGAGCAGTGGAATTCCCACGCGCGGAAAGCGGAATTTCTTCTTCATGGTTCAAACCTCGGTTGCGTAGCGACGGGTGAAGTACATCGACACCGCCGCCACCGCGATAACGATCAGGAACATCGCCGAGCCGATGGTGCTGCCGTAGCCGAGCTGGAACGAACTGAACACCGTGCGATACATGTAAGTGGCCATCACCTCGGACGAGCCTTCGGGGCCGCCGCCGGTCATGACAAAGACGAGATCGAAGTAACGCAGCGAGCCGAGCACGGAGAGAATCACCGCCGTGCGCACCGTGCCTTGCAGGTGCGGCAGCTTGATGCGCCAGAAAATGGTCCACTCGGAAGCGCCGTCGAGCAGCGCGGCTTCGTTGACTTCGGCCGGCATCGACGAGAGGCCGGCGAGAAACAGGATCATGTAGAACGGCGCGTTCTGCCAGATGATCACGGCGATCGTCGCACCCAGCGAGAAATGCGGGTCGCCCAGCCAGTCTTTCGCGAGACCATCCAGGCCGAAGGCCTGCAGCGCGACGTTCAGCGGTCCGAAATTCGGATCGTAGATCTGCTTGAACAGCACGCCGATCGCCACGCTCGACATGAGCAGCGGCAGGAAATAGAGCACCTTGAGCACGCGCGAGCCACGGCCGGCCTTTTCCAGCAGCACGGCGAGCGCGAGCGCCACAGGAAGCTGGATCACGATCGAGGCGGCCGCGAGAATCACGTTGTTCTTGAGCGATTGCCAGAACACCGTGTCGTGGGCAAGCCGCACCCAGTTCGCGAGCCCGGTATAGCGGGCGGTATTGCCAAGGCCATTCCAGTCGAGCAGCGACAGCCGCAGGCTGGAAACGAGCGGATAAAGCAGGAACACGGCCAGCAGCAGCAGCGACGGCGCCAGAAACACGACCGTGACGAGCGTTTGCGACGATAGCTTCAGCCGGCGTTCAGGTGTAGCGGAAAGTGCGATATTCACGAGCTTGTCTGCCGGCCGGCGCCTCGCGGCGCCAGCCGGACTTTTCTTGAGTGTTAGGGCCTGTTCACATTGATAACAGGCCCTAAAGATCAGCCGCCCTTCTTCGAAGCGGCTTCCATTTGCTGCGCAGCCGCCTCAGGCGTGACCGACAGACCGAACAGCGCCTGCGTCGTGTCCTTGTGCAGCTCGCCCAGCGCAGGCGGCAGTGCCTGGTCGTACCAGAGCTGCACGCTCGGCGCGGCGGCCAGCAGCTGCTGCAAACGCTGCGTGAACGGATCGTCGATCTTGACGTTGTTGACCGGCGGGAGCTTGTGGTCATCCGAGGCGCGTGCCTGCATTGCCTGGTCGTCGGTCAGCGCCTGGATCAGCTTGAAGGCGGCGTCCGGCGTCTTGCACTCGGCCGAGATGCTCAGGAAGCCGTCGCCCACCGTGCCGATCAGGTCGCGCGGATCGCCCTTGCCGCCCGGCACGCTCGGGAACGGGAAGAAGTCGAGATCCTTCGAGAACGCCGGATTCTCGTTCGCGATCGTCGAAGCTTCCCAGGCGCCCATCAGTTCCATCGCAGCCTTGCCCGTATACAGCAAACGGCGCGAAGCACCCGAGTCATAGTCGAGACCGTTGATGCCCGGCGCGAACGCGCCGGCCTTCACGAGCTCCTGAATGCGCTTGCCGGCTTCGACGAACGCCGGATCTTCGAAGCCCTTGCCCTTGCCCGCAATCGCGTCGCTCACGACTTGCGGACCGCCGATACGGTCGACGAGGTACATGTAGTACATCGAGCCGGTCCACTTGTTCTTGTTCGCCAGCGAGAACGCGGCCACGTTGTGCTGCTTCAGCACATCGACGACGTGCATCAGCTCATCCCACGTCTTCGGCGGCGTGATGCCGTACTTCTTGAACACTTCCTTGTTGTAGAAGATCACGGCGGCCGCCGCGTTTTCGGCTGCCACACCGTAGGTCTTGCCGCCGAACGTCGTGACGTTCCACGACGACTGCATGAAGCGGCTGCGGAACGCCGGGTCCTTGTTCAGGTACGGCGTGAGATCGACGATCTGGCCGGACTTCACATACTCCTGCAGGCCGCCGCCACCCCAGTTCTCGAACACGCACGGCGGCTGGTTCGCGCCGAATGCGACCTTCAGCTTCGTCTTGTAGGCCTCGTTCAGGACGTGCGAATTTTCGACCTTGTAGCCCGGGTCCGACTTTTCGAAGCGATCCGACGCGTCACGAATGATCTTGCTCGACGACGCATTGGTCTGCTGATCCCATACCGTGATGGTTTTGGAATCCGCCGCAACGGCGTTCGAAACGACTGCAGACAACGAGAACAGCAGTGCCGTGGCGCCGGCTACCGCCCGCGCCTTGGAGAAACCTGGGTACGCCATGTTTGTGTCCCCTCTTATGGAATTTTGAGAGCTACCTGTGTTACCTGAGGATTTAACGTTAGCCTTAACGTTAGTGGATGTTAAGCCGAGACGTGAACTCCGGCTATGCGGGATTTTCCTGGTGAGCCCCCGGCGTGAGCTTGCGCCCCGCGCAAGGTTTGCGTACACGTGGACATTTGAAAAACTGCGCATCTGATAGAATAGCCAGCACATAAACGGTATCGCTAACGTGACCAGCGCCTAACCCGCGGAGTAACCAGCGAGTCACGAGCGAGTCTTCGCAGACATGACCTCTCGTAAGCCCACACCACGCATGGCAAGGCAAACTCCCACGCTTGAGCACGTCGCCAAGCTGGCCGGGGTGTCGCAGATGACCGCGTCGCGCGCGCTCAACGGACGCCCGGGCGTGTCGCGCGAAACGCGCGACGAAGTGCTGAGAATCGCTTCCGATATCGGCTATGTCGTGAACCGGACCGCGCAGAAACTCTCCGGCGGGCGCAACGGCATCATCGGCATCATCACACCCACGCTCGACACGCAGTTCTCGAGCGAACTGGTGCTCGGCGCGGGCCGCGCGGCACGCGGCGCGGGCATGGAAATGCTCGTGTACACCGTGTTCGACGAAGACCGCCATACGCATCACGACCTGCTTGGGTTGATTCAACAGTTTTCGGACGGCATTCTCGCCATCCTGCCGCGCGAATCGCTCTGCCTCGAAGCGCTCGCCACGGCCAAAGTGCCAGTGGTGGTGGTCGATCAGCGCGGCACGCTCACGGGCTTTCCTTCGGTCTCCGTCGACAACTACGGCGGCGCCTGTCTCGCGGTCGAACATCTCGCGGAACTCGGTCACAAGCGCATTGCCTTCCTTGCCGGCGACGAAACCATCGAGGGTGTGCGCGACCGTCAACGCGGCTATCGCGACACGCTCGCCAAGCTCGGCTTGCCGCGCGAAGACGCGCTGGTTGCCGCAGGCGATCTCTCGCAAATGATGGCGTTCGACGTCACCTTCGACCTGCTCAATCTTTCCGATCCGCCCACCGCGATCTTCACGGCCAACGACCAGAGCGCGTTCGGCGTGATCGCCGCGGTCAGGGAAGCGGGCCTGCGCGTGCCCGACGATATTTCCGTGATCGGCTTCGACGACATTCCCATGTCCGAGCAGTTTCATCCCGCACTCACTACGATTCGCCAGCCGTTCCAGCAAATGGCGCGCTCGGCGGTCAATACGCTGCTCGCGCAGATCGCCGGCATCGACGCCGCTTCGCAGCGCATCACGCTGCCCGCGGAGCTGGTGGTGCGCGACTCGACCGGCCCGGCCAGGACGCGGCACCGCCGCTCGCGTCACCAGATCGTTTCGACGTAAGTCGACGCACGCACCTTCGCATCGGAGGTCACGAGCGCGCCGCCATGCGTGCGCGCGGTCGCGACGATCAGCCTCTGATGCGAAGTCAGCGCGGGCGGCAGCGTCGCCGCGCGGAACGCAATTTCGGAATCGACCGGAATCAGGCGCACGCCATCCAGCTTCAGAAACGTGGAGAGCCAACTCCGGGCGTCCATCGTGAGCCCAAGGCTGCCGGCCTTCACGAACTCCGCAATTTCGAGCGCGCTGATTGCCGAGATGAGAATCTCGCCGCCCGCGAGTTCACGGTCGATCGCATCGTGCGCGGCCTGGCTCAACGCTTTCTGCCTGCCGAGCCAGCACACGAGCGCAAGCGTGTCGAGCGTGATCATTACTCTTCCTGCTCGGCGGGAACCGGTGCTAACGCGTGCTTGAGGTTGAAATGCGTGATCGACGCACGCAGCAGTTCGAGCGGATTCTCCGTCTTGCTGCGATAGGGCCGGATTTCAATGGTAGGTTGTCCCCGGTCCGTCACGACGACGGTTTCGCCCAGCGTTTCGACCTGGCGGAACAGCTCGCAGGCCCGGGACTTGAAAATGGCTTTCGATACTCGCTTTTCCATGACGTTCTCCACCCATCAAAATTCAATCGGATTGTTATTGCATCGGGTTGTTGCGTGCGCAATCGAATACCTGCGCTTCGTTCCCCAATGGCTCTTTATCGGCCTTGCACTTCGGTTGACTGCCTGAACTACGCCCTGGCGCCGGCGCACCCCGCACAGACGAACTGCGGGTTTTTACCGGTAACATCTTTTGCACGAATACGCCCCGGCAGCCCTTGCGCTTTCATATAATCGATATGTCTGTGAGAACCCGTCAGGCAGCCCGAGTTGTGATCGAGCGACCCGCGAGGCAAGACAACACGGTGTGTTGCTTGCCGGCGGCCAGGTGCGAATGGCGGTGTACGCCTCGCCTGGCCGTACGGACGCTGCCGCAGGGAAGCGGAGCGTTGGGGGAGAGGATTGCCCGTGTTGCAGACCGTCGATTAAGCAGAAACATAATAACGTTACCCTTAACGTTAATTGATGTTAAATCCACCGTTCTGGCACCGCCATGCGTGGTTTACCTGGGCTCGGTGAAATACGGCAGCGTGCGCGTAAACCCCGCCAGATCCCGGCCCAGCAAGGGAAAAGCGCCTGGCGAGTTCGCCAAAGCGTACTGCAAAAAAGTACCGTTCCGGCTAACGTTAAATGGGCGGTAATAAAAGTCGTAACGCCCATTCGCGACACTCGTAATCATCCCTGTCCCGATATCGTCATGTTGGCTGGTCCGGATAATCCGGCCGCGGCGGCTTCGACGAAGGCTCCGCATCGAAATGGACGATGAACGCATGCAGCGGTTCGCGCCTTT
This sequence comes from Paraburkholderia sp. J8-2, assembly GCF_905220195.1. Lineage (NCBI taxonomy): Bacteria > Pseudomonadati > Pseudomonadota > Betaproteobacteria > Burkholderiales > Burkholderiaceae > Paraburkholderia > Paraburkholderia sp. J8-2. The sequence goes on from NZ_CAJMZA010000008.1 coordinate 288,745, forward strand.
TCTCCGCGCGCTCCGGCGGGTCCGGGCGCTCGCGCGGCGGCTCGCGTTCCCGGTCCGTCGCCTCGGGTGGATCAGCAGACGGCGCAACTGGCCCGGCCGGCGCTCTCGCGACCGACTCGAAATCGCCCTTCGACCCTTTGTTCGCCATTGCACTCGTCTCCATCGCGTTCGCCATCGCGCACATCAAACGACGGCTTGAACGTTCTCTCCCACTTCGGGGCGCTCGAACGCCACCGCCGCGCCGCTCGCGTCGAACAGCGTGACCGCGGACGACGCCACCTTGATGCCCACGCGGGCGCCCGGTTCGTACTGCGCGTCCTTCTTGTCGAGCTTGAGCGCAATGGCGTGCGCCATGCCGTCCAGACGCGCGTGCAGGATCGACACGTCGCCCAGATGCTCGACCAGCTCGACGCGGGCGGCGATGCCTTCGTCCGCGAGGCCGATGCTCAGGTGTTCGGCACGCACGCCCAAGGTCAATTCGCCATTGAGCGCACGGTCCGGCCGACCCGACAGCGCGATGCGATGGCTCGCACCCGCGAGCGCCAGGACGGTTTGCACGCCGTTTTGCGACACCACCGTGGCGTTCAGCATGTTCATTTGCGGCGAGCCGATAAAGCCGCCGACAAAGCGGTTCGCGGGCCGGTCATACAGATCGAGCGGCGCGCCCGTCTGTTCGATGTTGCCCTTGTTGAACACCACGATCTGCTCGCCGAGCGTCATCGCCTCGACCTGATCGTGCGTCACGTAGATCATCGTCGTGCCCAGCTCACGGTGCAGCTTCGCCAGTTCGATGCGCATCTGCACGCGCAGCGCCGCATCGAGATTCGACAGCGGTTCGTCGAACAGAAACACGCGCGGCTTGCGCACGATCGCGCGGCCAATCGCAACGCGCTGCCGCTGGCCGCCCGAGAGCGCCTTGGGCTTGCGATCGAGCAGGTGCGTGATCTGCAGGATTTCCGCGGCACGGCCCACGACTTCGCGCACTTCGCGCTTCGATTTGCCCGAGAGCTTGAGCGAAAATCCCATGTTCTCCGCCACCGTCATATGCGGATAGAGCGCATAGCTCTGAAACACCATCGACACGCCGCGGTCCACCGGCTGCAGATCGTTCACACGCACGCCGTCGATCAGAATGTCGCCGCCGCTCACTTCCTCGAGCCCGGCGATCATGCGCAGCATGGTCGACTTCCCGCAACCCGAAGGTCCGACGAATACCGTGAACTGCCCGTCCGGAATATGCAGATCGATGCCCTGAATGATCTGCGGACCTTCACCGTACGTCTTCACGACGTTGCGCAATACGAGTTCGCCCATTGTTACGTCCTCCTTAGTGCTCTTGCCTTGCCGTCCCGCGCGATATCGGCGTCTCGTCCTCTGTCGCGCGGGTTACGGTGCTGTTCCCTGGGCCCGCGTTAGCGGGCTGCCTCGGCGGCCGCATGCTCCGCGATGGCCTCGCTATACCAGTGCGCGCTGTCCTTCAACGTGCGCTTCTGGGTCTCGTAGTCGACGTACACCATACCGAAGCGCTTGTCGTAGCCGCACGCCCATTCGAAGTTGTCCAGCATGCTCCATGCGAAATAGCCGGCCACGTCCACGCCTTGTTGCGCGGCATCGGACAGCGCAGCCAGGTGCAGATCGAGGAAACGGATGCGGTCGGTGTCCTGAACGCGGCCGTTTTCGAGCACGTCTTTCGCCGCGCAGCCGTTCTCGGTGATGAAAATCGGCGGCAGCTTGTACTCGGCATTGAGCTTCGTGAGCAGTTCGGTCAGACCTTCCGGATAGACTTCCCAGTCCATGTCCGTGAAACCGTGCACGCCCGGAGGACGCTTGACGCCCGAAGCGCTCGCGAAAATACGCGTGTAATAGTTGATGCCGAGGAAGTCGAGCGGCGCGCCGATGATGTCGAAATCGCCTTCGCGAATGACCTCCTGCGGGCCGTTTGCGCCATACCAGTTCAACGCTTCGGCCGGATATTCGCCCTTGAAGATCGGGTCCATGTACCAGCGCACGAACTTCGCGTATTCGAGTGATGCGGCGGCAATATCTTCTGGCGCGTCGGTCGCGCCGTGTGCCGGCGACTGGTTGAGCACGATGCCAAGCGGCGCCTTCACGCCGTCGGCACGCATGGCCTGAACCGCCAGGCCGTGCGAAAGCAGCAGATGATGCGCCACGTGAGCCGCTTTCTTCAGGTCGGCGTTGCCCGGAGCGAAGTAGCCCGTTGCATTGCCGAGCCATGCGGTACACCACGGCTCGTTGTGCGTGGCGATCGAAGCAACCCGGTCGCCCAGCACGCTGCCGATCTTGCGTGCGTAGTCGGCAAAACGATACGCCGTGTCGCGGCTTTCCCAGCCGTTCTGCGCCGTCTGCAGCGCTTGCGGCAAGTCCCAATGATAGAGCGTGGCGAACGGTTGAATTCCGCGCTCGAGCAAACCGTCGACCAGACGCTCGTAGAACGCGAGGCCCTTGTCGTTGTAGGCGCCGCGGCCGTCCGGCTGCACACGCGGCCATGCAATCGAAAAACGGTAAGCATTGACGCCCATTTGCGCCATCAGATCGAGGTCTTCTTCGAAACGATGGTAGTGATCGCAGGCCACGTCGCCGCTTTCGCCTTTCACGACCTTGCCGGGCACGCGGCAGAACGTGTCCCAGATCGACTCGCCACGGCCGTCTTCACGCGCTGCGCCTTCGATCTGATACGAGCTGGTGGCCACGCCCCAAACGAAGTTTTCCTTGAATCGAAACGTCGACATAACGATAGGTATCCTGATTAGTCGTGTTCGCTTTTCGGCGAACTTGCTTGAAATGAAAGTGTGAAACTCAGGCTTTGACCGCGCCGGTCGTCAAACCGTCGATCAAACGCCGCGAGGTGAAGGCGAACAGCACGAGCAACGGCACCACCGCCACCGCGGACCCCGCCATGACCGCGCCCCAGTCCGAGTTGGTCGGGCTTTGCAGAATGCGCAGCGCGAGGGGCAGCGTGTACATCGAAGGCGAACGCAGCACGACCAGTGCCGAGAGAAAGTTATTCCAGGCCTGAATGAAGCTGATGAGCCCGAGCGTGCCCAGTGCGGGCCCGAGCAGCGGCAGCACGATGCTCCAGTAAATGCGGAACTCGCCGCAGCCGTCGATGCGCGCCGCCTCGATCAGGTCGGACGGAATCGCCGACGCGATGTACTGGCGCATGAGGAACACGCCGAGCGCGGCGGCAGCGCCTGGCACATACAGCGCGCGCGGCTGATTGATCCAGCCGAGCAGGTTCATCGTCATGAAGGTCGGAATCATGCCGAGAAACGGCGGCACCAGCATGGCCGTGAGCGCAACGGCAAAGAGCGTCTTCTTGAAGCGGAACTCGTACATCGCGAACGCGTAACCGGCCATCGACGTGACGAGCAACGTCAGCAAGGTCTGAATCGTGGCCGTGTAGAAGCTCCAGCCCAGATTGCGCCAGAACGGAATGTGCCGCATGAGCGAGGCCATGTTGTCGAGAAACGCGTTGCCGAACCAGAGCGGCGGCGGCATCGAGAAAATCTCGGAGCTCGTGTGCGTGGCGAAGACGAACATGAACCAGAACGGCGAGAACATCAGCACCGCGCCCGCCAGCACGACGGCATAACCGGTGTAACGTGCCTTGTTGTTGGACAGTTTCATCGCTGTGCCTCCTCTTTCATGCCGCTGCGGTGGAAAATGCGCGTGTTGAGCCACATCAGCGCGGAGATCGTGATAAAGAGCAGCCACGCAATCGAACTGGCCGTGCCGAAGTCGCCGTCGTGGAATGCCGTGCGATACATGTAGACCGCCGTGGTCAGGCCGGACTGGCTCGTCCCCATGCCGTCATTCGGGAGCAGGATGAACGGCTCTTCGAACAGTTGCAGCCCGCCGATGATCGAAAGCGTGACCGCAAAGAAAATCATCGGCTTCAGAAGCGGGATCGTGATGCGCGTGAACTGTTGCCAGCCGTTCGCGCCGTCAATGCGCGCCGCTTCGTAAATGTCCTTCGGAATGGTCTGCAGTGCAGACAGATACAGCACCGTATTCCAGCCCACATAGCGCCAGAACACGACAACGGAGACCGCCGGTTTCACATTGGCCGGGTTGTACAGCCACTCGATCGGTTTCGAAGGCACGATCCAGTGCAGCCCCGGGATCTTGCCGATTTCGGCAATGGCGAGGTTGATCATGCCGAAGTCGGTCGAATACAGCGACGAGAAAATCAGCGCGATCGCCACGCTCGACGTGATGAAGGGCAGAAAGTACAGCCCAACCACGAAATTGCGCCAGCGGCGGAACGCGGTTTGCAGAAAGAACGCCAGCGGCAGCGCAATGAGGTGCTGCGGCGCGCCGGACATGACCGCCATCGAGGCCGTGTTGTAGAGCGATTTCCAGTACCACGGGTCAGTCAGCGTGAACGTGAAGTTCGACAGGCCCACCCACTTCATGCTCGCCAGTCCCGCCGTCGCGTCCCAGCTCTGGAACGAGAGATACAGCGAAAACAGCAGCGGAAAGGCCAGGAACACCGCAAACAGCACGAAAAACGGCGCGAGAAACAGGTACGGCGCAATCTTGACCGGATTGAGCCGCAGCTTTCCGCGAGCGTGGGTGAGCGGCGCGAGCGTGTCGCGCGCGAGCCCTTCGCGGGAAACCTGTTCAGTTGTGGGCAGAGGAGAGTTCATCAATAGTTCCGTCCATTCGTGCGTGGCCAGCCCAGGTGGGCGGCCACGCTGTTGCAGCGGGCTTCAGAGCGCGGCGTAGCGCCGCGCCGTTTCATCAAAACCGCTTAACGGCGGACACGATGCGTGATATCAGCCTGTGCTTCCTGCAGTGCCTGGTGGATGTCCTCGTTGCTGTCGACCACCTTGTCGAGCGCCGAGTGGACCGCCTCTTCGGCAACCTGGTCATACTTGCTGCGCTGGATCGCCGGGATATGCGCGGCGGCATCACGCCAGATCAGGCGAGCTTGCTCGTTGCCGAGGAACGCCACGGGCTGCGCGAAGAAGTCGTCGTGCTGAGCGGAAAGCAGCGCCGGAAAGGCGTCGATCGAGCGGAACGAAGCGAGCTGCTCGTCCGTGCGCGTCGTCAGGAACTTGATGAATTCCCACGACAGTTGCTTTTGCGTGGCCTTCACCGGGATCGACCAGAACGTGCCGCCAAATGAAGCATAAGCGCCGCCAGGCAGATTCGTCGCGCGCCAGAGACCCTTCGTGTCCGGTGCGATCCACGACGAGAGGTGGCCGCCAAGCCATGCGCCCATCATTTGCGTCGCCACCGTGCCGCGCTTGAAGCTTTCGGCCCATTCGTTCGACCACGGCGTGATCTTCGCGTCGAGGCCGAGATCGCGCGCCTTCTTCGCAAGCTCGAACGCCTTCACGAAACGCGGCGACGTCACGACCGGATTGCCGGCCTTGTCGAAGTACACGCCGTCGCCTTCCTTCAGGTCGGCGCGAATATAGATGTCTTCGATATCGCGCGACGACGCCATCAGGTACGCGCCCGTCGCCTTCTTGATCTTCTGGCCGGCCGCGAGATACGAGTCCCACGACTTCGTCAGGTCGGCTTCGGTCACGCCCGCCTTGTCGAGAATGTCCTTGCGGTAGAACAGCGTGCCCGGGCCGATATCGCCCGGCATGCCGACAATCTGGCCGTCCTGCGTGGTGGCCTGCGCGAACGTGTAGTTGATGAACTGGCTCTTGTACTGACCCGCGCTATAAGGCGGCTTGGCCAGATCTTCGAGACCGCCGCCCGCAGCGAACCGGCCGATGAAGCCGACTTCCACGGCCATCACGTCGGGCAGGTCCGAGCTGGTCGCAAGCGCGGTGGTCATGGCGTTGTGGTGGTCGCCGATCGCGAGCGACGACACCTTGATGTCGACGTCCGGATGCAGTTTCTTCCACGCGGGAATCGCGTCCTTGATTTCCTGGTCGAGCTTCGGAAACACCGCGACAGTCAGCGTGGTGTTGGCATGCGCGGCCACGGTAGCGAGGCTCAGCAAAACGGCGGCGGCAGTGCCTGAAAAACGGAAATTCATTACATGTCTCCTGATGAAACGTTTGTGAGTGACGTTCAAATGCTCCCCTGCTGCTACGAACTACTTCCCCTGTTGTATTGATTCGTCATGCTTAACGACATGCTTGCCGCGCTCTGATGTTTGAAAGCGCTTTCACGGCAAAACTAAAAAAACGGCCCACCAAGGACTCACACGTGGGCACAGCCTTCACGCACGTGCATCTCCCCCGCTCAACGAAGGTCCGATCCGACGCGTCGTTTCGCGCGTGACCAGCGTGAGCGGAATCGGGCTCAGTGCCACCGGCTGCTTGCGGATCATCTGCACGATGCCTTGCGCCGCGAGCCGGCCGATTTCATAGGTCGGCTGCCTGACCGTCGTCAAAGGCGGCGTCATATATGAGGAGGTCGGCAAATCGTCGAAGCCGACCAGCGATACGTCCTCGGGCACGCGCACGCCGCGGCGAAACATCGTCAGACGCGCGCCATACGCGGTCTGGTCGTTCGCACAGAACACCGCACTCAGCGAAGGCCGGCGCGTCAGCAGCCGCTCCATCGCCGCGACACCGCCGGTTTCGAGGTAATCGCCCTGCTCGACCAGATCGGCGTCGAAACCGATGCCCGCTTCTTCCAGCGCGCTGCGGTAGCCGTCGAGACGCTCGATCGCGTCCTCGTGATTGCTCGGGCCGGCAATGAATGCGATTTCGCGGTGGCCCTGCTCGATCAAATGCCGCGTCGCGTCGCGCGCGCCCTGCAGGTTGTCGATCGGCAGGCCTGCCAGCGCCAGGCCGTTTTGCACCGAGCGCCCCAGCACGAGCATGGGTGCGTAGCGCGAATATTCGGTGAGCGTTGGCTCGTCGAGTTGTGCGTGCAGCAGAATGATGCCGTCCACGCGGCGCGCGATGAATTCTTCGAGGCGCGCCTTTTCGTCGACGACATTCCAGCGGCTGCTCACGAAAATCGGCGTGAAGCCCGGTTCGGCAAGCGCCTCTTCAATTCCGCGCAGCCACTCGGCGTAAAACGGACTCGACACGGCCTGCGTCAATACGCCGATGGTTTCGGTCCGGCCGCTCGCAAGACTGCGCGCCAGCACGTTTGGCCGATAGTTGAACCGCGCGATGGCCTCTTCCACGGCTCGCTGCTTTTCGGGAAGCACGCGTGCGGTACCGTTCAGGATGCGCGACACCGTGCTCGGAGACACGCCGGCTGCGCGCGCAATTTCTTCCAGCGTCACGTTCGGGCCCGCAGTTGGACCACCAGGGACACTGGGCGCGCCGGGTGTTTCGTTGGTGCCGTCGGTCATGAGTTCCGCCTGAACATTTCCATGAAAGCGCTTTCAAATACTGAAAAAAGCGATTCCCGATACGAATTCGAATTGACTAAGTGAAACAACAAACCACAGAAAAAGCAGCCGGTGCGACCAGGGTGGAGGAGAGATCGCACCGGCCTCTCTAGAGAGAGAATTAAGCAATACCTGACACAAAGAGATCACAACAACTACAGGTCAAACAAACTCAAATCAGAACATGTGCATGATGCCCGCGAACACACCGGTCTGGCTGTGACCGTAGTTCGGGTTGTCGTTCGACGACGTGCCCGTCGCCGCGTCGAAGTTGTTGTTGCCGTACGGACCGTTGCCGAGGTTGATGTTCGACGTCGAGCTGTTGTGCACGTAGCCGGCTTCCGCGTACAGGAACGTGCGCTTCGACAGGTTGTACGTCGTGCCGAGCGTGAACAGCGTGGCGTTGCCGTTGCCGTTGTTCGCGTTCGCGTGGAACACCGCAGCCGTGATCGCCGAAGCGTCGTTCACCTGCCAGCCAGCGCCGATCCACTCGTGATTCACCGCCGTCGGTGCGCTCACGCCAGCCGGCTGCGTGCCGGTCACGCCCATGCTTGCGTCGGTGGCGTCCGGTGCGCTCAAGTGCTGGTAGCCCGCATACAGCTTGACAGGACCAAGCACATACGTGCCGCCAACGAGAATCGAGCGCGAAGCCGAATACACGTTGTTGAACGAGCCGTTTGCACCGCGGACTTCGTCATAGATCACGCGGAAGTCGCCGCTACCCCACGTGTAGATGCCTTCAACCGCGTTCGTACGGCCCTGGCCGGTCGGCACACCTTGCGCGTTGACAGGCGCCGAGTTCCAGCTCGTGTTGTTGGTCAGCGAATACTGGCCCTTGAACACGAGGCCGCCGAACAGCGTAGGCGAGTCATATTCCGCGCCGTTGCTCGTGCTCGCCCAGTTACGACCGCGCACCAGCGTCGAGATGGCGTAACGCTGCATCAACTGCGGGTCAGCGCCCCAGCTGTCCTGCGAGAGTTCGCCGGCGCCGAGGTTACCGATCTTGAACAGACCGAAGCGGTCGTTGGTCAAGCCCACCGTGGCATGACGGCCGAACAGGTTGCCCGCCGAAGCGCCCGTCATCGTATTGAGCTGGCCTTCCAGCTGGAAGACCGTCTTCGTGCCGCCGCCGAGATCTTCCGAACCGAGCAGGCCGAACCAGGAGCAACCCCAGTCGCCGCTCTGCGCCGAGAACTTGTTACCGCCCGGCAGGCCGGTCTCATACTGCACGCCGTTGTCGATACGGCCATACAGGGTGACGCTGCTCTGCGCGTGCGCCATCGTCGTTGCAGCTGCCATCACCGACAAAGCAATAAGCTTCTTTTTCATTAGGTATCCTATATATATTTTGGCGTCTCCAAACCGCGCAGGTCGCGTGCGCTCTACACGTTACCTACCAGGCTGCCTCACTGAAATGTCCCGAATCACATTTCGAGGCGATTATAGGGACGCCCCTGCTCCGTGTATCGAACCGGCAGGTTAGGGAAAACGCTGTTACCGATAACAGTTGCACGCCGCCAGGTCCCGGAGTAGGCCCCTGCTTTATGACCATTCCGTTATGGTCACAAGCCTCCCAAATCCGTTTGTGGTCGTGAGGGAAAATATGCGCGGCGTGGGAAATGTTCCGAACACCCGTGCTACAGCGGCCAAATTGCGCTTGACAGCGCTTTCAAACGCCGCGCTTCGATGTTGTGAAGTTGCAACGACGAAATGAAAATTCTTGCCCGTTGCGCCTTCAGCTTTCCGGTTGGGGGTTGACAGCGCTGTCACCAGCACGCGTGGGCGATAGCGACTATGATCAAGGTATACCCTGCCGGGCAACGAGTTGAGATTTGCCGGTAAGCACGCTCAGCGCGGGACTGCGTATGAATCCCGCGGGCTTTCCGGTTTCACACGATCGCGCCACGCAACACTCTGCGCCTCGACTCCCGCTGTTCCCCGCCACGTCGCGCGCGCGACGTCCCGTCCGAACGCAATGCACCAGCACGCACCAGCGTCACTTTCGCCGGGCAAAGCCCTCGACGCGCCGTTGCGGCTTTCACCGTGCTGCGCGAGGCGGCTTGCCCTCTGACTTCCGCGGCCCTGCGTTGAAGCGGGCCGGAAGGCTTGCTGCCGGAATTGACCGGCACTTCTGCCACACTGCAAGGAGGTATCGTGAAAGCCATCATCACTTCCACGCTCGCATTACTGATTTCCAGCGCCATCGTGCCAGCCGTTCAGGCTCAAACCGATTCCGGAGCAAGCAACCCGCAACTCGCACACGACGTCCGGGTCAGTCTCGCGCGCAACGGCGTGAGCAATTCTCATGTATTTGTTTTTGCCAGAGGCAATACGGTCACGCTGCTCGGATTTGTGCCGGAACACGAACAGGTCGCGCTGGCCGAACGCACTGCGGCGGCCGTCCCCGGTGTGCAATCGGTGGACAGTTGGCTTGCGCGCGGACGCTGAAGCCGGTGAGAGTGAATGGAACGCCGCGCGCGGACGCGACCCGTATCGTCCACGCACGGCGTTTTATTTATTGATCGTGCCGCGTAACACCGCGTTTGATCCGCTTGAACCAGCCGCCGCGCCCATAGTCGGTCTGCTGCAAAAACACGGCAATCACGATGATCAGGCCTTTGAGGACCAGCTGGGTATTGCTGTCGATATCGTTGAGCAACAGAATATTGCCAAGAAAGCCGAATATGAGCACGCCGGCCACCGTGCCCGATATGCGTCCAACGCCGCCGGAAAGACTCGTCCCGCCAATCACCACGGCCGCAATCGCATCGAGTTCCCAGCCGGTCCCGGCATCGGCCTTCCCCTGACGGTACTGCGCCGCATAGAGCACGCCAACCAGCGCCGAGAGCAGGCCGGAAATGGCGTAGGCCATCATCTTGTAGCGCTTGACATCGAGCCCTGAAACCACGGCGCATTTTTCGTTTCCGCCGATTGCGTACAGATATTTTCCGAACACGGTGCGATTCATCACGAAACCGAAAACCAACGCGATCACGAGAAAGAAAAGCGCGGGTACCGGAATCAGATTAAACAGCAGCGCTCGCAGGTTCTCGATATCCGCCGTGGCATTCGTTCCGCTGTAAATCGAATAAACGGCAGTGTCCTGTCCGGCGATCAGCCGCGCGGCCCCAAGTACGCCGACCATGGCCGCCAGCGTGACGATGAACGGCTGCATGCGCCCGCGCGTGATGATCCATCCGTTGATGCTGCCCACCGTGAAGCCCGCAAGCGGCACGATCCAGAGCACGCCTGCAAGCGGCATGCGGTGCGCCGCGTGCAACGCGATATACAGGCACGCCAGCGTCGCGCACAGCAGCGCAACGCCGCCGCGCACCGCGCGTGCGGCTCCGGTATGCGCGCCTGCTACGCGTTGCCGCCTGCGCCATGCACTCAGCACGATCCATACGATCGAAAATACGGCAATGGCGTTGAGCACGAGTGACGCGTAAGTCGCGCGGCTCCATCCTTGCGTGGTGAGGAGCATCGCGGTCAGCACGCTGCCGAGTCCCATGATCGCCCCGACGGAAAGGTCGATGCCCGCGGTGACGATCACGAGCGTCATGCCGATCGACATCACGCCGACGTTCGCGACCTCCCGAAACACATCGGAGATGTTCGCGCTGGAAAGAAAGATGTTGCTGCCATCGGTCGAGTGAGGCGAGGTGAATGCGCCCACCACGAGCAGCAAGATCAGCCCCAGGTAGTACTTCAGGTGCGTCATGAGCGTGCTCAGTTGACGCCTGCGCGTTGGCGCATCCGGCTCGGCGACATGGTCCTGCACGTGCTGCATGGTCAGCCTCCAGTCAGGAGCAATTCAGGCGCAATTCAGGGCGAAGCGAGATCGATCAGCAGGTCGCCGGAAAAATCGCTGCGCGGCACGATCTGCTTGGCACGCCCTTCGCACAGCACGAGAATGCGGTCGCACAGCAAGGTCAATTCGTCGATTTCCGAACTCGCGATCAGCACGGTCACGCCCGAGCGCGCCGCGTCGAGTATCTGCCGGTAAATCTCCGCTTTGGCGGCGACGTCCACGCCGCGTGTCGGCTCGTCGAGCAGCAGGATGCGCGGCTTCGTCATCAGCCACTTGCCGATGATGAGCTTTTGCTGATTGCCGCCCGAAAGGCTATTGGCGCTCTGCGCCAGGCTGCGATGCTTGACCCGCGACGCGCGAGCCTGTTCGGCGGCCCAGTTGCACAACCTGCGCCGCCTGTAGAACGGAAAACCGGGCACACGCGGCAACGACGGCAGCACGAGATTCGCTTCGAGCGACTGGTCGAGCACGAGTCCATCCTTCTTTCGGTCTTCGGTCACGAACGCAAGACCCGATTGTGCAGCTTCGTCTGGAGACCTGAATGACTGGCGCCGCCCCGCGATGGCAATGGCGCCCTCCTGCCGGTAGGCCGAGATCCCGTAGATGGCTTCGAGCACTTCGGTCTTGCCCGCGCCGAGCAAACCCGAGAGGCCGAACACTTCGCCCTCGCGCACCGAAAACGAAACATCGCGCACCATCGCGCGCGCGGGCCCCCACAGCGAAAGATCGCGCACATCCACACTCGTGGCGCGAGCGCGCGGCGCCTCGTCCGCGCCGCGCTCGGGCGGCGCGAAGTCCTTGCCGATCATCATCGAAACGAGCGCCGTCGACGACTCCACCTGCGCGACCGGCAGCGTCGAGATGCGCCGGCCGTCGCGCAGCACGGTCACGCGGTCGGCCACGGCGAAGACTTCCCCCAGCCGGTGGCTGATCAGCACGATGCCCATACCGCGCTCGCGCAGTTGCCGCGTGAGTGTGAGGAGCGCGTGTGTCTCCGCGTCGGAGAGCGCCGAGGTCGGCTCGTCCATGATCAGCACCCGCGCTTCGGCCAGAAGCGACTTGGCGATTTCCACCAGTTGCTTTTCGCCCACCCGCAGCGCGCCGACCAGCGTGTCGGGGCTCGCGCGAAAGCCCAGTTGACCCAGTACGTCGCGCGCAGCCGCGCGCATGGCGCGCCGGTCCGGAAAGCCCCAGCGCGTGCGCGGTTCCTTGCCAAGAAAAATATTGTCGACAGCCGAAAGCGTATCGACGAGATTCAGCTCCTGATGAATGATCGCGATTCCGGCATCGATCGCGTCGTTCACGCTCGCAAGGCGTGTGGGCACGCCTTGTACGCGTATGGTGCCGCTGTCTGGCGTATAGAGCCCGCCCAGCATCTTCATGAGGCTCGATTTGCCCGCGCCGTTCTCGCCGACGAGCGCATGCACCTCGCCCGCCACGACATCGAAGTCGACGCTCGACAACACAGCGCTGCCGTTGAACGATATCGACAGGCCTATCGCTTCGATCAGCGCAGCGTTGGCAGTGGCAGTGGCATTCATTCAGGAGTGGCTAGCAATATACGCCTTGGCGTTGTCGGCAAAAATGCCCTGCGTCGGCAAGGTGACCTTCTTCGGGATCTTTTCGCCACCAAGCAGCTTGAGCGCCTGGCGTATGCCTTCGGCGCCGGGCGTGGGATACATGAACGTGCCGGCAAGCAGCCCTTGCGCCACCCAGGTGGCGCCCTCCTGCGGCAAGCCGTCGATGCCCACGAACTTGATGCTCTTGTCGCGCCCCGCATCCTTGGCCGCAAGATAGGCACCGTAGGCCATCGGATCGTTGTGCCCGTAGACAACATCGATCTTCGGATTCACGCGCAACACCGTCTTCATGTACTCGTAGGCCTTGTCCTGCTTCCAGTCGCAGTCCACGCGCTCGCCCACGAGCTTGATGCCGGGTTCTTTGCCGGTCACGCTCACCGCGCCGTCGTGGCGATCGTGCGCGGGCTGCGCGCCGAAGCCGCCCCACACTTCCACGAGATTGCCCTGTGCGTGTCCCGGCCCGCCCATCAGCTTGACGATGAACGAGCCGGCTTCGCGGCCGATCTGCACGTTGTCGCCGCCAATGAACTGCGTAAAGGATTCGCCGTTCACCTCGCGATCGAGCACGAACACGGGAATCCCTGCTTTATAGGCTTTTTCCACCACGCCGGTCAGCCCCGCCGACTCCTTGGGCGAAATGAAGATCGCATCCATCTTCTGGGCGATGAAATTCTCCATGTCGGCATTCTGCTTGTCGGTGCGATCGCCTGCATCGGCAATGATCAGATCGACCTGTGGATGCTTCGCGGCCTCGGCTTTCATGTCCTTGTTGAACTGCACACGCCAGGGCTCGACCGTGGTCACCTGCGAGAAGCCGAAGCGATACTTCTTCTGCTGCCCGAACGCGGGCGCGCTGAGCGTCCCGAGAAGACCCGCTGCACCGGCAAGCGGTACGGCGACCAGACCCGCAATCAGAATGCGTCGTTGACTGTCCATTGCCCTGTCTCCTTTGTTGTCTGAACCGGGCGGCGCGTACGGCCTGCCTCGGGTGCTACGAAAAATAAAACGTTATAGCGGCGGCGCGGCGGACACGCTCGCCGCTTCGCCCCATTCGTCATACCGCATCGGGCCCGTGCTCTCGCGCACGCGAAGGTCGGCGCGCATGCGCAAATGCACGATCTCCGGGTTCTCGCCCTGCAGTTGTTTGTGCAGGAGGTGCCAGATGCCGCGGGCGATCGCCTCGGCGGGTTGGCGAATGGAACTGATGCCGGGACGCAGCACCGACATCCACGGCGCGTCGTCGAATGAAAGCAGCGAGATGTCGTCGGGCAGGCGCAAGCCCGCGTCGCGTATCGCCCGCAGCGCGCCGAGCGTCGCGACGTTGGCGCCGGTGAAAAGCGCTGTGGGACGCGCGCGCGCGGCGATCACGCCGAGCGTCGTCGCATGGCTTTCGGTATCGCTCATGCCGCACACCACGACGTTGGCGTATTGTGCGAGCCCGGCGCGCCGCATCGCGTCCTGATAGCCCTGGGCGCGCTCGCGGCTGTTCACGAGGTCGAGCGCATTGACGATGAACGTGATGCGGCGGTGACCGAGCGCGATGAGATGCCCGGTGCCGTCCATGGCCGCGCGATGGCTGTCGGTCGTAACGGTATTGGCGGGAAAGCTGCTGTCCACGCGATCGGCCATCACGAGCGGCACGTCGCATTCGCGCAGTTCGCTGATCGCGTGCTCGTAACCGTGGCATGGAATGATGATCATGCCCGCCACCTGGCGCGAAAGGACGAAGCGGATGCGCTCCGCTTCGCGTTCCGGGTCCTCCTGCGCGTGCGCGAGGATCAGCCGGTAGCCGGATTCGAGTGCGTGATCTTCGAGTGCGCAGACCAGCTCGATGAAGAACGAATTGGTCAGGTCGGGCACGACAAACCCAATGGACGTGGAGCGGCAACTGCGCAATTCGGCGGCCAGGCTGTTGCGGCGGTAGCCGAGCTTGCGGGCGGCCTCCCAAACCTGCCGCTGCCGTGCTTCGCTCACATTCGCGGCCCCTGCGAGTACCTTCGATGCCGTGCCCAGCGAAACACCCGCCGCGTTCGCAACGTCCTTGAGGGTACTGGCACTTTTCTTGCGGTCGTCCATGCTGGTCTGTCCGCCCGAAGTGATTGCCTGTTGCTATCCGTCTGAACTGAAACGTTTCATAGAGTAGGAAATGGATTTTCAGGCTTCAAGGGAGGGTTTACCGGGGCGCGGAAGAAAGAGCAACAACTAGCGGTAATTCACGAAGTTGATGATGTCGTTGAGGAACCACGGAAGAATCAGTTGCGTGTCGGGGTCGCTTACGCCCACGGTGAGTCTCGGCTGCTTCGAGCCGGGCGCGCCGGGCTTCGCGGAATCGGGCGTGTGCAGCATGTAGGTGTCCGTGTCGGCAGCGGGCGGCGGCGATGAAGCACAACCGGCAAGCAGGAACGCGATGAACGCTGCGCAGCACAAACGCTTCATGATCGGCAATCTCCTGCCACGTGACATTGAGAAACCCAAGCGTACCATCGGCCCTGCCGCGGCCGTGCGCAGATGTGCATGCGCCGGAAATGCAGAGCTAATTCGGCACGAACACTTTGGCGCTTATTCAGCACGCAATTCCACGTCTGAAATTCGTCATCTATACAGGATTGGGAAAAACGAATAATCGCGATTTAGAAAGGCACACGCTGCACAACGCCAATACGTGCAACGTGGCCTTTTCGAAAACGTGTGATGCGCTTAGCGGAATCCGTAAACGAGAACTTTCTTCCCCTCGAATTGCTCTTGCACACCTTGATCGCAATTCGGCGGACACGTCGTGCCGTCGGCGGCGGGACCGGACGACGGCGAGTATGCTTTATTGACAACGGATTCGATGAGCGTGCCGTCGTCGGAAATCACGATTTGCAGGTCGGTTTCCACGCCTGCCGGTACAGGGCCGCCACTGCCGTAAACCACTTTCATCGTGCCTGTGCAATCGGAATTCACCGTGTAGGTGCCGCTCTGGTACGGATTGAACGTAGTCTGCCCGCCTTTGGGCAACCCATTGATCATGCCGAAATCGGTGCGCGTGAATTTACCTGAACCGTCGAACGTCACGATGGCAACATCATCGAGCGTAGACGGTGAGGAAAATGGGTGCAGCTTGTTATTGCCGTCCAGCAAGCCGAGAATTTCGCCATGGCCGTGAAATCCGTAAGGTCCACTTAGCATTGCACGCGAGCACAGGCCTCCGGCCTGCGCGACGCTGCTGAGCGAGAGAAGTGCGAAGGCTGCTACCGGCATAATTCGTGAATGCTTGATCTTCATGGTCATCTCCTTGTCACCGTGTCAGGCGCCGGGCTCCATAACGCGCAGCGGGCCAACCCACTCGTTCGCAAAGGCCCCGGCAAGTGCCGGTGCGCGCTGCGCTTCCTAAGCCTATGGAACCGTGCACGCTCGCGCCTCCATCAATTGATGGAGAGATCGAGCGAGAGGGAGATTTCGTGCGCGGACAAATGACAGGAGTACGGTGCAACGGTATTAGGGCTTCACCGCGTATTGCACCAGTTCGATCTCGTTCGTCGCGGGCGCGCCCCTGCCGGCCAAACGGCCTTGAAACGCTTCACGCACCACACGCTTGACGCTCGGCGCATACCAGAGCGTTTCCTCCATCGGGCCGCCGCCCGCACCATACTGCGGCTGCCAGACACCGCTCATCGTGATCTTGATCGCGGAGAAAGCGCCCGCCTTCGTCTTGACCGTCTCCACGCCGTCCACTTCACATTGGGCACGGCGCTGCACCCTCATGCCGGAAGGGGCAGTGGCCACGCAGTCCGCCTCGTAGCGCTCGCCGGCGCGCAGCGGAAAATGCAGGACAATCGCGCACGCGCGCGCGTCGGCGCCATTGGGAATGACGTTGGCCTCGGAGGTGAGTTCCAGACGTGCGCCGCCTGGCCCGATCAGCAGCGACGCGCTGCCGTCCGCGTGGACGGACGTCACGGTTTGCGTGAAGGTTCGACTCTTGCCGGACAACGGGTCGGACCGCTCGAAGGTCCAGTTGTCTCCCACTTTGTAGTGGGGCGCATCCTGAGGCAGCACAACGGCAGCGGTGTCGAGCGCGAAACCGGACGGGGCGAGCGGCCCCGCCCCCAGCACGCACACGACGCCGATCGCCGCGGCGCGACGCGCACGTGGCCTCATTGGCCCTGCTTCTGCAGATATTGCTGCACGTCGCTCATCGACACACGGCCCGTATGCGCCGTATCGATCTGATCGAAATGCTGCGCGATATACCCGAGCCCACTGCTTTGCGCCTGAGCTTTCGTGATCGATGCACCGTTGCTCAATGCGGAATTCGCGCCCAGTCGCGCCGCCACGCGCTGTTGCGCCTGCTGCTGCAATTGCGTACCCGTGGAGGGCGTGAGCGGCACTGGCCGGTTCGACGGGAAAAATGGGCCGTCCACACCGTGGCCGCCCTTCGGGAGTTGAACGGGCGCCACGGCCTGCGTTGCGGCCTGAGCGTTGGCCAGTGTGACCGCGCCAACCGCGCACGCCATGAGCGGCGTAATGCACCACAGCTTGTTGAATATAGACATGATCGCTCGCCTTCAATGAGTAAGGACCGAGGCCCGCAATCGAATCACGAATATCGATGCGCGACGCAAGCCCCGGCCTGTAACGTTATTGACCCGCTGCCGCGACTGCCGTTGAAGTCGGCGTGCCCGCCGGACTCTCGTCGGGCCACGGCTGCGGAAGCGTCCAGAGCGAAAGCGCCAATGGTATGGGTTGACCACCATAGTAGCTCACGAGGTCGGCCTTCATTTTCGGGCGCGCAACGTCGTCCAGATAAATCATATGACCGCCCTGGAAGAAGTTCACCTGCAGATTCGGGTTCAAACCGGCCACCGTTTGCAGGCGCGCAAGCTGCTTTTCGGTGTTGAAGAACGGCGTGGCGAGATCGTGATAGCCGTTCTCCGCCAGCACCTTGAGTTTCGGATTGAGCTGGATCGCGCCGAGCAGGTCGGGCAGCGTATCGGGCAGCGGCTGGCCGTCGTGCGAGAAGTCCCAGACCTCGATGATATTGTCGTTCAGCGGCATATACGTCGCACGCGGCGCCTTGTAGCCGAGATAATCCGGCATCTGCGTGGCCAGCGCTGTCGTGAACGGCTGCGAGATGAGGATGTCCGATGGGTCGCCGTCGCTCTGCAGGCGCGGATCCGAATTGGGCAACGACACGCGCCCGTCGTAACGACCGATCGTGGTGCCCGGGATCAGTTCGTTACTGAAGGGATTCACGTTGAAGTAGCCATTAAGCGCCTGCAAGGTGAGACTCGAAGGCCAGCGCCACGAATCCAGCGTTTTCTCGGGCGGAAAGACCGGCTTGCCTAGCGCGTCGGGAATGCCGAGTTGACTCAGCACCCACGATTGCGCGTATTTCCGGAAATGCTGGTACTGGCCTGTCGCGAAGATCTCCGACTGCAGCGCAAAGAGACCTTGATCGATCATTGGCGGCGAAACCAGATTGAAGTAGGCGGCCACCTCGGCATAGCCCGGGTAATAGCCCGCGAGCGTATCGGTGTCGAGCTGCAAGCCTGCGGTTGATTCCGTGATCGCCGTCGCCTCGATCGCATCGGCAAAGTAGTTGAGGATGGACGACTGCAGCACGATGCCGGTCAGTTGCACGCCCGCCGCTTCGAGCGCGAGCGCAAGCATGTCGGTGCGCGGCGTGCCATACGATTCGCCGTACAGATAAATCGGCGAGCTGCCGCGATTGTTCACCGCCAGATAGCGCTTGATGAAATCGCGCATCACGTCCACGTCTGAATCGCAGCCCCAGAACTTCTGGTTCGTGTTCGGCAGGATGGCCTCGGAAAGCCCCGTGCCCGGCGGGTCGATGAACACCATGTCCGTGGTGTCGATCAGACTCTCTGCATTGTTGACGAGCGGAAAGTTCGGCCAGTTGGTGAGCAGCGGATCGGGAGTAGCGACACGCGTGGGCGCAAACGAGCCGAGACGCAGCCAGATCGACGACGAGCCCGGGCCACCGTTATAGATGAACGTGACCGGCCGCGGCGAACCGTTCGTGCTCGGCGCGGTATAGGCAACATACGACATCGTCGCTTCCGGATTTCCGCTTGAATCGGAAGCGGTCAAATGGCCGGTTGTCGTCGTGTAGTTGATGGTCGTTTTGCCCGAGGTCCACTGGTAATGCATGACCGCGGCCTTTTCTGCGACCTGCGACACCGCAAGACCATCGGTGGCGTTCGGCGAATAGGCAATCGGGTCCGTGTAAGGCTGGTTTGATGAATTCGGTGTTTGCGCAGCGGCCTTCGCGCTTGCCGCAACCTGGTTCATCGCAGTTGCGGCAGACGAAGACGGACTGCCGTCCCCACCGCCGCAACCCGCAAGCATCAGCACGCCTATCGCGATTGCGCCCGTATGACGCAACGGGTTCCGACTACGGCTACAACCCACGCTGGATGTACTCTCCGGATGCATTGTTATACCCCTTCGAATGATGACGTCACACTACGCGGGGGCCGCACTCGCCGGAAATGAGGCCTTGAAAAAGGCATCGAAATTCAAATGCAATTGCCGGCATACGGCGGCTGACATTTCACTTTCCATTCCTGACAAAGTCGATTCATTTCAGGCGTTATCTATTTATTCCGGATAACTAAATAACTCATAGTGCATCGAGCGAAAACATCGAGTTTCGCTGACATGATTTCGCTGGAAATATTTGGTAATGGAGGATGGCAGAGGAAAAATAGGAGTCGCCACAGCACTTTGTCAAGGGATACTTTTGGAACCTATGCGTGCTGATTCGTTGCGTACGCAGCAATTCCATCCAGCAAGAAACGGCCACGCGCACACCTGCCGGCAATGCAAGATCTCGTTGCAACGCGACCGTGAGCGAGCGCCGAATGGCAGGCTCGACAATGCCCCACGCGGGGGTTTCAAGATGATTGCAATCCGTGGTTTGAGATCGAAAGCCTGTGTGTTCCCAATTGGGGACACACTTCCCGTTCGATGCGGGACGCTAAAGAAGCACGTTCGGTCGTTTAGCTATTTTGATAAATAAAAGCCGCTTGTCCGCGAAACACGCTTACACGGTAAAAAATTCCGCAACTCAATCTTCACCAGAATAAAGTCAAGACGCATATGTGCGCCAGGTAACAACGGCGATTGACGCGCTGTGGGAAATCAACCATATTTTCCTCACGCGGCTGTGCTCGGTCCGGCCACGCCGCTTTCCTGTGCATGCAGATCGTGAGTTCCGCGAGGCGTCGCGCTTCGCTTCAACGACGATTCTGAGCATGCCGAAATGGCATCGCCATAACGGTGGGACGACATCATGTCCGCTCAGATTGGTCGCGACCATAACTTCCCCACGGCGTGCAAGCGCTGCGGCGGCCTGTTGTACGAGAACTTCGAATTCTGCCCTTACTGCGGCACGGATCTCCCGCTCGACAAAGTTTCACTCGGCACCCATCCGAAAGCCACGCTGACACCGCTCGAAGCGACAGCGGCGACGCCCCCTGCCCCCGCGGCCGCGAAGATGGCGCCGGCGGGCATGCCCGCGTCCGATGTGCCATCGCTGAACCCAGGCTACCCGCAGGCCGCGCAGAGCGGCGCACAGCATGCCACGCAGCACGCCATGCCACTTGCACACAGTGTGCAGTTTTCACAGATGAGGCAGTGGATCTTTCCCAGGGGCCTGTTCGTCGTCGCATTGATTCTCGTGTTCGCGTACGGCACGTATTTGCTGCTCGGTACGAACCGCCAGCGGGAGAGCACGGCCAGCGAAGAGACGCTGCACTCTTCGGGTGGCTCGGTTTCGACCAATGCGCCTCGGCAACAGTCGGACGAAACGCCCGCTGCTGCGGGAACAGAGACCCACGCCGCGCCCCAATCGCCCCCGCCGGATGCGCACGCCACGCCGCAATTGACCGATGTGGCCGACGGCCTGCGTGTCGCGCGTAACAGCCTTGCGCAGAACAACCTGTTCGACGCGAGGGCCGCGGCCAATGCCGTGCTCGCACGCGACACGGACAACGAGGAGGCGCACGCGCTACAAAGCGAGATCTCGGCGCGCGAGCAACGGCGCGATAGCGCGTTGCAAAGCGCCGACCGCTGCGCCGCGCAGGGTGCCTGGGCCTGCGTGCAACAACAGGCTTCGGAGGCGCTGGCGATCGACTCGAGCAGCCAGGCCGCGCAATCGCTGATGCAGCGCGCCATCGTATCGACCGCCTGGAAACCGCTGAACTCATCCAATGGCGCCGCGCAAGCGAACACGGCGGCACCCGTGCCGCACGCCGCGAACACCGTGCGGCTGCCGTCGTCGCAGGATTGGAACACCAGCGCTTCGCCGCCGCCACTGCCCGCTGCAACGACCGCGACGAATGCAACGAATGCAACAACCGCGACCAATGCGACAAACACGACGAACGCGGCGACAGCCTCCAGTCCCGCCAGCAACGACAACAGCGTCGAAGCACGGGAGCGCGCAATCTTGCAGAATGGCTGGACGCGCGCCGCGCCACCAGGCGCTTCGCATTGAGAAGGAATACAGAACATATCGAAGTCAGCCGTACATCACAAACAGGGCGGGAGAGAGACCATGTTGAAAACGACTCTAGCGGGAGTGGCGACGCTGATCGCCCTGCTTTTCTCGGCGCTCGCCGTCGCCGCAGACGCGAACTACAAGATCGTGACCGGCCCCGAGCGCGGCACGTACATTCAGATCGGCCAGGATCTGTCGAAATGGGTGGCACCGCCGGCCGGCATCGACCTCGAGGTGATTCCATCGAAAGGCTCGGCGGAAAACGTGCAGCGCATGCGTTTCGAGCCCGGTGTGAAGCTCGCACTCGTGCAGTCCGACGTCTATCAGGCCTACGTCGATATGGCCAACTCCGGCAACGAAGAG
>NZ_CAJMZA010000009.1:0-272312 GCF_905220195.1 Paraburkholderia sp. J8-2
GAGCGCGAGACCTTCCTTCGCCTGCAGGGCGAGCGGCTTGAGGCCCGCGGCCGCCAGACCCGCCTCTGCGCTGGCGCGTTCGCCGCGGATGAACACTTCACCAATGCCGAGCAGCACGGCCGACATATGCGCGAGCGGCGCGAGGTCGCCCGAGGCGCCGACCGAGCCCTTCACGGGAATGAGCGGCAGCACGTCGGCGTTGAAGAGCGTGATGAGCGCGTCCATCACTTCGCGGCGGATACCCGAATAGCCGCGGCCGAGGCTCGACAGCTTCAGCGCCATCAAGAGGCGTACGACCGGACGCGACATCGGCTCGCCCACGCCCACGGCGTGCGAAAGCACCAGGTTGCGCTGCAGCAGTTCGAGCTGGTCGCTCGGGATGTGCGTGCTCGCCAGACGCCCGAAGCCCGTATTGATGCCGTAGGCGGGCTCACCCTTTGCCGTGATCTCGGCAACGGCGCGTGCGCCGGCGTCGATGGCCGCGAAGCTGGCCGGATCGAGCTCGAGCCGCACTGCCTCGCGCGCGATCTGGCGCAGTTGGGGCAGGGTCAGATGGCCGGGCGTGAGGCGAAGGGTCGGGAGCATGGTCGAATCCTGTCTATACAAGTCGCGAAAGTGGCCGAAGTCTAGCCTGGCGCGCCTGTCTATACAACTCCTCTTTGCGGCCCTTGTGGCCTGGGACTATCCACGAGAAGGCCGCGAGCGACCGTCACGTATCGAGTTGCAGCCTGCCCCCAATAAACGCGAGAAAGCACTGCACGCGCGCCGCAAGCGCCGCGCTGCGGTAGTACACGGCGTGGATCGGCTGGCGCGATTCGATCAGCGCGTCGTCCAGCACCGTGACGAGGCGTCCCGCCCCACGGTCGGCCGTGGTGAGGAAGTCGGAAAGGCACGCGATGCCGCTTCCGGCGAGCGCGAGCTGGCGTATCGTCTCGCCGCTCGACGCCAAAAGCGCGGGTGCGATGGTGTAGCCGGATTCGGTCTCTTGCGTCCTTGCGGCCGTGCCCGCTTCGCCGCCGCCAGCCGCACGCAGCGGCCAGCCGTTCAGATGCGCGGGCGCCGTAAAACCGATCAGCCGATGTTCGCGCAACGCGGCCACGCTGCGCGGCGTGCCGTGCGCCGCGAGATAGCCGGGACTCGCGACGATGCGCAAACGGCTCGTGCCGAGCGAGCGCGCGTGCAGCGTGGAGTCCTGCAGCGTGCCGATGCGAATGGCGATATCCACGCGCTGCTCCAGCAAATCGACGATGCGCTCGTTATTCGTGAGCTCGAGTTCGATCTCGGGATACGCCTCGGCGAACGCCGCGACGTGCGGCACGATGCAGTGAAGCATGAACGGCGTGGCCGCATCCACGCGCAAGCGCCCCGAAGGACGCTCGCGGTGGCGCGTGACGGCCTCTTCGGCATCGGCCATCGCCGCGAGAATGGCGCGGGCGCGATCGAGGAACAGCTCGCCCTCCTCCGTGAGCTGCAAGCGCCGCGTGGTGCGCAGAATCAACGCGACGCCCAGTTGCTTTTCGAGCCGCGTCAGCGCGCGGCTCACGCCGGATACGGTTT
Organism: Paraburkholderia sp. J8-2; assembly: GCF_905220195.1. Lineage (NCBI taxonomy): Bacteria > Pseudomonadati > Pseudomonadota > Betaproteobacteria > Burkholderiales > Burkholderiaceae > Paraburkholderia > Paraburkholderia sp. J8-2. The sequence continues at coordinate 1,558 of NZ_CAJMZA010000009.1, forward strand.
GCTCGAGCTTTTCGGCGGCGGCGGTGATCGACCCCGCATCGATCACGGTGACGAATACGAGCAGTTCGTCGGTCGACGTCTTCATCGTTGCTATTGTTGATTTGCAGTCAAGATTCATTTGAGACTAACACGGTTTTTGCAAACGCCGGATGCCCCGATACTGACTTCCATCGCAATCGAGAACAGGACCAGGAGCAACCCATGAAAGTATTCGTGACAGGCGCAGGCGGTTTTATCGGCGGCACGATCGCAGCGCATCTCGTGCGCGCGGGCCACACGGTGCGCGGCCTCGTACGCCGCCCCGAGCAGTTCGCCGACCTCGAAAAACTCGGCATCACACCCGTGCAGGGCGATCTCGACGACCGTGCGACGCTGATGGAGCAAGCACGCGCCGCCGACGCCGTGATCAACGCGGCCAGCAGCGACCATCGCGGCGCGGTCGAGGCGCTCATCGACGCGCTCGCAGGCTCCGGCAAGCCGCTCCTGCACACGAGCGGCTCGAGCATCGTGGGCGACGCATCGGGCGGCGAGGCGACCGATCGCATCTATTACGAAGACGCCCTGCCCGAGCCGACCGCCGACAAGGCGCCGCGCGTGGCCATCGACAATCTCGTGCTCGCGGCGGCGGCGCGCGGCGTGAAGAGCGCCGTGCTGTGCAACACGCTGATCTATGGCGTGGGCGCCGTGCCGGGCGCCGCGAGCGTGCAACTGCCGCGGCTCATCCGTCAGGCGCAAAAGAGCGGCGTGATGCGCCACGTCGGGCGCGGCCTGAATATCTGGTCGAACGTGCATGTCGACGACGTGGCCGAACTCTATCGCCTCGCGCTCGACAATACGCCGGCGGGCACGTTCTACTTTGTCGAAAGCGGCGAAGCGAATTTCCGCGACATGACCACGGCGCTCGCCGATGTGATGGGTCTCGGCGAACCGCAGGACTGGCCGCTCGAAGCAGCGATCGAGGAATGGGGCTATGAGATGGCGTCGTACGGCCTCGGCTCGAACAGCCGCGTGCGCGGCGAGCGCGCCCGCAAGCTGCTCGGCTGGCAGCCGCAGCGCACCTCGGTCACGGACTGGATTCGTAAAGAGATGCCAAAACCGCAAAGATAAGTGCTGTAGAGCACGTTATTGTTGCGTATCCGTAAGGTCGATTCGCTAGAATCCGAGCGTCTTGCACTAGCTGCTGGCGCGTTGCGCGCCGGCACCGGATACGCCGATGCTACTCGCGCTGAACTTCTACTGGCTGACCAATCTGCTGGCCGTCCTGATCATCGTCGCGTGCCTCTACGACACGCGCTACGATGAATATGGCACGCTGACGCTCGCCGCCAGCGCGATGGGACTGATCGTGATGGCGATCGAAGTGCTGCTGCGCCCCGCGTTCGAGATGTCGCTCTAGCCCATTTCTTACGCTGACATCGCAGCAGTCTTTCGCTGTACTAACAACCGTCTATCGTCATTGCGCGGCATTTACTGCTTCTCGTGCGCACAGCACGACGACTGCGCGGGCGCATCTTCATAGCGATCGTGGTGACGCATCCACTCGCGCATGTCCTTCTCTTCGTTGCGCCCCTTCGCGGTGAGTTCCAGCATCGCATACGTTCCGATCAGCATGTCCCCGCCGCGCGCGTATGTCGAATACGTGTGGTACACGTTGCCCGCTTCGTCGCGATAGAACGCGCTGACGCCGGGCAGTTCGTCGCTCATGTATTCCTGCTCGGTGTAGTTGTAGATTGCCTTGCCGCGCGCCTTGTCGGCCTCGCTGAACGACACGTGATAGTCAAAGTTGAAGTCGCTCGCATTCGACGACACCCACGGAAAACGCCAGCCCATGCGCCGCTTGAACGCCTCGATCTTCGCGAGCGGCGCGCGCGATACGGCCACGTAGGTCACGTCGTGATGCTCCAGATGCGGCAGCATGCCGTCCACGTGGTCGGAGAGGAACGAGCAGCCCGGGCACCCCTCTTCCCACTCCGGCCCGAGCATGAAGTGGTAAATGATCAGCTGGCTGCGCGACCCGAATAGCTCGGCAAGCGTGCGCGCACCTTGCGGCGTATCGAACGTATAGGTTTTCTCGACTTTCACCCACGGCAGCGCCTGACGCTTCGCCACCAGCGCGTCGCGTGCATGCGTGAATGCGCGCTCCTCTGCCAGCAACGCCTTGCGCGCCTCCAGCCATTCGGCCTCCGAAACGATCTTGTGCGTCTCCATCGTCCAATCCTCCTTTCGGTTACATGCGCGCCGTTCAGGCGAACAGCGCCACCAGTTGATCCATCGCACTTGTCCAACCCTCGTTATGCGAATCGCGCGCCGCTTCGTCGAAGAAGCGTTCGTGTTTGAGCGTGAGGTCGGTGGCGGGCCCATCGGCGCGCAGCGTCACCGTAACGAGCGACTCGCGCTCCGGCGTGCTGCGCCACGCCCACGTAAATACGAGCTTTTCGTCCGGCACGACTTCGAGATACGTGCCACTCACGTCGTGCTCCTCGCCGTTCGCGCCACGCATGATCACGCGAAAGCGCCCGCCCACGCGCACATCCGCTTCGGCGTGGATGCAAGTGTTGTCGAGCGGTTGCATCCAGCGCATCAGCTGCGCCGGCTGCGTCCACGCGGCGTAGACCTTCGCGGCAGTGGCGTTGAGCCGCCGCCGGATGGTGAGACTTGGAGCTTGCCAGGTGCCGGGTCCGGCTGCGGGCTGGGTAGACATGCATCTTCCTCCACGAAAGCGGCGAGTCGATCGAGCGTTTCGCTCCAGAAGCGTTGATAGTGCGCGAGCCACTGCATCGCGTCCTCCATCGGCCCCGCCGCGAGCCGGCACGCCACGGTGCGGCCGGTTTTCGCGCGCGTGACGAGGCCCGCCTGGGCGAGTACATCCAGATGCTTCATGACCGCGGGCAACGACATCGAGAACGGCTGCGCGAGCGCGCTCACCGACAGTTCGTCGTGCTGCGAGAGGCGCGCGAGCAGCGCGCGCCGCGTGGGATCGGCGAGCGCCGCGAAGGTGCGGTCGAGGGTGTCGTCTTCATACTTAACCATGCGGTTAAGCATAGACGGCGAGCGCGCGATGTCAAGGAAAGCGCCGGCATGGACTGGCGGCGGCGCGCACGGCCGCACAGCCGCCACTAAAATGGCCGTTTCACCGCGCCGCGCATTTCCCCATCTCTGCCACGTCACGCCATGCCGTCCAAAATCCGCAACTCGCTGCTCTGGATCTTCGACGCCTTCGAGCGCGAGCCCAGCTACCTCTGCAAGCCCATGTTCGGCTGCGACGCCGCGTATGTGGACGGCCTGCTGTGCCTCGTGGCCGCCGACCGCGACGCGCCGTTCAACGGCGTACTTGTCTGCACGTCGCGGGAGCACCATGCGTCGCTCATCGAAACGATCCCGGCGTTGCGAGCGCATCCCGTGCTCGGCAAATGGCTCTATGTGCCGCAAGCCGATGCGGCCTTCGAAGATACCGCCGCGACGTTGAGCGCGCTTGTCCTCGCGCGCGACCCGCGCATCGGCGTGGAGCCTAAACCGCGCAAGCCACGCAACGCGGGCAAGGGGCGTAACAGCGTGCTGCCGAAGTGACGCGCCAAAACATCACGCGCCGAAAGCCACACGGCCCGCGCCGCCGTGAAGCGACGCGGGCCGTGCAGCCGCCCGGACGGGCCGCCGTGGCCGCCGGGCGAATGACCGGGTCATCCGATTCTCAGATGGCCCAGCCGCCCAGGTAGAACGCGGCCAGCACGCCGGCGATCACCACCGTGCCCACATTCAGCTTGCGGATCTCGCCGCTCACCACGCGGCCGATCACGAGCGTGCAGAAGCCCAGCATGATGCCGGTGACGATGTTCGCCGTGAGCACGATGAACACAGCGCACACGAGGCCCGACATCGCATCGACCATATCGGCCATGTCGAGGCGGCTCACGCTCGACAGCATCATGAGGCCCACGTACATCAGCGCGGGCGCCGTGGCGTACGAGGGCACGAGGCCCGCGAGCGGCGCGAAGAACATCACTGCGAGGAACAGCACGCCCACCGTAGCGGCGGCGAGGCCCGTCTTCGCGCCTGCGGCCACACCCACCGTCGATTCGATATAGGCCGCCGCCGGCGCGCCGCCCAGGAAGCCCGAGAAGATCGAGCTGACCGAGTCGGCCGTCAGTGCCCGCCCGCCGTTGACGATACGTCCGTTCGCGTCGAGTTGACCGGCCTGCCCCGCCACGGCGCGGATCGTGCCGGTGGCGTCGAACACGGCCGTCATCACGAGTGCCAGCACGCTCGGCAGCACGGCGAGCGAGAGCGCGCCCTTGATATCCATCGCACCAATCAGCGAGGCATGGCCCGGCGCCGAAAGCGACGGCCACGCGAACACGCCGTGAAAGCTCACGGCCGGGTCGATGGCGAGGCCGAGCGCCGAGATCGCGACGATCACGATCAGGATCGAGCCCGGCACACGGCGGCGCACGAGGCCGAAGATCGCGGCAAGGCCGACCACGGAGAGGATCACGGGCAGCGAAGTAATGTGGCCGAGCGAGACCGGCAGGCCCGCGCCCGGATTCTTGACGACGAGGCCCACGTCATTGGCGGCGATCAGCAACAGGAACAGGCCAATGCCGATGCCCGTGCCATGTGCAATACCGTGCGGGAGGTTGCGCAGGATCCACGAGCGCACGCCCGTCACCGAAATGCCCGTGAACACGAGGCCCATGAGGAACACCGCGCCGAGCGCCACTTCCGGCTTCAAGCCCTTGCCGAGCACGAGGCCGAAGGCCGTGAACGCCGTGAGCGAGATGGCGCAGCCGATGGCGATCGGCAGGCGCGCCCACAGGCCCATGAGCAACGAGCCGAACGCCGTGGTCAGACACACGGCCACGAACACGGCGCTGGTGTCGAAGCCCGCCTTGCCGAGCATGCCCGGCACGACGAACACGGAATAGACCATCGCGAGGAAGGTCGTGACGCCCGCAATCGCCTCCTGGCGCAGCGAGCTGCCGCGCGCGGCAATGTCGAAATAACGGTCGATGAAGCCCGAGGCCTCGCCCAACTCGATGGGCTCGGCTTCGGCGGCGGTCGTGCCGGCAAGCGGCTGCGCGTGGGGTTCGATCATGGTGAGTGCCTCCTTTATCAGCATGCTGAAACGGTTCACGGCTCACCAGCCGATCCGTCATCAGGTTTGTCTCGAATGATGTAGTTGTGTCGACGCGTTGCCGGCGCCTGGCTCAACGTCCGGCGCTCATCGTTTTGACATCTCTTTATGGATGGAGCGAAGGTTAGGCGAACACGTTATGCGCTCCCATCGCATGAGTCGCATTGAGTTCATGCCGCGATGCTTATATGCCCGTGTACTGGGCGCGCCGCGCGGGCTGGCCCCGCGTTTACACCTGGACGCGCCTGGAAGCCCCTGAACGCGGCGCGGGCGGTTTTCAGGGCGGCCTGACCTGTTTCGTCTGACGAAGGCGCGACGAATCGCCATTGCTACGGCTCGAGCGGGCATCCTGCCGCCCGGCGCGGCGTTTGCGGCACGTCAACCGCGTCGTCATTAAGCGGATCGGCCTGGCGCGCGGGTTACACTCACGCATCCCGACCCGGTTTCCCCCCGCCGCGCGCGTCGCGCCGGCTGCTCCAAGGAGTTTCAGTAGATGAGACGCGGCATCTTGCGTTCCGCACGTCCTGTTTTTCACTTTCCGTACGCCCTGACGCTGCTGATGCTGCTCACGCTTTCGGGCTGCAGCCTGTTCCGGCCGGCCCCGCCGCCCGAGCCGGAAGCGCCCGTGGCCACGGAGCCCGAGCCGGCCGCAAGCGAGCCCGAGGCCGCGTCCGCGCCGGAGGCGGCGAGCGAGCCGGAAACGGAGAGCACGGTGAGGCCTGCGCCGAAGAAGCCGCGGCCCGCGCTGGTGCGCCGCCCCCGTCCGGCGCCGCCGCCGCCCGCGCCCGCGAGTGCCCCGCCGGCACCGCCCCGGCCGCCGCTCGTGCAGGTACGCACACTCGAGCGCGGCACCTTCCGCACGCTACTCGACAGCGAAGTCCAAAAAACCGACGGCAAGGTCGTGGGCCGTGCCGTCGATATGGTCACGGGCCCCGGCGGCAAGCCGGTCGACGTCGTGGTGAACCTGCAAGGCTTCATGGGCATTGGCGATCGCAAGGCCAACTTCCCGTGGAGCGGCGTGCGCGTGAACACCCAGGCAAAAACACCCGCCATCACGCTCGCCCTGCCCGCGAGCCAGCTGCAGGTGCCCGACCGGCCCAAGGCCGGCGCGCCGCAGCCCGGCAACCCCGAGGCGAGCGCGACGCGCCTGCCCATGCTCGACGCGGACGTGGAGCGCGCCAACGGCGCCAAGGTGGGCCGCGTGGTGGACGTGCTGCTCGACGGCAGCGCCGCCCCGCAGGCCGTGGTGCTCGACGTAAGCGGCACGCTCGAGAAGCGTCATACGATCGCGGCCGACTGGTCCGCGCTGCGCTTCGTCACGAAGAACAATGCGCTCGAGGCGCAGCTCGAAATGAGCGATCAGCAGGTGGATGCCTCGCCGCCCTACGCTCCCGACCAGCCGGTGCGCGCCGTGACGCCCGCGGCTCCGCCGCCCCCAGCCGCCCCGGCTGGACAAGCCGCCCCGCCGGCCCAAGCCGCGCCCGCTGCATCGCCTGTCGCCTCCGCAGCCAATGCCCACGGTGCCAAATGACGGACGGCACCATGCAACAACCCAATCCAGACCCGCGCAGCGTGCGCGCGCTCGACTGGCTGAACTTCTTCGTAGCGAACGTGCAGACGGGCTTCGGGCCGTTCATCGCGTCGTATCTGGCATCGCACAAGTGGACGCAGGGCGAGATCGGCCTCGCCCTTTCGGTGGGCACGATCAGCGCGATGGTGAGCCAGGTGCCGGGCGGCGCGGCGGTGGATGCCCTGCGCAACAAGAAGGCCGCTGCCGCGTGGGCGATCATCGCGATCATCGTCTCTGCCGTGCTGCTCGCCGCAAGCCCGACTGTCGTGGCGGTCATGGCCGCCGAGGTGTTCCACGGCTTCGCCAGCTGCATGCTCGTGCCGGCCATGGCGGCGCTCGCGCTCGCGCTGGTGGGCCGCCAGAACCTGGGCGACCGGCTCGGCCGCAATGCGCGCTGGGCCTCGATCGGCAGCGCGGTGGCCGCCGGGCTCATGGGCTTGTGCGGCGAGTACTTCTCGCCGCGCTCCGTGTTCTGGCTGACGGCCGCGCTCGCGCTGCCCGCACTCGTCGCCCTCGCGATGATCAAATACGACCAGAATGCCGCCTACGCCAAACCCGCAGCCAAGCCCGGCAAGGCTGGCGCCGCGGCGGGCTCGGGCGAAGCTCGCGAGACGATTTTCGACCTGCTGCGCGACCGGCGCATGCTGACCTTCGCGGCCTGTGTGGTGCTGTTCCACCTCTCGAACGCAGCGATGCTCAACCTCGCCGCCGGCGAGGTGACGGCCGGTATGGGCGACAACGTTCAGCTCGTGATCGCGGCGTGCATCATCGTGCCTCAGGCCATCGTCGCGCTGATGTCGCCGTGGGTGGGCCGCACCGCCCAGGCCTGGGGGCGCCGCCCCGTGCTGATTCTCGGCTTCTGTGCGCTCCCGCTGCGGGCGCTCCTGTTCGCGGCGGTCGGCAACCCGTACTTCCTCGTGCCGGTGCAGATGCTCGACGGCCTTTCGGCTGCCGTGTTCGGCGTGATGCTGCCGCTCATCGCCGCCGACGTGGCGGGCGGCAAGGGCCGCTACAACCTCTGTATCGGGCTCTTCGGACTTTCGGCGGGGATTGGGGCCACGCTCTCGACGGCGCTTGCCGGCTTTATCGCCGACCACCTGGGCAATACGGTGAGTTTCCTCGCGCTCGCGAGCGCGGGCGCCGCTGCGGTGCTGATGGTCTGGCTTGCGATGCCCGAGACGCGCGACGCGCTCGAAGAAGAAAACGCCCGCGACGCCACGGTTTGAGCGGTGCGCCGCCGCAGCGGGCGCCGGTTGCGCCTGCCCCGGCGGACGGTGGCAACCCGCTTTTGTCGGGACGCACGAAAACCGGCGCCCTTAGGGCGCCGGTTCGTGCAAATTCATGACGGTGGCTGACGGGGTGTGGCCCGGTTCAAGGACAAAGAAAGAGGCAAACCCCGCAAACCCGCGCGGGCGACCGGTACGCCCGTGCACGCCGCTCAGGCGGCCAGTGCCTCGTCCAGACGCGCCGCGACGACGGCGTTGGGAAGGTTGTCGAGCTTGCTCGCGAGGATCATCGCGTCGGCATTGGCCGGACGATGACGGCGATTCGGGCTCGGCCGGAACACCGCGTCGCCGCGGCGGATCTTCTCGCCGGTCAGTGCGCAAACGGCGCTGCGGCGCGCTGTGCAAACCCGCCACAACTGGTCGGAGTACCGGCCATAGGTGGCGTCGCTCCAGCAAACGGTGATGCTGTCCGGATCATGCCGCCGGATCAAGGTAATGCCCTGCGCGTCCCACGAACGTACGGTGGCACGCCGCCGGTTGGCCGCCTCCGAAGCGCCGCGTGTGATGGGTACCGGTTTGCAGCTTCTGCCGCCTTCGAATTCGCTGTCCAGGCTTAGCGGCTCGGAAGCCGCGGACAGAAGGTCAATGGTTTGTTGCCAAACGCTGCCGGTATCTAATTTCGTCATAATGCACCTCGTGCACGTGGAAACGATTCAAATATGCCGGTCGAATAAGCACTCTGCCACGTCCGGATTATAGCGTGTCTAACTCGCAATCCACAGGAAAAACGCAATTTTCACACGATAATGCCAAACGCAAAAAACGAGATGGCGGAGCTTTCAGTTCCGACTGTAAGCCTCCAATGTTGGTTTCTTTACATCCGTGAACTTTTTTGCCGATTTGATGATACTTAACAATCCCGCTGCGGAAAAAATAACCGGTTTCTGGCTTGATGTCACTAGCGGCGTGACTTTCGAACATAACTGAATTGTTACAGCGCCCGCTGCGTCCGATAGGCGCATGCCGCCCGAAACGCCCGCCCAGTGCCCGTCTAGCGGTCTTTACGCGGAACGCACTGGCTCCACTCTTACACACGACACGTGACCGATCAATGAAACGCAATGCCCTATTCGACATAGGTGCATCAGACATATCACATACTAAACGTCAGTCTATTGACCGTAATATTCTCGCACGAAGCTTGCATCATCCTGTGCATCGAATATCGAGACATTCCACTATTCGGAATAGCAATTAATGGATTTTGAATATTCCTTTAGCGGCTTTGCTACCTGTCAATCCTGTCATTGTGCGATGCGTTCCATACGAATAGCAACAAAGCGGTGATGTTACAAGCACCATCATCCGCACCGAAAGAATGCACACTAAACCCCCATTGAATCCGCGGATAAAGACAAACGAATGAAGATATCGCGCGGTTCGTCTTAGGTGCGTCTTAGGTGCGTCCTGGTTTCGCCTCAGGTGGCGCGGCCCTGATCGAGAAATTCGCCGGCGCGTACTCTGAGCATCGAGCCGAAGTCGTCGAGCCAGCCAATGGAAAGCCGCCAGCTCTGCCAGTAGAGTTCGACGTCGAGCGCCCGGCCCGGCGTGAGCTCAACGAGTTCGCCGCGCGCGAGATGCGGCGCGATCATGCGCTCGGGGCACATGCCCCAGCCCAGACCATTCAGGCAGCAACGCAGAAAACCGGCCACATGCGGAATCCAGTGCAGCGGCGCATCGATCTGCGCACGCGTGATGCGGCGAATGAAGCGCTTTTGCAGCTGATCCTTGGGATTGAACTCGACGCACGGCGCGCGGCGCAGCGTGTCGCGCGTCACGCCCTGCGCAAAATACTGCGCGAAGAACGCCGGCGAGCACACCGCGAGATAGCGCATGCGGCCAAGGCGTGTCGAGCGGCAGCCCTGCACGGGCTCGGCCTGCGTCGTGACGGCGCCCTGCACGCTGCCGTCGCGCATGCGTTGCGCGGTGTGATCCTGGTCGTCGATCACAAGATCGAGCAGAATGCCGCGCTCAACGCAGAAGGCCGCCACGGCGTCGATGAACCAGGTGCCCACGCTGTCGTCGTTCACTGCCACCCGCAGCGTCGGCCGCGCTGCCCCCAGCGCGCTCGTGAAGGTCGGCATCGCCCCGCCCAACTCCGCCTCGAGCAACTGCACGCGCTCCGTGTGACGGCACAGCAGCGCACCCGAAGCCGTCGCGACGCAAGGCTGGCCACGTTTCACGAGCACGGTGCCCACGCGCTCCTCCAGCAGCTTCACGCGCTGCGAGACCGCCGACGGCGTGACGTTGAGCGCGCCCGCAGCACGATCGAACGAACCATGCCGCACGACGGCGGCGAGCGCATCGAGCAAGGCATAGTCGAGCATTAGCGTTCCTTAATCCGGTTAATGAAAATGAGCTGTTCTTATGCGGCTCATGGCGGCAGACTAGCGCCATTCCCTGTCGATGTCCAACGATCGCAGGCGCCGCGTACCGCGCCGCCCGCGCTCCCACTTTGCCCGCAACCGTCATGAACTGGCTCGCTTTCACTCACGGCGCAGCGCTTTGCGCCTCGCTCATCGTCACGATCGGCGCACAGAATGCGTTCGTACTGCGTCAGGGCATCCTGCGCTCGCACGTCGGCAAGATCGTCCTGCTTTGCACGCTGTCCGACTTCGTGCTGATCGGCGCGGGGGTGGGCGGCGCCTCGGCGCTCGTCGAGCGCTATCCGACTTTCGTGCACGTCGTGCTGTATGTGGGGCTTGCCTGGCTCGTGTGGTTCGGCGTTGGCGCGCTGCGGCGCGCGGTGCGCCCTTCGCACGCGGTGCTGGAAAGCAATGCCGCGGCGGATGCGCCCGAGCAGCGCGCATGGCCGATCATCCTCATGACGCTCGCGTTCACCTGGCTCAATCCGCACGTGTATCTCGACACCTTCCTGCTGATCGGCACGGCCGGCGCGCGCGAACCGCAGGGCAGCCGCCTCGCCTTTGCGATCGGCGCCATGTGCGTGAGCGCGGTATGGTTCGTCGCGCTAGGCTACGGCGCACGTGCGCTCGCGCCGCTGTTCCGGCGTGCGAGTGCGTGGCGCGTGCTCGACGGCGCCATCGGCGGCATGGTGCTATTGATCGCATTTGCGCAATTGCGCTAACACGCGCGCCCACTCAACACGCGGTTGGCGATCGGCGCATGCGCCGCTACTGTGCCGCGCCCCTCGCCTTCTGCTGCTGCAGCAGGCCCTCGACGAGTTCCGGCGACATATAGTGCGGCCCGTCGAAGAGATAGACGCGATAACCGTGATACGCCTCGAGCTGCGGCGCGAGTTCCGCGGCCGTGGCTGCACGAAAGCCCCCACCCTGCTTCGGGCGGAACGCCTCCGCAATGATGCGCACGCGCTTGTGGCCCAGATGCGCCGATAAGGCGTCCGCGTATTCGCGCGCCGCCGCCGGGCCGCGCGCATAAACACCGCAGCCGTCCTGCAGCAGCACGCCGACATCTTTCGGCAGCCAGGTGTCGAGCCATTTCGCCAGCGCCTCGCCGCCCATGTTGCTGGTGTCGTACACGCTGATCCACAACGGATGCGGCAGCTTTTCCAGCAGCGGCGCCATACGTGGCGCGTCGGCCCAGGTGGGATCGACTTCGACGGGGAAATACCAGCCCGTGATGTGCACCGGCGGCCGCACAGCCGCTAGCTTCAGCGATCGTTCGACCAGCGTTTCGAGGTTCTCGCGCGCTTTCTTCTCGTCCGAATAGCCCGCCAGCCCGACGATCACGCCGCGCGCCCACGGTTCATTGGCAATGCGCACCCAGTCGGGCACGCGCGGCGCGGGAATGCCCGCGCCCGCCATGAACGCCACGTCGTCCACGGCGATCCATTGCACCAGCAGTTCGTTCAAGCCTAACCGGTCCCAGTCGCCGCGCAGGTCGAGATGGTCGTTATCGGGCTGCCAGACGATGCCTTGCGCGAGCGCATCGGCGTGTGCGGGAACCTGCAGCGTGCAACCGGCGGCAGCCAGCGCGCACAGTGCCGCGCCTGCCAGACGCGCGCAGCGCCGCACAACGCACGAGCGCTTTCGTGCGGCTTCTGCCGCGTGGCCCGCATTGCCCTGGGCCGTTCTTCGCACGATCATCAGGTTTCCTCAATAAGAAAGCACGGCGCCGAAGAACACGCCGCCCGCCCGGTCGTCGCCCGATATACGCCAACGGTATTGCACCGTCACGTCGACATACGAGCGCGGCATATCGTAGAAGCTGTCGCGGAACCAGTAGCGCGTGGAAACGCCTACCCCCATCCCCACCGGCACGCTGTGGTTGATGCTCGAATCGTAATCCACGCCGGCCACCGCGTATGGAAAGACCGTGAGCTTCGGGCTGATGGTGTCGAGCCGCCAAGTGCGGCCCGCCTCGATATAGCCGGTGCCGTAGTTCCAGCCGTTGCTCACGTAATGGCCGACTTCGCCGTAGTCTTGCACCGTCCACCACGACGGCACGTCGAGCCGCCGCTCGGTGCCGATGCCACCCGAGTAAGCCAGACGCAGCAGCCAGTCAGAAGGCGCGCGCGAGCCAATGGGGATGAGCCGCTCGAACGCGATAACCGCGTTGATCGATTCGAACGGCTTCGCACGCGCACCGATCGCCCCGAGCGCCGTGGAAATGCCGCTAGGCGCGTCGCCCTTCGCGCCGACGTCCTGATACACGCGCGCGTAGACCTCGAAGTTGCGGTCGCCGAGCGCGCCGAACGGACGCCAGTATCCTTCGAGGCCCATCTGCCAGTTGTTGTACGAGCCTGGCACTTCACCCGTCGACACGCCGGGCTGCAGGCCCGAGCCGCGATAGTTGACCGCGGCGATGGCGCCCCAGTCGCGCGTGACTTCCGCGTGCGCGTTACGCAGGTCCTGCAGCTGCACCAACGTGGCGGGCGCAACACCGGGCGGCGATGAGGTGCCGTAGTCGATCGCGCGTTTGAAATAGCTTGCGGCCAGCGCGTCGAAATTCGCGCGATACGCGCTGTAGCCCGCATCGCCGGCAGCCTGCGGCGGCAACTGCCCGGCTTCGTCGGCGCGCGCGAAATACGTGGCGGCGCGGCGGTCCTCTCCTGCGCGTTGCGCCAGGTACGCCGCAGAAAGCGGCGGCAGCGCGTCGAGCAGGCCCGCGTCGGCCATCGCACGTGCTTCGCGCTTTGCACCCTCCGTGTCGCCTGCGGCGGTGAGCGCATCGATCAGTTCGAGCCGATGCTGCGGATTGCGCGGGTCTGCGGCAACAGCCCGGCGCTGCGCGGCGAGCGCGGCTGCCTGATCGCCGCTTTGCGCTGCGACGATCGCGGCGCGCCGGTCGGCGAAGCCGGGATCGGCTGCGTAGACGTCGCAGGCGCTGCCGTACTGGTCGACCGTGCAATCGAGCACCGGGCGCGCCGCCGTGGCAACACGCTCGCCGGGCGTGGATGGACCGGCAGGCTGCGCGAGCGCCGCGCGCGCGTAGTAGCGGCGCATGGCGATCAGCGCGTCGGTGTCGTCGCCAACGGGCGGCAGCGTGGCGAGCAGATCGAGCGCGCGCTGAGGCTGGCCTTCGGCCGTCCACACATCGGCGATGATCGCGTGCGCCACCCGCTCGTCGCGCACCGACGCGCCTTCGCTCAGCAGCGCCTGCGCAAAATCCTCATCGGCCTGTGCCGCCCTGCCCTGTGCCGCACGCGCATAGCCGCGCAACACGTACGGCATGAGAGTCGGCGTGGCACCCGATGCAATCGCATCGCCCGCCGCGGTCTCGAGTCCGGCCATGTCGTTCTGTTCGAGCAGCATCTGGCAGAGCAGCAGCCAGTTGCCAAGCTGCATTGGCGCGTAACCGATCGCCTCGCGCATGAGCGCGATCGCTTGCGCGTGGTCGCCGCGCTTGCGCGCGGCCTGCGCCGCTTGCACCGCCGTGGGCGCGAGTCGCGCGCCGATCTGCGTGCGGCGCTCGCGCAGCGCCTGGCTGTCGCCGAAACGCCGCTGCGCTTCCTGCGCCGCCTGCCAGGCTTCGCGGTCGTGGCCGCCCGCCGAGGCGGCGTCGATGGCGAGCAGGCGCAGACGCAATATGTCCGGCCGCAACGCGATCACGGCGTTCGCCTCGCGCCAGGCGGCGTCGTATTGCTTCGCGCCGTATGATTTGTAGGCATCCTGAGCAAGCTGCCATGCCCGGCCAGTCAGATAGTCGGGCGGTCCTGAGCCCGGCGGCGGCGCCGGGCGCGTCGTGCGAGCACCACTTGTCGCTGCGCCTGGCCGCGCCAGTGCCGCCACCTGCACATCGACCTCGCGGCGCCGTGCCGCGAGCGTCGCGTCGGGACCGATCTGCGCGATCGCGTCGGACAGCGTGCGGCTCGCCTCGCGCCACTGTCCGCGCGCCGCCTGCGAATTGGCAAGCAACAAACGCAGCGAAGCGAGATCGGGCCGTTGACGGATTGCCTCGCGCGCGTAGCGCTCGGCCCCAGCATAGTCGTGGCGTGCGAAGGCTTCGTAGCCTTGCTGGGCGACGCGATAAGCCGCGCCGCTCAGCGGCAAAGGCTGCGTGCCTTGCGGCAGCGCCTGGGCATGGGCGCGGCCCGTGCCTGCGAGCGCACCCCACAACGCGGCGAGCAGCAACGCTCGCGGCACGTTCGCGCGACCGCGTGAAAATCGCCTCGCCGCAAAATGCTTCGGAGTCCGTCTCATGGCGTAGCGGCGCCTTCGGTGCGCAAACGTTCCTGCTCCGCGATCGCCGCGGCCAGCGCATCCCGAGTGATCACGCCCTGCTCGACCATGAAATCGCCGATGCGCCCGTGCTCGGCAGGCCGGTAGCGCAGCAGCGCGCCTTCGAACGCGGCGCGCTTCACCGCACCGCGTTCGATCAGCAGATCGCCTAGCAGCGGAACGCCCGGCGTGGCGGCGCCGCGTGCTTCGGCACTCGCCTTCGCCTCATGCGCTTCGCGCACCTGCACCGGCGGCACGCCGCGCAACAGGCGCAAGCCGTCCGCCACCTCGCCCTCGCGCACAATGCGCTGCACGATCGGCAACGCGCATTGGGCCTGCAGTTCCGCGAGCGACGCTTGCGCAAGCGGGCTCGCGCATAGCAGCACCTCGTGCCCCTTGCCGTCGTCGCCTTGTGGCAGCACGCGGTAGCGCACCGCGAGTTCGAGCGGCACATCGCCCGCGTAGCGCGTGAGCCGCTCGTGATCGAGCCGGCCGCGCGGCAGGTCTGCCTGGAACGCGATGGCCTCCGCGAGCGTTTCTTCATCGAGCCAGCCGTGCGCCATCAGCACGCGCCCGAGCGGCGCTTCATGCGCGTGCTCTTCCGCTAGCGCCTGCTCCAGTTCCTTCGGCCCGATCGCCTGCCAGGAAAGCAACAGCTCGCCAAGACGCTGCTTGCGATCCGTAAAGCCGTCCGACGAGGGGAAGTCGTGCATGGTCTTGTCCCACACGAGCCGCTTGCCGGTGACGAGATACGCGAGATACATCTTCCACGCGCGCGAGACCGCCATGAAGTTCACGAAGTTGCCGATCACCATGCGCGGCACCGAAAGCACGCCATGCTCCCAGCCGTACAGACGCGAAACGAAGTACACGCGCTGAACTACGCGCAGCAGCAACGCGACACCGTTGGCCCACAGCACAATGGTCAGAAAGCGCGAATTCGCGAACGGCGACGCAATGAGATCAGGCCGGATGCCTAGGAACTCGGCGTACGCAAAGAGCAGGAACTGCGCGAGCAGCACATAAGCAATGATGCCGACGAACGCCGTGACGATGCCCTTGCGGTCCCGCGCAAGCAGATAGCGGTTGGCGAGCGTGCCGACCCAGCCTGTTTGCTCCCAGCCCTGCAGGCCGATGCCGAGCGTCCAGCGTGCGCGTTGACGGTAAGCGGTCCGAAACGTATCGGGAAAAAACTCGCGCACGCACAGCGGCATGGTCAGCGTGACGTCGCGCTCGGGCCCGAAGCCGAACCACGATTTGCGCCGCGTGGCGAACTCCACGGGAAAGCGCGCAAAGATCGAATGCATGCCCATGCGGCCCAGCCGCTCGCCCACGTCGTAGTCTTCGGTCAGCGTTTCCGTATTGAAGGGCTGATTCTGCGTCTGCTCCGCGAGCCCGGCCAGCGCGCGGCGCGAAAAGCACGTGCCCACACCCGCCGACGGCACCGTGCCG
Organism: Paraburkholderia sp. J8-2; assembly: GCF_905220195.1. Taxonomy (NCBI): domain Bacteria; kingdom Pseudomonadati; phylum Pseudomonadota; class Betaproteobacteria; order Burkholderiales; family Burkholderiaceae; genus Paraburkholderia; species Paraburkholderia sp. J8-2. The sequence continues at coordinate 17,635 of NZ_CAJMZA010000009.1, forward strand.
GCCAGGCTCTCGCGCACCACGAGATCCTTTGCGTGCCACTCGGCGAACTCATCCATATACGTGCCCGCAACGAGTTCGTACCATTCGCGCTCGAGCGAAGCCACTGGCAACTGGATCATGTCTTTGCGCGGCAACAGATAGTTGAAGAAGCGCAACTCGAGCGGATGCAGCACGTCCTCGCTGTCGTGAAGGATCACGCCCGCGAATTCGATGCCGGTTTCCTTCTCCATGCGAAAGATCGCCTGCACGATCCAGTTCAGGCAATCGGCCTTGCAGGTGGGACCGTCGTGCGGCACCTCCACGCGGTGAAGCTGCTTGTAGCGCCGCCGCATGCGCTCGACTTCGGCAATAGTCGCCGCATCGTTCTGGTAGGTGCCGGCGAACACGACATAGTTCTTGTAGTCGAGCACACGCACGAGGTCGGTCACCATCGAGGCGATCACATCCTCCTCGCGCCAGGCGGGCACCATGATCGCCAGCGGCTGCTGCTCGCGCGTGTAGAGCTGCTCGGCGCGCAACGGCTCGTAGCGGCGCTCGATCGTGAAGTGACGGATGACGCGGCGAACCCAGTACCACGCGTCGATGAAAAGATCGTCGATGCTCGATAGCAGGATCACCACCGCCACCACCGCCGCGAGATACTCCATGCCCTCGTAATAGCGGCCGGCGTAGTAGTTGAGCCACCAGTCGATGGCGTGCGTGCTCACGATCCGCTCTGCGTGTTGTCCGGGTTTTCGGCGCTCTCCTGCGCCGCGCGCGCCGCGGCGGCCGCCGCCGTCCTCGCCCGCGCCCGCTTGCGCGCGAAGCCCGCGGCGAGCAGCAGCAACACCAGCACCGCGGTGGCGATGCTCGGCACGCCCCAGCCCGCCCAGTGCCGCGTGAGCCAACCGCGCTGATCGTCGGTCGGCGGCACGCCGCCTGGATACTGCGTGTCGAAGGTCTTGAGTACGCCGCTCGCGTCGACGATGGCCACGTCGCCCTGCTGCAACTGCATGCCCGGCGGCAGAACGGGCGCATTGCCCACGCTGCGGTACACGACGCCGGGCGTCGTGCCGGCGCGCACCACCTGAATCAGCCCGAGATTCGCGAGACCCGACATGTCGGCGAGCATCGAGCCGCCGCGCGCCTTGAGCGTGAGGCGGCCGTCTGCGAAGCTCGCATGGCCCGCCTCGCTGTCGAGCGCGACGTCGGCGGCGAGAAAGGCGTCTTTCGGTTGCGCGCTCTGGCCGTTGGGCACCACCTGAAGCGTCGCGCGCGTGGGCGCGACGCCCGCCGCGTTCGCAAGCCGTGCCACGCGCGGCAGCGTCGTTACCGGGTCGGCCAGATAGGCGTCGGGCACGAGCACGTCCGCCGTGCGCGAGAAGCGCGCCACCATGCCCGTGAAATTCTCGCCGAGCGGCCCCTGGCCGACGACCAGATGGCTACCCGGCAGCACGGCCGCGGGATAGCCCTGCTCGCGCGGGCGGCAGCCGCCCGCCGGCTGCCGCTGGAACAACACGCGCAGCGTATTGGTGGTGCCGAGCGCATAGACGGGAATGTCCGCGCTCACTCGCTGCGCATGACCGTCGGTGTCGAGCAGATGCGAGCCGATCAGCACGCCGTTGAAGAAAATCGACGCCGTCTGGCCATTGCGGTCCGCTGCAGGCGCGGCAGCCAGGTCGAGGACGACGCGGCGCGGAATGCGTCCATCGCCCGAGACGGCTGCAAGATCGAAGTTGGCGTCCCATGCCGCGCTCGTTAGCACATCTACCGTTCTCGGCGTGCCCCCGATCAGCGACAGTGCGATCCGGTCGCTCGTGCCTCCTGCGCTCAGGTTCGGCGACGCAGCCAGCTCGTGCACGACGAGCCTGCGCGACACGTCGATCCCGCTCCACGTGCGCGAAAGCGCGCTCACGCCGGTGTCGTCGCCGACCACCACGGTGGGCAGGCCGCCCAGATGCGCGAGGCGCAGCTCGCCCTTCTCGAATGGCGTGGCAAGCGCACCGCCGGAATGCGTGCGCCATGCATCGAAGGCGCTCGCGGCATCGGCGGAAACGGCCAGCGCTTCGCCGCGCAACGCGTCGAGCGCTGCACCCGCCTGTGCGCGCAGTGCGTCGTCGGCGACCACGACGTTGGGCGCGAAAGCGCCCGCCGGCGCAAGCGCGATGAGCGCGCCCAGTTCGGCGGGATTCGCGATCTTGTGCGAACCGCCCGCTGCGAGCGCGGCGAAAGCGGGCATCGCCTGCAGCGCGGCCGGCACCTGCACGGTGCCGAGATTCACAGTGTCGCCCACCGCAGGCATGCGCGTCGTGACGGGTGTCGCACCGCCGCGCATCAACAGGGCTTCGAGCCGCCACGCGACGTCATAAGCCGCGGCGTCGAGCTTGCCGCCGCTCACGAGCACCACTGGTTTCGCAGGCAGCGCGCTCCACGCGGTGCGCACGTCGTTCACGGCCGAGGTGTCGAACTGATACGTGAGGCGCGTGGTGGGCGCGACCTTCCAGACATTGCCGATGGCCGTCTGGTCCGTGCAAACGTTGTCGTTGAGAACCGACGACCATTGCAGCCCCACGCGCACGAAACCCGAAGGGCGCGGTGCGCCATCCACGCCGATGTTGAGCGACCCGTCGCCCTGCGCGTCGGTGACGTTGCGCACCTGTACGGGCGAGCCGTCGAGCGAGAGCAGGAAGGTCGTGCGTCCGCCGTTGCCGCGCAGATAATTCGCGTCGAGCTGCAGCGTTGCGTTGCTGATCGGCAAGCCCGCGGGCACGGGCAAATAGAGTTCCTGAATCGCGTCGGGCGCGCGCAGCACGACCGGATCGCGCACGCCGAGATCGGCCAGCGACACGGTTCGCGATTCCACGCGCCCGGCCCCCAACTGCGCAAACGCGCCGGCCAGGTCGCCAGGCGCTGCGTACGCGCAGTGCCCCAGCGCGGCGAGAAGCGCTGCGCCCACATACGCGCAATGCCGCGCACCCACGCCCTTGCGCCCCCCTGCACTCACCTGCCGGATCGAATGGAGTCTCACGTGTCATGCCTCATTTTGTGGGCGCGGCGGCGCACCCGCCGCGTCGCGGTACTGGCCATCCCGCCTATGGAATGCACTGATTGCCTGGTACTGCGATACAACTGCCAAGCCGGTGTCGAATCGGCGTCAGGACGCCGCGTCGGCCTCATCCGTCTCGCCGGGCTCCGGCCGCATGGCGACCACCGGATGCCGGTAGCCAGGCAACTCGCGGCTCGGAAATGGCTCGAACGGCCGGCCGGTGAGCGATGCGACGATGCGCTCCGAAGCGTGCCCGTCGCCGTAGGGGTTGACGCGCCGTGCATAGGCGCGCCGCTCGTCTTCGTTCTCGACGAGTTCGAGCACCGCGCGCACGATCGCCACACGGTCGGTGCCGATGAGTTTCACCGTGCCCGCAGCGAGCGCTTCGGGGCGCTCGGTCACGTCGCGCATCACGAGCACGGGCTTGCCGAGCGCGGGCGCCTCTTCCTGTACGCCGCCCGAATCGGTCAGCACGATCGCCGCGCGCTGCATGAGGCGCACGAACTCGGGATAATCGAGCGGGTCGGTAAGGTGAACGTTGGGTGCGTTGCCGAGCGTGGCGAGCACGGGGCCGCGCACGTTGGGATTCAGATGCACGGGATAGACGATCTGCATCTTGCCGGAATGCGCGAGCGTGGCGAGCGCCGCGCAGATATGCTCGAAGCCCTCGCCGAAGCTCTCGCGCCGATGGCCGGTCACGAGAAGCAACGGGCGGCCGCTGTCCATGGGTTCGAGAAACGGAAATTGCGCATCGAGGCGCTCGCGCAACGCCGCGTCGTTGTCGAGCCGCTCGCACATGAGATGCAGGGCATCGATCACGGTATTGCCCGTCACGACCACGCGCCCACCCAACGCCTCCGCTTCGAGATTCGCCCGCGAGCTTGCCGTAGGCGCGAAAAGCAGATCGCTCACGACGTCCACCACGCGCCGGTTCATTTCCTCGGGCCAAGGCTCGAACAGATTGCCGGTGCGCAGCCCGGCCTCCACATGACCAACCGGTATGCGCCGATGAAAGGCGGCAATGGCGCCGGCCATGCTCGTCAAGGTGTCGCCGTGCACGAGCACGCGCTCGGGCTGCTCGGCAGCGAGCACGTCGTCGAGCCCGCCGAACAGGCGCCCGGCGAGGCCGTTGAGCGTCTGGTTCGCGGTCATCGCGCCAAGGTTGTGGTCGGGCACGATGCCGAAGAGATCGAGCACCTGCTGCAGCATGGTCTGATGCTGCCCCGTCACGCAGACGATGGACTGCACACCTGGCTCAGCCTCAAGACGTTTGACGAGCGGCGCCATCTTGATGGCTTCGGGCCGCGTACCGAATATCGACAGGATGCGCACAGGCAGGTTTCCGGTTAGCTGGAGTGTCCAGGCGCCGCGGCGTTGCCCGACGCCCCCTTTTACCGACTGTCTTCATGCCATTGCGCCGGCCATCTGTTCGCTGCCGCCTCGTTGAAGGCGGCTAAGGGACCGGTCAGCCGTACTCTACATGCTTAATTAGACCATTGCGTTCGGGCGTGCCGCGACGCAAAGCTCAGCGCGTCCGGTCGCGCCGCGATTGTTCAAGGAATCGATATGACCCGAACGATTATTGCTTCGGGCGAGACGTATTCGATATTCAAGCCGCATTCGTCCATGCGCGGGCATGAACGATAGCTAACGACTCAACGAGACGGCACGCTCGTCGCGTTTTGCGCGGGTTCGAAGTAAGCTCGTGAGACGATAGCGATCTCTTCTGCATCAACTCGTGCACGCACGGCGACACCCGTCGAAGGCTCCTGCCAGGCCCCTGCCGCGGCGGCGCGCGGCCGTGAAAAAATCGCCTGCAAACCGCGTGTCCTGGCCACCAGCAAAAGAACAGCGAGATGGACGACCTGATACTCGACGCCTTCGATGCGTCGCAACTCATTCCCGGTTTCCATGCGCCGGCGTTGCCCGTCGAGCGTCCGGACCGCGAGACGCTCGACGCCGCCGAGCACAACACGCGCCACTGGACGAGCCGTGTAAGTGGTGCGCTTACGCGCGGCACCGACGTTCACCGCGACGAAATGTGCCGCATGTTCCGCGAGACCTTCAATCCTTACCGGCCCTCGGTGCTCGATTGGCCCACGCTTGAACCCGCCGCGCTCAAGCGCATCACCGATCTGCCCATCTGGGACATCGCGGTGCAAACGGAAGGCCGCGCGCGCCTGCGCATGGCCGCCTACGCCGCCTCGCTCGACGACGCGGTGATGCGCGACGCGCTCGCGCTCAACGCGTGGGAGGAGCACCGCCACAAGGAAGTGCTTTCGCGCATGGTGGCGGCGTATGGCATCAAGCTGGCGAGCGAGCCGCCCTACGTCTACCCTAAGGACGCCGAATGGGCTTATCTCGTGACGGGCTATAGCGAATGCGTGGACAGCTTCTTCGCGTTCGGCCTCTTCGAAGTCGCACATCGCTCGGGCCTCTTTCCGCCCGAGCTCATCGACACGTTCGAGCCCGTCATGCAGGAAGAATGCCGCCATATCCTGCTATTCGCGAACTGGGTTGCCTGGCACCGCGCCCGGCTCTCCTGGTGGCAACGCATTCGCTTCGAGCTGAAAGTGGCCGGCGTATGGGCCTTTCTGGCGTGGGAGCGCATCGGACTCGCGCGCGCCATGGATGCCGAGGGCAATGAGCACAAGCACGACAACAACTTCACGATGAACGGCGCACAGCAGGTGACCGACGTGGATATCAGCGTGCCGGATCTCATGCGCCTGTGCCTCGCCGAAAACGACCGGCGCTTTTCGGGCTACGACACGCGCTTGCTGCGGCCTGAAACCATGCCGCGACTCGTGCGCTTCGCACTGCGCTTCGTGCGCGACAAGAAGAACTGACGCTTCCCTCTCGCCAGTACGTGCGCGTGCGCCGCTTCGTTCGAACGGACGATTGCGGCGCGCGCGGCTTGCTTGCTCCGCTTCAACGCGCTCGAAGCACGCCTTCCACAAAGCTGAATTCCACGCCGCTCACGCGTCTGTCACAGTGACGAAGGCGTTCGTCAACGACGAAAGCATTGTCCCTATCGAGGAGAGAGAGCTTGAAAATTCTGGTGCCCGTCAAGCGCGTGGTCGATTACAACGTGAAGGTTCGTGTGAAGTCGGACGGCACGGGCGTGGATATCGCCAACGTGAAGTTCTCGATGAACCCGTTCGATGAAATTGCGGTTGAAGAAGCGGTACGCCTGAAGGAAGCGGGCGTGGCGACCGAAGTCATCGCCGTTTCCGCGGGCGTCACGCAAGCGCAGGAAACGCTGCGCACGGCGCTGGCCATCGGTGCAGATCGCGCCGTGCTGATCGAGTCGAATGACGATCTGCAGCCGCTCGCGGTGGCGAAGCTTTTGAAGGCGCTCGTCGATAAAGAGCAACCGTCGCTCGTCATTCTCGGCAAGCAGGCTATCGACGACGATTCGAATCAGACCGGGCAAATGCTCGCTGCGCTTGCGAATCTGCCGCAAGCGACGTTCGCTTCGAAGATTGTCGTCGCAGACGGTAAAGCCACGGTTTCGCGCGAAGTGGATGGCGGCGCGGAAACGCTGTCTTTGAAGCTGCCCGCCGTGGTCACGACGGACCTGCGCCTGAACGAGCCGCGCTACGTCACGCTGCCGAACATCATGAAGGCGAAGAAGAAGCCTTTGGAAACGGTCAAGCCGGAAGACCTGGGCGTCGATGTCACGCCGCGTCTGAAGACGCTGAAGGTTGCCGAGCCGCTCAAGCGTAGCGCAGGCGTGAAAGTGCCGGACGTTGCGGCGCTCATCGCGAAGCTGAAGAACGAAGCCAAGGTGCTGTAAAGGAGTTGAGAGAAATGACGAATCTGGTTATTGCCGAACACGACAATCAGTGCATCAAGGCCGCGACGTTGAACGCCGTCGCAGCAGCACAGAAAATTGGTGGCGACGTGCACGTGCTGGTCGCGGGCCACAACGCGCAGGCCGCAGCCGACGCAGCCGCGAAGATCGCAGGCGTTGCGAAGGTGCTGCTCGCCGACGCCCCGCAACTCGAGCAAGGCCTTGCCGAGAACGTCGAATCGACGGTCCTTGCCCTTGTGCAAAATGCGGCGAAGCACTACTCGCATATCCTCGCGCCGGCCACGGCAGCGGGCAAGAACGTCACGCCGCGTATCGCCGCGAAGCTCGACGTCGCGCAGATCAGCGACATCACCGCCGTGCATAGCGCCGACACGTTCGAGCGCCCGATCTACGCAGGCAATGCGATCGCGACGGTTCAATCTCAGGATGTGATCAAGGTCATCACGGTTCGTACGACGGCGTTCGACGCAGTGGCAGCCGAAGGCGGCAACGCAACGGTAGAAAAGATCGAAGCCGCAGCAGACAGCGGCCTTTCGCAGTTCGTGAGCCGCGAAGTCACGAAGCTCGACCGCCCGGAACTCACGAGCGCGAAGATCATCGTCTCCGGCGGCCGGGGTCTTGGCAGCGGCGAGAACTACACGAAGGTGCTGGAGCCGCTCGCCGACAAGCTCAACGCAGCGCTCGGCGCTTCGCGCGCGGCAGTTGACGCAGGCTACGTGCCGAACGACTACCAGGTCGGTCAGACCGGCAAGATCGTCGCGCCGCAACTGTACGTGGCAGTCGGCATCTCGGGTGCGATCCAGCATCTCGCCGGCATGAAGGACTCGAAAGTCATCGTCGCGATCAACAAGGACGAAGAAGCCCCGATCTTCAGCGTGGCCGACTATGGCCTTGTGGGCGACCTGTTTACGGCCGTGCCCGAACTGGCTGGCGCAATCGGCTAAAACCAGCCGCAAGCTCGCTAGCAAAAACCAAGGCGCCTTTGCGAAAACAAAGGCGCCTTCTTTATCGACGCTACCGCAGCAAGCTCAGCTGCTTTCGTGATCAAACACCCAAAATCCGGCGTGCCTTGAGGATCACCGGCATGTCCACCATCTTGCCGTCGAGCGCCACGGCCGCCCCGCCGCTCGCCTGCACTGCGTCGAGCACGCGCTGCGCCCATGCGCGCTCCGCCTCGCTCCACGCGTACGCGCGATGCACGGGCTCGATCTGCTTCGGATGAATGCAAAGCTTGCCGCCGTAGCCAAATCGCCGACCGCGCCGCGCCTCGCGCTCCAGCGCCTCTGCGTCGTCGAATACGGTCGACACGCCGTCGACGGGCGCTGCAATGCCCGCGAGCCGCGAGGCCAGCACGATCTGCGAACGGAACGTGTCGAGTTCTTCGCCGTCTCCGTCGATACCCATGTCCACCTGAAAGTCGAGCGTGCCGAACGCCACGCGTAGCACGCCTTGCGCGCCACACAGCGCGTTCAGGCCCGCGATGCCGCGCGCGGTCTCCACGATCGGCAGCACATGCAGCGTGCCGTGCGCGCCTGAGCGTACCGCCGTGATCTGCTCCGCGCTTTCCGCCTTCGGCAGCATGATGCCCGCCACGCCCGCGTGTGCGCCAAGCGCAGCGGCATCGTCGGCGAACCAGGGTGTGTCGGTGCCGTTCACGCGCACCCACACGGGGCGCGCAGCGTCCAGCGCCTTGAGCACGGCGTCGCGCGCGGCGCCCTTTTCCGCGGGCGGAACCGCATCCTCCAGATCGACGATCACGGCATCGGCGCCTGCGCTGCGTGCCTTTTCGAATCGCTCGGGCCGGTTGCCCGGCACGAACAGATAGGAGCGGGAAAGCGTCGCGCTCATGCGCTCGCCCCTGCGCCGAACAGCGAGCCAACTCGCTGCGCCTCGGCAATGCCCCACGCGGCGTCGAGCAGGCGCTGTGCGTCGCTATCGCTCGCCGCGCCCGAAAATGCGGCGAGGCGCGCGAACTTCGCTGCGATCTCGTCTCGCGAGAGCGTATTGCCCGGGTCGCCCTTCGGCTCATCCACGCGCCCTTGCAACGTGCGGCCATCGCGCGTCGTGACGCTCACCTTGCCGATCCAGCGAGCGGGATACGCGCGGTCCACTTCCTCGTCGAGCGCCATCGTCACACGCTCACGGAACGCGGCGATATCGCCCGCCGAATAGTCGCGCTCGAACTCGTTCACGCCCGCGTACCCGCGATAAGCAACGAGGCCCAGCACGGTCCCCATGTTGAACTTCGCCTGGTGAACGGTGCTCGGCACGATCACGCTGCCGAGCACGTCGATCGCCCCCTGATGCACATGCGCCGTCACGCTCGCAATCTCGTCGGGATTCAGACGGTGCGCTTCGATCACAGACAGCAACGCGTCGGCGGCCGGATGCGTGTGGCGGCACGCCGCGTGATACTTGAACGACGTTTCAACCGTCGCCCAACGCTCGCCAAGGCGATCGACCAGCTTTGCGGGATCGGCGTCGCTCGACATGCCCGCCGCCATGCCCTGCGCGCCTTCGAGAATACGCTGCGCGCCGCGAAAGCCGTCCGCCGCGAGTTGTGCGGCCATCAAGCCGTTTGCGGCCGCCATGGCCGTGTGCAGTTGCTTCGAATCGGCCGCGTCGCGCAGGAACTCCCACAAGCCGCTCGCCTGTGTACCCGCCGAGCCGAACGCGTCGAGCATCTGCTCGGGCGTGAGCTTGAGCAGCCGGCCCGCCGCGGCAGCCGCCGCAATCGTGCCCACCGTGCCGGTCGTGTGAAATATCTTGTAGTGCGAACGACCCATGAATTCGCCTACCCGTATACCCACTTCATAGCCGGCCACCGAAGCTGCGATGAACTCCTGCCCTGAAGCGCCCAGCGCCTGTGCGAGCGCGAGTGTCACCGGGAACACGACGGTAGCCGGATGCAGCACTGAGCCGTTGTGCACGTCGTCCTGCTCGACGAAATGCGAAGCGGCGCCGTTGGTCATGGCCGCGAAATACGCCGTGGTGCGAGTGCGGTCGACGATGACGTCGCACGGACCTTGTGCGTCGGGCGCACCGCGCGCGGCGCGCGCGAAACGCGCGATCGTCTCGACCGGGCGCGCGCCCTTGCCGCCCAGCGCGGAGCCGAGCCAGTCCACATAGAGATTGACGGTGCGCTCGACCACGTGAGGCGGAATCGAATCGAAACGCAGTTGCGAGGCGAAGGCCGCGAGCGCGCGGCTGGGATGATCTGTCATGGCAGCGTAGTTCAGTAATGTCGGTTTGCGACGCGCGAGGCGCGATCAGATTGCGCCGTCTTCGCGCAGCGCACCGATACGCGCCGCGTCAAAGCCAAGCTCACGCAAAATAGATTCGGTATGCTGACCGAGTGCGGGAACGGCATCCATGCGCACATCGAATGCGCAGGGCGCGCCTGGCGGCAACAGCGCCGGCACCGTTCCCGCCGGTGTCTGCACCTCGCGCCAGCGCTCGCGCGCCTGCAGCTGCGGATGCGCCCACACATCGGCCATCGTGTTCATTTGCGCGTTGGCGATGCCAGCGCGGTCGAGCCGTTCGATGACCTGCGCCGCACTGAGCTTCGAAAACGCCTCGACGATCAACTCACGCAATTCGTCGCGGCGCGCGGAGCGCTGTGAATTCGCGGCAAAGCGTTCATCGGCGGCTAGCTCCGGCTGCGACAGAACGTGTTCGCAAAAGAGCTTCCATTCGCGGTCGTTCTGCAGGCCGAGCATCACCGACTTGCCGTCGCCTGCCGGAAACGGGCCATACGGGTAGATCGTCGCGTGCGAGGCACCTGCGAGCGGCGGCGGCGATTGACCGTCGATCGCGTAATAGAGCGGATAGCCCATCCACTCCACCATGCTTTCCAGCATCGAAACGTCGATGCGGCACCCACGTCCGGTGCGCCCACGCATCAGCAGCGCGCTCAAAATGTTCGAATACGCATACATGCCCGCGGCAATGTCGGCAATCGAGCAACCCGCTTTCGCCGGTTCGCCGGGCGACCCCGTGATCGAGAGAAAGCCCGATTCGCTCTGGATCAGCAGGTCGTACGCCTTGCGCTCGCGGTAGGGGCCGTCGTCGCCGTAACCGGAGATATCGCACACGATCAGCTTCGGGTAGCGCTCGCTGAGCGCCTCGTAGCTGAGCCCGAGCCGCGCCGCTGCGCCCGGTGCGAGATTCTGCACGAGCACGTCGGCGTCGGCGAGCAACGCGTCGAGAATCGGTGCGGCCTCCTTGTGCTTCACGTCGAGCGAGAGGCTTTCCTTCGAGCGGTTCGTCCACACGAAGTGCGAAGCGAGTCCATGCACGCGCTCGTCGTAGCCGCGCGCGAAGTCGCCCACGCCAGGCCGCTCGATCTTGATCACGCGCGCGCCGAGATCGGCAAGCTGGCGCGTGCAGAACGGCGCGGCAATCGCATGTTCGAGCGTGACGACCTTGATACCGTCGAGTGGTCTCATGGCGCGCGCCTCAGCTCAGAACGAACGCGGCAGGCCGAGCACATGCTCCGCCACGTACGAGAGGATCAGATTGGTGGAGATCGGCGCGACCTGGTAGAGGCGCGTTTCGCGGAACTTGCGCTCCACGTCGTATTCGCAGGCGAAGCCGAAACCGCCGTGGAACTGCAGGCAGGCATTCGCGGCTTCCCACGAAGCGTCGGCTGCGAGCAGTTTCGCCATGTTGGCCTGTGCGCCGCAGGCTTCGTGCGCGTCGAACCGGCGCGCGGCCTCGAAGCGCATCAGGCTCGCGGCTTCGACGTTGACGAACGCGCGTGCAATGGGAAACTGCACGCCCTGGTTCTGGCCGATAGGCCGTCCGAACACGATGCGCTCCTTCGCATAGGCGCTCACCTTGTCGATGAACCAGTAGCCGTCGCCGATACATTCCGCCGCGATAAGCGTGCGCTCGGCGTTCAGGCCGTCGAGGATGTACTTGAAGCCCATGCCCTCTTCGCCGATCAGGTTTTCCGCCGGAATTTCGAGGTTGTCGAAGAAGAGCTCATTGGTCTCGTGATTGACCATGTTGAGAATCGGCTGCACGGTGAGGCCGTTGCCGATCGCTTCGCGCAGGTCGACCACGAAGATCGACATGCCCTCGGACTTCTTCTTCACGTCGGCGAGCGGCGTAGTGCGCGCAAGCAGGATCATGAGGTCCGAATGCTGCACGCGCGAAATCCACACCTTTTGCCCGTTGATCACGTAGCGGTCGCCCTTGCGCACCGCCGTGGTCTTGATCTTCGTGGTGTCGGTGCCCGTGGTGGGTTCGGTCACGCCCATCGACTGCAGGCGCAGTTCGCCGCTAGCGATCTTCGGCAGATACTTGCGCTTTTGCTCGGCCGAGCCGTGGCGCAGCAGCGTGCCCATGTTGTACATCTGGCCGTGGCACACGCCCGAGTTGCCGCCCGCCCGGTTGATCTCCTCCATGATGACCGACGCCTCGGTCAGGCCCAGCCCCGATCCGCCGTACTCCTGAGGAATCAGCGCAGCGAGCCAGCCGGCTTTCGTGAGTGCGTCGACAAATTCCTCGGGATAGCCGCGCGCCTCGTCGATCTTGCGGAAATATTCGCCAGAAAACTGCTGGCACAGGTCACGTACGGCTTCGCGGATGTCCTGAAACGAATCTTGTTGCGTGGTTTGCATGATCGATATGAAGTCGCTATGAATGTTCGTGGTGCCGTTCAGGCGAGCGTTGCGGTGGCCTGCATCGTCAGATAACCGTCGTGGTCTTTCGCCCAGAGTTCGACCGAGCGCGCGTCGTCGGAGAGCTTGCCGCACAGCGTGAATGCGTTGCCCGCGAACGTGGGCCGTACCGCGCGAAATGCGTACGTTGCGATCGTGGCGTCGGGCCGCTCACGGTGCACGAGGTCGAGCAGCAGCGTGGCGATGAGCGGGCCGTGCACGACGAGGCCCGGATAGCCCTCTTCCTGCGTGACATACGGGAAGTCGTAGTGAATGCGATGACCGTTGAAGGTCAGCGCGGAATAGCGGAACAGCATGAGCGCGCTGGCGTTGAGCGTGCGCGACCAGGTCTCGCCTTGCGGCGCCACGACGGGCTTGGGCGCGCTCGCACCGGGCTGCGGCGCGTCGCGATAGACGATGTCGTGCTCTTCCTCGATGCACAGCGCCCCGCCGCTCTCGTAGCGATGCTGCACCGTCACGAACACGAGGCGGCCGCTGCGACCGGTCTTGTCCTCGATGTTCGCGATAGTGGAAGTGCGAGCGGCCACGTTGCCCGCATGGAGCGGTGTATGAAACGTCAGGCGCCCGCCTGCCCACATGCGGCGCGGCAGTTCGACGGGCGGCAGGAAGCCGCCGCGTTTCGGGTGTCCATCGGGACCCGCTTCGGCGAGCGGCGAGACAGGCAGAAAATAGAGCCAGTGCCACAGCGGCGGCACGGCGCTACCGGGCGCTTCGCGGTCGAGTGTGGCGGCGAGCGCGCGCAGCGGGAACGCGGTGATATCGTCGGTGAGCGTTTCGGTCTTGTCGAGCCACGCACTGAGCGATGGCGTTTGCAATTCCGGCATGGCGTTTCTCCGTTGCGAGACTAGTTGCCATACTATGAACGGCTCACGCCGTTTCGCGAAGTTGCCTTTGCCGAATCAGCCCTTTCGCTTTCGTTAATCCCCCGACCATTGCTGCGCGATACTTGCGCGCGGCTTTCAACCACAGCCGCGCGCCGCCCTTACGCTTCGCCGCGCAGATGAGCAGAGGCTTCGTCTTCCACACGCTGCCACAGCTCGAACGACATGGGGCGCTCGCCCTCTTCGAGCAGATGGCCAACGAGGCCGATCGCGCGCGCCATCACGCCGAAGCCGCGCACGATGCGCCAGGGAAAGCCGAATTCGCAGCAAATCGCGCCGATTGCGCCCGTTGCGTTGATCGGCAGGGCTTTGCCCGACGCCCGCTCGGCCTCCGCGCCAATCAGCTGCATGAGCTTCACATAGCGCCCCGACATGCCGTTTTGCGCGGCCAGTTCGAAAAGGCGCGGTGTGCGCGGATCGATTGGCTTGTGCAGTGGATGACCGAGCCCCGGAATCGGCGTGCCGCGCGCGCGCCATGCGGCGACGGTATCGACGGCGAGCTTTTCCAGGTCGTCGCACTGGGCGTCATAAGGCAGCGCTTCGGAAAGCATGCGGCACGCCCCTTCCATGCTGCCGACGAACACCGACCCAAGCCCGCATAGCCCTGCCGCGACGGCAGCCTGCAGCGACTCGGGCGCGCCCGCATACGTCATGCGCGCGGCGATGGCGCTAGGCGTCATGCCGTGCTCGACGAGCGTAATGACGATGGCGTTGAACATCGCGGACTGCTGCGGCGTGGCCGTCTTGCCCGTGAGTTGCAGAAATGCGAAGTCGCCGAGATTCATGTGTCCGAGCACTTCGTCGGGCAGGCTCTTGCCGCGCACGATAATACGATCGGGTGTGCTGTACGCAATATCGGAGCGCACGAGCGGTTTCGGTTGACGGGCCATAATCCTGATTCCTTCGTTATACAGAATAGCGTTTAGCGCAGTTGAGCACGGCCGTGGTTGAGCACGAGCACGTCGCGTTCCAGCACACGCGCGCGAAAGCTCACCTCGTTGCCGTCACGCCACATCTCGGTACGGATCGTCTCGCCCGGATAAACCGGCGCGGTAAAACGCGCGTGAAATGCCGCAAGGCGTTGCGGGTCGCTTGCGCACAGCGTCTTGAGCACGGCATGCGCGGCCACGCCCCACGTGGCAAGTCCATGCAGGATAGGCCGCTCGAACCCCGCCGCGCGCGCAACCTGGGGGTCGGCATGCAACACGTTGTCGTCGCCGCACAGGCGGTAGAGCAACGCCGTTTCCGGGCGCGTAGGCAGATCGCAATGATGATCAGGGTCGCGCTCAGGCATCGGCGGCGGCGGCGCGGGCGCTTCGTCGCTCAAGCCGTTGTCCGCGCTGAAGCCGCCATCGCCGCGGCAGAACGTGAGCTGCGTGACGGTGGCGTACAGTTCGCCGCTTGCCTTGTCTGTAATGCTACGCTGGATTTCGAGCAGCGCGCCTTTGCCCGCGCCTTTATCGACCACGCGCGTGATGCGCGAGCGGCCGACCACGGTTGCGGACGGCGGCAATGGCTTGTGCATCACGAGGCTCTGCTCGCCATGCAACAGCCGAACCCAGTCGATGCCCGAGCGCGGGTCGCGCGCCCAGAAGCCGGGAAAGCCGAGCACGACGGCAAGTGTCGGCGGCACGCGTAACTCCTTTTCGTAGACGAATGCCAGGTCGTCCGAATCAACGGGATTGGCGCCGTAGCCCACGGCCAGGCTGTAGAGCATGGCGTCGCGCGCGGTATAGGTCTGCTCAACGTCCTTGAACGGCCAGTTGCGCAGCGTGTGATAGTCGATCGTCATGGCTGTGTGCTCGGTGAGAGATCAGGCCTCGGCGGCGGGCCACTTGAAGAGCGGATCGGCCTTCTCGCGAAAGCGCTTCACGGCTTCGCGATGGAATTCGGTCGTGAACGCAATGCCCTGCGCCGCCGACTCGATTTCGAGCATCGCGCGCAGATCGCTGCCAAGCGACTGGTTCAGCGCGCGCTTGGCGAGGCCGAAAGCAATGGGAGACGCAGCCGCGAGGCCGCCCGCGACCTGCGCGGCGCGTGCATGAAGCTTGTCCGGCTCGACCACTTCGAGCACCGCGCCGATCTCCCTCGCTTCGGCAGCGCGTATCTCGCGCGCCGTAAACACGAGGTCTTTCGCGCGCGCTAGCCCCACCACGCGCGGCAGCGTATAAAACGCCCCGCAATCGGGCACGAGGCCGACTTTCATGAAAGGCATGCAAAAACGCGCGCGCGTGCTGGCGATCACGAAGTCGGCGGCGAGCGCAAAGCTGAAGCCCGCGCCGTAGCACACGCCGTCCACGGCCGCGATCACCGGGCGATCGAGGTCAATCAGCATGCTCACCCAGCCGTGCAGATCGTCGATACGATCGCGTCCCGCGTCGGCGCTGGTCACATTCATGGCGCGTACATCGCCGCCCGAGCAGAAGTCATTGCCCGCGCCGCGCAAAATGACCGCACGCACGCTGCGATCGGCGCGTATGCGCTGTACGGCTTCAAGCAGTTCCCCCCGCATCTCGGCGTTGAGCGCGTTCTTGGCCTCCGGGCGATTGAATGTGAGCGTCGCAACGCCCGCCTCCTGTTCGACCCGTAGCGTCTTTTCGCTCATGCGCTCACCCCCGCGTTTGCCAGTTCAGCGAGCGCCTTGTCGAGCGCCGTGATGAGATGCACGGGTTCGACGCCCGCGAACTCCACGTCGGGACGCGCGAGAAACGCCTCGATATGCGCCGCGCACGCCTCGCGCGTGGCGGCGAGACCGGTGAACCCGTCTTCGAGCCACGCGACCGAAGCGAGCGGACGCGGATGCCAGTCGCCATTCACGATCGCTTTGACCACGGTGCCGTCACGCACGAGCAGGCTCAGCCAGATCAACCCGGCCGGGGCCTTTTCGCGTCCGCGCAAGACACGGTCGCCCGCGCGGGTGACAGGGCTGTAACGCGTCGCTTCGCTCTTCTCATGGAACCAGCTTTCCTCATGCAGTTCGCGCTCGTATTGCTGCGCGAAAACGAGTTCTTCGCTGCCTAGCGCGCCTGACTCCAGCGCCATCTCACCGAACGTGCGGCGAACGCAGGCCGCAACCCAGGCGCTCAGTTCATCGGCGCTCACTTCGCGGCCCAGTTCCTGCTCCAGATACGTATAGCGCGAGCCAAGATCCTTGTGCTTCTTGTCCTTGACCTTTTCGGGCGCCATCGGCATCGCGCGCGCCGCAATTGCCGTGTCGATCGCCTTCACGTTCAGCAGAATGCGGAATGTCAGCACGCCGCCTTCGATCTTCAGCGACGTAGCCACGAGCTTGCGTCCGTCGATCTCGACGTCGTTGAGCGGACGATAAGCGGCCTGCAGGCCGAACACATCGCGTAGTGCTTCAGCAACGTGGCCGAGTATCGTGGGGAACGCCTGCGTCGCCGTTTGGGGCACACCGGGCAGACCGATCGGCAGATAGAACGCGAGGAAGGCCGAACCGCGCCCCGCATAGATCGCACCGCCGCCGCTCACGCGCCGCCGCGCGATTACATCGTTTTCGCGGCAGAACGGCAGATCGAGCACCTGGTTCGGATCTTCGTTCACGCCTACGGTTATGCTGTCTTCGTCGAAGACGTTCAGATAGACCGTGGGTGGCGCGAGATTCTCGGCCACGGCGCGCTCGACCGCCGGCGATACCGAAATCGAGAAGTCAGCATAGCTGTGGCCGCCTACGACGAGGCGCCACGGGGTGTGGGTGTTCGTTGCGCTTGCATTCATGTTGTTTGTCTCCGTTGATCTTCTACCAGCGTTGCGCCTTCGAGCTTCGGCACAATCTCGATCGCGTCCGCGTGTATCAGCGTCTGGCGCTTGAAGCGCTCCGCGATGGCCTCGATGGCGGAACGCTCCACCGGGCCTTCCACCTGCAGCGTAAGATGGTCGCCGCCATGTTCCTTGGTGCCGACCACGAGGCGGTACGTGCCCGACGCGCCTTCCACGCCCAGCAGCACCGTCTTCAACTCGGACGGATAAACCTTCACGCCCTTGATCTTCACCATCGAATCGGCACGGCCGAACACCACGCGCGGCAACGACACCGTGCGCCCATGCACGGGCGCGGTATGTTCGAGCACGGTAAGGTCGCCGGTGCGGTAGCGCACGAGCGGCTGCAGTTCCTTCTTCAGATGCGTGAGCACAAGCTCGCCACGCTCGCCTTCGGCAACAGGCATGCCGGTGTCGGGGTCGATGACTTCGGCATACAGCAGTTCATCGAACACATGCACGCCCGTACCGCCGGGGAACGTACGTGCAACGGGCAGGCATTCGGAAAGCGAGTAACTGTCGATCAGCAACGTGCCCGGCATCGCTTCGCGCACGCGCGCGTAAAGCGCCGCATTACCCGTGAACGCTTCGCCGCCCGCAAAGAACACGCGCGGAACCGGGCAGCCCGCTTCGATGAGTTTGAGCGCGTGAGACGGATTGCCGGCGAGCACCGTCACGCCGCATTGCTGCGCAACGCGCGCGGCACGCTCGGTTTCGCCGGGGCCGTGCGGAATGCACGCCACGCCGCGCGCTTCCATCTGGGTCTGATAGAAAAGCCCGGCAACGAAGAGGTGATAGCCAAAGGTCACCATGCAGACGTCGCCGGGGCCGATGCCGCACGCGTCGAGATGTTGGCCGCACGCGGCTTCGATTGCGCGCAGATCGGCTGCACTGTGCAGGATCGGCACGAGCGCAGCGCCCATTGGCGTGAGATGCACGCGCACCGGCGGCACCGCAGGCGCAAACTTGCCGTAGCCCGGCCGATTCATCTCTGCCACGAGTTCGGCGCGCGTCATGAGCGGCACGCGCTCGGCGAACTCCGCCGCGCTCGCGACGCTGCGCGGCAAACGTCCCTCGTAGAACGGATGCGCTTGCAGTCGCGCTAGCTGCGCGTTCAGTGCATCGAGCATCGTCTCCTCCTTTTTATGTTCAGTAGGGGTGCGAATCTTTCGTACTCAAGCCGCGCGCTCAAAGATCGCCGCAATCCCCTGCCCGCCGCCCACGCACATTGTTTCGAGGCCGTAGCGGCCCTTGCGGCGCTGCAGTTCGTAGAGCAACGTGGTCAGCATGCGCACGCCGGTCGCGCCGATCGGGTGACCGAGCGAAATGCCCGAGCCGTTCACGTTCAACCGCGATTCGTCGTGCCAACCCCAGCCCTTGAGCACCGCGAGCACCTGGCACGCGAAGGCCTCGTTCAGCTCGACGAGATCGAGTTGATCGAATGTGATTCCGGTCTTTTGCAGCAGCTTTTGCACCGCGGGCACCGGGCCGATGCCCATCGTCGCAGGCTCGCATCCCGCGGCCGCCCAACCGGTCAGATAGCCCAGCGGCGCGAGGCCCAGTTTGTCGAGCTGATCTTCGGCGACGATCAGGCACGCGGCCGCAGCGTCGTTCTGCTGGCTCGCGTTGCCCGCCGTCACCGTGCCGCCTTTCATGAGCGGCTTGAGCTTGGCGAGCGATGCCTCGGTCGCGTCGGCGCGCACGCCTTCGTCGCGCGCGAACCGTACGGGGTCGCCCTTGCGTTGCGGCACCGTTACCGCCACCACTTCCTCGTCGAAGCGGCCCGCTTCCCATGCCGCCGCCGCACGCTGATGGCTGCGCACCGCGTACGCGTCCGCTTCCTCGCGCGTGATGCCATATTCTTTTGCGAGGTTCTCGGCCGTTTCGATCATTCCCGAGATGTAGCCAAAGCGCGCTTCGGGTTGCGAGCGTTCGCGGCCACGCTCGAGGCGGTCGTGCATCTTCACCGAGCCTGCGCGCGCGCCCCAGCGCATATCGGTCGTGTAGTACTCGATATTGCTCATGCTCTCCACGCCACCGGCCACGACCACATCGGCCGCGCCGCTCTGCACCATCATCGCGGCGGTCACGACCGCTTGCAGCCCGCCGCCGCAACGGCGGTCGAGCTGCAAGCCGGGCACCTGCACCGGCAGCCCCGCTTCGAGCGCGGCCCAGCGGCCGATGCAAGGCGTTTCGCTGTTCGCGTACGATTGCGCGAAGACCACGTCTTCGATGCGCGCCGGGTCCACGCCACTGCGCGCGATGGTTTCGCGCAGCACGGTGGCCGCGAGCGTTTCGACGGAAACAGGGCGCAGGCTGCCGCCGAACGTGCCCACCGGCGTGCGCACCGGCGCAACTATCGCTGCTCTTCTCATTTCGGATTCCTTTTCATGTTGTCTGGTTGTCTGCCGCTTCGCTGTGCGCCTACACGGTGTCAAGCTGCGAGCGTGTGCCTTCGCGCGTGGTGCTCGGCGGCGAGTGGTTCGCGCCACTCGGGCGGTGCGATGGCGAGCATGCGCTCGACGCGCTGCGCGAGCGTGAGCCCTCGCAGGTCCGCCACGCCGTGCTCGGTGACGATCACGGCCGCGTCGCTACGCGGCGTGCTGACCGGCCCGGAAAGACGCGCGACGATACGGCTCCCGTGCCGCGTGCTCGCGGCGAGCGCAACGATCGCGACGCCACCGGCCGAGCGCGCCGCGCCGCGCATGAAATCGAGCGCCCCGCCCACCGCACCCACATAGCGGCCACCAGCCGCTTCCGCATTGACCTGCCCCGTTAAGTCGACTTCCAGCGCCGAATTGATCGCCACGAACCGATCGAGGCCGCCGAGCACGTCGATGTCGTGCGTATAAGCCGTGGAGCGGAACTGAATCCGCGCGTTGCGGTGCGCATGCGCGTAGACCTTGCGCGTGCCCATCATCGTGCCGGCCACGCTCACGCCTCGGTCCCGCGACTTCCGGGCATTCGTCACCACACCGGCTTCGATCAGGTCGACTACAGCGTCGCCGATGGTGCCGCTATGCACGCCCAGGTCGCGACGATCGTGCAACTGCGCGACGATAGCCTCGGGCAGCGCGCCTAGCCCGAACTGGATCGTCGCGCCGTCTTCGATCAGCGAGGCCGCATGTTGCGCGATGCGCCGCTCGGTGTCGCCAGCCTGCGTTGCCGGCGCTTCCAGCGGCGCGCGGTCGGTGTGGATCAGCGCGTCGAAGTCTTCGGCTCGCAACCTGCGCTCGCCGTAAGTCCAGGGCGCCGCCGCATTCACCTCCGCAATCACCACGCGCGCACTGTCGATCAACGGCACGAGATACTCATGCGCAATCGAGAGGCTGTAGCAGCCCGCTTCGTCCGCTGGAGCGACTTGCAGCAGCAGCACGTCAACGCGATTCGGGCCGCCAGTCAGCACGCTGCGAAACTGCGAGTAGTGACACGGCAGGATGTCGAGCACGCCCTCGCGTTCGAGCCGACGGTTCGTACCCGATGCGCCATAGGCCATGAAGTCGATACAGTCGGCAAACGCGGGATCGAGCGTTTCGGACCACGAAGCGCCCACGAACACGCGAAACCGACCGCCCATCGCCTGACGCTGCGACATCAGCAGCGCGGTGAGCGTGCACGGCTCCGCACCGCACTGGCCCCACGCAACCGTGTCGCCCGGACGCACGTACTGCGCGAAATCGAGCTGCGCGGCATCGACCTGGCGCGCCGCGCGCGGGCCGCGCATCATCAGACGGGGTCCCAGCTAAAGACGTCGGCCGACACGTCGAGCGTGTGGAACGACCTGCGCAGGGCCGGCATGGCATGCTCGGCAATCGTCTCCGGCGTCCAGCCCTCGCCGCGATGCACTGAACGCACGGGCCGCGGCTGGCTCATCAGGAAGATTTCGTTGTTGCGGACCGCGAAAATCTGGCCCGTCACATCGGCGGCCTGCTCGCTCGCGAGGTAGACGGCAAGCGGCGCGATCTTCGCGGGCGTCATCTGCTTGATCTTCGCAACGCGCGCTTCCTGCTCCGGCGAGTCGATCTTGATCGAGTTGATCATGCGGCTCCAGGCGAACGGCGCAATGCAGTTCGAGCGCACACCGAACTTTTCCAGATCGAGCGCGATGGATTTCGACAGGCCCGCAATGCCGAGCTTCGCCGCGCTGTAGTTGGCCTGCGCAAGGTTGCCGATCAGGCCGGACGTGGACGTCATATGCACGAACGCCCCACTACGCTGTTCCTTGAAGTGGTCGGCGGCGGCGCGCGAGACATAGTACGAGCCGTAGAGGTGAACCTTCAGCACGGCGTCCCATTCTTCTTCGCTCATCTTGTGGAAGAAGCGGTCGCGCAAAATACCCGCGTTGTTGACCACGCAGTCGATGCGGCCGAACACATCCAGCGCGTTCTGCACGATGCGTGCGGCGCCAGCGGCGTCGGCCACGCTGTCGGTGTTCGCGGTGGCCTGGCCGTCGAAAGCCTTGATCTCGTTCACCACGGCCTGCGCGGGACCGTCGTTATGGCCCTCGCCGGTAAGCGAAGCGCCCACGTCGTTCACCACGACTTTCGCGCCGTGGCGCGCCATCATGAGCGCGATATCGCGGCCAATGCCGCCTCCCGACCCCGTCACCACCACAACCTTACCGTCCAGCATTCGTTGCGTCGTCATCGTTTTCGCTCCTCCAGCCCGCTTTGCGCCGGGCGTTCATTCGATTTGAATCGTTATGCGGCAAGCTGTGCCGTTCGTGTTGCAGCTTGACGCATCGGGTACGGGTGCACAATTTGGATATGCCGAACGCCCGTTTCGGCCAGGATTAACCCGTACTATCGCTAATGGCGTGCATTGCGCTGCGGCGCAATAATGCTCGGAGTCCGCTCGTGCCCCGTGTCTTCTCGAACGAACGGGCAGGCAGACGCAGGCAGGAAAACCCGCAGGAACTGGAGTCACGGCACGTCAACCCATGCATTTCGATCTCGTCGACCTGAAGCTCTTCACCCACGTAGCCGAGGCGAGCAGCCTCACCCGCGGCGCGGAACGCGCGCACCTCTCGCTGCCCGCGGCCAGCACGCGTATCAAGAATCTCGAAGAACAGGTGGGCGTGAAGCTCTTGAGCCGCACGAGCCAGGGGGTCACGCTAACCGGGCCCGGCGAAACGCTGCTCGCACACGCGCGCCGCGTGCTCAAGCAACTCGAGCAACTCACGGGCGACCTGCAGGAGTATTCGCAGGGCGTGAAGGGCCATGTGCGCGTGTTTGCGAACACCACGGCGATGAGCGAATTCCTGCCCGCCGTGCTGCGCACCTACCTCATCAACCATCCCGACGTGTACGTGGATATTCACGAGCGTCTTTCGCCCGATATCGTGCGCGCCGTGCAGGACGGCACGATCGATATCGGCATCGTGGCCGGCAATGTGCGCACCGAGGGCTTGCAGGTGCTGCCCTACCGGCGCGATCGCCTCGTGCTCGTCACGGCGCTGAGCCACCCGCTCTCGCAAGCGAGCGAAATGGCATTTGCCGATACGCTCGACTACGACTTCATCGGGCCGCCCGAGGAAAGCGCGATTTTCTCGTTCCTCAAGCGTGCGTCGTCGGATTTGCAGCGCACCATACGCTGGCGCATCCAGATCGGCAATTTCGAGGCCGCATGCCGCATGATCGAAGCGAACATCGGCATTGGCGTGCTGCCCGAGGGCACGGCGCGCCGCCACGCGCAAACCATGTCGCTGAAGATCGTGCCTCTCACCGACGAGTGGGCCGTGCGCAAGCTGCAGATCTGCATGGCCGATCGCGACGCGCTGCCGCTGTTCGCGCGCAAGCTCGTCGATCTGCTCGTGGCTGACGGCATCGGCCGGCTCGAATAAGCCCGAATAAACCCATCAAGCGGCGCGCGTGCTGCGCGCCGCTGCCTCTTGCTTACCGCCCGCCAGCCGCGCGAATCATGTTGCGCGCGATGACGATCTGCTGGATCTGGCTCGTGCCTTCGTAGATGCGGAAAATGCGCACATCGCGGTAAAAGCGCTCGATGCCATAGTCGGACATATAGCCCGCGCCACCGAAGATCTGCACCGCGCGGTCTGCCACACGCCCGCACATTTCCGATGCGAACAGCTTCGCACACGCCGCTTCCGTACTCACGTTCTGGCCGGCGTCGCGGCGGCGCGCCGCGTCGAGCACCATGCAGCGCGCCGCATAGAGTTCGGTCTGGCTATCCGCAAGCATGGCCTGCACGAGCTGGAACTCGGCGATCTTTTCGCCGAACTGCTCGCGCTCCATTGCGTAGCGCAGCGCGTCGTCGAGCATGCGCTGCGCCACGCCCACGCAAATCGCCGCGATATGGATGCGCCCCTTGTCGAGCACCTTCATCGCCGTCTTGAAGCCCACGCCTTCCTTGCCGCCGATGATGTTTTCCGCGGGCACCTTCACGTCTTCGAAAATCACGTCGCAGGTATGCGCGCCGCGCTGCCCCATCTTCTTGTCGCGCTTGCCGAAGCTGATGCCGGGCGTTTTCGCGTCGACGATGAACGAGGTGATGCCGCCCGCGCGCGGCTCGTCGGGATTGGTGCGCGCCATCAGCGTGAACATGCCGGCCTGCGGCGCATTCGTGATGAAACGCTTGGTGCCGTTCACCACATAATGGTCGTCGCGCCGCTCGGCACGCGTCTTGATGGATGCGGCGTCCGAGCCCGCGCCCGGCTCCGTGAGCGCGAAGCTCGCAATGATCTCGCCGCTCGCAAGCTTCGGCAGCCAGCGGGCCTTTTGCTCCTCGGTGCCGTCGATCACGATGCCCTGCGAACCGATGCCCACCGTCGTGCCGATGATCGAGCGAAACGCGGGCGAGGTCTTGCCCAGCTCGAACATCACGAGCACTTCTTCTTCCATCGTGAGATCGAGGCCGCCGTACTGCTCCGGAATGGTCAAGCCGAAGAGGCCCATGGCCTTCATGTCGTCGACGATCTCGGCCGGAATCTCATCCGTTTCCGCTACGCGCTCTTCGTTCGGCACGAGACGCTCGCGCACGAAGCGCGCGACGTTGTCGAGCAGAACGTTCATCGTTTCCTGGTCGCGAATCATGGTGTATGTCCTGCAATCGTTGATCGGGCAGCACGGGGCCGCCCGGTGAGAGAGAAATAATCGGGAATGCTCAGCGAGTGCGCACGGCGCGTTTGGCCATTTCGCGCAGCGGCTGCTTTTGCAGCTTGCCGCTCGCCGTGGTCGGAATCATGTCGATGGTCACGATCTCCGAGGGACGCTTGTACGCCGAAAGCCGCTCGCTCAGGTAGTGGGCGAGATCGGCCGCGTCGATCGTCGCGCCCTCCTTCGCTTCCACGAAGGCCACGACTTCCTCGTTGCCTTCGGCGTCGCGCCGCCCCACCACGGCACTCTGGCGCACCGCCTCGTAGGTATTGATGACCGACTCGACCTCGATCGGATAGACGTTGAAGCCCGAGCGGATGATGAGGTCCTTCGAGCGGCCCACGATGAAGAGCGCGCCGTCGGCGTCGAGCCGCCCGAGGTCGCCGGTCTTGAGCCAGCCTTGCGCGTCGAGCACTTCGGCGGTCAGGCCCGGCTCGCGATAGTAGCCACGCATGACGCCGGGACCGCGCACCCACAGCTCACCCGGCTCGCCGCGCGGCGCATCGTGGCCGTCGGGTCCGACCACGCGCAGCTCCGCACCCTCGACGATCTCGCCCGAGGACACATCCTTGCGCGGACGGTCCATGCGCGTGATGAAGAGCGAGCCCGCGTACTCGGTCATGCCGTAGCCGTGATGCAGCGGCATGCCGAAGAGCGTTTCGACCTGCTGCTTGAGCGTGGGATCGAGCGGACCGCCGCCCGTATAGAGGTAGCGCAGACGCGGCGCATGCACCGCGCCGCCGTGCTCGCGCACATAGGCGACGATACGCGTGAAGAGCGTTGGCACGCCCTGAAGAATGGAGATTTCGGAGGCGTTGAGCGCCTTCACGACCTCCTCCGCCGAAAAGCGCGCCGCGAGATGCAGGCTCGCGCCCGCTTCGAACGTGGCGAGCAGCAACGTGGCGAGGCCGAAGATATGCGACATCGGCATGACCGCGTAGGCGCAGTCGGCCTGCGTCATGTCGCGCGAGGTGGCCGAGACATGCGCGAAATGCAGCAAGCCGCGATGCGTGGCCATCACCCCCTTGGGCTGGCCCGTCGTGCCCGACGTATAGATGAGCACCGCCACTTCGTGCGCGAGCGCTTCGGGTTCGCGCACGGCGTTGGAGTCGGGCGCGGCCATCATCAGCGGCCCGAGTCCGGCCGGAGCGATTTCGCGCGCGCGATAACGCACGCCATGACGCAGCGCGTCGGGCGACGCGCCGTGCGTAAACAGCATGAGACGCGGTCCGCAATGCGCGCGGATCGTCTCGATCTCGCGCTCCGAAAGCCGCGCGTTGACGACAGCCGGCCACGCGCCGATTTCCGAAAGCGCGAACAGCAGCGTCACCACGGCCGAACAATTTTCGGCCACGATCAGCACGCGGTCGCCCACGTCCACGCCCTGCTCGCGCAAAAACCGCTGCGCCTGCTCAACGTCGCTCCAGAGCTGCCCGAAGCTCGTCACCTTTGCTTCTTCGCGTATCGCCACCGCCTCGGGCGACACCTCCGCCCAGTGCCGCGCGATATCGCTGATCTTGCGCGCCGCTCGCCTCACCACTGTCACCTCCCGTCGTTGCTCTTTGACTGCGTACGGCGCGCCGTGGCACGCCGCATCGCGACAGGTATCAGTGTGGTTCAGGCGCGGCCTGCCAACAATTCGTTTTCGAGAAAGCCGGCATTCGTCTGCCGAGAAGTCGGAGTTGACCCCGATGACCGGGCGTTCACTCCTCGCTGGTTATGCGGGCGAAGCGCCTGCGGGCGCTCGCGCCGGCGCGCTCCGCGCACAGCCTCGCGGGCGCAGTCCACGCGCCGTCGCCGCCATGTCCGTGCGGGCGCCTAGCGGCTGCGAGCGCCGCCAGACGCAGGCGCTGCCGCCAGTCACTCCATCTGCGCCGCCGCACGCTCGCCTCCCATCGCGCCCCTGGAAGCGTTATTCGCCCGATGAATCGCCACGATGCCCGCGAGCGAGACACAGGCCGGCACGGCAGCCGCGATGAAGAGCGACGAGGACGACCATTGCAGGTGCAGAAGCGCGCCGCCGAGCACCGGGCCGACGACCGAGCCGATACGGCCCACGCCGAGGCTCCAGCCGATGCCGGTCGAGCGCAGCGAGGTCGGATAGTAGGTCGCGGCAAGCGCGTTGAGCGCCGGCTGGCCGCCGATGATCGTAAAGCCGGTGATAAAGATCGCGACGAACATCGCGGCCACCGAGACCATCACTGCCGGATTGCCGATCGCCGCCGTCGAGACGATGGCGATCAGGAACGTCGTGCCGAGCACGCGCGTAAAGCCCGCCATGTCGATGATGCGCCCGAGCAGCAGCGTGCCGATCACGCCGCCGCCCCACAGCGCCGTGCCTGCGAACACGGCGGTCTGCGTCGAATAGCCGGCGTCGCGGATCACGGTCGGCAACCAGTTCGAGAGGAAATACATGGCAAGCAGGTTCGCGAAGTTCACGACCCACAAAAGCACGGTCACCCGCGCGCGCCCTTCCTTGAACAATTCGACGAACGGCACGCCGCGCGAGCGCGTTTCCGTGGTCGTGAACTGCGCGCCCGTGGGCAGATGCAGGGCGGGCGCCACACGCAACAGATTGCGGCGCACACGTGCCTCGGTTTGCTCGCCGCGATTGCGAAACAGCAGGAACTGAATCGACTCGGGCAGCGCGAGCCACATCAGCACGCCGAGCACGAGCGGAATCGCCCCGCCCACGAAGAACACGGCGCGCCAGCCGAACGCCGGAATCAACGCCGCGGTGATGAGCCCGCCCACCACGCCACCGAGCGTAAAGCCGCACGAAACGATCATCATGAGCGTGACGCGCATGCGGCGCGGGCTGTACTCGCCTGCGAGCGCCATCGCGTTCGGCATGATGCAGCCGAGGCCAAGCCCCGCGACGAAGCGCCAGGCCACCAGCTCCGCGATCGAATGCGCGAAGCCCGTGGCGAGCATGCACGCGGAAAAGAACAGCGTCGCGCCGATCAGCACCGGCCGGCGGCCGATCTTGTCGGCGAGCGTGCTGAAGGTGAGCGAGCCCACCAGCATGCCGAAGAGGCCCGCGCCGAACACCGGCGAGAGCGTTTCCTTCGCAATGCCCCACTCGCGGATCACGACCGGCGCCACATATCCCATCGCCTGGACGTCGAACCCGTCCATGACGAGGCATAGCGCGCACAGCGTGACCACGAGCAACTGATACGGCCCGAACCGGCTTTCGTCGATGATGCCGGTGACCTCCACCGCCTTGTTCATGTTGTGTCTCCAATCCTTGTTTTATTGTCTCGATCGCGCTGCGGCGACTAGAGTTCGAGTACCAGCCGCCCGCTTTTCGCGCGCGAGCAGCAGGTCATCATGCGCGATTGCGTGTCGCGTTCGGCGCGCGTGAGCACCACGTCGCGGTGATCGATCTCGCCCGCCAGCACGCGCACCTCGCACGAGCCGCACAAGCCTTCTTCGCAGTCGCTTTGCACGTCGATGTTCGCGCGGCGCAGCGCGTCGAGCACGGTCTGGTCCGCGCCCACGTTCAGCACGAGCCCCGAGTCTTTCAACTCGACTTCGAACGCCTGTTCCTGCGCGGGGTCGAGCTTGCCGCCGGTTGCGGCGAAGTGCTCCACGCGCAGCGCGTCTTCTGGCCACGCCTCGCTGCAGGCTTCGAGCGCTTCGAGCATGCGTGCGGGGCCACAGGCGTACACGCGCGTCTGTTCGTCGACGCGCAGCGCGGCGAAATCGTTGCGTGTGCCCTCTTCCGATACGTGCATATGCAGACGTTCGCCATGCAGTTGCGCGAGTTCGTCGGCAAGCGCCATCGTCTTGCGCGAGCGTCCGCTGTAGTGCAATTCATAGTCGATGCCCAGTTCGCGCGCGCGGCGCGCCATGGCGCTCACCGGCGTGATGCCGATGCCGCCGGCAATGAAGATCGCGCGACGCCCTTCCTCGTCGAGCCGGAAGTGATTACGCGGGCCGCGGATCTTCAGGCGCATACCTGTGCGCAGCGTGTCGTGCACCCAGGCCGAACCGCCGCGGCTTTGCGTTTCGCGCAGCACGGCGATCTCGAATGCACGCGTGTCGGCGGGGTCCGAGCACAGCGAGTACTGGCGCGAGATGCCGGTGTCGCCACATTCCACGTCGATATGCGCGCCCGGCGCCCAGCGCGGCAGCGCGCCGCCGTCGGGCGCAACGAGCCGCAGGCGGACGATGCCTTCGGCCACGGCGTCCACCCGCTCGACCACCACGGGCCGCGAAAGCGCATGCGCCGAAGGCTCGCCAATGCGCACTGGAACGTGCGCGCCGAGCAGCGCCGCATTCGCGCGTTCCGGGTTCTGCGCGGGGTCCCATTCCACATACAAATGCTCAGGACCCCGGAACGACGTGTTGGGCACGTAGGTAAACGTCTGCTCGGCCAGACGCATGTGCGGCAAGCGGCGCGTGAACTCTTCGAGGAAGATCTGCATCTCCATGCGTGCGAGGTTCTTGCCCATGCACTGATGCGAACCGTAGCCGAACGTGACGTGATCGCTTGCGTTGTCGCGACGAATGTCGAACAGGTCGGCGTCCGCAAAATGGCGTTCGTCGTGATTCGCGGAAGACGTCACGATCAGCAGCTTCGAGCCCGCCTCAATGTCGATGCCGCCAATCTGCACGTCCTTCGTCGCGAGGCGCCGCCAGGCCGCCACCGACCCGTTGTGGCGCAGGCACTCTTCCACGGCGTTCGGAATGAGGCTCGGGTCCTCGCAGATCTCGCGCCACGCGTGCGGGTGCTGCAGCAGTAGCTTCATCGCGTTGGCCGTGGCATTGGCCGTGGTTTCGTGCGCGGCCACGATGCCCGCCATCATCATCGAATGCAGATAGGAGTCCGTGACGACTTCCGGATGGTCCTTCTGCTTGCGAATGCCGTACTGCATCCAGCCCGTGCCGTCCGGGTTCTGGCGCATCTTGTCGAGCACCTTGCCCGCGAACTGCCAGAAGTTGCCCACCGCGTGCGCGACTTCGACCTGCTCTTCGGGGCGCGGGCGGCCCCACGTATTGACCGTGTGCGCAATCGAGTACTTGCGCAGCAGGTCCATGTCCTCTTCAGGCACGCCCAGAAAATGCAGCGCTACGGTGAGCGGCACTTCCCAGAGCATCTCGTCGACGAGATCGGCGCGGCCTGCGTCGATGAAACGATCCACGTACTCGCGCGTGAGGCGCCGCACCATCGGTTCGTGGTGCTTCAGATGTTCGGGCGTGAACGGCTCCATCAGCACGCGGCGGCGCGGCATGTGGGCAGGCTCGTCTTCGTTCACGAGCGTGCGGTTCATGGCGTAGCCGTACGACTCCAGTACCGCGTTCGCCTCGGGGCCCGTGGGCGTGATCTTTTCGAGCGCGATAGAGGGCGAAAACGTGAGGTTGTCGCGGAAGATCGCCTTGATGTCGGCGTAGCGCGTGACCACCCAGTAGCCAAGCTGCGGGCTGTAGAACACGGGCTCCTGCTCGCGCGCCCAGCGCACGTACTCGGGCGGGTCCTGCTGGTAGCCGTCGCTGAACGGGTCGAATGCCGCGGCGTTGGCGCTGACCGGGCAGCGCGGCGCGGCGTTTCGCGCCTCGCCCGCTGCGTGGGGGAACGGGCAGCGGCCCGCCGACTGGGAAGATGTCTCGCTCATATGCCTCTCCTGCATCCTGCATGAATTACGTTTTGCGTAACTCTAGTACGCATTGCGTAATCGTGAGATAGGGGTTAACGTGCAAGCATGGCAGGCACTGTACTGCGCCTATGCGCCCTAAAATCCCGCGTGAACCCAACCGAACGTCCGTCCCCGCCCAGCATGGAAAGCAGGAAAACCACTCCCCGCCGCCCCGCGGCCAAAGCCGCCGAGGCCGCAGCAGCCACCACGGTGGCGGCCCCAAAAGTCGCGCGAGAAACGAAAGCCGCCGCACCGCGCGAACGCCGCCAGCGCGTGCAGTCCGCGCAAACCGGCATGGCCGTGCTGAAGGGGCTCGCGCGCCTGGGCGGCCGTGCGAGCCTCTCGGGTCTCGCGGCTTGCGTGGACGAGAGCCCCGCGAAAGTGCATCGCTACCTCGTGAGCCTGATCGAGGAAGGTCTCGTCGCGCAGGACACCGCCACCCAGCAGTATCGGCTCGGCGTCGAGGCGATGATGATCGGCGTGGCCGCCATGCGTCAGGCCGATCCGGTGCGCATTGCGGAGCCTGCGCTCGTGCGCCTGCGCGAGACGCTCGAAGTGACGTCGTTCGTCGCGGTGATGGGCAACAAGGGGCCCACGATCATCCGTTTCGAGGAGCCGGGGCTGCCCGTGACGGTCAACGTGCGGGTGGGGTCGGTGATGTCGCTGCTATGGTCGTCCACGGGCCGCGTCTTCCTCGGCCTGCTCGACGACACGCGCGTGCTCGCGCAAGCCGAAGAAGAACTCGCGCACGCCGACGCTTCGTTGCGTGCGCAACTGAGTGCGAGCGACCCGATCGGCACGCTGCGCCGCGACGTGCAGGCGGCGCGCTGCGCAAGCGTGCGCGATACGAATCTCAAGGGCATCAGCGCCGTTTCGGCGCCGCTCTTCGATCACACCGGCAAGCTGTGCGGCGCGCTCACGGTGCTGGGCGCCACGGGCGGCTTCGACGCGACGCCCGAGGGGCCGAACGGGCGCGCCGTGCGCCGCGAGGCCCAGGCTGTGAGCGCCCTGCTCGGCTATGTGGCGCGCGGCGCTTAACGTCCACCGTCGTCGAGTCGTTTTCGGTTTTTTGCCGCTATGGGGCTGGGAGCGCTTGCGGCTTTGGGTACCCTGCCGATCCGGAAAGCCAGGGCGGCGTAACGCTACGAATGCGCTGTGACGCTTACGTGAAAAAGGGGTTTTACGACCGGGTGTTCGAAAATAGTTGCCAAGAACCATGCTTGGCGCACACAACTAACTCGTTCGAAGGGAGCGGCGCCGCTATCGCGATTCCCGGCCTGCCGCGGTTCAACCGGCTATCATGTGAATTCAACGTAGATGGAACGAATCAATCACATGGCTTCCCCACAGGAAAACGTCAGCATGGCGGTGTTCTGCGACTTCGAGAACGTCGCGCTCGGCGTGCGCGACGCGAAGATCGACCGCTTCGATATCCAGCCCGTGCTGGAGCGGCTCTTGCTCAAGGGCAGCATCGTCGTGAAGAAGGCTTATTGCGACTGGGAGCGCTACAAGGGCTTCAAGGCCGCGATGCACGAGGCGAGCTTCGAACTGATCGAAATTCCGCACGTGCGCCAGTCGGGCAAGAACTCGGCCGATATCCGCCTCGTCGTGGACGCGCTCGATCTCTGCTATACGAAGTCGCACGTGGACACCTTCGTGATCGTGAGCGGCGACTCCGACTTTTCGCCACTCGTCTCGAAGCTGCGCGAAAACGCCAAGAAGGTGATCGGCGTGGGCGTGAAGCACTCCACCTCCGACCTGCTCGTCGCCAACTGCGACGAGTTCATCTTCTACGACGACCTGGTGCGCGACCTCGTGCGCGATCAGCAGACTCGCGGCAAAGGCAAGCACAAGGACGGCGGCGACGCGAAACGCCAGGGCGGCGAAGAACGCCAGCCGAAGCAGGACGGCGAAGAGCGCAAGTCGAAGGCCGTTACCTTTGCGATCGAAACGCTCGACGCGCTCGTGCTCGAGCGCGGCGAAAGCGGCAAGATCTGGGCCTCGGTGCTCAAGAGCGCCATCAAGCGCCGCCGGCCCGACTTCAACGAAACGCGCTACGGCTTTCGCGCATTCGGCAATCTGCTCGAAGAGGCGCAGTCGCGCGGCCTGCTTGAAGTGGGCCGCGACGACAAGTCTGGCACCTGGGTGTCGCGGCTGAACCCGCCGCCCCTCCCGGCGCCCGCCGCCAGCGTGCCGGCGCCGGAAAGCCCGGCGCCGCGCACCGAGGAGCCGCGCGGCAGGCGCAAAGGCCGTCGCAATGGCCGCGGTGGCGGCGCGGCGGACGCGCGCGAAGCCGCGGTCGAGCAACCGGTCGAGACACAAGGCGAGATTCCGTTCGAGCCGGTCCAAGCGCATGCAGCGCACGGCCACGAAGCCGCGCCGCCCTTCTTCGCCGAGCCATTCGACGCGAACGAGCGTGACCACGCGCCGCAAGCGGCACACGACGCGCCCGTGACGCCCGAACCGGTGGCCGATTTCGAAACCGTCGAGACCGCCGCGCCCGCCCCCGCGCGAGCGCGCAAGACGGCTGCGCGCAAGAGCCCCGCGCGCAAGAAGACTTCGAAGAAAGCCGCCGAACCGGCGCCGAGCGCCGCGGACGAACCAGCGAGCGCTGCCGCTACGCCGGCCGAGCCCGCCGCCAGGAAAGCGCCCGCGCGTGCACGCCGCACACGCAGCAAGGCCGCCGCGGAAGAAAACTGAAAATAGGCTGAATATCGCACCGCGCACGCCGCTCAAGACGGGCGGCGCGCGGCGCACCCATCATTCGCCGAACGGGTTCGCGGGCCGCTTGCCCTTGGCCGGCGGCGATTCGTCGCTCGCGGGCGTGGCACTTCCAAAAGGATCCTGCTTGCCCGACGGCTTCGCGTCGCCAAACGGGTTCGCAGCCGAAGCGGGCTTCGCCCCGCCAAACGGATTCTGCGCGGCAGCGCGCTTCGCCCCGCCGAACGGATCGCGCGCGTCGGGCGTCTCGCCGGCATCGTCCTCTACAGCTTCGTCCTGTGTCTCAGTGAGGTTGTACTCGGAGCGCATCTGCTCCAGCACGCGCGCCACGCTCGCCTCGAAGCCTGCCGCGTTGTGAAAGTGCTGCATCGTCCAGTTGCAGCCGCTGCGATCGGGCGCTTGAAGTTGCGGACGCGGCACGCCGATCTTCACGCCGTCTTCGACCACCTCCTGCAGCCGGTGGATGCGCCGGTGCACCTCCTCTTGCAGCCGCGAAGCATTGAGCGTCTTGCGCAACATTGCGAATCTCCTTTCCTGTACGCGTCACGTCGCGCGAGTCTAGCGCAATGGCTCGCTCGCGTCGCTACGTAGCGGGCGCATTCATGTGCGCGAGCGCGTCGCGCATCGAATCGCTCGGCACCACGAGCTGTCCCGTAAACGGCGTATCGAGGTCGGCGATCACGAAGACCGCCGACGAAATGGACACCGCGCCCAGTACGATCAGCACGATCGCGAGCGCGTTATGCGGCGCGACAAGGCCAAAGCTCAGAAAGATCAGCACCAGCCAGAGCGCCAGCATCGTGAAGAACGGCCGCGAAATCGAGCCATGCGCCTCTTCGATGAGACGCCAGCGCGTATCGGTCACGCGGTCGAACATCTGCGCGAGCGGGCTCACGAGCGCCTGGTGGTAGGCGTCGTGCGGCACGAGCGTGTCGATTTCGTGCCCCACCGAATCGAGCAGCGCGCCGAGCTGCCGGCTCTCGAGTTCGTCGTTGCCAACGCCTGGATCATGCGGATAGTAGTTGCCCGGCGGCGGCTTTTCCTGCTCCCAGGTCGAGGCGATGGCGCTTGCCGTATAGGCGCGCAGCAAGGTGCGCGCCGTTGCCGCGTCGGGACCGTAATCGCGCAGGCGTTGATCGAGCTGGATCAGGTCCGCGGCGTAGGTGCGCATGTCGTTGGTCGCCGTATCGAAGCTCGATTTCGCCGACGCGGTGAGCAAGCTCAGCACGAGCGCCGCAAACGTCACCAGCATGCCGATCACGAGTTGCACGAGCTGCACGGTTTCATGCTTGCGATGCTCCTCGGGCAACAACGGCCGCAGCAGGACGCCCAGGCCCGTGCCTCCGAGCAGCAGCACGAATACGAGCACGGCCTGCTGCACTTCGGTCATGGCGACGCCCTCCGCTCCTCGGCGGAGGCGTTTTCCACCGGCGTGGCCGCATCGCCGGGCGCCGCTTCGGGTACTTCCGATGCAGCGGGCTCCGTGTGCGCATTGGCGCCGTTCAAAGCGTCGATGCGCGTATGAACCGCCTTAGCCTTCGCTTCAGCCTCGCCCGGCACCAGATCCGGGTGCGCCCGCGGCACCGCGAGCTTCCACGCGACGTCCAGTTCGCGCTGGATCGAATCGTAGATCTCTTTCGAAATGGAACGGTCTTCGTACATGGCCTGCACGCGCTCGCGCCCTTCGCGCAGCGCGTAGAGCAGCAGCATGCGCCGCTCGAGCACGTCGGCCGCGTGACCGAAACACTGGCGCACGTCCTCAAGCCCATGTTCAGCCTTCTCGATGCGCGTCTTCAAGATTGTCTTGAGCAGCGCCGCGAGACGCTCGCCTAGCAGCGGCGTGAGGCTTTGGTCGTTGAATACGATCAGCTGATGCAGCACCACCCGGCGACACATCAGGAGTTCGAAGCGATCGGCGAGTGCGTCGACATACGGCTGCTGCAAGCGCAGCCAGCGATAGAGCAAGCGCGCGATGCGCATGCCCGCCGTATCCGCGAGAATTTTCGCCGCGGCGCGCTGATAGCCGAGGCGCCCGCCCGCGCGCGCCTCTTCGATCATGGCGTCGGTGTTGCGCATCATCGCGTCGAGATTGCGGATCGTGATGATACCGCTGCCGTACTGCGGAATCAGGTCGCGCTCCTTCGCCGCGAGCGTGACGAGGCCGATGACGAGACGCTCGCGGTCGGAGAGCGCGGCTTCAATATCGTACCCCGTGGCGCCGATATAGACGCTCTGCCGGAACGTGTGACAGGCCTCGTCGGCGATCGCATCGGGAATGTGAAAGGTGCGCGCCGCCATATGTACGCGCTCGGATACGCCAATCGACGAAAGCTGCACCGCCTTGCTTTGCAACGCCTGCTCCTGCGGCGAGAGCAGATCGAGATGCAGCCGGCGGATCAGCAGCTTGAGCGACGTGCCGTTCACGATCAGGCTCACGAGCACGAAGCCCGTCGCGAGAATCGCGACGAAACGGCGTGTGGAATCGGGCAGCGCCGTGTCCTGCGCGAGACCGAGCGCGAGCACGAGCGTCACCGCGCCGCGCAAGCCGCCCCAGGCAATCACGAGCTTGTAGGCGGCGCTCACCGGCTCGGTGAGCCGCACGCGGCTCAAGAGCGGAAGCATGCCGAACACCACGACCACGCGCGCGACGAACGCCGCCACCACCACCACCGCGAGCGCGACGAGATCGATCCACTGCGCGTTTCGCAGCGTGGCTGGAATTTGCATGGCCGCGAGCAGAAAGATCGCCGCGCCCGCCATGGCCGCGATCTGTTCCCAGATCAGTTGCAGATGTTTCCAGTTCACAGGCGACAGGCGCGTGCTCCCCAGGCCGCTAATGACGAGCCCGGCCGCGACCACAGCCACCACGCCCGAGACGTGCAACATCTGGTCGGCGAGAAGATAAAGCGGATACGGCAGCGCGAAACTGAGCGATATCTCGGCCTTGCCCTCCCCGCCCAGCAACGGCAAGAGCCACGCGAACAGGCGCCCGGCCAGCGCCCCGACCAGCAGGCCGCCGCCAAGCGCGATACCGAGTGCACGCAGCGCGGCCGTGGCCGACACATTGGCGGCGTCGCCCGTGATCGCGGCGATCAGCACGCCGGCAATGGCAATGGCGGCCGCATCGTTGAGCAGGCTCTCGCCTTCCACGAGGCGCACGAGCCGCTCCGGCGCGCCCACTTCGCGGAACACGGCCAGCACGGCGGAGGGGTCGGTGGTCGCGATCATCGCGCCGAGCAGGAGGCCGTCGGCGAGCGGACCGAGACCCGTGAGCCGGACCGCGCCGCCCACCACGCCGGTCGCGACGAACACGGCCACCACGGCGAGCAGCAAAATGGGCGCCGCGTCGCCGAGCATCTCGCGCACGTTCACACTGAGGGCGGCCTGGAACAGCAGCGGCGGCAGGAAGATCCACAAGTACGCCTCGGGCGGCAGCCGCGGCGCGAGCGCAGGTATCACGAAGTTGGCAGAGAGCGCGGGCCAGGCCTCGCCGCTCACGAGATAGATGCCGCCGAGCGTGAAACCCCACGCCGCCAGCAAGACCGATTCGGAAATCGACCAGCGCAGGCTCACTGCCTGAACGAGCGCGATGCTCGCCAGCAGAAAGCCGCTCAGGAGAAGGACGTGGATGACCATGGCGTGCAACCGTCACGGCGCCGGCAGCCACACCACCGTCAACGACCTCACGCCTTGCGCCCCCTGGATCAGCACGCCTTCGATATCGGCCGTCGCGGACGGCCCCGTGACGAGCGCCGCGTAGCGCGAGCCGCGAAAATCGTCGCGCCGGTACGCGTCCTGCAAGCCCGCCACCAGCTTCGCGGGATCGAGCAGCACCACGAGATGCTGCACGAGATAGCCAAGCGCGTTCACCACGTACTCGCGCTCGCTCAGCCACAGCGAACCCGTTTCCGCGACGCCGAAGCGCGCGCGCACCACCCCGACGTCGACGTCCTGGAGCGACGCCGGCTGCGTGGCGGCGCTGATCTCGCGCGTGCCCTGCACCTCCGGCGTGGCCGACGCGATGCGCGCCTCGCTGCCAAAGCGGCGCAGGATCATGGCGCGCACCTCGGCCGCGCTCTCCACCTCGGTCTCGCTGCCGCCCATCAGTTTGAGCGCAGCGCAAAAGCGCTCGCGCAAGTCGCCAGGAGGGGCGGCGAACAACGGCACCTCGGGCAACGGTTCGTGCGCGGGTTGCGCGGCGCGCACGCGCGCGAGAAATGCGTCACGATCCGCCATCGCCGCCTCCCTTGCGGTTTTTCCGGTACCACGCGTGGAACGTGGTGTGCGGCACGTGCGGCAGATCGCGCTGTTTGCCCCAGATATTGAGCGGGTTGTAGAGCATGAAGTTGGGCAAACGGCGCAACGCGCCCTCGAGTGACTTTACCGCGCCGCGATAAAGCGTCGGACTGCCGAGCAACCGGCCGGCCATCTTCAGCACTTCCTGTTTCACGAACGGCACTTCGTGCTGCGCCGCGATGACTTGCCGCCACTGATAGATCTGCTCGTGAATATTGATCTTCACCGGGCACACATTCGTGCAGCTGCCGTTGAGCGTAGACGCGAACGGCAATGCGCTGAAGCGCTTGAGATCGAAGGTCGGATTGATGATCGCGCCGATCGGCCCCGCATAGGTGCTGCCGTACGAGAGACCGCCGCTGCGCCGGTACACGGGACACGTATTCATGCACGCGCCGCAGCGAATGCACTTGAGCGAGTACCAGAACTCGGGCATGGCGAGCCGCTCGGTACGGCCGTTGTCGACGAGCACGAAGTGCATTTCGGCGCCGGGCCGCGGCGCGCGAAAATGCGAGGTGTATTGCGTGATGGGCGAGCCGAGCGCACTGCGCGAGAGCATGCGCACGAATACGCCGAGATCGGAAAGGCGGGGAATCAGCTTCTCGATGCCCATCGAGACGATATGCAGCGGCGGCACGTTGGCGGAAAGGTCCGCGTTGCCCTCATTGGTGCAGACCACCACCGTCCCCGTTTCGGCCACCGCGAAATTACAGCCGGTCATGCCCGCCGTTTTCTCGCGCACGAACCACGGCCGCGTATTCATGCGCTGGCTTTCCGCCAGGTAGTGAATGTCGTTGTTGTGCGGGTCCGTGCCAATGGTGCGGCCGAACACTTCGGCCACGTCGTCGCGCAGCTTGTGCACGGCGGGCACGACGATATGGCTGGGCGGCTGCTTGTCGAGTTGCTGGATGCGCTCGCCCAGGTCAGTCTCCATCACCGAGATGCCGCGCGACTCCAGATACGGGCGCATCTCGCACTCGTCGGTGAGCATGGACTTGCTCTTCACGAGCGCGGTCATGCCGCGCTCGCTCAGAATGCGATACACGATTTCGTTGTGCTCCTCGGCCGTATCCGCAAAGTGCACCTGTACGCCATTGGCCTGCGCCGTGCGCGTGAAATGGTCGAGGTAGTCGGCAAGATGCGAGAGTGTATGCGCCTTGATTTGCGAGGCGAGCGTGCGCAGCATTTCCCATTCGGGAATGGCGTGAGCCTGCGCGTCGCGCTTCGAGCGCAAGTCCCACAGACGTTTGTCGTGAAAGGCCACATGCTCGGGCCGCGAGAGAAACGCGCCGGCGAGCTTTGCATGTTCGACTCGCTTCATTCGCGCGCTCCGTTGAGCACCTGGGCAATATGAATGAAGCGGATGTCCGCGCTCATGCGTTCGGCGCAGCCCTGCTGGTGCATGAGGCAGGACATGTCGGCGGAAACGATGTACTGCGCGCCCGCGCTCACGTGATCGACCACCTTGTCCTGGCCCATGCGCACCGACACCGCTTCTTCGGTTACGGCGAACGTGCCGCCAAAACCACAGCATTCGTCGGGGCGCGCCGGCTTCACGAACTCGATGCCCTTCACATGTTCGAGCAGCGCGAGCGGCTTCGAGAACACCGGGCCTGCGATTTCGGAAACGGACGCTTCCTTCAAATGGCGCAGCGCGCTGCAGCTATTGTGCAAACCTACGCGCCAGGGAAATTCGGCCCAGGGAAATTCGCGCGCGCCCAGCACGTCGTGCAGAAACTCGACGAGTTCGTACGTGCTCTCGCGCACCTTGCGCACCGCTTCGGTCTGCTCGATCGCGGTGAAGTGGTCGCGCACGTGATTCACGCAGCTCGCCGAAGGCCCGACGATATAGTCGTAGCCCGCGAAGGCGCGGGCAAATACCCGCTCCGCGCCGGCTGCCTCGGCCTGCGCGCCGCTGTTGGCCATGGGCTGCCCACAGCAGGTTTGATCTAGCGGATAGTCGACCTCGCAGCCGAAGCGCTCGAGCAATTCCAGTGTGGCGATGGCCACCTCGGGGTAGAACGCGTCGATGAAGCAAGGGACAAACAAGGCAACTTTCATGTGCGGGCTCACACGAAAAGCGGACCCGAACATTCTACTGCCGAACGGCGCGGGCGGCTTGCGAAGCGTGCACGCGCGCGGAGTTGCCGCGGCGCATCATGCTGCGCCGCGGTTCCTCGCTTAGAAGTTGTGGCGAATGCCCGCGATCACGGCGAGTTGCTTGTCGGTGTCCGAATTCACGAGATTCGGGATCTGCGCCAGGTTCTGCGTCGCGCCGCTCGTGGCGTCGATCCCAAGCCCTGCACCCGACGACTTCTGCCCGATCGCCACGGCATAAACCGCCGTACGCTTGGACAGGCTGTACACCGCGCCGAGGTTGATCTGATGCAGCCGCGTGGACGATCCGCCGTCCGGATGCGCATCGTTGAAGATATAAGCGAAGCCGAACTGCAGCGCGGGCGAGTATTGCCACGTCGTGTTCAACTCGGCAATGTCGAACGAGATGTCCGCGCCTTGTGGTCGCGCCGCGTCCGCGAAATAGAGACTCTGCGACAAACGCGTGTGCGTATAGCTGAGCGCCACGCTGATCTTGTCGAACGCGTACGAGCCGCCTGCGCCAAAAATGCTGATGCGTTGCGCGTTCTGTAGTTCGCAGTACGATGCATTTGGATTGCTGCAGCTAAAGTCACCGATATAACCGCTCTCGCCGCCGAGCGCTGCCTGCAGCGGATTGCGCAATTCGAGGTAACCGGCAGAAAGCGAAAGCGGCCCATTGGCGTAATTCGCAGCCAGCGACCAGCCACGGTTCTGCGAAAAATTCCCCGCCACCCCGCCAAAACTGAACAGGCCGCCTAGCGTGAAACCGCCGAAACTCGGGCTCACATATTTGATCGAGTTATTGAAGTTGAACGCTTCGTTGAGATTGTCTACGTCCCCGAAGTGCGAACCGTAGAGCGTTGCCCAGTTGTTGCTCGACACGTAGGCGCCCAGGTCGTCGGAAAACGGATCGTACTGGCGGCCAAGCGTGAGCGTGCCGTAGCGGCTGTTTGCGACCCCTACCCAGGCATTGCGGTTGAAGAGTGTGCCGCCCTGCAGCAGTGCACCGTTTTGCGAAAAGAAGCTGTTTTCCAGTGTGAAATTGACGCTCGTGCCGCCACCGATCTCTTCGCTGCCCGTGAGACCCCAGCGCGACGGCACGAGGTTGCCGCCGCCCAGTTGCCAGTTTGCGTGGCCGCTCGTGCTGCCGTCTGCGTGCGTGGTCTGCTGGTTGGTCGAATAAACGAGGCCCGCGTCCACCGTGCCGTAAAGCGTGACTGAAGATTGCGCGTGCGCGCCAATCGCAAAGGCGCAGGAAGCCAGCGCCAGCGCCGTGCGCTTGACGGTATTTGCCATGTCGTTGTCTTTTCGAAGAGGAGGTAGGCCACGCCCTTGCATGCATGCACGCGACCGGAGCGCGGCGCGTCTGGCGCGCCGCTCTTGTCTGGAACTACGGGAAACGCAGGAAACTGCGTGAATCGAACGCTTCGCGCGAAGCGCGCCGCGGTGCTATTGACCGAATCGCGCGTAGATGTCCGGGCGCGAGCGCTTGAGGATGATCGCAATCGCCACGCCGACCAGTGCGGCCGCGAGCACGATCCAGGGGAACGCGCGCACGACAGGGCTATCGGAGCCGGCGAGCGCGTCGAGGTTGCCGATCAGCACGATGCCGATGGAGAGCAGACCGCAGCCGCCGAGCACAGGCGCGAGGAACGCGTGCCAGAGGCGCGTGTCCTTTTTCGTGGCGCGGAAAAATGCCGCCACCGAGAAGCTCGTGACCGCCTGCAGCATGACGATGCCGATGGTGCCGAGCGCCGAACCCCAGCTGAACACGATATTGAACGGATCGCTGCCCGCGACTACGAAAAGACTCACCGGCACCGCAACCGAAAGCGTCTGCAGATAGCTCGCGAGATACGGCGAACCATACTTCGGATGCAGACGATCGAGCACGGCCGGAAGAATCCCTTCACCCGAAAGTGCGTGGATGTAACGCACGATCGTGTTGTGGAACGACAGCAGGCTCGCGAAGATGCTGGAAAGCAGCAGGAAGCTCATCGTCGTGGTCATCGCGCCGCCCAGGTACTGCGTCGACTGGATGAACCAGAAGTCGCCCGGCTGCTTCGTCGCCACGTCCGTCACGTTGCTGATGCCGTAGGCGCAAACGATGGCCCACGTGACAAACGCGAAGAACACGAGAATCAGCGTGACGGAAACATAGGTGGCTCGCGGCACCGTGACCTTCGGGTCGCGGCACTCCTTGCCGTAGATCGCCGTGGCCTCGAAGCCGATGAACGACGCGAGCGCGAACATCACCGCAATGCCCAGATGGCCGCTGAATACGTGGCGCGGCGAGAACGGCGCAAGCGTGAGGCCGTCCGGTCCGCCATGATGAATGACGATCGCGAGGCTCAGCAGCAGCAGGATGCCGAGTTCGAGACACATGAGCACGCCGAGCAGACGGCTATTCAGGTCGATGCCGCGAATGCCGGTGAACTGCACGACGACGAGGCACGCGAACGAATACGCGTACCACGGCAGCGAACTATGCATCAATGGCCCGAGCACCACTGTGCAGAAAAAGCCGAACAGGCCGTACAGCGCAATCTGGATGCTCGTGTACGAGAGCAGCGCGACGAGCGCGCCGGCCATGCCGACGGGACGCCCGAAACCTGCCGTGATGTAGGCGTAGAACGCGCCGGCGCGCACGATGTGCCGGCTCATCGAAGCGAAGCCCACGCTGAACACGAGCAGCACGACGCCCGCAATCACGAATGCGCCGGGAATGCCCGCGCCGTTGCCAAGGCTGATGGCCGGCGGCACCGCGCCGAGCATGCCGGTGAGCGGCGCCGCTGCGGAAATGACGAGAAAGACGATCTGCCAAAGCCCGAGCAGGCTGCGTTGTGAGTCCACTGCCGCGTCGTCTCCAACGAGGTGAGCGGGAGAATACGGTTCGTTCATCGTTGCCTCTGCTGGTGTCTGTTCTGGGTTCGCCGTACGACACGATGAAGAACCGCGTGCCTCTGGCGCTCGACGAATCGAATTTCCCGATTCGGATTGAGCGCATGGTAGGCAGCTAATAAATTCGCCGACTTGGCGCAACGCGCCAAATACTCGATAAAGTGCGCCAGGGCTGGAGCGGGTTTTCACTTAACCGCCGTGAAGCGGTCGAGATTACCTTCGGCATCCTGATCAATGCCGTGAGCTGGAAATTCGTACTTTATTCAGTCCACATACTTACCGACAGCCATCATTTAGCTTTCACTGCTTGCCAGTTGCGCGTTGCGCGCCATAGCACGGTGGCGTCGGCATACCCCACCGCGCGGGCCACAGCAGCGTTGGTCATGCCCTCCTGCTCGCGCAGCACCGCCACGCTGCGTTCGCGCTCCTCGCGAATGATCTGGCGCACGGAAGTGCCGGCGTCGGCGAGATGCCGCTGCAAGGAGCGGTCCGAGAGCCCGAGGTCCTTCGCGATATCGCCGACCACGAGCTTCTCGCGCGCGAGCCGCCGAGTCACGAGATCGCGCACCTGGTCCACGAGCGTATGCGGGATCGTGTCGCGCGAAATGAGGTCGGTGGCGTGGCGCTCCATCAT
The DNA here is from genome assembly GCF_905220195.1 of Paraburkholderia sp. J8-2. Classification (NCBI taxonomy): domain Bacteria; kingdom Pseudomonadati; phylum Pseudomonadota; class Betaproteobacteria; order Burkholderiales; family Burkholderiaceae; genus Paraburkholderia; species Paraburkholderia sp. J8-2. The sequence goes on from NZ_CAJMZA010000009.1 coordinate 60,231, forward strand.
GCGCGCCATCTGCACGTCGGCGCTTTTGAGCGGCGTGTCGAGATCGTGCGGGTGCACGACCACGCCGTTTGCGGGCTGCTGGAAGCGCACCGGCACGCGAAAGAGGCGCATATACGGCTTGAGATCCACGGGCGCCGCGTGCTCGAAATGAATCTCACACGGCGTCCACGCCGCGCCCCGCACCTGACGAATCATGTGGCACATCGCCGACACGCTGTATTCGGCGTCTTGCCGGCGCGGCCAGATCTGCGTATGTGCAATGCGGTAGCTCCACATCGGCCATGCGTTGTCGGTCACGAGATCGACGGCCGTTGCGCTCTGCCACGAGCCAAGCGTATCGGTGAACTTACGGATTGCGGCGCCGAGCGTGGGCGACGACATGAACACGAGGCCAGCTGGCCCCAGTTCCGTGAGCTGCAATTCGGCGCCTAAGCGCAGACCGAGAAACGGTTCGTCGAGCACCTGCGCCGCGCGTTCGAATGCGCCCACATAACGCCCCAGCGCCACGATTTCATAGGGATTGGAAAGCTGCCGGCGGCTCAAGCCGAACTCGGCCAGCAATGCATCGCAGTCCGCACCAGCGGCGTCGAGCGCACGCACGATGGGACCCATCACGGCGCCACGAATCATGGGGAAACCGCTATTGACAGGCACTCTTTTCATGTCTCGCTCCATTAGGGCCTGTATGCGCCGACGGCTTGAACCATCGTTCGTCTCTGGCGCACTCTATCGCCCCTTTGGCGCGTTTTGCAAGCGCGAAAAAAATACGGCGTTTCTACGATTGACCCATCGACAAGGCATGAGACGAATGCGAATTCCTCATACCGTCCCCTGCCCTGTTGCGCCCAACGTCATCCTTACGAAATGCTTATGAACACGAAACCGAACGCGCATCCGCTCGACCCATTGAGCCTCGCCGAAATGCAGCTTGCCTGTGACATCGTGAAAGCCGCCGAGCAGCTCGATGAATATGGGCGCTTTCCCGTTACCGAACTGCATGAACCGCCCAAGGCGGAAGTGCTCGCCTACAAACCCGGCGAGTACTATTCGCGCCGCGCCTTTGTCATCGCGATCGACCGCACGCGCAGCCAGACGCTCGAATTCGTCGTGGACCTGCGCGAGAAAAAAGTGGAATCGCGCAAGGCGCTCGCACTGCAAAGCGCGCCCTATGGCCAGCCGCCCGTGATGATCGAAGACTTCATGAATGCGGAGCGCATCGTGAAGGAAGACACTGCGTGGCGCGCGGCCGTCAAGAAGCGCGGCCTCACCGACGACGATCTCGAGCGTGTGCAAGTCGATCCGTTCTCCGCAGGCGCCTTCGACCGCCCTAACGAAAACGGTCGCCGCCTCGTGCGCTGCGTGAGCTACTACCGCGAGTCGTTGACCGACAATGGCTATGCGCACCCCATCGAAGGCGTCGTCGCCGTGGTGGACCTGCTGGCGCACAAGGTGATCGAGCTGATCGACGACGGCCGTATCATCCCCATCCCGCGCGCCAAGCACAACTACGACACGCCGAGCCTCGGCGAGCCGCGCACCACCGTCAAGCCGCTCTCCATCAGCCAGCCCGAAGGGCCGAGCTTTACGATAGACGGCTGGCAGGTTAGTTGGCAGAACTGGAAATTCCGCGTGGGCTTCACGCCGCGTGAAGGGCTCGTGCTGCACCAGATCACCTGGGACGACGGCAAGAGCGCGCCGCGCCCGATCGTGTACCGCGCGAGCGTGACCGAGATGTGCGTGCCCTACTCGGACCCCACCACGAACCACTACTGGAAAAGCGCGTTCGACGCGGGTGAATACGGACTCGGCAAGCTCGCGAACCAGCTCGAACTGGGCTGCGATTGTCTTGGCACGATCCGCTATTTCGACATTCCTTCCGCCGACGATTTCGGCAACGGCTTCACCATGAAGAACGCCGTGTGCCTGCATGAAGAAGATTACGGCACGCTCTGGAAGCACTACGAATTCCGCACCGGCGTGTTCGAGATGCGCCGCTCCCGCCGCCTCGTCATCTCGTTCTTCGCGACCGTGGGCAACTACGACTACGGCTTTTACTGGTACTTCTATCAGGACGGCACGATCCAGCTCGAATGCAAGCTCACGGGCATCATCCAGACTTCGGCGGTGGCAGACGGCGACACGTACCCGTGGGGCGGCATGGTCACGGAAAACCTGGGCGGCCCGACGCATCAGCACTTCTTCAACGCGCGCCTGCACATGATGGTGGATGGCGAGAAGAACTCCGTGACCGAGCACGAATTCGTGCCGCGTGCGATGGGCGCGGAGAATCCGTACGGCAACGTGTTCGATACGACCAAACGCGTGCTCAAGACCGAGCAGGAAGCGGCGCGCAACGCCAACGGTCAGACCGGGCGCTTCTGGAAAGTCGTGAATCCGAACGTGAAAAACCGCGTGGGCGCGAATCCGGGCTACAAGCTCATCGTCAACGACTCGCCGCTCATGCTCGCCGATCCCAACTCGAAGGTGCGCCAGCGCGGCGGCTTCGCCACGCGCCACGTGTGGGTCACGCCGTACGACACGACGCAGCGCTACGCGAGCGGCGATTACCCGAACCAGCACGCGGGCGGCGACGGCCTGCCGCGCTACATCGAGGCGAACCGCAACGTGGAGAACGAGGACATCGTGCTGTGGCACAGCTTCGGCCACACGCACGTGTGCAAGCCCGAGGATTTCCCCGTGATGCCGGTGGAGTATGCGGGCTTCATGCTCAAGCCCAATAACTTCTTCTACGGCAATGCGGCGATGGACCTGCCGGGCGGGCGCGATCCGCACAGCGTGCAGGACGGCGCACCTGCGCCCGAAGCGAAATCGTGCTGCCACAGCAAGCAGTGAGCACGCAATGATGCCGCGCGAGCGCCGCCTTGCTGTGATGCACGTGGCACGGCTCTTGTGCCTCTGGGCGGCGATCACAGGCGGCGCAAGCGCGCTTGCCGCAGGCATCATGAGCGCGGCGATGCAGGCCGGCGCATCGTTCGCCACATTCGCCGCAAGCGCAATTGCCTTGCTTTCGATGGCGCTGCTGCCCGGCGTGCTGGCACGCTGCTTCGTTACGCGCGCCACCGTACCGGTCGCGAGCGCACTCGCACTCACGATGGCGGCAATGGGCGAAGGCGCGCGTGCCGGCGCGACGGGGGCACAGACGCCGCTCATACTGGGCGGCGCCGCCCTGATCGCCGCAGCGTGCCTGCACTTGCGGCGTACAGGTGAGAACGCCGCAAGCTCGACGCATAGGCACGCAACGACGCCAGCGTGGCGCAACGGCATGCTGCTCGTTGCACCCGCGCTGCTTGCCGGGCTTTCGAGCGGTGTGCTCGCGCGCTTCCAGTTCTTCGCGCTGTGCGGCGGCGCTGCGGTTTCCGTGACACAGGTGGCGATCTCGCTCGCCGTGGTGGGCGTCGCAGGCTGGCTCGCCGAGCGCGTCGATTACCGGCGCGCGCTGCTAGCGCTCTTCGTATTGCGCGGCGCGTTGCTCACCGCGCTCACGATAGATTCGCTTGCACCGTGGGCCGCGCTCGCTGCGCCCGCTTTCGCCGTGCTCGACTATCTGACGCTCCCCACGCTCATGCGCGGCGGGCGAGCGACCCGCGCATCGGGTGCCGGCTGCCCGGGCCTCGCCCACCATGCCGGCATGCTGGCAGGCGCGGCGCTCGCCACCACGTCATGGGGCTTTGGACAAGGGTTCTACGTGCTGTTTCTCGTTGGGGGCGCGCTCAATCTTGCATGCGCATACGCATTCGCGGCCCCGCGCCGATTCCGCACGCGTACCCCCTACTCCGCTTCAGCCGCACTCGCGGCGGGCAGCACGATCGACTTACGCTGAAACCACCACCCAAATACGTTCGCATTACTACCTAAACCAGGAGACGGTATGGACCGCCAGGACTTCACGCACACGATCCGCACGCAGATGTTCGTTGACGGACGTTTTAGCGAAAGCGGCAACGGCCGCACGTTCGCCGTATTCAATCCCGCCACCGGCGCCGAGATCGCGCAGGTGCCCGACGCGAGCGACGCCGACATCGACGCTGCCGTCACGGCCGCGCGCCGCGCTTTCGAAGCCGATACGTGGCGAAGCATGCCGCCGGCCGCGCGCGAGCGCCTGCTGCTCAAGCTCGCCGATCTCGTGGAGCAGCACGGCGACGAACTCGCGGCGCTCGAAACGCTCAATCAGGGCAAGCTGCTGGGCTTTTCGAAGATGCTCGAAGTAGGCGGCAGCGTGCAATGGCTGCGCTATATGGCAGGCTGGGCGACCAAGATCGAGGGCAGCACCGTGGATCTCTCGCTCGCGTTCCCGCCCGGCGTGCGCTACAACGCCTCCACGCGTCGCGTGCCCGCAGGCGTGGTCGCCGCGATCGTGCCGTGGAATTTCCCGCTGCTGATGGCGGTCTGGAAGATCGCGCCTGCTCTCGCCTGCGGCTGCACCGTGGTGCTCAAGCCCGCCGAGGAAACACCGCTCACGGCCATACGTCTCGCCGAACTTGCACACGAAGCCGGCTTTCCGCCGGGCGTATTCAACGTCGTCACGGGCCAGGGCGAAACGGCGGGCGCGGCGCTGGTGCGCCATGCGCAGGTGGACAAGGTCACCTTCACGGGCTCGACCGAAGTGGGCCGCATCATCGGCAAGCAATGCGCAAGCGACCTCAAACGCGTGTCGCTGGAACTGGGCGGCAAGAGCCCCGTGATCGTGCTCGACGACTGCGATCCGCAGCGGGCGATCGAAGGCGCGGCCGGCGCGATCTTCTTCAATCACGGCCAGGTGTGTACGGCTGGCTCGCGCCTGTATCTGCCGCGCGCGCGTTACGAGCAGATCGTCGATGGCATCGCACACGTTGCGCGCGCAACGGTACTCGGCTCGGGCTTCGACGCGGCCACGCAGATGGGCCCGCTCGTTTCGGCGCGCCATCGCGCCAAGGTTGCGGGAATGATCGCGCAGGGACGCGCCGAGGGCGGCGACATCGTGGCGGGCGGCGGCGATGGCAATCGTCCTGGCTACTTCATCGAGCCCACCGTGATCTCGAACGCGGCGAACAAGCCGCTTACCGTCGTGCGCGAAGAAGTGTTCGGGCCGGTGCTCGTCGCCATGCCGTACGACGATGTCGAGGAAGCCATCGCGGCGGCGAATGCTTCCGAGTACGGTCTTGGCGCCAGCGTCTGGACCAACCAGCTCGACCAGGCTTTGCGTGTGGTGGATGGCGTTCAGGCAGGCACGGTATGGGTGAACACGCACAACATGGTCGATCCGGCGCTGCCCTTCGGCGGCTTCAAGGCCTCGGGCATTGGCCGCGAGCATGGCCGCGCGATCATCGACGCGTACACGGAGACGAAATCCGTCTGCATCGCCTATTGAGCGCCGCCGTGCATTGTTAATCGAAATGGAATGATGAAACCCGGCGGCAAGCAATGATCGCCGCCGCGGTTTCATTCATGATCGAGCCCGTCCACATCACTCACGAGAAGGGTTCCGATCATGAACGCATCCGCGAACGCGAGCGGCGTCGCCATCGTCACGGGCGCCTCGCGCGGCATAGGCGCCGCCATTGCCGAACGCCTCGCACGCGACGGTTACGCCGTCGTCATCAACTACGCCTCGCGCAGCGCCGAAGCCGAAGCGCTGGTCGCGAAAATCGCGGCGCAAGGCGGTCGCGCCATCGCTGTGCAAGCGAACATCGCGAAGGCCGACGAAGTGCGGCGGCTCTTCGAAACCACAGCAGAAACGCTGGGCCAGCCCACGTTGCTGGTGAATAACGCAGGCATCATGAAAACGGTCACCGTTGCGGAATCGACCGACGCACTCTACGACGAAACCTTCGACATCAACGTACGCGGCACGCTCAACACGCTGCGCGAAGCGGCGACGAAACTCGCGGACGGCGGCCGCGTGGTCAACTTCTCGACCTCCGTGCTCGCGATGAACCTGCCCGGCTACGCGCTCTATACGGCAAGCAAGGCCGCTGTGGAGACGATCACGCGCGTGTTCGCACGTGAATTGCGCGGACGCTCCATTTGCGTGAACGCGGTCGCGCCGGGGCCGGTGGCGACGGAATTGTTCCTCAGCGGCAAGACCGAAGAGCAGGTCCAGCATTTCGCGAACATGCCGCCGCTTCAGCGCCTCGGGCAACCTGACGACATTGCGAGTGTCGTGTCGTTTCTCGCCGGGCTGGACGGCGGCTGGGTCAACGGCCAGGTGCTGCGTGCGAACGGCGGGATCGTCTGACGCACCGCCCTGCAATGATTCGAGACAGAACCAGGTCTGAGGATAAAGCGCCATGGCATGGAACCGCCGGTCTCGGCCGGTGCTACACTCCGTGCTCGAAAGCGGTAGAAAAACAGAGCCGGCGGGATGGCGCGCCGGCGCATATTGCGCCCTCAACCACTCCAGACCATGTATCTGTCCATCCTCGCCGTCGGCATTGGCGGCGCGCTCGGTTCGCTGCTGCGCTGGGTTCTCGGGCTGCGTCTGAATGCCCTCTACCCTGAGCTGCCGCTCGGCACGCTCGCGTCGAACGTCATCGCGGGCTATGTGATCGGCGTCGCAGTCGCGTACTTCGGACGCATGCCGCAGCTTTCCGCCGAATGGCGCCTCTTCGTGATCACGGGCCTTATGGGCGGGCTCTCCACGTTCTCGACCTTCTCAGCAGAAGTCGTTTCGCATCTGCAGCACGGACGTTTCGGCTGGGCCGCGGGCGAAATCGCCATACACGTATGCGCCTCGGTCATCATGACGATCCTTGGCATTGCAACGGTCTCGGCACTGATTCGCTGATGCGCACAGCAAACGGCCGCGTTCGCCATTCGCGCAACGCGGCCGCATGGGTGATGCGACGGGAAGATCAGGCAGGACGCTGATAGCCGCCCAGCAAGCCGTTCTTCGAAAACACCCACTGCCACAACTGGATATCGCGCGCGCGGAATGCCCCGGCGCACGACAGCAGGTAGTAACGCCACATGCGGTAGAACCGCTCGCCCATCTGCGCCTTGAACCGCGGCCACGCTGCCTCGAAATTCGCATGCCACGCCATGAGCGTGCGATCGTAGTCGGCGCCGAAGTTATGCAGGTCCTCGGTCACGAAGAGGCCGCCCGAAGCGTCGGCGATCTGGCCGATAGTCGGCAGCATGCCGTTCGGGAAGATGTATTTGTCGACCCACGGGTCGGGCGTGGTGTCGCGGCGGTTCTTGCCAATGGTGTGCAGTACGAAGAGACCGTCGTCGGCAAGACAGCGCTGTGCGACTTCCATATAGGTGCGATAGTTCTTCGGGCCCACATGCTCGAACATGCCCACGCTCGCGATGCGGTCGAACTTCTCGTCGAGCAACCGGTAGTCCTGCAAACGGAATTCGACGGGCAGATCCTTGCAGCGCTCGGCGCCGAGCGCGGCCTGCTCCTTCGAGATCGTCACGCCCACGCACGACACGCCATAGTTTTCGGCCGCGAATTTCATGAGGCTGCCCCAGCCACACCCAATGTCGAGCAGGCGCATACCGGGCTTCAGACCCAGCTTGCGGCAGATGAGATCGAGCTTCGCGTCCTGCGCCTCATCGAGTGTCTTCGCGCCGCCCGACCAGTAGCCGCAGGTATAGGCCATGTGCTTGTCGAGCATCGCCTCGTAGAACTCGTTGCCGATATCGTAGTGCTGCTGGCCCACCTTCCATGCCCGGCGCACGGTCTGGCGGTTCATGAGGCGCGCTTTGAGCGCGTAGAAGACGAGACGGGAGGGATCGATCTGGTCATCCAGATGCGCGCGCAACACATGTGCGAAGAATTCGTCGAGTTGCTCGCAGTCCCACTGGCCGTCCATATAGGCCTCGCCAAGGCCCAGGTTGCCTAGCGCCAGCACGCGCTCGGGCACCTGCGGGTCATGGATGCGCATGTCCCACGGCCGGGTGCCGTTGAATTTGACGTCTGCGCGCGCCAATAGCTGGGCTATAAAGCGCCAGGCCCCCGATACGGCGGCCTCACGAACGGGATGAGCTGCTTCGAGATCAGTCGTTGCCATACGTGCTCCATGTCGGCTGGAGTCGGGTCCTTGGTACCTTGCTCCGCTGCCATTCAAGAGGTTGCAATCAAGACATTCGTCGTCGCGCGCGCTGCGAGAAACTCTATGATGCACCTACTTCAAAAAACGTGCAGGAACACGCACAGCCCATACAGGGCGGGCCATAATCGCAAACTCGACAAAACCCATCGCCCGGACGCTGGCAAACAGCGCGCCTGAACTGGAGAAACCCACCATGGCCTATGACGATAAAAATATCTTCGCCCGCATCCTGCGCGGCGAAGCGCCCTGCATCAAGGTGTATGAAGACGACGCGACGCTCGCGATCATGGACGTCATGCCGCAATCCGAAGGCCACTTGCTAGTGCTGCCGAAGGAAGGCGCTGAATTGATTTACGATCTTTCGCCGGAAGCCGGTGCCGCTGCGATGGCGACGGTGCAAAAGATGGCGGCTGCGCTGCGCAAGGTACTTGCACCCGAAGGCCTGTTGATCGCGCAGTTCAACGGCGCCGCCGCCGGGCAAACCGTACCGCACGTGCACTTTCATCTGATTCCGCGCCGCGCGGGCGAAGAACTGCGCCCGCACTCGCGTGAAATGGCCGACATGGCGCAGCTCGAAGCGCTCGCCGCGCGCATTCGCGCAGCACTGTAAGCGATATGTATTATTAAAGCTTAAATGCCGTCGAATTGAACGAATTCGTCGAGCGGTGCGCGCGCCGAGCGCCACTGGTTAATAGGCGCGCGCGTGTCTTCATGACCGATCGCCATGCCGCAGAACACCATGCGTTCGCGCGGCAAGGCGAGAAACTCGCCAACGCTTTGCGCGTAGCGCGCCCAGCATTCCTGCGCGCAACTATGCAGACCGGCTTCGCGCAGGAGCAGCATCACCGTCTGCAGGAACATGCCGAGGTCGGCCCATTGCGGCGGCCCCATCTGACGATCCACGGTGCAAAAGAGCGCGAGCGGCGCGTCGAAAAACGCGTAGTTGCGCGCAAACTGACGCAACCGGCCCGGCCGGTCCTCGCGAGCGACGTCGATGCTTCGGTAGAGATCCTCGCCCACCTGATAACGACGCTCGCGATACGGCGAACCCAGGTCGCGCGGATACACGTCGTACTCCATCGGCTCGCCCGCAGGCGCCTGCGCAATGCGATCGGCCATGATCGACTTGAGCTTCGCGAGCGATTCGCCGCCCACGACATGAACGTGCCACGGTTGCAGATTGCCGCCAGAGGGTGCGCGCGCAGCGGTATCGAGCACCCGGCGAATGACGGCGGGGTCCACCGGATCGGGCAAAAACTGACGCACGGACTTGCGGCTGGTAACGGCTTCGCTGACCTTCAAGCAGGTTCTCCTCGGGGGATCGACGAATCATTATCGGCGATCCCCCGCGCGGCTGCCGACGCTTGCCGCAGGTGCTCGTGCTGGCGTCAGAACTTGTGACGGATCCCCACCACGACGAGCGCCTGATTGTCGGCGCCCGAACTCACGCCGAAGTCGCCAATCGATGCCTGCGCAGCGATGCTGGAGCCATTCGTGCTGAGCGTGTGGCCGCTCGCCTTCTGGTAACCGGCGAGCGCATAGAGATCGGTGCGTTTGGAAAGCGAGTAGTCGCTACCGAGGTTCACCTGGTTGTAGTGCGCCGACGAGGGGCCGGTGAGCGATGTGTAGTTGTAGCCCGCGCCCGCACGCAGCGCCGGTGTGATCTGATAGTTCAGGAACGCCGAGCCGCTGTTGAATTTTGCGGTTTGGTGGAAGGTTGAGTACGCATCGTTTGCGTATTGCGTGTTCGACCAGGCCAGCCCGAAACTCAATGCGCCCACCGCATAGCTGCCGCCCGCGCGCACGATCTGGATGGAGCTTGCGCTCGCGAAGCCCTGATTGATGACCGTGTTGAAGAGACTGTCCGAGCTGCTCGTCCACGTGCGCACGCCGGAAGTGAGCGTGCTGCCGCCGTTGGCGAAGAAGTAGCCTGCCGCGAGCGAGAGCGGGCCGTTCGAGTATGCGGCGCCGAAGCTGTAGGTCTGGCCGCTGCCGGTGGCGCCAGCTACGCCGCCGAAGGCGTACAACGCTTCGAACTGCAGCCCGGCGATGAGCGGGCTCGCGTACTTGACCGAGTTGCTCACGCGCAGGCTGTTGTCGTAGTTGTCGAGGTCGCCTGGCGTGCCGAACACACCGCCGAATGGACCGTCGGCGGTAAGCGGCTGCACGAGATCGACGAGCGGATCGTACTGGCGGCCGAGCGTGAGCGTGCCCCACGTCGTGCTGGCGAGACCGATGATGGCCTTGCGCCCGAATTCGCGGCTGCCCTGCCCGAGCGCGCCGGTGCCCACGTTGAAGCCGTTTTCGAGCTGGAAGATGGCGGCGAGGCCATTGCCGAGATCCTCGGTGCCGCGCAAGCCCCAGCGGCTGCCCGAGAGATTGCCGCTGCTGAACTTGACGAGCGTGGACTGGTTCTGGCCGCTCGTGCTCTGGACATTGTGCACGTAGGCGATGCCGGCGTCGACAATGCCGTACAGCGTGACGCTGCTTTGTGCGTGAGCGGTGGTGGCGAGTGTCGCGCAAGTTGCGGCGAAGGCGAGCGCGAGCGCAGCGGTTAGCGGGCGGCGTGAGAGGGCGGCGTTTTTGTTGTTCATGCAGGGCGTTCCGTTGCGTGTGGTGGTGGTCGCTGCGCGGTCCTTGCGAGGCGGCTGCAAGGCCGGTGCGGCAACGTTACGGAAAGCCCGGGAAGCGGGGAACGAACGATTGCTGCGTTGCTTAGGGGATTCGGCGGACTTTGCAAAGCGCAGAGCGTGCCAGCTTCTGCGTAAGCGCTTTCCTCCCGCGCGCGGACTCTGCTATAATTCGCCTCCCGCCGGAGAGATGGATGAGCGGTTTAAGTCGCACGCCTGGAAAGCGTGTATAGGTTAATAGCCTATCGGGGGTTCGAATCCCCCTCTCTCCGCCAGAACAAAACAGCAAAACCCCGTAAGTTCAAAGACTTACGGGGTTTTTGTTTTTCTAGTCTGTCAATTAGCCAATTAGCTAGCGCGAGTTCTGTGCGTCCGTATCGTCGCGTTCTTCGACCGCTAATAGTCTGAAAACTGTCCGTATGAGCGGATTTGTATCCATCCGAAGCCGACGGATGCCAACGCGGGTCGCCCACGCGCACGGGCAATGCGAAACCTGATCTCGAGTGCCCCGGGGCAAACGCGAACTTTGCGCAGATGCATGCAAACGCGGTTGCGCTTGTTTTTCAGAGTTGACCTATATCTGTGCTCCCGAAATCCGGCTGACATTCATAGTCCGGCGGTCCTTGGCCGTCGCGTGTAGCCGGTCAAAATACTCCCCGGCTGTTTTTCATTCACAACAAAACCACCATGAAAGACACAATCTACGCCGCGCTGCGAATAGGCGCCGATATAGGCGCGTCAACGTTCAGGTCGCGACACGCGCGCAGACTGTCCTGGGACAAACCGGAGGGCGATGCCGGCGTGCCACATTTTCCGCATTCGCATCGGGTACGCCTACCGGTCAACATCTCCATGCGCTCTGATCCCTACACAATACCGGCAGCCTCATGATAATCAGCCCGCCTTTTCTTTCAGCGAGGGGGCCGCAGCAGAATGACGACATGCCCATGGCAGCGCCAGGCGACTCAGTCGCACCCGACGGTGACGTATGCGCCGCCAACATGCTGGAATGCGCACCCGGCAATGGCGCCTATCCCGTCAGTTTCAACCTTGGCTGGCATGGCGGCGCACACCTGATGGCTCCCTCCGACGGCAATCAGCCAGCCTACGTGCGCGCAATTGCTGACGGCAAGGTCGTCTATTTGCGCAAGACCGGGCCCAACGGCAAGCCGACGCTTCACTACCGTAACGTGCGCACGGACGACGGCTGTGTCGTCATCCGGCACGATACGGAAATCGGCGATGGCAACAACGCAAAGGTCACCTACTACTCGGTGTACCTGCATCTGCAGACCGTACAACCGACGCTCGCCGTTGGCGGGAAGATCTATCGCAAGGACCTGCTCGGCACACCCGGCCAGATATACGGACAGTATCCGCAGATTCATTTCGAAATCGTCTGCAACGAGGCAAACCTGAAGAAGATCATCGGCCGCGCGCCGGGTCCGGTCGGCGCACAGGGACGCACGGATGCCGTCTACGGTGACAACTGGTTCTTCGTTCCGCGCGGCGCGAAACTCTTCGCCAGTGAGCCGCACCCTTTCCGCGACGATGACAGCGCGCCAGCGGTTGGCTCGATACCGCCGCAATCCCCCCTCGTGGTGGCCAGCACCAGTCGCGACATCGTCATCCGCATGCATTACGAGAAGGACTGCACGCTGACGACTTACGTGCAGGATGTGGACGGCAACTGGGGGGTGCTCGGTGCGATGCCGCCAGAACGCGACGCGGAATACAACCTGTACAAACGCGCTACGGCGCTAAATGGACGCTTCCTTGACGGTAGTATCGCGGGTGTGGGTGCGGCTTCCGTGGCGCCATCGCCCAGCGCATTGTTCGAGATGCTTCGTTTTGGGCGCTGTATCGGTGAACAGCCAGCCAGTGATGTTCAGCTCAATCACTGGCGAAAGGTGAAAACGCCGGATGGCGACGGATGGATCAACTTGTCGAAGTCGAACGTGCGCGTCTACAGCGACGCAGATTTCCCCGAATGGGCGGGCTGGAGTTTCATCAACGATGACCCGACACCCGACAGCCTGTGTGATTCGCCAACGGTTAGACGCTGGCTGGACCTTGATCGTTCTGGCCACGTCAATCATGCCGAGGCGGTAGAGGCGCTGAACGTCGGAACGGTTCGGCAGCGCATTGCGCACGCGGTCTGCAAGTTCCCGACCGAATGGAGCAGGAACGGTCTCGAAGCGCGCTATAACTGGCTGAAACGTCCGCACGAGGCGTTGACCAATCCGCTGTCCGATGCCGAATTCAACAGGTTGATGGATCACGCGAATGACTTTGCATTCTGGGAGGATGTCCAGGACGCGGATTTCCCGCCCGCCAACGAGTGCTGGCATTTTCCGCCGACTGCGTTCGTAAGGCAGTTCAGGAAGTGTGCGTGGTTTAGTGCACGCGAGTTGAAGCAGTTCGTTCCGCGAGAGGTATTGCGTGAAGGCCCGCGTCATGCGGTCTATTACGAGCGTGTAGATTGGACCGCCTCTCGTGAAAGTCTTGTACGCGCGTACGAGTCATCGTTGAATAAGATGCTCAGAAAATACCTGATCAATTCTCCCAGTAGAGTTGCCGTTTTCTTCGGCAATGCCATGCAGGAAACAATCTGGCTTAGCGTGTTGCATGAAAACAATCCGGGGATGTGGTATTACCCATGGGATGGGCGAGGCTTTCTCCAACTCACGCACCCCGAGAACTATTTTAGTTACTGGGACTTCAAAGGACGTAGCAACCAGATCTCAGAACGGACTCGAAAAAAGATATTACAGGCTCATGCAATGGCTGACTCGCATCGTTCGCAAGCTCAACAATACAACTCAGACAGCGCTAATGGAACGACTCCAATCTTAATTCAGTGGAGAAACGACCTTGGCGATGAAAATATAAATCTTGATTTAATATCGCCAGCAGATAGCGCCGGATTTTATTGGTCAAAAATGGGGATGGCCAAATATGCCGACTGCGATATCAGACTGCAACAACGGGAAGTTTCAGCGACACGCCCACCGCCTCAACATCCGGCGAGCAATGGAAGCCCCGCAATCAAAACCTATTATCACAGCGAGAACTTCCGTGATGCATCGGCAATCGTCAATCTACCGGCTGCCCTTGGCCATCCGAATCAACCATTCAATGGATACATCGCACGCTGCGGCGGGTTTGCCCAGGTACTAGCAGTTGTTGGTGAATACCGATTTCCTGATGCGCAGGGAAATCTCCTGGATTTCCCCAAGGGTAATCAACCACGCCGAGATTGAAAAATGATTAATCAAATTATTGCTTTTTCATATGCGATTTTCATGCTTTTACCATCCACAGCCCAAAGTCGAGATATATCTGCCCGGGACGTTGTGCTACAGGTTAAATCATGCAAATTCCGATTTCAAGACACGCTCGAAAGCTTGATAACTACCCCCCGGAAAGAAAACGATTTCCAATCGGCAGGCTACTCAGCGGTGGTACATATTGCGAGTATGGAAAAAACATTTGGCTTCAACTTTTCCTGCCACTCACAATTTCGCGATGAAAATGAAGTGGCGGCGGATTACGGTGGTTATCTTAAGCCTGGGCAAAGCAAATGGATTTCCGCTTTTCCGGGTGCATCACCAGATGAGGTGTCCCGACTGCGGAAGGTGACAAAAACGTTACCACTTATCTCCAGAAACGGTCGCGGTTTCTATACGATTCAAGATGAAACTGTTGGAGAGCCGGCTCGCCGCGTCCGACATTTTTCGTACTGTCTGTTTCATAAAGCGCAGGCGATTTGCGGAGACGGTGAAGTAAAGAGACTCGCGGACACTAAAAGTGACATGCTTCCTTATGCGCTGAGCATCCTCCGAAACATTGAATTCATTGACTCTCCAAGCGCATCCACTAAGCCTACAAACCCATGATCATCATGATCCGACTCGGTGACCCCGATCACAATGGCGAAGTGATCGCGTCATATGGAGTTGCCCCTGTATATCTGTACACGCGAATACGACTAGATTGAGAGCGCCGCGGTACGGCAGAACTCGCGAGGCGAACGCGATTTCGAGTTCTTGCATATGACACTAGCGGGGTCACTCAGGAGACGATTGACTAGCAGTCGCGGTGAAGCGTGGTTTATCGAGGAACAGGGAAAACCGCTCGCATTTCCTGAAGGACGACAACTGAGAAGAGACTGAACGATGAAATCTAAGCTCGAGATTTTCTTGTTGGCGTGCTCCATTATTGTCGTACGCGCAAATGTGAGTCTAGCGGCTACCCCATCAGGATCTGGCACAAGCGGCAGGCGCCGCTGCATGAGGCACAATATTCAACGGACAAAAAACGAATGACTTGAAGCCGCAACAGAAAGCAATCGATAACGTGCAGTCACGCTGCCTGTCGTTGAACACTCAACGTACGAAGGAAGGACAAGTCACCAAGGAGAAAAAAGCGTCGGGCCACGGCCCGACGCCGAATTCCCGCGTAC
Source organism: Paraburkholderia sp. J8-2 (assembly GCF_905220195.1). NCBI lineage: Bacteria > Pseudomonadati > Pseudomonadota > Betaproteobacteria > Burkholderiales > Burkholderiaceae > Paraburkholderia > Paraburkholderia sp. J8-2. The sequence goes on from NZ_CAJMZA010000009.1 coordinate 75,383, forward strand.
TGCTTCGAGGACCGGCGCGGGAACGAGAGGACTTCAGTATCCCCTCTCCCGCGCATTGGCAAAGTGCTCGAACGCACACCCGCAATCACGTCCGTACCGTCACGGGTGCCGGATATAGTCCACCAACGCAAGCGTATAAGCGTCCGGCTTACGATCGAGCAAACTCACGCCAATCGCCACAAGAAAGCCTGCAGGCACACCGAACACGCCCGAACTGATCGGCTCGATGCCAAACCATCGCGCACCCGCAAAGCCCGTAAGTTGCGTAAAGAACGGGTACGTCGAGACGATGTAATAGACGCACACGGTCAAGCCCGCAACCATGCCGGCCACCGCCCCCAACCGCGTCGTGCGCTTCCAGAACACGCCGAGCACGAGCACGGGAAAGAGACTCGAAGCCGCGAGTGAAAACGCCGCCCCCACCAGAAAAAGAATGTTGCCCGCGTTGAGCGACGCCACATACGAAGCGAACAGCGCCACGCCGAGCAGCAGGATCTTCGACATCGTCACGCGCCGCTGGCTCGACGCGTCCGGATCGACCATGTGGTAGTACACGTCGTGCGAAAGCACGTTCGAGATCGTGAGCAGCAGGCCGTCCGCAGTCGAAAGCGCCGCCGCGAGCGCGCCCGAAGCAATGAGCCCCGACATCACGTACGGCAGCCCCGCGATTTCCGGTGCAGCGAGCACGACCATGTCGGGCTGCATCTGAATATCGCTCCATCGCACCACGCCGTCGCCGTTCACATCCGCGATGCCGATGAGATACGGTTCGACACGCCGCCACTGCATGACCCAATGCGGCAGATCGTCGAAGCGCTGCCCTACCAGATGCGTGAGGATCTCGAACTTGATCAGCACCGCGAGCACGGGCACGGTCAGATAAAAGAGCGCGACGAAGAAGAGCGTCCAGCCCACCGAGCGCCGCGCCGAGGCCACCGAAGTCGTCGTGTTGTAGCGCGTGAGGATGTGCGGCAGGCTCGCCGTGCCAAGCGACAGGCACAAGAGCAGCGAGAGGAAATTGCGTTGATGAATGCGCCGCTCCGCTTCGTCGGCGGCGGGGAACGGCTCGTTCATCGGCACGGGCGGCGTGGCGCGCTCGAGCAGGTCGTCGCGTTGGCGGGTCCACATCATGCGTGCGGCGTCCACGTCTCGCGGGAACGCGTTCAATTGACGCTCGAGCGAATCGATATCGCGCAGCGGACCGTTGTGGCGGCGCAGGTCCGCAAGCGACTCGACGAGGTGCGTCTTCTCCGCGACATACGACTGCGGCAGCGTGTCAAGGCGCGTCTGCCACTGCGCCGCGCCCTTGCGGTATGCGTCGCGCACGGTAGCCTCGGCACTCGCGCCGCGCACGTCGCGCTCGAGCGCTTCCACGCGCCGCATCACGTTGCCGTAGTCGGCTTGCGGCAGCCAGCCGAGGCCGTCGCGATGCGCGATCAGCGAGACCGGAATCAGGATGGCCGCAATCAGAATGATGTATTGCGCGACCTGGGTCCACGTGACGGCGCGCATGCCGCCGAGAAACGAGCACACGAGTATGCCCGCCAGCCCGCAAAAAATGCCGATGGCGAAATCCACGCCGATGAAGCGCGTGGCGATGAGCCCGACACCCTGGATCTGCGCGACGAGGTAGACGAACGAGCAGAGGATGGTCGCGAGCACGGCGAGCGCACGCACGAGGTTGCTCGAAAAGCGCGTGCCGAGGAAGTCGGGAATCGTATAGCGCGCGAGCTTGCGCACATACGGCGCGAGCAGGAAGGCGACGAGGCAGTAGCCGCCTGTCCAGCCCATCAGATACGCGAGGCCGTCGTAGCCGCTCGCGTAGAGCGAACCTGCGAGGCCGATGAACGACGCGGCGGAAAGCCAGTCGGCGGCCGTCGCCATGCCGTTGAAGAACGAGGGCACGCGCCGCCCGGCCACATAGTATTCGACGAGGTCGGACGTGCGCGAAAGCAGCCCGATCACCGCGTACACCGCGATCGGCACGAACAGGAACACGTAGCCGATCCACATACCGGGGCCGGTGGAAAGCTCGATGCGCCACATCACATAGACGAAGGCGAGAAACCCGAGCGTGTACAGCGCGTAGGAGCGGATTAGCCGGTGCGCGAGCTTCATCGTTGCTGGGCCCTGCTCGCCTCGCGTATGGCGGCGTCGGCTTCGCGCGCGGCTTGCAGCACGCGGTCGGCGCGCTGCATCAGCACGATATAGATCGTGACAAGCAGGACGTACAGCAGGATCGCGCCCTGTGCGCCCAGGTAGAACGGCAGGCTGAAACCCGCGAAACGCACGTTGGCGAGCGTGCGCGCAAAGTGCGGCGCGACGAACGAGACGAGAAAGCCGATCGTCATGAGCACGGCGATCAGCGCGACGTTGAAGCGCCAGTAGCGCCGATGCGCATGCGCCATCGCCTCGCTCACCGGGGGCGGCTCAGGCAAGGGATTGAGATTGTTCTGTGGTGTCGTGTGTGGCGCGGCCATGCGCCTGTGTAGCAAAAACGCGTATGGCCGGCAATCGGGGTCAATGCGGGGAGCAATGCGACGCGCGGCGCCAGGCAAGGCGCCGCGCGAACCTCAGCGTTTAGAGCGATTCGCCAAGCTGATCGAGAATCGCCGGGTTTTCCAGCGTGGAAACGTCCTGCGTGATCGCCTCGCCCTTCGCGAGCGAGCGCAGCAGGCGGCGCATGATCTTGCCCGAACGCGTCTTCGGCAGGTTTTCGCCGAAGCGGATGTCCTTCGGCTTCGCGATCGGGCCGATTTCCTTGCCCACCCAGGCGCGCAGATCGTTGGCAAGCTTCACGGCCTCGTCGCCCTGCGGACGCGTGGCCTTGAGCACCACGAACGCCACCACGGCTTCGCCGGTGGTGTCGTCGGGGCGGCCCACCACGGCGGCTTCGGCCACGAGCGGGTTCGCCACCAGCGCCGACTCGATCTCCATCGTGCCAAGGCGGTGCCCCGAGACGTTCAGCACGTCGTCGATACGGCCCATGATCGTGAAGTAGCCGGTGTCCTTGTCGCGCACGCTGCCGTCGCCCGCCAGATACAGCGTGCCGCCCAGTTCCTCGGGGAAGTAGCCCGACTTGTAGCGTTCCGGCTGCCCCCAGACGTTGCGGATCATCGACGGCCACGGGCGCTTGACGACGAGAATGCCGCCCTGCCCGTTCGGCACGTCCTGGCCGGTTTCGTCGACGATCGCGGCCATGATGCCTGGCAGCGGCAGCGTGCACGAGCCCGGTACGAGCGGCGTCGCGCCCGGCAGCGGCGTGATCATGTGGCCGCCCGTTTCGGTCTGCCACCACGTATCGACGATCGGGCAGCGCTTGCCGCCCACGTTTTCGTAGTACCACACCCACGCTTCGGGATTGATCGGCTCGCCAACCGTGCCGAGAATGCGCAGCGACGAAAGGTCGTAGCTCTTCGGGTGCACCTTCGCATCGGCTTCGGACATCTTGATGAGCGAGCGAATGGCGGTGGGCGCCGTGTAGAACACTGTGACCTTGTGCTTGGCGATCATGTCCCAGAAGCGGCCCGCGTTCGGGTACGTGGGCACGCCTTCGAACACCACCTGGGTCGCGCCGATCGAGAGCGGTCCATAAGCAATGTAGCTGTGGCCCGTGATCCAGCCGATGTCGGCCGTGCACCAGAACACGTCGCTCGGCTTGTAGTCGAAGGTCCACTTCATGGTTTGCGCGGCCCACAGCAAGTAGCCGCCCGTGCTGTGCTGCACGCCCTTCGGCTTGCCCGTCGACCCCGACGTGTAGAGGATGAAGAGCGGGTGTTCCGCGCCCACGGGCACCGGCGCGCACGTGTCGCTCTCGGCCGCCGAGACTTCGTGCATCCAGTGGTCGCGGCCTTCGCGCCAGGCGACCTTGCCACCCGTGCGCTGGTACACGATCACGCTGTGCACCGCTTCGCAGCCGCCCATGGCGAGCGCTTCGTCGGCGATGTTCTTCAGCGGCAGCGCCTTGCCGCCGCGCATCTGTTCGTCGGCGGTGATGAGCGCGACCGCGCCCACGTCGACCATGCGTTCGTTGAGCGACTTCGACGAGAAGCCGCCGAACACCACCGAGTGCGTCGCGCCAATACGTGCGCAGGCCTGCATGGCGACTACGCCTTCGACCGACATCGGCATGTAGATGACCACGCGGTCGCCCTTCTTCACGCCGCGTTTCTTCAGCGCATTGGCGAAGCGCGAGACGCGCGCGAGCAGGTCCTTGTAGGTGACGTTCGTGACGGTGCCGTCGTCGGCTTCGAAGACGATCGCGACGCGCTCGCCATTGCCCGCTTCGACGTGGCGGTCGAGGCTGTTGTACGAGGCGTTGAGTTCGCCGTCTTCGAACCACGTGTAGAACGGCGCTTTCGATTCGTCGAGCACCTTCGTGAACGGCTTTTGCCAGGTCAGCGTTTCACGCGCGAGGCGCGCCCAGAAGCCTTCGTAATCGCGTTCGGCTTCGGCGCACAGCGCCTTGTAGGCGTCCATGCCGGACACCGTGGCGCCAGCCACCGTTTGCTCGGAAGGCGCAAAGACGCGGCGTTCCTGAAGAACCGATTCAATCGCAGACATCGACAACCCCTTGGTGAAGATGAAACGTCAAACTCGTGGACACGCATGAGCATCTTCAATGCCCCTGCGCGCCGTCTCCGTGCGCCGCCGCCCATACGGGCGCGCGGCGCTATTGGCTTGCGCTGCAAGCCGCCATTGTGGCATTGCAGCATGCATGGCGGCGCGCTTCTGAGCACGACTCGCAGCACGAACGTGCGGCAAGACGATCGGCGCAAACCACCCATGCCGGCAAGATTAAGCGTAGCAACTTACCACCCACTTACGCGCGCACATGCAGGCATTGCAAGTCGCGCGCCATGGCACGCAAGTAAGCAGACATTTAGAATGCTAACTGAACTGCGCACCCGGATTCCAGCTTGAATCGCTATTACATGTTTCTCATTGCCTCGATGCTGCTCGTGGGCAGCAACGTCGGCATCGGCAAGTCGATCGTCGCCTTCATTCCTGTTCCACTCTTCGCGCTGCTGCGCTTCGTGGTCGCCCTCGCGGTGCTCGGCCCGCTGCTGCGCCGCTCCAAAATGCAACAGGTGAAGCGCGGCGAATGGGTCAATCTGTTCCTCCAGGCGCTCTTTGGGACATTCGGGTTTACGCTGCTGATGCTCGGCGGCGTGCATCGCACGAGCGCGGTCGCGGCCGGCGTCATCACGAGCACGATTCCCGCCGTGGTCGCCCTCTTCTCCTGGCTCTTCCTGCGCGAGCGCCCCGATGCGCGCGCGCTCGCCTCCATCGCGCTCGCCATTGCCGGCATCGCCGTCATCAATCTCGCACACGTGGGCGGCGGCGATACCGGCGCAAGCTCGTTCGTCGGCAACCTGATGGTGCTCGGCGCGGTGTGCTGCGAATCGCTCTATGTGATCCTGTCGCGCCGGCTCACCCAAACGCTCGCGCCACTCGACATCTGCGCATACACACACTTGTTCGGCTTTCTGCTGATGCTGCCCGTGGGACTGCCCGGCGCACTGTCGTTCGATTTTTCTGCCGTGCCCGCAGGCATCTGGTGGCTCGCGCTCTGGTACGGGCTTTCGGCGAGCGTGTTCTCGTTCTGTCTCTGGATGATGGGCATTCGCCACGTGCCGGGCAGTATCGCGGGCGTGTTTACCGCCGTGCTGCCCGTGGCGGCCGCTCTCTATGGCATCACGTTCCTTGGCGAGCGCCCCACACCCGCGCACGGCATTGCGCTCGCCTGCGTGGTAGCCGGCATCGGGCTCGCGAGCCTCAAGGCAAAGCGTCTGCCGACCGTGGTCTCATGAGCGCCGCGTAATCAGGTTGAAAGCATCGCAGCGGGCGCGGGCCTGTCGGAATCCCGGCGGGTCCCTCCTGCGACGCTGTACAATAGCGCCCGCCCGGCCCCTCGCGCGCGCCTTCTGGCCCCAACCAGACGACCTCGCCCCTGCGGCCCCGCCCGATTTCGCCACCGTGATTGCCCATGTCCGCCGCACGCCCCCAGCCGCCTTCCGCCGCCGCACCGGGTAAAGCCCGTCGCCGCATGCGTCCGCTGCCCAGCATCATCTTCATGAGCCGCTGGCTGCAGGTGCCGCTCTATCTGGGTCTGATCGTCGCGCAAGCCGTGTACTGCGTGCTGTTCCTCAAGGAGGTCTGGCACCTCGTGAGCCACGCCACCACGCTCGACGAAACCAGCATCATGCTGGCCGTGCTCGGCCTGATCGACGTGGTGATGATCTCGAACCTGCTCATCATGGTGATCGTGGGCGGCTACGAGACCTTCGTCTCGCGCCTGAATCTCGAAGGCCATCCCGACGAGCCCGAATGGCTCGACCACGTGAACGCCGGCGTGCTGAAGGTCAAGCTCGCCATGGCGCTCATTAGCATTTCGTCGATCCACCTGCTCAAGACCTTCATCAATCCCGACGCCGCTTCGTCGCATACGGTGATGTGGCAGGTGATCATCCACGTGGCGTTCCTCGCTTCCGCGCTCGTGATGGCGTGGATCGACCGCATCACCACGCATACGCACCCCGAACACTATCAGGAGCTCGCCGCGCGCCATCCGGTGCCAGGCGGGCATGCGCTCGCGCGTCAGGCGGTTCCCGAAACCGCCGACGCAGACTGAACCGCGCTCGCTGTACATAAATTCAAAACACCCGTCCCCACAGAAGCTAGCCATGACCGTCATCAAACAGGAAGACCTCATCCAGAGCATTGCGGATTCGCTGCAATACATCAGCTACTACCATCCGCAGGACTACATCGAGGCACTCGGCCGCGCGTACGAGCTCGAAGAGAGCCCGGCCGCGAAGGACGCGATCGCGCAGATCCTCACGAACAGCCGCATGTGCGCCGAAGGCCGCCGCCCGATCTGCCAGGACACCGGCATCGTCACGATCTTCGTGAAGGTCGGCATGGACGTGCGTTGGGACGGCGCCACGATGGGCGTGACCGACATGATCAACGAAGGCGTGCGCCGCGGTTACCTGAACCCGGACAACGTGCTGCGCGCCTCGATCGTGAGCCCGCCCGAAGGCGGCCGCAAGAACACGAAGGACAACACGCCGGCCGTGATCCACTACGAGATCGTGCCGGGTGACAAGGTCGACGTTCAGGTGGCGGCCAAGGGTGGCGGCTCGGAGAACAAGTCGAAGTTCGTCATGCTCAACCCGTCCGACTCGATCGTGGACTGGGTGCTCAAGACCGTGCCGACGATGGGCGCGGGCTGGTGCCCGCCGGGCATGCTCGGCATCGGCATCGGCGGCACCGCCGAAAAGGCGATGCTGATGGCGAAGGAATCGCTGATGGAGTCCATCGACATTCAGGACATCATCAAGCGCGGTCCGAAGGACTGGATCGAAGAACTGCGCGTAGAACTGCACGAGAAGGTCAACGCGCTCGGCATCGGCGCGCAGGGTCTGGGCGGCCTCGCCACCGTGCTCGACGTGAAGATTCACGCGGCTCCCACGCACGCCGCTTCGAAGCCCGTCGCGATGATCCCGAACTGCGCGGCCACGCGCCACGCGCACTTCGTGCTCGACGGCTCGGGCCCGGCCAAGCTCGAAGCGCCCTCGCTCGACGCATGGCCGAAGGTCAACTGGGAACCGAACACGGAAACCAGCAAGCGCGTTGACCTCAACACGCTCACGCCGGAAGAAGTCGCTTCGTGGAAGCCGGGCCAGACGCTCTTGCTCTCGGGCAAGATGCTCACGGGCCGCGACGCCGCGCACAAGCGCATCGCCGACATGCTCGCGAAGGGCGAGAAGCTGCCGGTGGACTTCAAGAACCGCGTGATCTACTACGTTGGCCCGGTCGATCCGGTGCGCGACGAAGTGGTCGGCCCGGCAGGCCCCACCACGGCCACCCGCATGGACAAGTTCACCGAACTGATGCTCTCGCAAACGGGCCTCATCTCGATGGTCGGCAAGGCCGAGCGCGGCCCGGTCGCGATCGAGGCGATCCAGAAGCACAAGGCGGCTTACCTGATGGCGGTGGGCGGCGCGGCTTACCTCGTTTCGAAGGCGATCCGCGGCTCGAAGGTCCTCGCGTTCGAAGACCTCGGCATGGAAGCCATCTACGAGTTCGACGTGCAGGACATGCCGGTGACGGTCGCGGTCGATTCGTCGGGCACCTCGGTCCACAAGACCGGCCCCGCCGAATGGCAAGCAAAGATCGGCAAGATTCCGGTCGCCACGGTTTGATGCTCGCCTGATGCCTGTTTAAAAACCGGGGCCTCGCGCCCCGGTTTTTATTTGCGCCGCGAGAAAGCGTACTGAGATTAATTCTCAGCACACAGTAAATCGCCGATATTTACCGCAATTCAACGTAGATTCGGCCTTGGCTTTTGTGTATTGAGCGTTTATTGTTGGAAACCAGCCACCGCCCCACAAAGAAAGGAAAGACTATGCAAGGCGACAAGAAGGTCATCGAATATCTGAACGCGCAGCTCAAGAACGAGCTCACGGCTATCAATCAGTATTTTCTGCATGCCCGCATGTACAAGCACTGGGGCCTCGAGAAACTCGGCAAGCATGAATATGACGAATCGATCGGCGAAATGAAGCATGCCGACTGGCTCATCGAACGTATTTTCATGCTCGACGGTCTGCCGAACCTGCAAGACCTGCACAAGCTGCTGATTGGTGAAGAAACCAAGGAAATCATCGAGTGCGATTTGAAGCTCGAACAGATTTCGCAGTCCACCTGCAAGGAAGCCATTGTGTATTGCGAATCGGTGCGTGATTTCATTTCGCGCGAAATCTTCGTGAAGATTCTCGACGACACCGAAGAGCATATCGACTGGCTCGAAACGCAACTCGACCTCATCGGTAAGATCGGCATCCAGAATTACCAGCAGTCGGCCATGGGTTCGGTAGAATCCTGATCGCACGCCTCTCGGCTTGCGCGCATCCGTCCGCCTTGCGGATGCGCACCCACCCTTCTGCGCCCATCTCCGTGAACCTACCGGCCTCTTCCCGCGCTGCGCCTGTCGGCATTTTCGACTCCGGTCTCGGCGGCCTTTCGGTGCTTCGCGCCGTGCGCGCGCTGCTGCCCGCGGAACGGCTCGTGTACGTCGCCGACTCGCGCTACGCGCCGTATGGCCAGCGCGACGACGACTTCATTGCCGACCGCACGCTCGCGATCTGCGAATGGCTTGTCGCGCAGGGTGCGAAGGCGCTGGTGGTGGCCTGCAACACGGCCACGGCGCAGTCCATCGCGCTCGTGCGCGAGCGGCTCTCCGTCCCGCTCGTCGGGGTGGAGCCTGGGATCAAGCCGGCGGCGCTGGTTTCGAAATCGCGCGTGGCCGGCGTGCTCGCCACCCAGGTCACGCTGCGCAGCGCACGCTTTCAGGCGCTCGTGGAACGTCACGCCGCCGACCTGCGCGTGCTGTGCCAGCCTGGCCATGGCCTCGTGGAAGCCGTGGAGCGCTGCGACATTAGTTCGGCCGAATTGCTCGCGCTGCTGCGCGCCTACGTCGAGCCCATGCTCGACGCGGGCGCCGACACGCTCGTGCTCGGCTGCACGCACTACCCGTTTCTCGACACCGCGATCCGCTCGATCGTCGGCGAACGCATGACGCTCGTCGACACGAGCGTCGCCATCGCCCGGCAGCTCGAACGCGTGCTCGACCAGCACGGCCTGCGCGCGGGCGGCGAGCCTGCAGGCGCGGGCGCCGACGACATCCGCTTCTGCTCGACGAGCGACGGCGCGCATTTGCATGAGCTGGCCGCCGCGCTGCTGGGGCTCGACGCCAATGTCGAACGCGTGGTCATCCCCTCGCGCCGCACGCGGGAACTCGAAGCGAACGCGGCCTGACGCGCCGGCGCTACACCAGGCGCAATTCCAGAGTTTGCGATTCGCGTTTCGCAGGGTGTTGTCGTTTCAACCCCGTTTCTGCGCGCCTGACTCACCGCCCGCGTACCATCTGGCTCCTGCCTGAAGCCCGCTAGCAAGCTCCATCGCCGCTACCCAAACCTGCGGGGCTAATGCCACGGCTGACCGCTTGCCGGCCCGTTCAGCGCCTTGGCAACCATCCCTCTCTCGTCCGTCATTTCCTGACCCAAAGCAAAACCCCTGCTAAACATCCGGTTTTGTTACAAAAAATCCGTCTACCCGCTTGCCAAACCCAGCAAACATAATGATAATAATTCGCATTAACTCTCTCTATTGCGGTCCATCATGATTGTCTGCGTTTGCAAATCCGTCTCCGACCGGACGATCCGCGCCTCCATCGAGGAAGGCATGGATTCTTTCGACGAGCTGCAGTTCGAGCTCGGCGTCGCGACCTGCTGCGGCAAGTGCGAAGAATCCGTTCGTGACGTGATGGCGCAAAGCGGTGTTTGCGCGAGCCGCTGCGGGGTGACGCATCCGGTCGCCCCCGCCGTAGTCCCTCATGCGGTTCCGCTCACGTTTTACGAGCGCAAGGCTGCCTGAAGCCATGGCGCGCATCCAGCCACCGATGCGCGCCCGCCCCGTCCGCCCGCTTAGCCAAAGGCGCCTCGCGTGCCAGGCGCCGCGGACGTCAAATCGCCGCCGACAGCAAGCCCGTCTCCCGACCAGCCAGCTACCGCTCGTGACCCTCAAAGGAGGTCGTGATGGAATTGCTGATCGGATTCGTAACGACGCTGTGCATCTCGCTGTTGATCTTTCGCAAATAAAGCTGCCCGACACGACGCGCCGGTTCGCCTGCGCGCCGCTGTCCGCATGGCAGCCACGCTAAACATGCAGGCTTTCCAAACCACCGCTGGCACGCTGCCGTCTTCCACTGTTCACGTCAATCGCCGTGTCGTCACGGCGAGCGCGATCGTGGTCGCGCTGCATGCCGCGCTCATCGGCGTCGTGCTGATGAAGCGCGAACCCGTGACGCCCGTCGCACTCCAGTCGCAAACGATGACGGCCGAACTGCTCAAGCCCGAGCCGGTCGCCGCCCCCGCTGCGATTCAGTCCACGCCCACGCCGCCACCGCCCAAGCCGGTCCCGCACGTGACGCGCGAAAAGCCGAAGGTGCAGCCCAAGCCCAAGCCGACTCCGCTGCCCGTGGCCGAAGCGCCCTCGCAGCACGCGATCGAGTCGGCCGCGCCTAGCGCGCCAACGCCGCCGGCTCCCACGCCGCCCGCGCCCGCACCGCAAGCCGCCGCGGCCACCGACGCCAAGCCGACCATGGCGCTTTCGGCGCCCAAGAACGTATCGCACCTCGACTGCCGCATCGTGCAGCCCGACTATCCGACGCTCTCGCGCCGGCGCGGCGAAACGGGCACGGCCTTCGTGCACTTCGTCGTGGGCCTCACCGGCAAGATCGAGAACATCGAGCTGAAGAAGTCGAGCGGCTCCGCCCGCCTCGACGACGCCGCGCTCGACGCGATGCGCCAAAGCTCGTGCAAGCCGTACCTGGAAAACGGCGAAGCCGTGCGCGCGGCCTACACGCAACCCTTCGAGTTCAGCCTGAACGATTGACCGGCTGAAGTCACACGCTTTCATGAATTGAATAAAGAGGACTAACAATGCAGAACTACGGTATCGCCCACGTCTGGGCGCAAGGGGATTTCGTGACGCGCGGCATCGCGCTCGCGCTGTTGATCATGTCGGTGCTGTCGTGGTGCGTGATCGTCGTGAAGGGCTGGAACGTCGCGCGACTCAAGCGCCTCACGAAGAACGCCGAGCAGCAGTTCTGGCACTCGGACGATCTCGCCGACGGCGTGAAGAAACTCGGCAGCGGCTCGCCTGAAGACAACCCGTTCCTCGCGCTCGCGCTGTCGGGCCAGGAAGCCGCCGATCATCATCACCAGACGCAGCCGCATCTGCACGACCGCATGGACGTGTCGGACTGGGTCACGCGCTGCCTTAAGGACACCATGGACGAGTCGGTCGCGAAGATGCAAAGCGGCCTCGCCATTCTTGCCTCGATCGGCAGCACGGCGCCGTTCGTCGGCCTGTTTGGCACGGTGTGGGGCATCTATCACGCACTGCTTACGATTGGCGCAACGGGCCAAACCTCGATCGACGCCGTGGCCGGCCCGGTGGGTGAAGCGCTCATCATGACCGCGTTCGGCCTGTTCGTCGCCATTCCCGCCGTGCTTGGCTACAACGCCCTCACCCGCGCCAACAAGGCAATCGTCTCGAAGCTCAACCGCTTCGCGCACGGCCTGCATGCCTTCTTCGTGACGGGCGCGCGCCTCTCCTCGACGGCCCGTGGCCAGTCGAAGGAAGGCAACACGGGCAACCTGCGTGTCGCTGCGCGCAGCCATTAAAGAGCGGAGGCAAGCATCATGGCGATGAGCCCCTTTGCCAGCGACGACGACGATGGCCTGATGAACGAAATCAACATGACGCCGCTCGTCGACGTCATGTTGGTTCTCCTGATCGTTTTCATGGTGACGATTCCCGTGATTCGTCACGCCGTGAAGATCGACCTGCCGCACGCGAGCAGCCAGAAGGAAGACACGAAGCCCGCGCAGATCAATATCTCGATCGAAGCGGACGGCACGGTGCTGTGGGACGGCACGCAAGTGGACGACGCAGCGCTGAACCAGAAGATCGCGGCCGCGGCGCAAACCACGCCGCAGCCGGAACTGCATTTGAACGCGGACCGCAAGGTGCAATACGAACGCGTTGCACAGGTGATGTCCGCGGCGCAGAGCGGCGGCCTCACGAAGCTTGGCTTCGTCACCGACCCGGCGCATCACTAAGCGGCTCGCTGCGTGCATCGGTGCGCGCAGCACGCTTAATTCAGCGGTACAAAGTAAAAGGCCTTCATCGTCAGATGAAGGCCTTTTTTCGTGCGCACGCGGCGCATTCGGGCGGTGGCGGCGACTCCCCGACAATCGATCGGTTCACACCGGCACATGCGACTGCCGTGGGCAACACGGACTGCGCTTTCGGCCCTGAAGGCCCACTATGATAGCGGCCATCAATTCCCGCTCAAGACCGGTGCTTGGCGAGAAGGACTTCAATATATTCCTCTCGCTTCACGCCTACAAGAGTTAGGCCATTGAATGTAGCGATGGCTGGTCACGCTTGAATGCCTAAAAACAAATGGCGCTATACGTAATGCACGAATGCACTGCGCAGCAAGCCAAGCTTCATACAAGCGCACGCGCGTGCACGTTCGCAAAGCTTCATGCCGTTTCGATCTTGCTGGCGCTCTTTGTGCGTGGCAGCCCAACCTGCGCGCTCGGTGTGCTCTGCCCTTCTGCCTTCGCTGCAAGCGCGGCAACGTCGCTTCTGAGCGGACACTCCTGCTGCAAGCTTTTATCGGCATCGAGCACTTCCACGAGGTAATCGACGAAGGCGCGCACGGCGGGAACCATACCCTGACGCGAGAGGAATACCGCATAGAGTTGCGGCACCGGCAACGTCCAGCCCGGCATCACGGGCGAGAGCTTGCCCGTGCGCAGCGCGGCGCCATACATCATCTCCGGCAATGCAGCGATGCCAAGGCCTTGCAAGGCGGCCTCACGGATCGTCGTGAGATCCGCGGTGATGAGGCGCGGCTCGTGTTCGTGTGAATGACGCGTGCCATCGGGTGCGATGAGCTGGAACACGTGGCGCCCGTCGCCCGTGGGTGTATCGAGCGTTTCGAAGCGCGAAAGGTCCTCGGGGGTGAGCGGCGGCGCGTTCTGCGAGAGCAGGCTCGGCGCACCCACCAGCATCTGCTCGGTGCGCCACAGCGGCCGCACCACGATATTGGCGTTCTGCGGCGGCTCGGAGCGCACGCGCAGCGCGATATCCACGGAATCTTCGAACAGGTCGATCACGCGGTTCGTCACGCGCATCACCACCCGCACCTCGGGGTAGCGATGCATGAATTCAGGAATCACCTGCGAAAAGATGGTCTGCGAAAGCGTGACGGGCACACTCACGCGCACCGTGCCGCGCGGCGACGAGCGCAGCGACTGAACGACGTTCACCGCGGCCTGCGCTTCGGCGAGCATCGCACGGCAATGCTCGTAGAAGAGTTCGCCCGCCTCCGTCAGCGCGAGCTTGCGCGTGGAGCGCTGCAACAGGCGCACGCCGAGCGAGGCCTCGAGTTCGCTCACCCGTCGCGACAGACGCGACTTCGAGATGCCAAGCACGCGTTCGGCAGCGGAAAAGCCGCCATGCTCGATCACCTGCGAGAAGTACATCAGGTCGTTGAGGTTATGCGAATCGATTTTCATGTCGTCGTTCCAGCGATGGGACAATCCATTGCGATGAGGCCGTAAAACAGGCCAAATTGGGTACCTATAATAGCGGTTTGTTTCGCATATAACGCAATTCCCACAATTCGAGGTGAGATCCATGACCACGACCCGCACGATCGAACGCGTTTATCCCGCAGTTCGCACCACCGAGGGTGGCGGATTCATCGTCCATCGGCCGTTCCCGACCCGCCAGCTGATGGACTTCGATCCGTTCCTGCTGCTCGACGAGATGGGCCCCGTTGATTACGCGCCCGGCGAGGCCAAGGGTGCGCCCGACCACCCGCACCGCGGTTTCGAAACCGTCACTTACATGGTCGAGGGCCGCTTCGGCCATAAGGACTCGGCGGGCCACTCGGGCACGCTGCGCCCCGGCGACGTGCAATGGATGACGGCCGGCGCAGGCGTGATCCACAGCGAAATGCCCGACCCCGAATTCACGCGCACGGGCGGCCGCATGCATGGTCTGCAGCTGTGGGTGAACCTGCCCGCGCGCGACAAAATGATGGCGCCGCGCTACCAGGAACTGCCCACGGAGCAAATTCCGGTGGGCCGCTCGAAGGACGGCAAGGTCTCGGTGAAGGTCATTGCCGGCGAAGCGCTCGGTGCAAAGGCCGCAATCGAAACGCGCACGCCGATTCTCTACCAGCACTTCACGCTCGCGCCCGGCGCGCGCGTGGAGCAGCCGGTGCCGAGCGAATACCGCGTGTTTGCATACGGGCTCTCGGGCACCGGTCTGTACGGCCCGCAGGGGCAAGCCATCGATGCCCAGCAGATGGTGACGTTCGCGAGCGACGGCGACACCGTCACGATCGCCGCTCCGGCCGACGCGAGCGCGCCGCTCGAGGTGCTGCTGATCGGCGGCGTGCCGCTGAACGAACCGGTCGTGCGCTACGGCCCGTTCGTGATGAACACGGAGCAGGAGATCCGCCAGGCGGTGCTCGACTATCAAGCCGGGCGCATGGGACGCATCGCTCACTGAATCCGGGGCGAGCGCCGCAGCGGGTTCTGTCGCATCGCCACAGGCACGCCCGCTTTCCGTCACAATAAGGTTTCCGGAGCGCGCAACGCAGGTCGCGCGCCCGTCCCTCTTTAACCGTCCCGCCCGCGAGGAGCGCATGGCCGAACCCGCAGTCACCGCACACATTGGCTCGACGAACTATCAGGTCCAGTTCGACGACGGCACCCACACCTGGATCGCGGACGAACCCGCCTCGCTCGGCGGCGGCGACCGCGGACCGTCGCCCTTCTCGCTCTTGCTCTCGAGCCTTGGCGCCTGCACTTCCATCACGCTGAAGATGTACGCGCAGCGCAAGGAGTGGCCGCTCGAAGGCGTACGCGTGAAGCTCACGATGGAAACCGGCAGCGAAGGCACCAGGATCGACCGCCAGATCGCGCTCGAAGGCGCACTCACCGAAGAGCAGCGCGAGCGCCTGCTGCAGATCGCCAACGCCTGCCCGGTCCACAAGGTGCTCACGAACACGATCGCGATCCGCACGGGCCTCGTCGTCGCTTGAGCGGCGGCGCAAGGACACAAACACAGGAAGGCGCCGCCTTGAATTTCGAACACCTCATCCAGATCAACGATCCGCTGAACCCGCTCGTCGAGGCCATGACGCGCGAGCAGCTGTGGGAAGGGCTGGTGCTGCGCGCCGAGCAGCCGCAGCTCTTCGTGATCGGGCTCGACAGCTGCACGATCCTCTCGCGCACCGAGAGCACGATGGAGCGCGAGCTGCACTATGGCCACGCCACGGTGCGCGACCGCGTCACGCTCACACCCAACGAGAGCGTGCGCTACGACATCATGGCAACGCCCGAGTACGTGGGCGGCTCGCTCACGATGACGATCGAGCAGCCCGATCCGCTGCAGCTCTTTCTGCGCTTTGAGTACCGCACGACGCTGCCGACCGCCGACACCGAGGACGATCGCCAGACCTCCGAGATCGTGAAGTCGGCTTATCGCGAGTCGGATATCGACACCGTGCGGCTCATCCGCCAGTTCGTGCAAGGCGACGGCAACGCGCCGAACGCGCTGCACTGAAGGCACCCGGCGTTTGTCAAACCGCCCTGTGCGGGATGGCAAACGCCGATTCATGACACAACGCCCGCTTCGGCTCAGGCTATCGGTGTTCGATTTCGATGAATATCTCGTAGTTGTAAATGTGAACGATTATCATTTAGAATCATTCCATCGAATCGAGACAAAGACGTCACGTTCATGACCGAACTGAACCGCACCTCCACGCTAAGCTTGCGCCGCAACGGCAGCTCGGCACTGACCAGCGCACGGCCCAAACCTGCCGTCGCTCAGCCGAAGCCGCGCAAGATCGCCGAAACGGCGGCCGCCGCGCCAGGCGACGAGCGCAAGCTGGATAGCGCGGCGCTGCTGCAAGGCCGCAGCCATGTGAGCATCATGCACAACGGCGAGACGTATCAGCTGCGGGCCACCCGGCTCGGCAAGCTGATCCTGACGAAATAGGAAACCGCGAGGTTTCAACCGGGTATTGTGGGGACCGCCTCCTCTGAGAGGCGTTGGGGCATTAGCCAGCAACGACGGCTTGCACGCGAGATCTAGACCCCTTCGTGCAGACATCCTTCAAGCTTCAAGCCAGCCGTCGAAGCAAGCCACGCCATTTTTTTGTTCTCACACCTGTGTCGATCCGGAGTTGGCGCTTTAGCGCTTACTCCGGTCCCATGCAAAGCACGGGGCGGCGCGCGAAGCGTGAGCCGCCCGAGGCTATGCACCCCGAGCAAAAGCCGCGGCACGGTCCGCGGCTTTTGTTTTTCTGGCGCCGCTACGCGCGGCGATGGATGCGCTTACTCGACCCCAAGCGCCACAATGCCGGCACGCGCAATAGCCGCATCCTGATCGGACTTCACGCCCGACACCCCTACCGCGCCAATGACATCGCCGTTCACGATCACGGGCACGCCGCCTTCCAGCATGCCGGTGAGCGGCGCGCTGAGAAACGCCGTGCGGCCCTGCTTGATGACGTCCTCGTAGACCTTGCTCTCGCGGCGCCCTAGCGCGGCGGTGCGGGCCTTGGCTACGGCGATCTCCGAGGTAATGGGCGAGGCGGCGTCGAGCCGGCGTAGATACAGCAGATGGCCGCCATCATCGACGATGGCAATCGTCACGATCCATTCATTCGCGCGGGCGTGCGCAACGGCTGCGTCGGCTACCCGGATCACGTCTTCGTCGGTCAGTACTGCTCGCGTTCGCATGCGTCTCTCCGAAAAGTCAAAAACCGGGTTTGGCAAGATAGCCAACCCGGTCTTTGAGAGTAACCCAGACTTGTGCCGCGACGCGCTGATGCCTCGTATGTCGGCTATATCAGCGGCAGACGAAGAAACGTCAGCGCACCCAGCCCCAGAACATGAGCCACCACGCGCTGTCCACCACGGCGAGCGCGAGCGCGAAGCCCGCGAACGCCAGTGCGCGCTGCCAGAACCGCGAGCTGTAGCGGCCCGTCACACGCCAGGCGAGCCAGGCGCTCCAGAGATTCGTGATGACGAGAATCGCAATGCGCACCTCGGCGGCCCAGTCTAGCGGCACGTGCTCGGCGCGCAGAAGCGAGAGCGTCGTGGCCGAGAGGCCGAGGAACACGCCCGCGCCCGCCAGAGGAATCAGCGACTGCGCGAAGTGATGCAGGCGCCGCATCTCGAAACGCCCGAGCACGGCCGTGGAGCCCGCGAGGATCACGAGCAGCGCCGTGCCATACACGAGCGCCGTGGCGACGATATAGCCCACGATCATCGTGCCGTCGAGCCACGAGAACACGTCGTTCTGCTCCGGGTAATGCGTGAGCAGGAACCACGGCGCGTTCGTGTCGAGCGGCCAGGTGATGTCGCGGTCGATGAGCCAGCCTGCGAGCCATTGCTTGATGCCGATAAACCACGGCGAGCCCGTCCAGTGGAACGCGCCGATCGCCACACCGAGCAGGCCGTAGAGAATCAGCGCGGTGTCCCACGGGTTCGCCTGGCTGTCGCCCAACTCGACCACTTCTTCCCCGGGCGAGCGCCACGAGAGCGCAATGGCGTCGCGATGGCCGCTGCAGCGTCCGCACATGTGGCACTGCGCGGCGCCCTTCATGTTGCGCAGCGGCACGAGCGGCGCGCAGTTCACGGGAATCACGCGATGCCCGCCGTGCTCGCCGTGCGTGTAGGAGTTGCGCCAGGCGTCTTCGTCGACCTTGAAGCGAAACGGCGCGAGACGCGCGAGAAGCGCAAAAACCCCGTTCACGGGGCAGAGATACTTGCACCAGACGCGCTTCTCGCGCCCGTACAGAAAACCGATCACCATCGCGCCGAGCGTCGAGCCGCCCAGCACGAGCAACACCGCCTTGGGGTACTGGTAGACGCTCACCATCTGACCGTAGATCGTGGTGAGGCCAAAGGCCACGAAAGGCCAGCCGCCCCAGCGCATCCAGCGCGGAATCGCGCGGCCGCGTCCGAACTTGCTGGCGAACTCGGTGAGCGCGCCTTCGGGGCAGAGCACGCCGCACCACACGCGGCCGAGCATCACCATCGAGAGCAGCACGAACGGCCACCAGATGCCCCAGAACACGAACTGCGCCGCGAGCGTGAGGTTGTTCCACAGGTGCGCCGTGTCGCCGGGCAGCGGCATCGCCGCCGGCACGAGAATCAGGAATGCGTAGACGGCAACGACGACCCACTGCACGGCGCGGATCGCCGCGCCGTGACGTTGCATCCACTGGCCCGCCTGGGCGAGCTTGCCAGGGCGCCCGTTTGGCTGCGTCGGGCGAGCGGATGCACAACTCATGCTGCCTTCCTCTTCGCAACCACGCCCGCGCGGCCGGTCGCGCGCCGCACGAGGAACCACACCACGAGCCAGTACACGGCATAGGCGACCAGGTTCATGAGCGCCGGATGCGCGCGGTAGCCCGTGAGCGTCGCGACGAGCGAGCCGAAGGTGCTCGAGTCGTCGAGGATCGCCGAGGAGTTCCACACCTGGTCGACGATGGTCGGCAGGATTTCCTTGTCGATCAGCTTGTCTACGCCGGTCTGGAACAGGCCCGCGCCGAGGAACAGCAGCATGATCTCGGTGATGCGGAAGAAGTGCCGCCACGAGAAGATCTTGCCGCCCAGCTGAAGCAGATAGAACGTGAGGAACGCCAGCGCGAGGCCGATCAGCACTGCGAGATACTGGCTCGCATCCACATGGCCCGACTGACCGAAGCCGAGGCCGTAGAGAAAGATCACCGTCTCGCTGCCTTCGCGCGCGATGGCCAGCGCGACGAGAATCGTCACGCCCCACCAGTTCGCGTCGCGCGTGCTCTTTTCCAGCGACTCTTCCATCTCGCGCTTGAGCGTGCGGCCGTGGCGTTTCATCCACAGCACCATCTGCACGATCAGCACGCACGCCACCAGCACCATGCCGGTCTGGAAGTAGTCCTGCGCGTCGCCCGACAGCACTTCGGTGAAGCCAACCAGCGCCGCGCCGAGCGCGACGGCGGCAACGATGCCGAGCGCCACGCCGCCCCACAGGTACGGCACGCCGCGCCGCGCATCGGCGTCGCCGTTTTTCAGCCACGCATAAAGAATCCCGACGACGAGCAGCGCTTCGACGCTCTCCCGCCACACGATGAACATCACCTGACCCATTCAACACCTCCCGCTACCGGCGCTACACGCCAGCGGCCTTACTTCGCTACGCTTATTTCGCGACGCTTATTTCGCGACGATCACGCCCTGCGCCTGCTGGTGGAAATCGTCGAAGAACTTGTACTCGCCCGGATCGAGCGGCGCGATCACAACGAAGGAATCCGCGCCGGGCGCCAGCACCTTTTCCTTGCGCAACTGAACGCTCTCGAACTCCGCGGCGCCCTTGCCCGTATTGCGCACCTCGATCTTGATGCGCTTGCCCGCCGGCACTTCGATGCGCGCCGGGTTGAGCTTGCCGTCGTTCATTTCGAGCTTGAACGTGGGCAGATCTTCGGCGTGCGCGATCGTGGCCACGCCCGCGAGCGACACCGCAAAAGACGCGCTGAGCGCGAGCGCCGCAAACTTCCGCTTTCCAGTCATGGGTTTTACCTGCTCCTTGCTGCCATTCATGCGGCGGCGCTGGACGAGATACGCGCCGCCGCTCGCACTGCCGGGTGACACTAACTACGACTTAGTAACCGCCCTTCTTGCCGATGCCCGCGAACGGGAAATCGTATTCCAGCGTGATCGGCTTGAACCACGGGCCCACGCCCGTTTCCTTGTCGACGTGACGGCCGAACGCCATGTGGCCCGTCTGCATCGGCGCCTCGACGATCAGCTTGAGGTGGTACTTGCCGGGGCCGGCGAGCTTCACGTTGTCGCCGTAGTGCGGGCCGTCGTTGGCGACCATCGGCATCAGGTCGCCCTTTTGCACGTAGCTCGAACCCGGCTTGGTGAGTTCGTAGTGAACCTGCAGATACGGCATCCAGTCGCCTTCGGCGAAGCCGGTCGGGTTGTTCTTGACCGCGTGGATGTCCGATTCGAGGTGAATGTCGGAATCCGAGGCCTTGCGCATCATGCCTTCCGGCTCCATCGTGATCGGCTGCAGATAGACCGCGCCAATTTCCATGCCGCCCTGGATTGCCTGCTTGCCGATCGGGTATTCCGCCGCGTTGGCCGCAAACGCCGCCGTGGCGGCCGCGATGACGGCAGTGCCGCGCAAGAGAGAGTGAATCCGCATCGAAACTCCTGGTTTTTATATATGAGGGTTACATCCGACCTACGTTCGCTGCGTCCATGTAATAACGCTAATGCGAACAATTCTCAATAATGGCGAAGTTTAACACCGATGCAGATGAGGGACAAATTCGGAGGCGCGGAAAACCCAACCGCGACAGGGTTTTAGCAGCGATTTGTTAACAGGGGCTTACGGCGGCTAGCGGCCCGGTTGCAGCGTCGGGATCTGACGAAAGGCATTCGAATGGAACAGGCAGGGTGCGGCGCAAAGCCGCCCCACCCGTCTCGTGGCCCGATGCTCAGATCGGATGGTCGCCCACGTTCGCCCCGAACACGCGCTGGCGCAGCACCGCGAGTTGATCGCGCGTCTGGGCAGCCTTCTCGAATTCGAGGTTCTTCGCGTAGTCCATCATCTGCTTTTCGAGCTTCTTGATTTCCTTGGCGATCTGCTTCTCGGACATGTCCTCGAACTTCGCGCGCTCCTGCTCCTCGCGCAATTCGGCGCGGGCTTCATCGACGTTGTAGACGCCGTCGATGATGTCCTTGATGCGCTTGACCACGCCGCGCGGCACGATGCCGTTCTCTTCGTTGAAGTGGATCTGCTTGGCGCGGCGGCGCTCGGTTTCGTCGATCGCTCGGCGCATCGAGTCGGTAATGCGGTCGCCATAGAGAATGGCCTTGCCGTTCACGTTACGCGCGGCACGCCCGATCGTCTGGATGAGTGAGCGCTCGGCGCGCAGGAAGCCTTCCTTGTCGGCGTCGAGAATCGCCACGAGCGAGACTTCGGGAATGTCGAGGCCTTCGCGCAGCAGGTTGATGCCCACGAGCACGTCGAAAGTGCCCAAACGCAGGTCGCGGATGATCTCCACGCGCTCGACCGTGTCGATGTCGCTATGCAGATAGCGCACCTTCACGCCGTGGTCCGAGAGAAACTCGGTGAGCTGCTCGGCCATGCGCTTGGTGAGCGTCGTGACGAGCACGCGCTCGCCCACGGCCACGCGCTCGTTGATCTCGCCGAGCACGTCATCGACCTGCGTCGATGCGGGCCGCACCTCGATCACCGGGTCGACGAGGCCCGTGGGCCGCACGACCTGTTCCGCGATCTGACCCGTCACCTTCTTCTCGTAGTCGGCGGGCGTGGCCGAAACGAACACGACCTGGCGCATCTTGCGCTCGAACTCGTTGAACTTGAGCGGCCGGTTGTCGAGCGCAGAAGGCAGCCGGAAGCCGTAATCGACGAGATTTTCCTTGCGCGCGCGGTCGCCGTTGTACATGCCGTTGAACTGGCCGATCAGCACGTGCGACTCGTCGAGGAACATCATGGCGTCGGTCGGCAGGTAATCGACGAGCGTGGGCGGCGGCTCGCCGGGCAGCGCGCCAGAGAAGTGCCGCGAATAGTTCTCGATGCCCTTGCAGAAGCCCAGCTCCTGAAGCATTTCCAGGTCGAAGCGCGTGCGCTGCTCGAGGCGCTGCGCCTCCACGAGCTTGCCTTCCGTATGGAAGAACTCGAGGCGCTCGCGCAATTCGGACTTGATGGTTTCAACGGCGCGCAGCACGGTCTCGCGCGGCGTCACATAGTGCGACGACGGATAGACGGTAAAGCGCGGAATCTTCTGGCGCACGCGGCCCGTGAGCGGATCGAAGAGCTGCAGCGTTTCCACTTCGTCGTCGAACAGTTCCACGCGCACGGCCATTTCGGCGTGTTCGGCCGGGAAAATGTCGATGGTGTCGCCGCGCACGCGGAACGTGCCGCGCTGGAAGTCCTGCTCGTTGCGCGTGTATTGCATGGCGATCAGGCGCGCGATGACGTCGCGCTGGCCGAGACGGTCGCCGTGGCGCAGCGTGAGAATCATCTGGTGGTACTCGGACGGATTGCCGATACCGTAGATTGCCGAAACCGTCGCAACGATCACCACGTCGCGCCGCTCCATCAGGCTCTTGGTGGCCGAAAGCCGCATCTGCTCGATGTGCTCGTTGATCGACGAATCCTTCTCGATGAAGAGATCGCGCTGCGGCACATAGGCTTCCGGCTGGTAGTAGTCGTAGTACGAGACGAAGTACTCGACGGCATTGCGCGGGAAGAACTCGCGGAACTCGGCGTAGAGCTGCGCGGCGAGCGTCTTGTTCGGCGCGAACACGATGGCCGGGCGGCCCAGGCGCGCGATGGTGTTCGCCATCGTGTAGGTCTTGCCCGAGCCCGTCACGCCAAGCAGCGTCTGGAACGAGAGGCCGTCCTCCACGCCTTCCACGAGCGTTTCGATGGCCGTCGGCTGGTCGCCGGCCGGCGGGTACGGCTGGTAGAGCTGGAACGGCGAGCCTTCGTACTGGACGAATTTCGACTCGTCGAGCGCGCTCGCGTCGGCGACGGTGTGGTCGGACATGGGGGGCATCCTGTGCGCGGAGCAAACAACTATTCTAGCGTCTTGCCGAATCTTGCCGATGAGCAAGCCTGGGGCGAGACGAGGCGGGCTTACGCATACATGGGGCGTAACGGCGGCGCTGCAAGGGCCGCGCGCCGCGGCGACGACGAACACCCAGACGAACGCCAAAGCGAGTGCGCGCCGGAAACCGCCCAATCGTGCCGGAAATAGCCCTGAAAGCGGCGCGGAGAATGGCAAATCCGCGGAAATCCGGCTTGAGGATTCGTTACAATAGCGAGTTCCGTGGCCGGTGCAGCATGCGGCCCAACCGATCTTCCTTCACTTTTGCCGAACGATCATGTCCCTCTTTTCCGCTGTCGAACTCGCCCCCCGCGACCCGATCCTGGGTCTGAACGAAGCCTATAACGCCGATGCGCGCGCGACCAAGGTGAACCTCGGTGTGGGCGTGTACACCAACGAAGAAGGCAAGATTCCGCTGCTGCGCGCGGTGCGCGAAGCCGAAAAGGCGCGTGTGGAAGCCGGTCTGCCGCGCGGCTATCTGCCGATCGAAGGTCTCGGCGCATATGACGCCGCCGTGCAAAAACTGCTGCTCGGCGACGATTCGCCGCTGATCGCCGCGGGCCGCGTCGTGACGGCGCAGGCGCTGGGCGGCACGGGGGCGCTTAAGATCGGCGCCGACTTCCTCAAGCGCGTGAACCCGAACGCCAAGGTCGCGATCAGCGACCCGAGCTGGGAAAACCACCGCGCCCTGTTCGAAAGCGCAGGTTTTGAAGTCATCGCGTATCCGTACTACGACGCGCAGACCAACGGCGTGAACTTCGAAGGCATGCTCACCGCGCTGAACGGCTACGCCGCCGGCACCGTCATCGTGCTGCACGCGTGCTGCCACAACCCGACCGGCGTGGACCTCACGGTCGACCAGTGGAAGCAGATCATCGAAGTCGTGAAGGCGCGCAACCTCGTGCCGTTCCTCGACATCGCGTATCAGGGCTTTGGCGACGGCATCGCGGAAGACGGCGAAGTCGTGCGCCTCTTCGCCGCTTCGGAACTCAACGTGTTCGTTTCGTCGTCGTTCTCGAAGTCGTTCTCGCTGTACGGCGAACGTGTGGGCGCGCTGTCGATCCTCACGAGCAGCAAGGAAGAATCGGCGCGCGTGCTCTCGCAGCTCAAGCGCGTGATCCGCACGAACTATTCCAACCCGCCGACGCACGGCGGCTCGGTGGTCGCCGCCGTGCTCGGCTCGGCCGACCTGCGCGCCATGTGGGAAGCGGAACTCGGCGAAATGCGCAACCGCATCCGCGCGATGCGCACGGGCCTCGTCGAGCGCCTCACGGCCGCTGGCGTGGACCGCGACTTCAACTTCATCAACGTGCAACGCGGCATGTTCTCGTACTCGGGCCTGACGGCTGCACAAGTCGACCGCCTGCGCGAAGAGTTCGGCATCTATGCCGTGAGCACGGGCCGCATCTGCGTGGCCGCGCTGAACACGCGCAACCTCGACGTCGTGGCAAGCGCAGTCGCACAAGTGCTGAAGTAAAGGCGTTGCTGCAACGCGGCGTGCTGATCCGATAAAAAAGGCGTCCGTTCGAAGAACGGACGCCTTTTTCTTTGTCGAGTGGCAAAAGCCGCGAATGACTCAGACGCCGTGGCCGCGCATGTCGCGATGGATATCGTGCGTGACGAAACCCGAGTCGTTATCGGGCTTGTCGAGCCAGCCCGGCTGCGCGAGCGAGGCGCGGATGTCCAGCAAGCCGCTTGCCCAGTGTTCGCGCATGGTCGAGATGCCGAACTGGTAGTCCTTGAAGTGCCCCTCGTATTCCTTCTGCCGGTAGATGAGGTGGATTACGTTGTACTTCTTCGAGCACGACAGCTCGTCCGCCAGTGCGACCCACGGATCATTGCGATGCTCGGGCGCGACGCGATCGAGCACCTCGCGCAGCACATGGCGGTAACGCTGCGAGCGCTGCAGGATGTCGGTCACGAGACGCGTGCGGCTCGAATACTGAATGTCCTTCACGCGGCCCTGCACGTCGATGAGGTTGTCGGGCACCGGTCCGCGTGCGCTCCAGAGATCGACCTGGAACGCGAGCGTGTCGCGCCGCGGCGTGGTCTGGATCACCTCGTAGAGCGGCGTGTTCGACATCAGGCCGCCGTCCCAGTAGTACTCGCCGTCGATCTCCACCGCCGCGAAGCCTGGCGGCAGCGCGCCCGAGGCAATGAAATGCTCGGGGCGCAGCTTCGTGGTCTTGTTGTCGAAATAGACGAAGTTGCCGCTGCCCACGTTGACCGCGCCCACCGACACGCGCGTTTCGCCCGAGTTGATGCGCTCGAAGTCGCACAGACGTTCCAGCGTCGCCTTGAGCGGCTTCGTGTCGTAGTAGCTGGCCGTTTCGGGCGAGCCCGACCCATGAGGCAGCGGCGGCGGAAAGCGCGGCACGAAAAAGCCCTTCTGCCCTTCCATGATCGCGCCTGCCGCCTGCATGGCCGTGAACGTCTTGCGCACGGCGGCATTCGCATTGAAGAGCGCGTGCTCGACGAAGGACGGCAACGGGAAGCTGTAGGCCGGCTGGCAGATCGTTTCCCAGAACTCGCGCAGACGCGCCACGCGATGCTCAGGCGCATTGCCCGCGATGATGGCGGTATTGAGCGCGCCAATTGAAATGCCCGCGATCCAGTTGGGCGCAATGCCGGCCTCGACGAGCCCTTCGTACACGCCCGCCTGATACGCGCCGAGCGCCCCGCCCCCCTGCAGCGTGAGCGCGATGGTTTCCCACTCCTTGGCCTGCGGGCCGCACTGGGAAACATGCGGATGCGGTGCGTTGCCGGCATGCGCGCCGGACTGTGCACCGGCATGCGCGCCGACTTCGTCGTCGACCGCGCTCGACTGGACCTGCCCTTTCTTGCGTTGCGCCATTGCCGCGCCTCCTGCGCTCGATGCCTGCGTTATTGCATGAACCAGCCGTGGCTCACCACGAAGGACTGGCCGGTGAACGCAGCGCTCGGGAACGCCGAGAGGAACAGCACGGTTTGCGCGACGTCCTCGACGGTCGTGAAAATACCGTCCACTGTGCCGCCGAGCATCACGCGCTTGACCACTTCTTCTTCGGAGATGCCGAGTTCCTTGGCCTGCTCCGGAATCTGCTTTTCCACGAGCGGCGTGCGCACGAAGCCCGGACACACCACGTGCGAGCGCACATTGTGCTTGCCGCCCTCCTTGGCGAGTACGCGCGCGAGGCCGAGCAGCGCGTGCTTGGCCGCGACATAGGCCGACTTCAGCGGCGACGCCTCGTGCGAGTGGACCGAACCCATGTAGATCACCACGCCGCCGCGGTCGTCCTTGTACATGTGCTTGAGCACCGCCTTGGTGGTGAGGAATGCGCCGTCCACGTGGATGGCCTGCATCTTCTTCCAGTCGGAAAACGCGTAGTTCTCGATCGGGTTCACGATCTGGATGCCGGCGTTCGAGATGAGGATATCCACCGGGCCGAGTTCGGCCGCGACGCGGTCGATGCCCTGGTTCACGGCGTCCTCATTGGTCACGTCCATGGCGACGCCGATGGCCTTGCCGCCTGCGCCCTTGATCTCTTCGGCCACGGCGTCCGCGCCGCTCTGGTTCAGGTCGGCGATGGCGACCGCAGCGCCTGCCTGCGCGAGCGTGAGGGCGATCTGCTTGCCAATGCCGCTGGCCGCGCCGGTAACGACTGCGACCTTGCCATCGAGTTTCGTGTTCAGTGAGAGAGACGACATCGGGCACCTCCAGGTGAGTGAACGGGACAGGATGAAACCTCGGAGCGCGCGCCGTCAAACCTGACGAATGGCTTATGCCATCCGGCCGGATGTTGCGTCGCGGCCAACCAGGCTATTGTGCATGAACCCGTCTCGTCCAAGCATCGAGCAAGACAAGCAAAAGCGATTTTCGCCGCAGTGCAAAGCGCAATGCGGCATGCCAGCCACCGCAAGGCCGTTCAGCAACAATGGCCAAGTCGTGCTAGCTTTATCGGCTCACAAGGAGGCGTTAATGAACTATCGGCGACTGGGCCGCTCAGGCCTGCAGGTAAGCGAACTGTCCATCGGCTCGTGGGTCACCTACGGAAACCAGGTCGACGCCAGGCTCGCGCGCGAATCGCTCGCGGCGGCGCGCGACGCGGGCATCAACTTCTTCGACAACGCCGAGGCTTATGCAGGCGGCAAGTCGGAAGAGCTCATGGGCCAGGCGCTCAAGGAGCTAGCGTGGCCGCGCGTGAGCTACGTGGTCTCGACCAAGTTCTACTGGGGCTTGAACGAAGCGCCCAACCAGTACCACACGCTCAACCGCAAGTACCTCATGAACGCGATCGACGGCTCGCTCAAGCGGCTGCAGCTCGAATACGTCGATCTCGTGTTCTGCCACCGTCCCGACCCGAACACGCCGGTCGAGGAAACCGTCTGGGCGATGAGCGACATGATCACGCGCGGCAAGGCGCTCTACTGGGGCACGTCGGAATGGAGCGCCGACGAAATCCGCGCCGCGTGGGAAATTGCGGAGCGTCATCACCTGCACAAGCCGGTCATGGAGCAGCCGCAGTACAACCTGTTCCATCGCACGCGCGTGGAAGACGAATACCGCCGGCTCTACGAGGACATTGGCCTCGGCCTCACCACCTGGAGCCCGCTCGCCTCGGGCCTGCTCACCGGCAAATATCGCGGCGGCGTGCCGTCGGGCAGCCGCGCGGAACTGCAGGGCTACGACTGGCTGCGCAAGAATGTTACCGACCCTGACAAGAACGAGATCGTCGGCAAGCTCGCCGAGTTCGCGAAACAGCTCGACTGCTCGGTGGGGCAGCTGGCGCTCGCGTGGATCCTGAAGAATCCGCATGTGAGCACGGTCATCACCGGGGCCTCGCGTATCGAGCAAATCGGTGAAAACATGAAGGCGCGCGACGTGGCGGAAAAGATCACGCCGGACGTCAAGGTGCAGATCGAGGCCATCGTCGGCGACGCTTACGACTGACGTCTCGCGCATGCCCGCAACGCGCGGCGCGCTCGCCGCCGTCGGATGGGGGCACGCCTGAGCGCGTCCGGGAGGTTGGCGTACTGCGGGTGACTCGCGTTGCGGCTGCGCACTCGCGGTGACGTACAATACGCGGCCTCGCTGCGCGCACCGCTGCTTCGGTAGCGGTGTGCGTATGGCGCAGGCAGGCGGCGCAGCAATCGCGCCGCCGCCGTTTTCCCCGTTCTCACCGGACTTCGTGTCCCGTCCATCATGCTGAGCTACCGTCACGCCTTCCACGCCGGCAATCATGCCGATGTCCTGAAACACGCCGTCGTCGTGCAACTGCTGCATTACCTCGGCAAGAAGGACAAGGCGTACTGGTACATCGACACCCACGCGGGCGCGGGCGCCTACGCATTGCGCGAAGGCTACGCCACGAAGAACGCCGAGTTCGACACGGGTATCGGCAAGCTGTGGGGCCGCAACGACCTGCCTGCGGCGCTCGCCGAGTACGTGGACGAAGTGGCGGCGCTGAACCCCGATGGCGACTTGCGCTTCTACCCGGGCTCTCCCTATCTCGCGTGGCGTCTCATGCGCGAGCAGGACCGCATGCGGCTCTTCGAATTGCACAGCACGGAAATCGACGTGCTGCGCCACCGCTTCCACGACGCGGGACGCCGCGTGATGATCTACGCAGGCGACGGCTTCGACGGCATCAAGGCGCTCCTGCCCCCGCCGCCGCGCCGTGCGCTCGTGCTGATCGACCCGTCTTTCGAGGACAAGCGCGACTACGCGCGCACGCTGACCTGCGTCGAGGAAAGCCTCAAGCGCTTCGCGAACGGCACCTATGCAGTGTGGTATCCGCAGGTCACGCGCCCCGAGTCGCAGCGCTTTCCGGAGCAACTCAAGCGCCTGCAGGACAAGAACTGGCTGCACCTCACGCTTTCAGTGAGCAATCCGCCCGAAGACGGTTTCGGCCTTTACGGCAGCGGCATGTTCATCCTGAACCCGCCCTACACGCTCGAAGCGGCGATGAAAGAGGCGCTGCCCTGGCTCGTGAAAACGCTGGGCCAGGACGCCGGCGCACAGTTCAAGATCGAGTCGCGCGGCGACTGAGCCGCGCGAACCGCCTCACTCCGCTTGAGGCGTCACTGCCCGGCCGGCAACGGCTGGGGAAGCGGCGGCGTTTCGCGATGAGGCGGGCGTGGCGGCCGCGGCGGCGGATTCGGCCGACCGCCGCCCTGCTGCACTTCCACATACGGCGCGACGACATAGGGCTGCGACGAATCCGGCGCAAGACCCGCCGGCTGCGCCGCCTGCACCATCGGTTCGTGCGAGAGCGGCGCGTTTTGCAGAACGATGCCCGGTTGACCGTCGCTAATCCCTCTTTGCGTATCCAGAATCAGCGGCTGCCCCGCATGCACGCTGGCGCTGGCGCACGCCATGGCGATGGCGATCAGCCCCGCACGCGCAACAGAAAAACGCCGCGGCGCGCGGCGCGGCGACACCAATGTGCGATGGGAAATGCGGTCTTGCACCATGAACGGCCCCCGGAGAGATAGCGACACCATTGCTATGACGGCTTGTCGCAAAAAAGACTTTACCTTACCGCGGTGGGAAGGCTCAGACTCTGCTCCATCGGTGGTGCAGAAATGACAAAGCCCCGCCAATGCGGGGCTTGAAACTGTGCTGCTCTCACCGGGTCGACACCCGGTCAGTGGCCTGCAGCGCCGGCTTACAGCGAGCTGTAGCCGTTCGACTCGATCGAACGAATGCGCTGTTCGAGCTGGACGATATCGGCCGACGATGCGAGATACGCTTCGCGGCGACGACGTTCAGCAGTTTCAAACCAGTTGCTCAGCTTTTCAAGAAGGAATGCAAACATGATGGTGTGCTCCAAGGATTCGGTTCGGCGATCCCCGGTGAATTCGCATCAGGGATAACCCTCATTAGGGATAACCCGTATTATAGCGGTTGCACCGAACTTTGCTAGTGAATTGCCCGAATACCGTGCATTCCATTTTGGAATGATGGTGGGATACGAATCGGCAACATCATGTTTTATCGACACATTTTTCAGCATTTTCGCAGGCGATTGTCAGCAATCGCGCGCAAACGCACCAACATAGTGCAATTAGTCAGTGCGGTTGCGGCAATTTGCCCATGGCGGTTGCACCTGCGCTCAGTGCGCGTGGCCGGGCTCGTGGCAGTCCGTCGCGGCGGTGTCGGCAAGCCGTTCGATGATCGGGCAATCGGGGCGGTCGTTGCCCTGGCAGTGCGAAGCCAGATGGGCGAGCGTGTCGCGCATCTGGGTCAGTTCGGCGATGCGCTGGTCGAGTTCGGCGACGTGTTCGAGCGCGATCGACTTGACCTCGGCGCTCGCGCGCGAGCGGTCGTGCCAGAGCGCCAGCAGGCGCCGGATGTCGTCCACCAGAAAGCCGAGCCGGCGCGCCTGACGGATGAAGCGCAGCGAATGCACCTCCTGCGCACCATAGACCCGGTAGCCGGACTCCGTACGCCCTTTGGGCGCAAGCAGTCCGACACTTTCGTAGTAGCGAATCATTTTCGCCGTGACGCCCGATTCGCGCGCCGCTTCGCCGATGTTCACGCCGTTCTCCCGCTGTCTGGTCAAAGGTTGATCAATGGTTTGATCGTACACCTTCCCATGATGGGAAGGTCCAGCGCGTCAACTGGCCCCGGCTGGCATAATCCGCCGGCGGCCTCATATCGAGTAGTAGCAAGCCTCAATCTCTGAAAAAGGAACACACGATGATCCAGTTCAACGTCGAAGGCATGAGCTGCCAGCACTGCGTAGGCGCCGTCACGCGCGCGATCCACGAACACGACGCGCAAGCCAAAGTCGAGATCGATCTGGCCGCCGGTCGCGTGAAGGTCGAATCGAGCCAGAGCGCCGAAGTCCTGAAGTCGGCGATCGACGAAGCCGGCTACACCGTGGTCGGCACGGCCAGCGTCTGACAGGCCGCGCCATGTTCAAGGTTGCCGTGATCGGCGCGTCCGGCCTGCTAGGTCGCGCCATCGTCCGCGAACTCGCCGCAGAAACGCCCTGGCAGGTCGTGCCGACCGCGTTCCGCCATGGCGGCCCGCAGCAGACCGTGCTCGATGTGCGCGACGCGCAGGCCGTGAAGGCATTCGTCGAGCGCGAGGCGCCCGACGCGATCGTACTGGCCGCCGCCGAGCGCCGCCCCGACGTGTGCGAGCACGATCCGGCGGCAGCGCGTGCGCTCAATGTCGATGCCGTGCGCAGCGTCGCTGCGGCGGCGCGCCAGCGCGACGCGTGGGTGCTTTCGATCTCCACCGATTACGTGTTCGACGGCACGCAGCCGCCCTACCGTATCGACGACACGCCCAATCCGCTCAACGCCTACGGTCACAGCAAGCTCGAAGGCGAACAGGCCCTGCTCGAAACCAGCGACAACGCGCTCGTGCTGCGCCTGCCCTTGCTGTACGGGCCGATCGTCGGCTGGCATGAATCGGCGGTCACGAGCCTCGTGCCGGCTATCCGCGCGTCGGCGCAGCCCGGGGCGCAGGCGGCGCCGATGGACGCGTGGGCCACGCGCTACCCCACTTTCACGCCCGACGTGGCGTTCGTGATCCGCGAACTGCTGCTGCGCTGCGCGGACGGCGCGCCCGTGCGCGGCATCGCGCAATGGTCCGGCGACGAGCCGATGACGAAGTACGACATCGCCGAGCGCATCGCGCAGGCACTGGGCGTAGAAGCGCGTCTGCTCGCACAGCCGACGCCCACCGACGCCACGCCGCGCCCACGCAACTGCCATCTCGATTCGAGCCGTCTCGAAACACTGGGCATGGGCCGCCGCACGCCGTTCGACGCGGCGATTCGCGCCGTGCTCGACGCTTTCATGAAAGACGGCGCATAGCGCGGGGGAGCACCGCAGCGGCCCGTCACGAGGCCGTTGCGCGCATGGTTTCTACGTAGAAACCCGCCGCGAACATTCAATGGAAATTCCGGCTCTCCGTTGCGAGCCGCCCAAGCAGCCGGCTGTGGTCCTCCAGCCGGTGCGCCACGAGGTGCACCACCTCGCCTTCGCGCTGCACCACGCCCGCCACCGCCAGCAGCGAAGACCCGAGCAGCGCCTTGCGCTGCGACTCGACGAGCGCCGCGTGCACGATCACGTTGATGGTGCCGGTTTCGTCTTCCAGAGAAACGAAGATCGTGCCGTTCGCCGTGCCCGGCCGCTGCCGCACCGTGACGATGCCGCACACGCGCGCGAGCATGCCGTGCCGGCAATGCGCCAGTTGCTCCGCCGTGCGAAAACGCTGCTTGGTGAGGCCGTGGCGCAGCAGTTCGAGCGGATGGCGATTGAGCGTGAGACGCAGGCTCGCATAATCGGCGACGATTTCCGCGCCCTCGGAAGCACGCGGCAACGCGAGCGGCGCCTCGGCAACGGGCGCATCGCGCAACAGCGCAGGCACCGCGTGCTGCGCCGTCACGGCCCACCATGCCTCGCGCCGGTGGCCCGCAATGCTCGCAAGCGCGTTCGACGCCGCCAGCGCCTCCAGTTCGCGCCGCGTGAGCGCCGCGCGGCGCGCGAGGTCGTCGACATCGGTGAACGGTGCGCGCTCGCGCGCCTCCATCACCCGCCGCGCGGCATCTTCGGAAAAGCCCTTGATGAGACTGAAGCCGAGGCGCACGGCCGGGCCGTCGCGTCCATAGCGCCGCGGCGCGAGCGCAATGCGTGAGCGCACGACGCGCTTCGCGCCGTCCATGAACCTGTGCCGCCGGCCGCCGCGCTTGAGCGTGCCGCGCAGCAACAGCGCAGCCGCGCCCAGCAGCGCGCGATACCGCAGCACCTCGGCATGGCGCACGCGCAGCGCCCCGGCATCGAGCCGCTCCCCCGGTGCGCCGCGCCGCTCCAGCACCGACGCCCAGTCGCTCAACGCGATATCGGGCGCACGCACCTGCACGCCGTGACGCTTCGCATCCTGCACGAGCTGCGAAGGCGAATAAAAACCGAGTGGCTGACTGTTCAGCAGTCCTGCCAGAAATGCCGCGGGCTCGTAACGCTTGAGCCACGAACTCGTGTAGACGAGCAGCGCGAAACTCGCCGCATGGCTTTCCGGAAAGCCGTAGTCGCCGAAACCCTCGATCTGCTTGCAGATGCGTTCGGCGAACTCCAGCGAGTAACCTTTCTTGAGCATGCGCTGCGTGAGATCCGCCTGATACGGACGCAGATCGCCGTCGCGCCGCCATGCGGCCATCGCGCGGCGCAGCTTGTCGGCCTCCTCGCCGGTGTAGTCGGCGGCGACCATGGCGAGATGCATCACCTGCTCCTGAAAGATCGGCACGCCGAGCGTGCGCTCGAGCACCGGGCGCAATTCCTCCTTCGCGTACGCCACCGCTTCGTCGCCATGCCTGCGCTTGAGGTACGGATGCACCATGTCGCCCTGGATCGGCCCCGGCCGCACGATCGCCACCTGAATCACGAGGTCGTAATACGTGCGCGGCCGCAAACGCGGCAGCATGCTTTGCTGTGCGCGCGACTCGATCTGGAACACGCCGACCGTATCGGCTTTGGCGCACATGCGATACACCGCCGGGTCCTCGGCGGGAATGTCCTGCACGCGCATCTCCGGCAACCCGCGCCTTAGCGCCACGAATTCGAGCGAGCGCCGGATCGCCGAGAGCATGCCGAGCGCGAGCACGTCCACTTTCAAGAGCCGCAGCGCGTCGATATCGTCCTTGTCCCACTCGATCACGTAGCGGTCCTTCATCGCCGCGTTTTCGATTGGCACGAGCCGCGAGAGCTTGTCGCGCGCGATCACGAAACCGCCCACGTGCTGCGAGAGATGGCGCGGAAATCCACGCAGCTCGCGCGTGAGACGAATGAGCTGCTGCGTGACGTGCGAGTCCGGCGAAAAGCCCGCCTCCTCCAGATGGCGCGCGATCGAATCGGGGCCGTCCCACCACTGATGCGCGCCCGAGAGCTTTTCGACGAGCGCATTGTCGAGGCCGAGCGCCTTGCCCACGTCGCGCAGCGCGCTGCGCGAGCGATAGGTGATGAGCGTCGCGGCCAGCGCGGCGCGGCGCGTGCCGTACTTGCGGTAGATGTACTGAATGACTTCTTCGCGGCGCTGATGCTCGAAGTCGACGTCGATGTCGGGCGGCTCGTTGCGCGCACGAGAGAGAAAGCGCGCCACGAGCATGTTCATGCGCACGGGGTCGATCTCCGTGATCTTCAGGCAATAGCAGACCACCGAGTTGGCCGCCGAACCGCGCCCCTGGCACAGGATCTTCTGCTCGCGCGCGAAGCGGACGATGTCGTGCACCGTGAGAAAGTACTTCTCGTACTTCAGCTCGTCGATGAGTTCGAGTTCCTGTTCGATCTGATTGCGGCGCTTGTCGTTCAGGCCGTCGGGCCAGCGCTCCAGGGCGCCCTTCATCACGAGCTTGCGCAACCACGTTTGCGGGGTTTCGCCGGGCGGCACCAGTTCCTCGGGATATTCGTAGGCCAGCTCGCCGAGCGAAAACGTGCAGCGCCGCGCGACGTCGAGCGTCGCGTCGAGTGCCTCGCGCGGATAAATCGCACCAAGGCGCACGCGCGAGCGCAGATGCCGCTCCGCATTCGCCTCCAGCGCGCGCCCGCAGGAAGCCAGCGGCTTGCCGATGCGAATCGCGCTCAACGTGTCCTGCAACGGCTTGCGCGAACGCGCGTGCATCAGCACGCCGCCCGCCGCGACGAGCGGCAGGCCGCTTTCCTGCGAGACGTGGCGCAGCACTTCGATCTGCGTGTCGTCGCCGCCGGTTTGCCAGAGTTCGAGCGCGAGCCACGCGCGTTCGGCCGCGAAGCCCGCGAGCCAGTGCGCGGCGCGCAGCGTTTGCGCGAGCGTGGCCGTGCGCTGCGGCACGAGCAGCAGCACGCAGTCGCGCAAGTGCTTCAGATGCTCGAAGTCCGGATCGGGCTCGGTGAAATCGGCGGGATGCACGCGATAGCTGCCCTTCGCCGCACGCGAGCGCGCGAGCGTGATCAGCTCGCACAGATTGCCGTAGCCTTCGCGATTCGTTGCGAGCGCAACGATCGTGCAGAACGGCGCGCCATGTTCATCGACGAGATTCAGCTCGCTGCCGATCAGCAAATGCAGCGACGGTTCGAACGGGCCCAAGGCCGCGGCGGCGGAGTTGCCGCCGCGTTCGCGGGCCTCGCGCACGGCTTCGTCATGCGCTTTCTTGCGCGCCTCGTCGTATTCGTTGAGCGCACTCCAGGCGCGCACGACGCCCGCGAACGAGCATTCGTCGGTGATCGCGAGCGCACGGTAGCCGTGGCGGATCGCCTGCTCGACCAGCTCACCCGGGCGCGACGCGCCGTGCAGGAAAGTGAAGTTGGTGAGGCAGTGCAGCTCCGCGTAGTCAGGCAACTGCGCGGACAACTGTGCAGGCGATTGCGCTGGCAACTGTGAAGGCGACGGCGCGCCCGTCCCGCTGGTCGACATGATTCCTGAAACCCGAATGAGCGACGAACAAGCGCTAGCCGAACAGGCCTTGCAGATACCACTGGCCGCCAATGCGCTCGCGATACAGCCAGAACATGCGGCCCTGGTCGTCGGCGGCGACGTAGTAGTCGCGCCCGACGCCCTCGCCGTCCCACCAGCCGGACTCGATGCGCTCGGTGCGTGTGAGCGTCTTCAGCGGCCGTCGATAAACCGGGCGGTCACCGCGCGTCGCGAGCTTGAGCGGCTTTTCGAGCAGCCACGCCGGACGCGGCTGGGCCGGCAGCGGCACCTCGGGCAGGTCGAAGGCGCTTTGCACGGGCGCGCTCGCGTCCGCTTCCTGCTGCGGCTTGCCTGCCTTGCGCGGCTTGCGCGCACGCTTGGCGCCGCTCTCGCGGTAAGGCCGCGCCGACATCGCCAGCTCGGGCCGATGATCGTCCTCGACGAAAAGCTGCAGCACGTTCTGCTCGCCAAGCCGCGCGCCGATGCGCTCGAAGAGCTGCCCGAGCGATGCTTCGGCGGCCTCGGCCATCGGAAAGAGCGTGTCGGTGGGTGCCGCGTATTCGCTCACCTGCGAGGCGACGAGCGCAAGTCCAATGACGGGCGCGGCAAGCTCGGTCTGATTCAGGCGCTCGCGCAGCAGCCACAGCAGATGCTCGGCGTCGCGCGAAGGCGACGCCCACGCGATCGCGAGCGTCGAGGTGCGCGGCGCATGCCGCGAAGCCAGTTCGTGCTCCAGACGCAATTCGAAGCCGCTCAACGCCGCGTGCTGCGCGGCAAGCCAGCCGGCCAGCTGCATCACGAGCCGGCGCGCGGCAAAGAGCAGCGCCTCGGCGCTCTCCACGCGCGCCTGCAATTCGAGCGCCGCGTGAAACGACGGCGGCGCGGCGAACCAGACACGCGGATCAGGCGCTTCGCCGCGCGCCTGCGCGAGCCAGCCGAGCACGCCGTCGCCGAAACGCCGCACGATGCCCTCGCGCGGCAGCCGCCGCAGATCGCCGAGCGTCGCGCAGCCGATCTGCGTGAGCGCGTGGTCGTGCTGCGCGGCGAACGGCGCAAGCGTGACCGGCAGCGAATCGAGCACGCGCGCGAGCGTCGTTTCCTTGAGCACGTGCCAGCGGCGCGACGAACGCGTGACGCGCGCCTGGGCGAGCGTCCACGCGCCCCACGCCGTGGGCGCGCAGGCGATGCGCGCGGTGTGTCCGCAGCCCGCCACCGTCGCCGCAACCTTCCCGAGCAGCGCGCGCACGCCGCCGAAAAGACGCAAACCCGAGCCGACTTCGAGCAACAGTGTGTGCGACTGCGCGAACGACACCTTGGGCGTATAGGCGAGCAACGCGAGCGCGAGCGCCTCGAACGCACGGGTCTCGCGCGCCGGATCGGCTTCGAGCAGCACGAGCCCCGGCGCAAGCGCCAGCGCATGCGAGCGCGTGTTGCCGGGCTCGACGCCCAGGCGCAGCGCGTCGAGATCGGCGATCAGGATGCGCGTGTGGTCGGCGAGCGCGTAGCAGCGCGGCGCGCTGACGGCATCGGCATCGGCGCTTTCAGGCAGGCGCGCTGTTGACGGCGCCGGCGGCATCAGAGGTCTGACGGCCTCCAGCGGCAACAACGGCAAGGTGACGGCGATCCACAGCATGATTGACCCCGGGCCACGGCATGACGACGGAGGCTGCGTCCGGCTGGGGCAGCACCGCGTCCTGCAGCGGCAATGTAATGACGAGTGGCTGGGCGGGCGGCGGCCCGCGGCGCTTGAAGATATCGACGCAGAGCGCGGCAAGCTGCATCCATTGCCGCCGGTTCAGGTTCGCGTCGTCGGGCGGCGGCACCGGCGAGCAGGTCATGCGCAGCGGCGCCGGCGACGACTGGTTGCGCGCGGCGAGCGGCCGCACGAGAAACGCGAGCGCCTGCGAATCCTGGGCGGCGACCTGCAGACGGCGCACGGCGTCGGGGCGCGCTTTCGTCTGCCAGAGCAGCACGGCGCCCATGCCTTCCTGCTTGAGCGCCTGCTCGGCCACCCAGGCGGCCTCGTCTTCGGCCGCACGCACCCAGATCACGCGCTCGAGCGCGAGCCCCCACGCCTTGAGCGCGCAGGCGTACGGGCGCCATGGCGGCGCGACGAGCAGCACGTGCCGGCCCGCCTGTGCGGTAAGCGCGCGCAGCGCTGGAGCGACGAGCCGCATCTCGCCCACGCCGCCCTGCTCGACGAGCAGTTCGGTCAGGCTGCCTGCGGGCCAGCCGGCGCCGGGAAGCTGGGCGTCGAGCGTGGCGTGGCCGCTCGGCACCGAGCGCTCGCTGGCGTGCGCAAGCTGATCGCCCTGCCACACGCGGCTTTGCAGCCGGGGGGGCAAGTGCGCGGCGAGTTGCGCAGTGGTCTGCACGGCTGCTGCCATGGTTCGTAGCCTGGTTGATGGGAACGCTCCGCCCTGCCCAGCAGGAAATGGGGCATCGGCAAGCAGGAGGCCGGTTCGCCTCCACCTGTATATTTATACAGTATTTTATGGGATTGGAGGAAGGCGGGAAATGGGGGATTGATTACTCCCGGACGCTGGGGCTTACGTCCGGGGCAAACGCCGCTTAAGGCAGGCGAGTAGCGCGCACGCTGAAGGGCGCGCTGAAGGGGAACACTGAGGGACGAACTGGAAGACGAACTGCGGGACGCGCCGGCGCATCCCGCCCGTCGTTTTTCGCTATCAGGACGCGTGCGCCGACGTCAGACTGAGCGCCACGGCTTGCGCCACCTCGATGCCGTCGATGGCCGCCGAGTAGATGCCGCCGGCATACCCGGCGCCTTCGCCGGCCGGATACAGACCCTCGACGTTCACGCTCTGGTAATCGTCCTTGCGACGAATCCGCAGCGGCGACGACGTGCGCGTCTCGACGCCCGTGAGCACCGCATCGTGCATCGCGAAGCCTGCGAGCTTCTTGTCGATCTGCGGAAGGGCTTCACGGATGGCTTCGATCACGTAGTCGGGCAGCGCGGTGCTGAGATCGGTCGGATGCACGCCCGGCTTGTAGGACGGCACCACGGAGCCCAGCGACGTCGACGGCCGCCCGGCGATAAAGTCGCCCACGAGTTGCCCCGGCGCCTGGTAATTGCCGCCGCCGAGCTCGAACGCCCGCTCTTCCCACTTGCGCTGGAACGCGATGCCCGCAAGCGGGCCGCCAGGATAATCCTCCGGCGTGATGCCGACGACGATGCCCGCATTCGCGTTGCGCTCGGCCCGCGAATACTGGCTCATGCCGTTGGTGACCACGCGGCCGGGTTCGGAGGTCGCCGCGACCACCGTGCCGCCGGGGCACATGCAGAAGCTATAGACCGACCGGCCATTGTTCGCGTGATGCACCACCTTGTAGTCGGCCGCGCCAAGCTCCTTGTGGCCCGCAAACTTGCCGAAGCGGCTGCGATCGATCACCCCCTGCGGGTGCTCGATGCGAAAACCCAGCGAAAACGGCTTCGCTTCCATGAACACGCCGCGATCGTGCAGCATCTGGAACGTGTCGCGCGCGCTGTGGCCAACCGCCAGCACGACGTGGTCGCACGGCAGCGTCTCGCCGTTCGAGAGCTTGAGCGCGCGCACCTTGCCCTGCTCGATCTCGATGTCTTCGACGCGCGTTTCGAAGCGCACTTCGCCGCCCAGTTCGTGGATGGTGGCGCGCATCTTTTCCACCATGCTCACGAGCCGGAACGTGCCGATGTGCGGCCGGCTCAGATACAGGATGTCTTCCGGCGCACCGGCCTTGACGAACTCCTCGAGCACCTTGCGGCCGTAGTGGTTCGGATCCTTGATCTGGCTGTAGAGCTTGCCGTCGGAAAACGTCCCCGCCCCGCCTTCGCCGAACTGCACGTTGGATTCAGGGTTGAGCACGGACTTGCGCCACAGGCCGAAAGTGTCCTTGGTGCGCTCGCGCACGGCTTTGCCGCGTTCGAGGATGATGGGACGAAAGCCCATCTGCGCGAGGATCAGTCCTGCGAACAGCCCGCACGGCCCCATGCCGATCACCACCGGGCGGGGGCGCGTCGAGTGCTCCGGCGCCTTCGCGACAAAGCGGTAGGTCATGTCCGGCGTCGCCCCGCAATGCGGCTTGCCGGCGATCCGCTTGAGCACCTTCGCCTCGTCCTTGACTTCGATGTCGACGATATAGGTCAGCTTGATATCCGAGCGCTTGCGTGCATCGTGCGCACGGCGGAAGACGGTGTAGCGGACGAGCGCGTCTGCCGCTACGCCGAGTTCCGCGAGGCGTCCCCGAATCGCGGCTTCAAGATCGCTTTCGGCGTGGTCGAGGGGGAGTTTGACTTCGGATAAACGTAACATGGCTGCCAGGGTGCGATCGCCACGGGAAGTGTGGCCGATCCGTATTTTATAAGCTCGGCGGCTTTTCAAATGGAACGCGGCCGTACGACGAAACGCAAGCCAAGCGATGCGAGGAAAAAGAAAAGGGGCTACAGGCCAATGGCGTGTAACCCCTCGGTATTGCTGGTCGGAGCGATAGGATTCGAACCTACGACCCTCTGATCCCAAATCAGATGCGCTACCAGGCTGCGCTACGCTCCGACGAATCAGAGATTGTAGCGGTAGTGCCCCTGTGCCGTCAAATCCGCGTACGACACAGCGAAAAAAGCGAGACGAAATGCGATCCGCATCACGCGCTTGCCGCTTAGCAGCGGGGCGTGCACCATGTGAGCACACGCCGCACATGCACCCAATGAGCCAATGAGCTAACAAAAGGAGACGCCATGCACCTCATCCTCTGGCGCCACGCCGAAGCCGAAGATATCGCCGCCAGCGACCTCGCCCGCCAGCTCACCACGCGCGGGCGCAAGCAGGCGCAGAACGTCGCGCGGTGGCTGCGCGCGCGCCTGCCCGACGACGCCGTGATCCTCGCCAGCCCCGCCGCGCGCACCATCCAGACCGCCGAGGCGCTCACCGACCAATATCGCGTCGTGCGCGAACTCGCGCCCGATGCGAGCGTCGAGCAGGTACTCACCGCCGTGGGCTGGCCCAAGGGCCTCTCGTCCACGGTCGTGGTGGTCGGCCATCAGCCCACGCTCGGCGAGGTCGCGGCGCGCCTGCTCTCGGGTGGCACCGACTCGCGCAGCTGGGCGGTGAAGAAAGCCGGCGTGCTTTGGCTCGCCAGCCGCGACCGCAACGGCGACGATCAGGCCGTCCTGCACGCGGCCATCACGCCCGAGCTCGTCTAGTCCTCCGCCCGCCTCCACCTTCCACCGGGCCGCCTGCAGGCGGCCCTTCAGCGGTTAAACCGCAGTTCAACCGCGGTTTAACCGCGCCCGCCGCCCCGCCCATCCGGCGACCTCGCCCGTCTGCCTTACACCACGTCATCGAATCGTCATTGCGTTTTCATGGAAACGTAACCGCGTATTACTAAATTGCCGGGAAAGTTCTCTTACTTCCGACCAGGACGCCCCATGCGAGATCTGCCGACGCCCTCCCTGCCATTCGCCTCGACGTTGTTCGAGTCGAACCGACGCTTGCCGCGTGCCGAAGAAACGGTCACCGCGCAGCATCGGCTGCAGGTCGCCTGGGCTCGCACCGACGAGGAACTGCGCGAGGCCCAGCGTCTGCGCTACCGCGTGTTCGCAGAAGAAATGGGCGCACGCCTGACCGGCCCGGCCGGTCTCGACGTCGACGCCTTCGACTCGTACTGCGACCACCTGCTCGTGCGCGACCTCGACACGCTCAAGGTCGTCGGCACTTACCGCGTGCTGCCGCCGCACCAGGCGGCGCGCATCGGCCGCCTCTATGCCGAAAGCGAATTCGACGTCTCGCGCCTTGCGCACCTGCGCCCGAAAATGGTCGAGGTGGGCCGCTCGTGCGTGCACCCCGACTACCGCAGCGGCTCGGTCATCATGTCGCTGTGGGGCGGTCTGGGCGGCTATATGCAGCACAACGGCTACGAGACGATGCTCGGCTGCGCGAGCGTCGCCATGGCCGACGGCGGCCACTACGCGGCGAACCTGTACTGCGCGCTCGGCGCGAACGCGCTGACCGCGCCCGAGTATCGCGCCTTCCCGCACACGCCGCTGCCCGTCGAGGAACTGCGCACCGGCGCCCCCGCCGTGCCGCCGCCGCTCATCAAGGGCTATCTGCGCCTCGGCGCGAAAATCTGCGGTGCGCCCGCCTGGGACCCTGACTTCAACACCGCCGACTTCCTCACGCTCTTCCGCCTTTCGGAGATCAACGAGCGTTACGCGCGCCACTTCCTCGGCGAAGCCGTCACGCGCTAAGTCCCCATTCGCCCTTCAGCGGGCGAACACAGCGGGCGAAAAAAAAGCCCGGCTCATTGGCGAGCCGGGCTTTTTTTACCAGCGAAGCGCGCAGCGCTCACTCCTCCGTATACACCACGCGATACGGAATGCCGATCTTGCCCCATTCGGCCGCTTCCTGAACGAGGTTGTAATCGGTGAGCGGATTGTTCTGGACCCACGCATTGGGCAGCAGCACTTCGTAGCCGTTGCCCTCCTGCTCCACCGTGATGTGCGGCAGACCGACGTCGGCGCGGCGGCGCGTGAGCAGTGCGGCCAGACGCAGGCAGAACAGCAGCGGCCACTCCACATCGCGCGCTTGCGAGAGCTTGCCGAGCTTGCCCACGTGGCCGAGCACGAGCGCGGCAAGGCGCGCCTGGTCGGTGCGCGAAAAGCCGGGCATGTCCGCGTTGCTGGCGATGTAGGCCGAGTGCTTGTGATACGCGCTGTGCGAAATGGACAGCCCGATTTCGTGCAGCGACGCCGCCCACGTGAGGAACATGCG
Source organism: Paraburkholderia sp. J8-2 (assembly GCF_905220195.1). NCBI lineage: Bacteria > Pseudomonadati > Pseudomonadota > Betaproteobacteria > Burkholderiales > Burkholderiaceae > Paraburkholderia > Paraburkholderia sp. J8-2. The sequence goes on from NZ_CAJMZA010000009.1 coordinate 117,837, forward strand.
GTTCTCTTCGCGGCGCTCCTCGTCGGGCTCCTCGAACTGGTCGTAGAACTTCACGGCCAGCTCGCCGATGCGCCCCGCCTGCGCGCGATCCACGCCGTAGCGGCGCATGAAGCCTTCCACCGTGACCGTGCGCATGTCCTCGTGCTGCGAGCGGCCCAGCAGGTCGTAGAGCACGCCCAGTCGCAGCGCGCCGTCCGTGGTGTCGACGTAGTCGATGCCGAGTTCCTCGAACACCGCGATCATGATCGAGAGGCCGCCGGCCAGCACGGGAATACGGTCGGGCTTGAGCGCGACGAGCTTGAGCCGGTTCACGTTCTCGGCCTTGATGAGCGCGCGCTTCAGGCGCTCGAGGCCGCCGCGCGAAATGCCGTGCGTAATGCCGGGATCGTTGAAGCCGTTCGCCTCGACGAGTTCCGCAAGCGCACGCGCCGTGCCCGACGAGCCGATCGCCTGGTCCCAGCCGGTTTTGCGGTAGTCGGCGGAAATGATCTGGATTTCGCGCGTGGCCGCGAGTTCGGCCTGGCGCATGGTGTACTCGTCGACGTTGCCCGAGGGGAAGAACTGGCGGCTATGGCTCACGCAGCCGATATAGAGGCTTTCCATGCGGATCGGCGTGTAGTGCGCGCCGATGATGAACTCGGTCGAGCCGCCGCCGATGTCCACCACGAAGCGCTTGCCGGCGCTCGCCGGCACCGAGTGCGCGGCGCCCGCGTAGATGAGACGCGCTTCTTCGCGGCCCGCGATCACTTCGATCGGAAAGCCGAGCGCCGCTTCCGCCTCGGTGAGGAACTCGCGCGCGTTCTTGGCCACGCGCAGCGTATTGGTCGCCACCGCGCGCACCTGGTCGGGATGGAAGTCGCGCAGCCGCTCGCCGAAGCGCTTGAGCGCGTCCCAGCCGCGCACCTGCGAGGCGCGGTCGAGCAGCTTGTCCTTCGACAGGCCGGCCGCGAGCCGCACGGGTTCGCGCAGGGCATCCACCGGGTAGATCTGGCTGCCGGCGTCGGTTTCCTCGACGCGGCCTACGATCAGACGAAAACTGTTCGAACCGAGGTCGACGGCGGCAAGCAGGTGGGGATTGGTGACCATCGAAGGGGCAGGCTCCATGCGTGCATACAGAGACGACCGCGCGGCCATGCGGGCTTGCTGCGCCGCCGCCGCACTGTCCAAATGCGTCATTTTAAGCGTAGCCGACTTCACCATGTCGCTCCTCGCATTGGTCATGACCATGGGTACTTTTACCCAGCGTGCATGTTCGCAACGCGACTTGTCGATTTCGTGAAAATGCGGCGTAAAATTTATGACACACCGAATGTCACAATAAAGTCATATTACTGTGAGAATTTCCGAGCGTCCGTTCGAATCACTCCCTGACATTCCGTTTTCATTGCCGATGTCCATCCGCTATCCCCTACTCAATCGCGAACTGGGCATTCTGGGATTCAATGAGCGCGTGCTCGCACAGGCGTCCGATCCCGCTGTTCCTTTGCTGGAGCGCTTGCGCTTCATCTGTATCACCAGCAGCAACCTCGACGAATTCTTCGAAGTCCGCATGGCCGGGCTTCAGGAGCAGATGCGCGACAACCCGGGCGTCCTCTCGCCCGACGGCATGTCGCTGCAGCACGTGTACGACCTCGTGGTCGAGCGCGCGCAGCGTCTCGTGCATCGCCAGTACCGCATGCTGCACGACACCGTGCTGCCCGCGCTCGAACAGGAAGGCATCTATTTCCACGGCACCGACGCCTGGAACGAAGCGCAAACCGCCTGGGCGCGCAAATACTTCTTCGACGAACTGCTGCCCGTTCTCACGCCCATCGGGCTCGACCCCGCGCACCCGTTCCCGCGCGTGCTCAACAAGAGCCTGAACTTCGTGGTCGAACTCGAAGGCAAGGACGCCTTCGGGCGCCAGGCCGTCATGGGCATCGTGCAGGCGCCGCGCGCGCTGCCGCGCCTCGTGCGCATGCCGCAGGAGCTTTCCGGCTTCCAGCACGGCTTCGTGCTGCTCGGCTCGCTGCTGCAGCGCTTCGTGGGCGAGCTGTTCCCGAGCCTCGTCGTGCGCAGCTGCAACCAGTTCCGCATCACGCGCAACAGTGAACTCTTCGTCGACGAAGACGAAATTACCAACCTGCGCGTGGCGCTGCAGGGCGAACTGCCAGCGCGGCACCTGGGCAATGCGGTGCGGCTCGAAGTGTCGGCGGAAACGCCCCCGCATCTCGCGAAGCGCCTGCTCGACGAAAGCGGTCTCGACGAAAAAGACTGCTATTACGTCGATGGCCCCGTGAATCTCGTGCGCCTCATGCAGTTGCCCGAGATGGTCGATCGCCCCGACCTCAAGTTCGTGCCGCACGTGCCCGCCATTCCGCAGCGCATCGCCGCGAACAGCAACATGTTCGACGTGATCGATCAGGGCGACGTGCTTCTGCATCATCCGTACGAGAGCTTCCAGCCCGTGCTGGAACTGCTGCTGCAGGCCGCCAACGATCCGAACGTGGTCGCGATCAAGCAGACGATCTACCGCACTGGCACCGACTCGCCGCTCATGGACGCGCTCATGCAGGCCGCGCGCAACGGCAAGGAAGTGACGGTGGTCGTGGAACTGCTCGCGCGCTTCGACGAAGAGACCAACATCAACTGGGCCGCGCAGCTCGAAGCCGTGGGCGCGCACGTGGTGTACGGCGTGGTGGGCCACAAGTGCCACGCCAAGATGATGCTGATCGTGCGCCGCGTGCCCGTGAACGGCCGCATGGTGCTGCGCCGCTATGTGCACCTCGGCACCGGCAACTACCATCCGCGCACGGCGCGCCTCTATACCGACTTCGGCCTCATGACTTCGGAGCCGAAGATGTGCGAGGACGTGCACCACGTCTTCCAGCAGCTCACGGGCATCGGCGGCGAGCTGCAGCTGCATGATCTGTGGCAGTCGCCGTTCACGCTGCATCCGAAGATGATCGAGGCGATTCGCAACGAAGCCGACGCCGCGCGTGCGGGCAAGAAGGCGCGTATCGTCGCGAAAATGAACGCGCTGCTCGAGCCGACCGTCATCGACGAGTTGTACGAAGCATCGCAGGCCGGCGTGAAGATCGACCTGATCATCCGTGGCGTGTGCTCGCTGCAGCCGGGCGTGCCAGGGCTCTCCGAGAACATCACCGTGCGCTCGATCGTCGGGCGCTTTCTCGAGCACCATCGCATTTACTACTTCTATGCGGGCGGCAAGGAAGACGTCTATTTGTCGAGCGCGGACTGGATGGATCGCAACCTGTTCCGCCGCGTCGAAGTAGCGTTCCCGATCCACGACCGCAGGCTCAAGCGCCGCGTGATCGCCGAAGGGCTTTCCACCTTCCTCGGCGACAATCAATCGGCGTGGCTCATGCAAAGCGACGGCCACTATCGCCGCCGCCGCGCGGGCAAGGCCGTGCGCAATGCGCAGTTGAGCTTGCTCGCGAAGTTCTGTCCGTAATGCACTGATCGCGCCGCTCACGCTGCACGCAAAAAAGCCGCTTCGAATGAAGCGGCTTTTTCAATGGCAACTGCAGATCCTCAGACCGGCGCCGGCTGCCTTCTCGTCGTGCGCGCGGTCGGGAAGCGCACCGTGAACGTGCTGCCCCGCCCTTCCTCGCTCTTCACTTCGAGCGCCGCGTCGTGGCGCTGCAGCACGTGCTTGACGATTGCGAGGCCCAGGCCCGTGCCGCCCGTGTCGCGCGAGCGGCTGCGATCCACGCGATAGAAGCGCTCGGTCAGGCGCGGAATATCGGCGGCCGGAATGCCCAGGCCGCTGTCGGTGACGGAAAACACCGCGCTGCCATGCTCCGCGCGCCAGGATAGATGCACCGTGCCGCTGTCCGGCGTGTAGCGCACCGCATTGGTCGCGAGATTGCCCAGCGCGCTCATGATCTCCGTTTCGGAACCGGTGACGCTCAGGCCGTCGTCGAAATCGGCCGTGATGCGGTGATGGCCGCCCGAAAGGCTTTCGGCGTCCTCGCGCACGTGTCCGAGCACCGCGCGCATGTCGACCATATGGTCGCCGGGCTGACGCCCCTCGCCTTCCAGTTTCGCGAGCACGAGCAGGTCGGTGACGATGTGGCGCATGCGCGAGGCCTGTTGCTCCATCAGCTCCAGGTAGCGGTTGCGCTCGGCTTCGCCAAGCGGCAGCTCGCGCATCGTCTCGAGAAAGCCCGAGAGCACCGTGATCGGCGTTTTCAGCTCGTGCGAGACATTGGCCACGAAGTCGCGCCGCATGGCGTCGGTGCGCTCGAGTTCGGTGATGTCCTGCGAAAGCACGAGCTTGCGGTTCTCGCCGTACGGAAACACCTGCACCGAGATCACGTTCTGACGCTTCGCGCCCATGCCGCGCATGATCAGCATGTCCTTGTAGTCGTGCGAATTGAGGTAGCGCACGAAGTCGGGCTGCCGTACGAGATGCGTGATGTGCTGGCGCAGATCGCGCCTCGCGTCGAGCCCGAAGTGGACTTCGGAGATCGCGTTGCACCACTCGATCTGGTCGTGGTCGTCGAGCATGGCGACGCCGTTGGGCGAAGCCTGGATCGCCTGGATGAAACGCGAGTGCTGCTGCTCCACCTGGCGCACCTGAGCGTGCCAGCGCTTCGCGAGCTTGTGCAAACGGTAGTAGATTTCGCCCCAGATGCCAGGAGCGCTCGGCACTTCGCCGTAGACCGGAGCGTCGAGCAGGCGCCAGAGACGCTGCTTGTGGAACGTGCTGAAGAGCATTTGCGCGAGCAGCGCCAGCACGGCGATGCCCAGCGCGATCTTGACGCCGAAAATCGCGCCAATACCCGCGCAAATGAGCGCGAGCAAAACGATCGATACGAGGGAGCGCGCCCAGATGATGTTCATGTTCCTGCGATCGAAGAATAATACGGTCGGATGCGGGCACGCGACATCTTGTTACCGCCGCTCGATTGCCGGCGGCAGTGAAGCGGTCGCGCCGCCCGGTGACTCACCCTGCGGCGCGGCCGTTATCCCAGCTTAGGCGCTCTTGGCGAGACGGTAGCCGCTGCCGCGCACCGTTTCGATCATAGCATCGCACCCTGCCGGCTTGAGCGCGGCGCGCAGACGCTTGATATGCACGTCCACGGTGCGCTCTTCCACGAACACGTGATCGCCCCACACCTGGTCGAGCAGTTGCGTGCGGCTGTGCACGCGCTCCGGATGCGTCATGAAGAAGTGCAGCAGGCGGAACTCGGTCGGGCCGAGGTCGAGCTTGATTTCCGAGCCTTCGGCGGCGGCCGCCACGCGGTGCGTGGCCGGATCGAGCTTCAGACCGTTGATCGCCACCACGTCTTCCGTGAGCTGCGGCGCGCGGCGGCGCAGCACCGCCTTGATGCGCGCCATCAGCTCCTTGGGCGAGAACGGCTTCGTCACGTAGTCGTCAGCGCCGATTTCGAGGCCGAGCACCTTGTCCTGCTCGTCGCCACGCGCGGTCAGCATGATGATCGGAATATGCTTCGTACGCTCGTTGTTGCGCAGATCGCGCGCGAAATTCACACCCGACTTGCCCGGCAACATCCAGTCGAGCAGGATGAGATCGGGCAGCACGTCGCTGATCAGGTTCTGCGCCTGCTCCGCGTTGTAGGCGCGGATCGGGCAGTGGCCTGCGTGCTGCAGGTTCACCGAAATCAGCTCGGAAATAGCGGGCTCATCTTCGATGACGAGAATGCTGCTAGGCATCGGCACCTCTTGACCTTGTTACCTGTGGAGTTGATTAGCTGAGTGCTTCGCGTTCGAGCGCGTCGCGCGACTTGTGCCGCACGTCGGTGCCCTTCACGATGTAAATGATGAATTCCGCGATGTTCTTCGCGTGGTCGCCGATCCGCTCGATCGCCTTGGCGATGAACAGATAGTCGAGGCCCACGGAGATCGTGCGCGGATCTTCCATCATGTAGCTCACGAGCTTGCGCACGAACGCGCGGAATTCCTCGTCGATCGCCTTGTCGTCGCGCACGATCTGCGCGGCGGCCACGGTGTCGAGACGCGCGAACGCGTCGAGCGCGCGGCGCAGGATCGACACGGCCATCTCGCCCGAGACCTTGATCTCGGCGATGTTGACGGTACGCGAGGCGCCGTCTTCCATCAGGCGCTTCGTGCGCTTGGCGATCTTTTCGGCTTCGTCGCCGGCGCGCTCGAGGTTCGTGATGGTCTTCGAAATGGCGAGTACGAGGCGCAGGTCGCGCGCGGCCGGCTGGCGGCGCGCGATGATGTTGCTGCACTCTTCGTCGATCTCGACTTCCATCGTGTTGAGGCGGTCTTCAGCGGCGATCACACGCTCGGCGGCGGCGCCGTCGAACTCGTTGAGCGCCTGCATGGCCGTGATGATCTGCGATTCGACGAGGCCGCCCATTTCGAGCACCTTCGACGAAATGAGGTTCAAATCGGCGTCGAACTGGCTGGACAAGTGTTTGTCGGACATGATTTGCTCCCTGCAACGCTCAGCCGAAGCGGCCGGTAATGTAGTCTTCCGTTTCCTTGCGGACCGGCTTGATGAAGATCTTTTCGGTGTCGCCGAACTCGATCAGCTCACCCAGGTACATGTATGCAGTGTAGTCCGAGCAGCGCGCGGCCTGCTGCATGTTATGGGTGACGATCACCACCGTGTAGTCGCTCTTGAGTTCCGCGATCAGCTCTTCGATACGGCCCGTGGAAATCGGGTCGAGCGCCGAGCACGGCTCGTCGAGCAGCAGCACTTCGGGGCGGATCGCAATGCCGCGCGCGATACACAGGCGCTGCTGCTGGCCGCCCGAGAGGCCGTAGCCGCTCTGGCCGAGCTTGTCCTTCACTTCGTTCCAGAGCGCGGCCTTGGTGAGCGCCCACTCCACACGATCGTCCATTTCCGGGCGCGAGAGCTTCTCGAACATCTTCACGCCGAACGCGATGTTGTCGTAAATCGACATCGGGAACGGGGTCGGCTTCTGGAACACCATGCCGATGCGTGCGCGCAGCAGCGAAATATCGCGCTTGGTCGCGAGCAGGTTCTCGCCGTCCATCACGATCTCGCCTTCGGCGCGCTGCTCCGGGTAGAGCGCGAACATCTTGTTGAAGGTGCGCAGGAGCGTGGACTTGCCGCAGCCCGACGGGCCGATGAACGCCGTCACCTTGCCTTCAGGAATCTGCAGGTTGATGTTCTTCAGCGCGTGGTACTTGCCGTAGAAGAAGTTCAGGTCCTTCACTTCGATCTTCGGCTTGCCCAGCGCCGGCAGGCGTGCGTTCTGGGCGGGATCCGCAGGTTCAAACCCAGCGGAGGGCGCATTGCCGTGCGCAGCGGTGTTGAGGTGACTCTCAGCCATGTTCATCGGGAACTCCGCCCTTACTTTTTCGAAAAGACCGTGCGCGCGAGGATATTCAGACCCAGCACGCCCAGCGTGATCAGGAAAACGCCGGCCCACGCAAGCGACTGCCACTGCGCAAACGGGCTCATCGCGAACTTGAAGATCGTGACCGGCAGGTTCGCGATCGGTTGATTCATGTCGGCGCTAAAGAACTGGTTCGACAGCGCGGTGAAGAGCAGCGGCGCGGTTTCGCCGGCGATACGGGCGATGGCGAGCAGCACGCCCGTCACGATGCCCGCAATCGACGCCTTCAGCGTGATGGAGAGCACCATCTTCCACTTCGGCGTGCCGAGTGCGAAAGCCGCTTCGCGCAGCGCGTTCGGCACAAGCTTGAGCATGTTCTCGGTCGTGCGGATCACGATCGGGATCTGCAGCAGCGCAAGCGCAATCGCGCCGGCCCAACCGCTGAAGTGCCCCATCTTCGCGACCACGAGTGCGTAGACGAACAGGCCCACGACGATCGAGGGCGCCGACAGCAGAATGTCGTTGATGAAGCGCGTGACGCTAGCGAGCCAGCCCTTCTGGCCGTATTCCGCCAGATAGATGCCCGCGAGAATGCCGATCGGCGTGCCGACGAACGTTGCGATCACAACGAGCAGCAGGCTGCCGACGATGGCGTTCAGAAGACCGCCGCCATCGGTGTTCGGCGGGGGCGTGGACTGCGTGAACAGCTCGACCGAAAGACCGCCGATGCCGAGCGAAATTGTCGTGTAGAGAATCCACACGAGCCACAGAAGGCCGAACCCCATGGCGGCGAGCGAGAGCGTGAGCGCGATCGCGTTGGTCACGCGGCGGCGGCGCTGCAGCTTGTCGCGCATGCGGTCCAGTTCGGGGCCGTAAATCGCACCCGGAATTTTCATCATCGGTTCGCTCATCGCGCACCCTCCGATTTTTCAAGGCGCAGCAACATGAGCTTCGAGATCGACAGCACGATGAACGTAATCACGAAGAGGATCAGGCCGAGTTCCATCAGCGCGGCCGTGTGCAGGCCCGGGCTCGCTTCCGCGAACTCGTTGGCAAGCGCCGAGGTAATGCTGTTGCCCGGCGAAAAGAGCGACACGTTGTCGAGCAGGTTCGTATTGCCGATCACGAACGTGACGGCCATGGTCTCGCCAAGCGCGCGGCCAAGGCCGAGCATCACGCCGCCGATCACACCGGTCTTGGTGAACGGCAGCACGATCTTCCACATCACTTCCCAGGTCGTGCAGCCGATGCCGTAGGCCGACTCCTTGAGCAGCACGGGCGTGACTTCGAACACGTCGCGCATGACCGACGCGATGTACGGAATGATCATGATCGCGAGAATCACGCCGGCGCACAGAATGCCGATGCCGATAGGCGCGCCCTGGAACAGCGCGCCGACGATCGGCATGCCGCCCAGCAGCGTGCCGAGCGGCTTTTCGAACCACTGCGCGAAGATCGGCGCGAACACGAGCAGACCCCACATACCGTAGACGATCGACGGGATCGCGGCGAGCAGTTCGATGGCGATGCCGAGCGGCCGGCGCAGCCATGCGGGCGAAAGCTCGGTGAGGAAGAGCGCGATGCCGAAGCTCACGGGCACGGCAATGATGAGCGCGATGAGCGACGTGGCGATCGTGCCGTAGATGGGCACGAGCGCGCCGAACTGCTCGCTGGGGGGATCCCAGTCGGCAGTCCAGAGGAATGCGAAACCGAACTTCTGGATCGTCGGCAACGAGGCGACGATCAGCGACACGATGATGCCGCCGAGCAGCAACAGCGTGACGATGGCAGCGAGGCGCGCGAGGCCGCCAAAGATGATGTCCCCTGCCGGGCTGGGCGCTTTTTGCTGCGCGGCGTTGCCGGGCGGGTTCGACACGAGCGGGACGTCGGACATGGTGACCTGGGTTCCAGTTGCCGCGAGCTTGAAGCTCACGACGTTGATGCAGCCGTAGGACTGCAGATCGCCCGCCTTCCGGCCGTTAATACTGACGACTGAGCCGGAAGGCGGGCGGCACATCATGGACAGCGCAGAATCAGGCAAGCCACAAGCGAACAGGCCGCGCGCGTCACGCGGCGGCCTTTTTTACGCTTGCCTGACGCCTGGCTTATTCAGCGACCGGCTTGCCGCTCGCGTCCTTGACCTTCTCCTTCCACTGCGACTTGATTTCGCTCACAACCGACGGCGGCAGCGAGATGTAGTCGAGGCTGTCAGCAGCCGGCGTGCCGTTCTTGAAGGCCCAGTCGAAGAACTTGAGCGTTTCCTTGCCCTGGTCCGGCTTGTCCTGTGCCGTGTGCAGCAGCACGAAGGTCGCGCCGACAACCGGCCATGCGTCCTTGCCCGGCTCGTTCGTGAGGATCTGATAGAACGACTTCTTCCAGTCCGCGCCGGCAGCCGCTGCCTTGAACGTTTCGGTATCCGGCTGAACCACCGCGCCCGACTCGTTCTTCATGGCAGTGTAGACCATGTGATTTTGCTTGGCGTACGCCCACTCGACGTAGCCGATCGCGCCCGGCAGGCGCTGCACGAAGGCCGCAACACCGTCGTTGCCCTTGCCGCCCGTGCCCGTCGGCCATGCCACGGTCGTGCCTTCGCCGACCTTGCTCTTCCACTCGGGGTTGACCTTCGAGAGGTAGTTCGTCCAGATGAAGCTGGTGCCCGAACCGTCGGCGCGGCGGACCACAGCGATGTCGAGGTCAGGCAGTTTGACCTTCGGGTTCAGCGCGACGATGGCCGGATCGTTCCACTTCTTGATCTTGCCGAGGTAGATGTCGCCGAGCACCGGGCCCGACAGCGTGATTTCGCCGGCCTTCACGCCCGGCACGTTGATCGCCGGCACGACGCCGCCGACCACCGTCGGGAACTGGAACAGGCCTTCCTTGGCCAGATCTTCGTCCTTCAGCGGCGCGTCCGAGCCCGCGAAGTCAACGGTCTTGGCTTGAATCTGCTTGATGCCACCCGACGAACCAATGCCCTGGTAATTCACCTTGCCGCCGCCCGACTTTTGATAGGCATCCGCCCATTTCGTATAGATCGGTGCTGCGAAGGTGCTACCCGCGCCAGTGATGTCAGCAGCCTGCGCTGCGATCGCGAAGAGCGCGCCAGCAACGCCAGCGAGCGCGGTTTGCATCAATTTCATGAGACCTCCAGTGTGTGAGCGGATGAACGACACCGCGAAGCTTAGGGGGTCTCTGTGACAGTACTGTGACGATTCATGAAGCAAACGTGACAGTACGATTACTGGCTGAAAGGCGCGTGGATATGCGTATTGGGCGGTCTGCGAGGTGCGCTCGCGCGATGGCCGGCAGGGGTGGCCGCGGCTGAAACGCCCGCCGGATGGGCGCTCGGAAGGCGTCCCGGGGTCCGATGAAAAAATTCGAGGAATTCCTCGAAAATGATTTGCAAACGGTTATGTGAGTGTTTTAAACGTTTGCCTGCTTGCGCTTCGACGTCGAAAAAATCGCAAAAAAATGAGCGTGACGGCGGCTTGCGCCGTCACGCTCATCGGCTTGTCGCTGGCGATTACGCGATCGAACGCTTGACCACGTTGGCGATCGCCTCGGCGTAGTGCACCGTGTCGCGCTCCTCGCGAGCCTCGACCATCACGCGCAGCACCGGCTCCGTGCCCGACGCGCGGATCAGTACGCGCCCCTTACCCTTCAATTCCGCCTCGGCGGAAGCGATCGACTGCTGGATCTCGGCATTGCCCTTCCAGTCGGCGCCATGCGCGATGCGCACGTTGATGAGCTTCTGCGGAAACAGCTTCACGCCGTCGAGCAGTTGCGCGATTGTCTTGCCACTGCGTTTCATCGCCGCGAGCACGAGCAACGCCGAGACGATGCCGTCGCCGGTCGTGTGGCGGTCGAGCGAAAGAATGTGACCCGAGCCTTCGGCGCCGAGCTGCCAGCCGCGCTCGCGCAGTTGCTCCAGCACGTAGCGGTCGCCCACGTTCGCGCGCACGAGCTGCACGCCAAGACCTTCGAGCGCCTGCTCGATCGCAAGATTGGTCATGAGCGTGCCGACCGCCCCTTCCACCTTGCCATCGGTCGCAATGCGGTCCTTCACGAGCACGTAGAGCAGTTCGTCGCCGTTGTAGAGGCGGCCTTGTGCGTCCACCACCTGGAGACGGTCGGCGTCGCCGTCCAGCGCGATGCCGAGGTCGGCGTGATTCGCGCGCACGGCGCGCACGAGCGCGTCGGGCGCGGTCGCGCCCACGCCGTCGTTGATGTTGAAACCGTTCGGCGACACGCCGATCGGAATCACGTCCGCGCCCAGTTCGTGGAACACGTGCGGCGCGATGTCATAACCCGCGCCGTTGGCACAGTCGATCACGAGCTTGAGGCCGCGCAGGTTGAACGCCTGCGGGAACGTGCTCTTGCAGAACTCGATGTAGCGACCGCCCGCGTCGTGCAGGCGGCGTGCGCGGCCGAGTTGCTCTGACGGCGCGCACGCGAGCGGCTGCTCGAGCTGTTCCTCGATTTGCGTCTCCACCTCGTCGGGGAGCTTGTTGCCGTCGGCGGAGAAGAACTTGATGCCGTTGTCGTAGTAGGGATTGTGCGACGCGCTGATCACGACGCCCGCGGCAAGCCGCAGCGCACGCGTGAGATAGGCGATGCCGGGCGTGGTCATCGGCCCGGCCAGCATCACGTCGATACCCGCGGCCGACAGCCCCGCCTCCAGAGAAGCTTCGAGCATATAGCCCGAAATACGCGTGTCCTTGCCGATCAGCACGGACGGGCGCGGCCCGGATACCCCCGCCGACCCAGCGAGCACCTTGCCCGCCGCGTAGCCTAGCCGAAGCACGAAATCGGGCGTGATCGGCGCCTCGCCGACCTTGCCACGCACCCCATCAGTTCCGAAATAACGACGTCCCATCTTTCTACCCCTCGGTTTGGTGCTGCCTTGTCCTGTATTTTGGCCGCCCGGATGCGTTCGTGCATCCCGTGGCAAAGAGCGTCGCCGGTCGATCGCGCAGTTGGTCGCGCAGTTGGTCACGCAGTCAGTCACGCAGTTGCTCGCGCGGTAGCTCGCTGACCCTCGCGCGGACTATGCGCCGACCGCCATCGCGTCGCGCATCGCCGCCCAGACCTTGAGCGCGTCCACAGTGGGCGCGACGTCGTGCACGCGAATGATCGCCGCACCGCGTTCCGCCGCGCACACCGCCGCCGCCACGCTCGCCGCAACACGTTCGGGCGCGGGCCGGTTCACGAGTGCGCCGAGCATCGACTTGCGCGACATGCCGGCGAGGATCGGATACGGCGCGCCACCTGCCGCGACCTCAGGCGCCGTCTCGGACAAATGCGCGAGCAGTGCGTAATTGTGCTCCACCACCGACTTGCCGAAACCAAAGCCCGGATCCACGCTGATGCGCGCCTTCGCCACGCCCGCCGCTTCGAGTTCGGCACAACGCCCGGCAAGAAACTCACGAACCTCACGCACGACGTTCACGTAATCGGGCTCGCCCACCTGCATGGTCTGCGGCTCGCCATGCATGTGCATCACACACAGCCCGCATGCGCTGCCGCGCACGGCTTCGATTGCGCCAGGCATCCGGAAACCCCAGATGTCGTTGATCATGTCGGCGCCTGCCGCAAGCGCCGCGCGCATGACTTCGGGCTTGTACGTGTCGATCGAGAGCGGCACGTTCGCGCCCTTGAGCTTTTCCACCAGCGGAATCACCCGCTCGAGTTCCTCGTCGAGTGGCACGGGCGGTGCGCCCGGCCGCGTCGACTCACCGCCAATGTCGATGATATCGACGCCGTCGAGCATCATCTGCTCCGCGCGGCGCACGGCGTCGCCACAAGCCATGTACCGGCCGCCGTCGGAAAACGAGTCGCGCGTGGCGTTGAGGATGCCCATGACGAGCGGACGCTCGAAAGTCAACGTGAAGCGGCCGCACGCGAGCGGTTCAGGTGGGAGACTACCTTGCGAGGAGATGTTGGGCACGTCAAGAAACGTCAGATGTGTAACGAGATGCGGCGGCCCACAGGCACGCCAGAAATGCAAAACGGGCCGATGTGAACATCACACCGGCCCGCAACTTTACTCGATCAGGATCACGCCGGTGCAGTGGCGCTACCGGGTTTGACCTCGGTGCCCGTGCTACCGCCCGAGGACGTGTCGCCCGGCGACGGCGAGCTCTTCGGCGAGCGCGGCGGACGGCCGGCCATGATGTCGTTGATCTGGTCGGCGTCGATCGTTTCCCACTCCATGAGTGCCGCGGTCATGGCTTCGACCTTGTCGCGGTTCTCGTCGAGCAGGCGCTTCGCGAGGTTGTACTGCTCGTCCAGCACGCGGCGGATTTCCGCGTCGACCTTCTGCTGCGTCGCTTCCGAGATCGCACGCGTGAAGCCCTTGCCGAACGGACCGCCGTCGTTGTCGTCGTCGGCATAAACCATCGGTCCCATCGCGTCGGTCATGCCGAAGCGCGTGACCATGGCACGAGCCGTTTGCGTCGCCTTGTTGAAGTCGTCCGAGGCGCCCGTGCTGATCAGGTTCATGAACAGCTCTTCCGCCACGCGGCCGCCGAACAGGATGGCCAGACGATCCAGCAGGTAGTCCTTCGAATACGTTTCGTTGTCGTGCTCGGGCAACTGCCACGTCACGCCCAGCGCACGGCCGCGCGGAATGATCGTGACCTTGTGCACCGGGTCCGCCTTCGGCAGCAGCTTCGCGATGACCGCGTGACCCGACTCGTGGTACGCCGTGGCGCGCTTCGCTTCTTCGCGGATCACGGCCGACTTGCGCTCCGGACCCATGAAGATCTTGTCCTTCGCGTCTTCGAAGTCCTGCATCTCGACGATGCGCTTGCCGCGGCGCGCGGCGAAGAGCGCAGCTTCGTTCACGAGGTTCGCGAGGTCAGCACCCGAAAAGCCCGGCGTGCCACGCGCGATCACCGCTGCATCCACGTCGTTGGCGATCGGCACCTTGCGCAGGTGCACCTTCATGATCTGCTCGCGGCCCCGAATGTCCGGCAGGCCCACATACACCTGGCGGTCGAAACGGCCCGGACGCAGCAACGCCTTGTCGAGCACGTCGGAACGGTTGGTTGCCGCGATCACGATGACGCCCGAGTTCGCCTCGAAGCCGTCCATCTCGACCAGCATCTGGTTCAGCGTCTGCTCGCGTTCGTCATTGCCGCCGCCCATACCGGCGCCACGATGACGGCCGACCGCGTCGATTTCGTCGATGAACACGATACACGGCGCGTGCTTCTTGGCCTGCTCGAACATGTCGCGCACGCGGGCCGCGCCCACGCCAACGAACATTTCCACGAAGTCCGAACCCGAGATGCTGAAGAACGGCACCTTCGCTTCGCCGGCAATGGCGCGCGCAAGCAGCGTCTTACCCGTACCCGGAGGTCCAACGAGCAGCACGCCGCGCGGAATACGCCCACCGAGCTTCTGGAATTTTTGCGGATCGCGCAGGAAGTCGACGAGTTCGGACACTTCTTCCTTCGCTTCGTCGCAGCCTGCGACGTCGGAGAAGTTGACCGCGTTGTTGTTCTCGTCGATCAGGCGGGCGCGCGATTTACCAAAGGAGAACGCCCCGCCTTTGCCGCCCCCCTGCATCTGCCTCATCATGTAGAACCAGAACACGATGATCAGTATCGTCGGTCCAAGGTAGTACAACGCCGAAACGAGCGCATTCGGCTCTTCGTCGGCCTTGCCGCTCACCTGCACGCCGTATTTCATCAGGTCGCCGACCATCCAGATATCGCCCGGAGAGACGATCTGGTATTTCTGGCCGTCAGCCGGAGTGACCGTGAGGTTCCGCCCCTGCACCACGACACTCTTGACCTTGCCGGCCTTCGCGTCGTCCATGAACTGCGAGTACGAGACGCCTTCCTGGACACGGGGCTTGTCGAACTGCTTGAACACCGTAAACAGCACCAGTGCTATCACCAGCCACACTGCTGCCTTCGAAAACATGTTGTTGTTCAAAGCACCACTCCTTCACTCATAGATGGGCGCCTACATTTGCCTTGCGACACCACCAAAGCATTCTAATCCAGTACACCGACCCCTGCCATAACGTTTCGCTACCGCAGGAATAGCCCGAGCGCCTTGTCCTGCCCGCCTCTTGCGCCCATTGTGCGGTCAGTTCGCGCCTTTTGCACGGCAATCATGCCCCGTTTAACGGGGGCGCTTCAGATGTTTGCCCAATATAAACGTTTCGGACGATTTATCGCGCGAAGCCTTCGGCTTGCGCGCCGCCACAACCTTGAACTGATCCTTGAACTTCTCGACGATCTGGCTGTAGCCGCTGCCGTGGAAACATTTGACTAAAAGGGCACCATCGGGTTTCAGATGATTCTGCGAAAACTCGAGCGCGAGATCGCACACGTGTTCGATACGCGCCGCGTCTGCCGACGCGACCCCCGAGAGATTGGGTGCCATGTCCGAAATTACAAGATCGACTGGGCGCCCACCCACCAATTCTTCCAGTTGCGCGAGCACATCGTCCTCGCGGAAGTCGCCCTGCAGGAACTGCACGTCCGAAATGGGTTCCATGGGCAGGAGGTCGAGCGCGATGATTGTGCCGTCGATGCCGCCTTCGCGTTGGTCGTCGCGCTTCGTGCCTTGTGCGAGCTTGTTGCGCGCGTACTGGCTCCAGCTGCCGGGCGCGGCGCCGAGGTCCACGATCACCATGCCGGGGCGGATCAGCTTGTCCTGCTCGTCGATTTCCTTGAGCTTGTACGCGGCGCGGGCGCGATAGCCCTCCCGCTGCGCCATTTTCACGTACGGGTCGTTGATATGGTCGTGCAGCCACGACTGGTTGAAGCGATTTTTTGCCATTAAAGATGAACTCTTGCTGCGTGATTCCGCGCTTTTAGCGGATAATACGCGTTTTATTCGTGCGGCCGTCGCGGCCCGCCTGGCCGGATGTTCTTTCCTCCGCCGGCGTTTTTTGCCCGCGCCCTGCCGTTCCCCACGGTTTTCCGTTGTTCCGACGCGCTTTGCCCGCTGGCGGCCCGCTACTCGCGGACCGCATCTACGTCTGCCCAGGTTGTCAATTCATGCCTGGCGAACTGCGCGGCGCCGTCATTTTAGTCGAGTCTGCCACATCCCATGCCCGCCCTCACTCTTTCCGCCGAACAGCGCTCCGAACTGCGCTCCCAGGCTCACGCGCTCAAACCGGTCGTACTCATCGGCGCCGAGGGACTGACCGACGCCGTGCTCAAGGAAATCAAGGTTCACCTCGCCGCGCACCAACTTATCAAGGTGCGCGTATTCGGTGACGAACGCGAAGAGCGCCTCGCGATCTACGAAGAGATCTGCGACCGCCTGAGCGCCGCCCCGATCCAGCACATCGGCAAGCTGCTCGTCATCTACAAGCCCGAGGAAGCCAAGGCGAAGGCTACGACCGCGCGCGCCGGCGCCCGCGGCACCGTGTCGCGCCCGTCGGCCGACGTCCCGAGCGCTCGCGAAGCGGGCAAGCGCGGCGCCGCACCGCGCGTCGTCAAGGTCGTCAAGGCCAGCGACAACCCGATGCGCAAGCCGAAGTCGCAAAAAGTGACGGTCAAGGGTAATGAGCGCGTCACGCAAGGCGGCAACATCAAGCGCGCCAAGAAGCGCCAAACCAGCTCGAAGCGGGCCCACCAGGGCTCGAAGTAAAAAAGCGCGGCCTTCGAGCCGCGCTTTTTTTCGGCGCCAGCGGCTGGGGCACTCGCTTACTGCGCGCAAGCTCCGAGGCGCTGCGGCAACGCGCCGCGCGCCGAAGGCAGCAGCCAGACGAGCCACGCACCAAGCAGGCTCTGCACGAGATAGAACAGGCTCGACACGCCATGCAGCAAGCCGAAGCGGCTCGCATAGGGCGAGCTGGCCACATCCATGCCCGCGCTCATGGCCTGAACGCGCAATGCGTTCATAAACGGCTGCAGCGCGAAATAGCCGATCAGCACGCACAGCAGCATCGCCGCCAGAATCCAGCGCAACCGGCGGTAACCCAGCGCGCCGCGGCGCGCGAGCACGTTCGACAGGCCGAGCAGCAGCACGCCGCACACCACGCCGATCACGCCTTCAAGACGAAAGAACTGCGCGGCAAGCTCGCCGGCCACCACCCTTTCGAGCGACGCGAACAAAACGGGCGCGACCGCATAGCCAATGGTCAGCTGGCTGCCGACCCACAACATGGCGAGCAGCCCGAAAATCCGATGCGGAACGAGCGAAACGGGAGCGGCGTAACCCGCCTGACTTGCGGTACTCACGTCGATATGCCCTCAGACGTAGCGAACCTCGATGACCTCGTACTCGCGCACGCCGCTCGGGGCCTGCACTTCGGCGACGTCGCCTTCGGACTTGCCGATCAGTGCGCGCGCGATCGGCGAGCTGACCGAGATCAGGCCGTGCTCGAGGTCGGCTTCGTCGTCGCCGACGATCTGGTAGGTCACCGTCTTGCCGGAATCGAGGTCTTCGAGATCCACGGTCGAGCCGAACACGATGCGGCCGTCCGCTTCGAGGGTGGACGGGTCGATGATCTGTGCGGCCGACAGCTTCGATTCGATTTCGGCGATGCGGCCTTCGATGAAGCCCTGCTTTTCCTTCGCCGCATCGTATTCCGCGTTTTCCGACAGGTCGCCTTGGGCGCGCGCTTCGGAGATCGCGTTGATGACCGCCGGACGCTCGACGGATTTCAGGCGCTGCAGCTCGCCGCGAAGTTGGTCTGCACCGCGCTTGGTCAAGGGAATCGTGCTCATAAACAACTCGTACGGCCCACAAGGGCCTAAAGAAGGCCGCGCCACGCCAGCGTGTCGCGAGCGTTGCGGCCATAAAAAAAATTCCGCGGTTAAGTGCATCCCGCGAGGGCGGCTGCGCAGCCTGGCGCAGCCTGAAAACCCTGTTGGGACGCCGCTTAACCGCGGCACATTCAGCTCTTTTAGCCTGCCTCGTTGAGCGTTAGACAGACAATTGAAGCCTTAGTTTAGGCGAGCATGGAGGCCTTGTAAATCATAGACTTCCAGGTTCTTCAGGTAGCGCAGACCCTCGACGGCCGCGCGTGCGCCCGACATCGTCGTGTAGTAGGTGACCTTGTTGGCCTGCGCGCTCATGCGGATCGAACGCGAATCGGCGATCGCCGAGCGGGTTTCGTCGACGGTCGTGAACACGAGCGAAATCTCGCCGTTCTTGATCATGTCGACGATGTGCGGACGGCCGTCCTTCACCTTGTTCACGACCTTCACCGGCACGCCGGCCGCCTCGATCGCGGCAGCCGTGCCGCGCGTGGCGACGATCGGGTAGCCGAGTTCGTGCAGCATGCGCGCGACTTCCACGGCCTTGGGCTTGTCGGCGTCCATCACGGTGATGAAGACGGTGCCCGACTCCGGCAGGCGCGAACCCGCCGCGAGCTGCGACTTGAAGAGCGCTTCGCCGAACGTCTTGCCCACGCCCATCACTTCGCCGGTGGAACGCATTTCCGGTCCGAGCACCGGGTCGACGGTCGGGAACTTGATGAACGGGAACACCGCTTCCTTCACGCTGAAGTAAGGCGGCACGACTTCCTTCGTCACGCCCTGGTCCGCCAGCTTCTGGCCGACCATTGCGCGCGCCGCGATTTTCGCGAGCGGCAGGCTGGTCGCCTTCGAAACGTACGGCACGGTACGCGAAGCACGCGGGTTCACTTCCAGCACGTAGATGATGTCCTTCTTCGAACCGTCATCCTGCGGCACTTGCTGGATCGCGAACTGCACGTTCATCAGGCCGACCACGTTCAGCGCCTTGGCCATCGCGGCGGTTTGACGCTTGAGTTCGTCGACCGTTTCCTTCGACAGCGAGTACGGCGGCAGCGAGCAAGCCGAGTCGCCCGAGTGCACGCCCGCCTGTTCGATGTGCTCCATCACGCCGCCGATGAACACGTCGGTGCCGTCGGAGATGCAGTCCACGTCGCATTCGATCGCATCGTTCAGGAAGCGGTCGAGCAGCACCGGCGAGTCGTTCGACACCTTCACTGCCTCGCGCATGTAGCGCTCGAGGTCGCGCGGCTCGTGGACGATTTCCATGGCGCGGCCGCCCAGCACGTACGACGGACGCACGACGAGCGGGTAGCCGATTTCGTCGGCGAGCTTCAGCGCTTCGTCTTCGGCACGCGCGGTGCGGTTCGGCGGCTGGCGCAGGTTCAGGTCCTGCAGCAGCTTCTGGAAGCGTTCGCGGTCTTCCGCCGCGTCGATCATGTCCGGCGACGTGCCGACGATGGGCACGCCATTGGCTTCGAGGTCGAGCGCGAGCTTCAGCGGCGTCTGGCCGCCGTACTGCACGATCACGCCAACCGGCTTTTCCAGGTCGACGATTTCGAGCACGTCTTCGAGCGTGAGCGACTCGAAGTACAGGCGGTCGGACGTGTCGTAGTCGGTCGACACCGTTTCCGGGTTGCAGTTGACCATGATCGTTTCGTAGCCGTCTTCGCGCATGGCGAGCGCGGCGTGCACGCAGCAGTAGTCGAACTCGATACCCTGGCCGATCCGGTTCGGGCCGCCGCCCAGCACCATGATCTTCTTGTTGTTCGTCGGGTTGGCCTCGCACTCGTCCTCATAGGTCGAGTACATGTAGGCGGTCTTCGTCGCGAACTCGGCCGCGCAGGTGTCCACGCGCTTGTAGACCGGGCGCACGTTCAGCTCGATACGACGCTTGCGCACGTCGGCAGCATTCGCGCCGAGCAGCTTCGCCAGGCGGCGATCCGAGAAACCGCTCTGCTTGAGGTAACGCAGTTCGTCCTTCGAAAGGCTCTCGAGCGTGCGGCCACGGACAGCGGCTTCCTTCTTGATGATTTCTTCGATTTGCGCGAGGAACCACGGGTCGATCGCGGTTTCTTCGAAGATCTCTTCGCGCGTCATGCCCACGCGGAACGCGTCGCCCACGTACCAGATGCGGTCCGGACCCGCTTCGCCGATCTCGCGGATGATTTCGTCGCGGCTCGTGGTCTTTTCGTCCAGCCCGTCCACGCCGACTTCGAGACCGCGCAGCGCCTTCTGGAACGACTCCTGGAACGTGCGGCCGATGGCCATCACTTCGCCCACCGACTTCATCTGCGTCGTGAGGCGCGGGTCGGCTTCGCGGAACTTCTCGAACGCGAAACGCGGAATCTTCGTGACAACGTAGTCGATGGTCGGCTCGAACGAGGCCGGCGTCTGACCGCCCGTGATTTCGTTCTTGAGCTCGTCCAGCGTGTAGCCGACGGCCAGCTTCGCGGCGACCTTGGCGATCGGGAAGCCCGTGGCCTTCGAAGCCAGTGCCGACGAACGCGACACGCGCGGGTTCATTTCGATCACGATCATGCGGCCCGTTTTCGGGTCGATCGAGAACTGGACGTTCGAACCGCCCGTGTCCACGCCGATTTCGCGCAGCACAGCCAGCGAGGCGTCACGCAGGATCTGGTATTCCTTGTCGGTGAGCGTTTGCGCCGGTGCGACGGTGATCGAGTCGCCGGTGTGGATGCCCATCGGGTCGAGGTTTTCGATCGAGCAAACGATGATGCAGTTATCCGCCTTGTCGCGGACCACTTCCATCTCGTATTCCTTCCAGCCGAGCAGCGATTCTTCGATCAGCAGTTCGCGCGTAGGCGACAGATCGAGACCGCGCTTGCAGATCTCTTCGAATTCTTCGCGGTTGTACGCGATGCCGCCGCCCGAGCCGCCGAGCGTGAACGACGGACGGATGACGACCGGGTAGCCGCCCGTGCCGGTGGCTTCGGAGATTTCGCCCTGCACCTTGAGCGCCTCTTCCATCGAGTGCGCCACGCCCGACTTCGCCGAACCGAGACCGATCTTGGTCATCGCGTCCTTGAACTTCTGGCGGTCTTCGGCCTTGTCGATGGCTTCCGGCGATGCGCCGATCAGCTCGACGTTGTACTTCTTCAGCACGCCGTGGTGGTGCAGGTCGAGCGCGCAGTTCAGCGCGGTCTGGCCGCCCATCGTCGGCAGGATCGCGTCGGGGCGCTCCTTCTCGATGATGCGCTCCACCACTTCCCACGTGATCGGCTCGATGTAGGTGACATCGGCCGTGTTCGGGTCGGTCATGATCGTCGCCGGATTGCTGTTGACGAGGATGACCTTGTAGCCTTCTTCACGCAGCGCCTTGCATGCCTGCGCGCCCGAATAGTCGAACTCGCACGCCTGGCCGATGATGATCGGACCCGCGCCGATGATGAGAATGCTCTTGATGTCTGTCCGCTTGGGCATAACGCTCTCGCTAAATATTCCTGTGTCTTTTTACGTCTGGCGGCTTGCTGCTTTCTTTGCCTGCCGCCCGGGTACGCGCGTGGGCCGTTATTCAACCCGGCTCGCTGCGCACCCTGCTCTGCGCTTTCGCTTCGGCTTCAGCGCGACGCTTACGCCTTCGCCTTGTCCATCAGCGCCGTGAAGCGGTCGAACAGATAGCCAATGTCCTGCGGGCCCGGCGACGCTTCCGGGTGACCCTGGAAGCAGAACGCGGGCTTGTCGGTCAGCTCGAAGCCTTGCAGCGTGCCGTCGAACAGCGACACGTGCGTGACGCGCGCGTTCGCGGGCAGCGTGGCGGCGTCGACCGCAAAGCCGTGGTTCTGCGACGTGATCACCACGCGGCCGTCGGCCAGATCCTTGACCGGATGGTTCGCGCCGTGGTGGCCCGTCTTCATCTTCAGCGTCTTCGCGCCGACGGCGAGGCCCATGATCTGGTGACCGAGGCAGATGCCGAACGTGGGAATGCCGCGTTCGATGAATGCCTGCGCCGCCTTGATCGCGTAGTCGCACGGTTCCGGGTCGCCCGGGCCGTTCGAGAGGAACACGCCGTCCGGGTTCAGCGCGAGCGCGTCTTCAGCCGTCGACTGCGCCGGCAGCACCGTCACATCGCAGCCGCGTTCGGCCAGCATGCGCAGGATGTTCTGCTTCACGCCGTAGTCGAACGCGACGACCTTGTACTTCGGCGCCGACTGCGTGCGGTAGCCTTCGCCCAGACGCCATTCCGTGGTGTTCCACGTGTACGACTTGTCCGTCGAAACGACCTTCGCGAGGTCCATGCCCGCGAGGCCCGGGAACGAGCGCGCGAGTTCGATGGCCTTCGCTTCGTCGTCGGAACCGGCGAGGATCGCGCCGTTCTGCGCGCCCTTGTCACGCAGAATACGCGTGAGCTTGCGCGTATCGATGCCGGCGATGGCGACCACGCCTTCGTCCTTCAGATACTGGCCGAGCGTGCGCTCCATGCGGAAGTTCGAGGCGAGCACGGGCAGGTCGCGGATGATCAGACCGGCGGCATGGACTTTCGTGGCTTCGACGTCTTCGGCGTTGACGCCGACGTTGCCGATATGCGGATACGTGAGGGTGACGATCTGGCGAGCGTAGCTCGGGTCGGTCAGGATTTCCTGATAACCGGTGATGGCCGTGTTGAACACGACTTCACCGATCGTATGACCCGGCGCGCCGATCGAGTAACCACGAAAGACCGTGCCGTCGGCGAGCGCGAGCAGAGCGGGAGAGAATGACGGCAACACGGGAGACTCCTTGGGGGAGCACCCTGTGCCGACCTGTTATCCGACGTTGCGATCTTGCGACCTGAGAGCGGCTGCGGCGTCGGCATCCTTTTCTGTGAAGATCAGGATGCGCGCGCGGCTCGCTCGCTACGCGACCCCATCAGCGGTCGACCGTTGTGGCGCCGGGCCACGAGCGCGCGTTTGTGACGCGGGATCGGGCGGCAGCCGGCCAGTTGACGATGAAGCGCGGGCGGCGGATGAACGGATGGGAAGAGGTAGGCGCTAGGGTGCGGGTTGATAAGCTCAAACCTTGAAATTATAGCGCGAAAGTCACCTTTCCTTCAAATTCCAGGATGACGCTGGCGACGGAGAGCGTGCTCGCAGCCCGGTGCACGGCCCTATCCACTATAGCGGGCGGACGCGTGGCGGCAAGCGCCGCTTCTGTTTTTGGCACCCACCAATGAAAACGCCGCCACCTGGCAGGGTGACGGCGTCAAACACAACAAAAACGGAAAAGTGATCGGAGCGAAATACCATGCGCTGCCCCCGCAACGCATGTTTGAGCACCCTTCGCCAGCCGCTATTTTGTCTGGTGCTTCTGCGCGTGGGTTTCGGCCTTCGCGCGGCTTGCCGCACCCTTCGACGCCTTGCTGGGCGCGGCGCTGACCGTCTTGGCCTTGACAGGTTCGGAAACCTTGACGACCTCGGTGCGCGCGCGACCGTGCTTCTTATCGTATCGCGACTTCGACCCGGTGTCTGCAACGCGAGTGCCAATTCGCTGCACGGCACCACCAGAAACGTTCGCTGCCAGACGTTCCGGCCCCGGTTCGCTCGGCATCGCCTTATTGACCGGCACGTGCAGCACCAGCACCTGACCCGGCGCGACGTAGTCGCGGTGAGTCTTGTTCCACGCCTTCAACTGCCCGAGCGACACGCCATAGCGGCTCGCAACCGTTTCCATCGACTGCTTGCGGCGCACGCGGATCAGCATCTTGCGCGTGTCGGGCACGTCCGGCTCCATGGCCAGCACGGCGCTTTCCGCCACGTCGGCGCTGATGTCCTCGTCGTCGCCGTCGTCGGTGCGCGGCACCACGAGCGTCGAACCCGCCTTCAGGCGCATGCCCGCTGGAATCTTGTTCACCGACATCAGCGTGTCGGCGTCAACACCGATCTTCTGCGCGATCGCGGCCGGCGTGGCGCGCGAGTCGGTCGTGTAGACGGTCCAGGAGGAAAGCTGGCCGGAATAGGCCTTCAGGTTGCGCTCGAACGCGCTCGCGTTGTCGAACGGCAGCAGGATCTGCGGGTCGGTCGCACCGAGAATGATGGGCTTCTTGAACGACGGGTTCAGCGAGCGGAACTCGTCGGTCGTCATGTTCGCGAGCTTGGCGGCGACGTCCACGTCGATGTCGTGCGAGGTCGTGACCGTGACGAAATACGGATGGTTCGGAATGGAGGGCAGCGTGAGCCCGTACTGCTGCGGGTTCATCACGATGTTCTTGACCGCCTGCAGTTTCGGCACGTAATTACGTGTTTCGTTGGGCATGCGCAGGCTTTGATAGTCGGTCGGCAAGCCCGCCGCCTCGTTGCGCGCAATGGCGCGCTGCACGTTCCCCTCGCCCCAGTTGTAAGCGGCAAGCGCGAGATACCAGTCGCCGAACATGTCGTGCAGGCGCGAGAGGTAGTCGAGCGCGGCGCTGGTCGAGGCCAGCACGTCGCGGCGCTCGTCCTGCCACATGTTCTGCTTGAGGTTGTAGGTGCGGCCCGTGCCCGGCACGAACTGCCACATGCCGGCGGCCTTCGCGACCGACAGCGCCTGCGGGTTATACGCGGATTCGATGAATGGCAGCAGCGCGAGCTCGGTGGGCATGTGACGCGCCTCGAGCTCTTCGACGATGTGATAGAGGTACTTCTGCGAACGCTCGGTCATGCGCGCGACGTAATCGGGCCGCTGGGCGTACCAGTTGGCGTTCATGTCGACGAGGTCGCTCTGCAGGTCGGGCATCTGGAAGCCGCGGCGAATGCGCCCCCAGAGGTCGGCGTCGGGGCTCGTGAGCTGATCGACGGAACCTTGATCGACGTTAATGGTTTCCCTTGCTGCGGAGGTCTTACGAATGAGGTCGGCGTTGGCCTGGGCGTTGGCTGGTGCTAGAGAACTCGCAGACGGTCCCCCACTCGCACAGGCGGCGAGCATGAGGACCAGCAGCGCACTGAGTATGAATCGCATGAAAATCTACATCCGCATGGCTGGAATTTGCAGCCGATAGTACGGAACGTGCCCGTTTCCGTCAATCGGAATTATTTGAAAAAAATCCATGAAATCCGCAGCTTGGGCGTGATTCCATACGATTGGGTTGAGCATGCCCCCTAACCTGGTTGGGTCAGCGGAACCGATTCTTCCATTCACGCATCATGGCGAAAGCAGCCAGCCGGTCCGGCACTGATTCGTGCAGCGCCTCGGTGAGCGCGGCCTGCACCGACGCATCGCCTGCACGCAGGAACGGATTGACTGCGCGCTCGTGCGCGATCGTCGTTGGCAGCGTCGGCACGCCGCGCTCACGCAGCGCCGCCGCTTCGCGGCTCCACTCGCGCAAATCGGCGTTTTCGGGATCGCAGGCGAGCGCGAAGCGAATGTTTGACAACGTGTATTCGTGTGCGCAATGCACGTGGGTGTTGCCGGGCAGTGCCGCGAGCGCGTCGAGCGAGTCGAGCATCTGCGCGGGCGTGCCCTCGAAGAGGCGGCCGCAGCCGCAGGCAAAGAGCGTGTCGCCGCAGAACACGTGCGGCGTGCCGGCGGCATCCGCCGCCTGAAAATAGGCGATGTGGCCGCGCGTGTGGCCCGGCACGTCGATCACCTTCAAGTCGAGCGCTGGGGCATCCAGACGGACGGCGTCGCCACCCTTCACACGCGTGACGAACGGGTCGAGCGGGCCGAGCGCCTCGCCGGCCGGGCCGTATACAGGGACGACGGCGTCGGCAAGCAGGTCCGCCACACCGCCGACGTGGTCGTTGTGGTGATGGGTGAGTAAAATAGCGACGAGCCGCCAGCCGCGCTGCGCGAGATACGCGCGAACCGGAGCGGCGTCGCCCGGATCGACGGCAACGGCGTTCTGGCCGTCCGAAACGACCCAGATGTAATTGTCTTCAAAAGCCGGAACCGGTACGTACTCGTAGGCGCACGCATCGCTCGAACGCGCGTACTCAAGCGGACTCTTCATGGGGCGACGTATTCTTCGACATGTCTGACCGATTGATTATAGACTGGCCCGCCTGGACCGCCTCGCCCGCTGGCAGGTATGTGCTCGGCTGGGAGCAGGAGCAGCTCGACCGCGTGGTCTCGAACATATTCGGCTACCATGCGCTGCAGCTCGGCCTGCCGCAGCTCGACGCCCTGCGCGAGAACCGCATGTCGTGCCGCGGTCTCGTGCTCGACGCCGCCAGTGCCGCCAGCGCTCCCTACTCCGTACCCGGCGCGTCGGCGCATGCGCACCCGAACGGCGGGCAGACCATGCCCGGCGCGGACGGCGCAACGCCAGACCGCAGCCCGTTGCTGCACGCGCCCGCAGGCCGCAGTACCGTGTGGTGCGACCATCTCGATCTGCCGTTCGAGGCGCAGAGCGTCGACCTCATCGTGATGCCGCACACGCTCGAATTCACGAGCGACCCGCACCGCCTGCTGCGCGAAGCCGAACGCGTGCTGATGCCCGAAGGGCAATTGCTGATCGTCGGTTTCAACTCGCTTTCGCTGTGGGGCGCGCGCCAGTCGGTCGGCAAGCTGACCGGCCATCCGTTCCTGCCGGCGCGCCAGGACCTGATCGCGTTCACGCGGCTGAAAGACTGGATCAAGCTGCTTGGCTTCGAGCTTGAACGCGGGCGCTTCGGCTGCTATCGTCCGCCGCTCTCGACCGACCAGTGGCTCGGCCGCTACGGCTTCATGGAAGCCGCGGGCGACCGCTGGTGGGCGATTTTCGGCGCTATCTATATGGTGACGGCGATCAAGCGCGTGCGCGGCATGCGCCTCGTCGGCCCACGCAAGGTCAAGAAGCCGGTGCTGGCTGCGAGCCTGAAGCCCGCGGCCACCACCCCTTCCCCAACACGCAACAAGGACTCATGAGCACACCCGACTTCGTCGAAATCTTCACGGACGGCGCCTGCAAGGGCAACCCCGGCCCCGGCGGCTGGGGCGCGCTGCTGCGTTTCGGCGCGCAGGAAAAAGAACTGTTCGGCGGCGAGGCCGGCACGACCAACAACCGCATGGAACTGATGGGCGTGATCGCCGCGCTCGAAGCGCTCAAGCGCCCGTGCAAGGTGATCGTGCACACCGACTCGCAGTACGTGCAAAAAGGCATCAGCGAGTGGATTCACGGCTGGAAGAAGAAAAACTGGATGACGGCCGCCAAGACGCCGGTCAAGAACGACGACCTCTGGAAGCGCCTCGACGCGCTCGTCGCCCAGCACGAGGTGGAATGGCGCTGGGTGAAGGGTCACGCCGGCCATCCGGAGAACGAGCGCGCCGACGCGCTCGCGAACCGCGGCGTCGCCACGCTCGCCGAACTCTGAGACCGCTTGCCGAAACCGCCTTGCGGCTGCCCCACGCTTTCACGCTTTACAAGACATGCGCCAGATCATTCTCGATACCGAAACCACCGGCCTGAACGCCCGCACGGGCGACCGCATCATCGAAATCGGCTGCGTCGAGCTGGTGAACCGCCGGCTCACCGGCAACAACCTGCACTTCTACGTGAACCCGGAACGCGACAGCGACCCGGGCGCACTCGCCGTGCACGGCCTCACGACCGAGTTCCTCTCCGACAAGCCGAAGTTCGCCGAAGTCGCGGACGAGATCCTCGATTTCGTGCGCGAGGCGGACATCATCATCCACAACGCGCCGTTCGACATCGGCTTTCTCGACGCCGAGCTCGCGCTGCTCGGCAAGCCGGGGTTCAAGGAGCATTGCGGCGAGGTGATCGACACGCTCGTGCAGGCCAAGCAGATCTTCCCGGGCAAGCGCAACTCGCTCGACGCCCTGTGCGATCGCTTCGGCATCAGCAACGCGCACCGCACGCTGCACGGCGCGCTGCTCGACTCGGAACTGCTCGCCGAGGTCTATCTCGCGATGACGCGCGGCCAGGAGAGCCTCGTCATCGACATGCTGGGCGAGCACGCCGCGACCGGTGCGGCCGCCGCGCCGCGCGTGCAGCTCGAGTCGATCGATCTGCCGGTGATCATGGCGAGCGACGAAGAGCTGAGCGCGCATCAAGCCGTGCTCAACGAGCTCGACAAGGCGGTCAAGGGAACGTCCGTGTGGCGCACCGAACCTGCCCCGGCCGAAGAAAATACGGCCGATGCGCAAAATGCTTAAAAAAGGGCTTTACAAGATCGGAAACGCCCTGCATAATCTCAATCTCTTCGGGTGGTTAGCTCAGCGGTAGAGCACTGCCTTCACACGGCAGGGGTCACTGGTTCGATCCCAGTACTACCCACCAGAATTCCTGGTGTTGGTAACGACAAACACCGAAGAATAAAAGGCCTCGTTGCGAAAGCAACGAGGCCTTTTGCTTTGCGCGAAGAAAGATGCGATCTCGCCCCCGAGGATTACCCTTGCCTACCCGCCTGGGGTGGTTGCTCCGGGTAGCCATGCTCCTAAGGTAACGCCAGATACCGGCACTACCGAAGCGCGATCTACGATGCCGCGCACGGACAAGGAGACATCATGAACGCACCGCGCGTCGCCGCCCCTCTCTTCCATCTCGAATTCACGGCTCGCCCGTCCTGATTCCACCGCACCGATCCCGGCGCGAAGCCGTCCTGCGCGCGCCGGTCCACGTCCTTGCGTTGCCCGCAACACCCCGGCGCCAGCCGGCACAACGAGATCGCCCATGTCCACTTCATCTTCCTGGCAGCCGAAGTCCGCCTGGACCGTCACGGCCCTGCTCACCGTGCTCGCCATGATCAACTTTCTCGACAAGATCGTTCTCGGCATGGTCGCGGTCCCGCTCATGGCCGACATGCACCTCTCGCCTGCGCAGTTCGGTTTTGTCGCCGGCAGTTTCTTCTGGCTCTTCTCGACCTCGACGGTTCTCGTCGGCTTTCTCTCGAATCGCATCGCGACCCGATGGATCCTGCTCGCCATGGGCGCAAGCTGGTCGATCCTGCAACTTCCTCAGGCCTTCACCACCAGCACGCTCGCGCTGCTGGTCTGCCGCGTGATTCTCGGCGCGGCGGAGGGCCCTTCGTTCCCGACCTCGGTCCACTCGCTCTTCAAGTGGTTTCCGGACCAAAGACGCAGTGTGCCCGTGGCCGTCATCAACCAGGGCGCGGTCGTCGGCATGGTGCTGGCCGGCCTCGCGATTCCCGCGATCACCCAGCGCTGGGGCTGGCGCATGAACTTCCTCGTACTCGCCGCGATTGGCGCGCTCTGGTGCGTCCTGTGGCTGGCCTTTGGCCGCGAAGGCACCCTGGACGCCGTACGCCGCACGCCGTCCGGCTCCACCGTGCAAACGCCAGACACTGGCGGCTCCGCCCGCTTGCCCTACCGCAAGATCCTCACCGACGCCTCCGTTCTCTCGATCTTCCTGCTCGGCTTCGTCGCCTACTGGCTACTCGGCCAGACCATCACGTGGCTGCCCACCTACCTCGAAAAGGGACTCGGCTTCGGCGGCATTGCATCGGGACGTCTCTTCGCGCTGGTCATCGCATTCGCTGCGCCAGTCAACATCGGGCTGAGCGCCCTCTCCCAGCGCATGCTCCAGCGCGGCGCGACCACGCGCGAGGCCCGCGCACGGCTTACGAGCGTCGTCACGATCGCGGGCGGACTGCTCTTCCTCGCGCTGGCAGCGATCGATCTCACGCCGATGCAAAAGGTGTTCTGCTATGCCGTGGCGGCCGCACTGCCCACGTTCTGCCTGACGCTCGCGCCCGCCATGCTCGCCGAAATGGTGCCGCTTGCCCAGCGCGGCTCGATCATTGCGATCAACACTGCGGTCGCGAGCCTCGGCGCGGCGATCGGGCCGGCCGTTGTCGGCCGGCTCGTCCAGGCTTACGCAGCGTCCGGCGCGCGTGCTTATGAAATCGCCATCGCACTAACGGCCGTGCTGCTGATCCTCGCGGCGATCGTGGCGTTGCGCTGGCTCAACCCCGAACGCTCGTTGCGCACGCTTGGCGAAGCCGCCACACCGCTCACCGCCTGAACGAACACGTCACGCGTTTGCCGCAATGCGGCGCGCGTGAGCCGTCAATACGACGAGCATCACAATCACAACCACAAATACATATCGATACTGGAGAGTGACATGCAAGTAACCATTAGCATACCTAACGAACCTGAATCTCTTACCCGGCAAACAGAAAGCTGGCCATTCACGCTCACTCGCCATACCCCGGCCATCGGCGCAGAAATCGGCGACATCGACCTGCGCGATCCGCTCGACGACACAACCTGCCTCGCCCTGCGCCGCGCGCTCCTCAAGTACAAGGTCCTGTTCTTCCGCGACCAGGACATCACGCCCGCGCAGCACGTAGCCATTGCCCGGCGCTTCGGCGAACTGGAAGTCCACCCGACGTTTCCGCATCATCCGGACCACCCCGAGCTGGTCATTCTCGGGCGCAACGACGCGAAACGCGGGCGCGAGAATCTCTACCACTCCGACGTATCGTGGCGCGAGATTCCGTCGATGGGTTCGATGCTGCGCTGTGTGCAGTGTCCCGAAGTCGGCGGTGACACGATGTGGATCAACATGGCCGCGGCCTACGAAGGCCTGCCCGACGACATCAAGACGCGCATTGCCGATCTCACTGCGGTCCACGATTTTCTGCCGCTGTTCGGGATCGCGGTTCCCGAAGACCAGCACGCGGAGATGAAAAAGCACTTTCCGCCCGCCACCCACCCGGTCGTGCGCACGCATCCTGAAACCGGCGAGAAAATCCTTTACGTCAACGAGGCATTCACAACCCATCTGGCCAACTACGGCCATAAGACCGTCGACCAGTACCGCGTGGGCTTCGACTTCAAGCTCGCCGAAATGGAACTGCTGCAGTTTCTGTTTCGTCAGGCGCAGGTGCCCGAGTATCAGGTGCGGCTCAATTGGCGTGCGAACACGATTGCCTTCTGGGACAACCGGTCGTGCCAGCACTACGCCATTCAGGACTACTACCCTGCGGTGCGCCACATGATGCGCGCGACCGTAATTGGCGACCGGCCGGTTTGAGCCGATCGCGTCGCGATCAGGAAATGGACGATGAAAACACTGAACCGCTTCTATATCGACGGACAATGGGTCGAGCCTGCGCAGCACGGTGCGGGCGCCGCCTCGTTCGACATTGTCGATCCTGCCACCGAAGAACGGATTGGCACGCTGGCGATGGGCAATCAGCAAGACGCCAATAGCGCCGTCGCCGCGGCGCGCGCCGCCTTTCCAACATGGTCCGAAACCCGCCGCGAGACGCGTATCGCGCTGCTCGAACGCGTCGCCGCGATCTATCGGCGGCGCCTGCCCGAGATCGCCGATGCCGTGCGCCAGGAAATCGGCGCGCCGATCTCGCTGTGCAATGCGCTGCAAGCGCCGATCGGCCTCGCCCAGCTACGCGCGGCGATCGACACCCTGCGCGACTTTGCGTTCGAAACGACGCACGGCAAGAGCTACGTGTGCCGCGAGGCAATCGGCGTCGCCGCGCTCATCACGCCCTGGAACTGGCCGCTGAACCAGATCATGGCCAAGGTCGCGCCGGCACTCGCCGCAGGCTGCACCGTCGTGCTCAAGCCCTCGGAAATCGCGCCGCTCGACGCCATGATCTTCGCCGAGATCATGCACGAGGCTGCTACGCCGCGCGGTGTGTTCAACATGGTGTTCGGCGAAGGCCGCACGGTCGGTGCGCGGCTCGCGTCGCACCCTGACGTGGACATGGTTTCCATCACGGGCTCGACCCGCGCGGGCGTCGAGGTGGCGATCGGCGCGGCGCCTACCGTCAAGCGTGTCGCGCAGGAACTGGGCGGCAAGTCTGCCCTGCTGATTCTCGACGACGCCGATCTGCAGTCCGCCGTGGCAAGCGGCGTTGCGCAGTGCATGGCGAATTCCGGGCAGACCTGTATCGCCCCGACACGCATGCTGGTCCCGCGCACGCGCTACGACGAGGCGGTCGCGATCGCGGCGGCAGCCGCCAACGCGATCCCGGTCGGCGATCCGGCAGACCCGGCAACGCGCATGGGCCCAATCTCGAACCGCGCACAGTACGACAAGGTGCAGCGCATGATAGAAGCCGGCATGGCGGAAGGCGCACGCGTGGCGGCAGGAGGCCTTGGCCGCCCGCCCGGCCTGGCGCGCGGCTTCTACGCACGGCCGACAATCTTCGCCGGCGTGCACAACGGCATGACGATCGCACGCGAGGAGATCTTCGGCCCGGTGCTGGCGATCATTCCCTACGACGACGAAGAGGACGCCATCCGGATTGCGAACGACAGTGTCTATGGGCTCGCTGGCTACATCGCCACAAGCGACCCGCAACGCGCGCGCAAGGTGGCCGCGCGCCTGCGTGTGGGTTCGGTGCGCATCAACGGTGCGATGCTCGATGTGAGCGTGCCGTTCGGCGGTTACAAGACGTCGGGGAACGGCCGCGAATATGGCGCAGAGGGGCTGGCCGAGTTTCTCGAGTGCAAGTCGGTGACGATGTAAGTCGCCATCAAACGCTGCGCTTCGCAAACGAGGCGGAAAGCAGCGCTTGCTGCGCACCGCCCTCATCTCCTCCCCCAAAAAAAGCGGGACCGGCTTTCCGGTCCCGCTCTGCGCTCACACCGCTTATCGACACCCTAGAAAGTCGAAAGCGTCAATGTGTTGGTCACCGAGGTCACACCGGCCACGCTCTGGGCAACGCGCGTTGCCTGCTCGATCTGCGCCTGCTCCGGCACCCATCCCTCGAGCGTCACTGCGCCATTGGCCGCGCGCACGGTGATGCCGCTCGCGCGTAGCCCCTTCGCTTTCGCGAGCGCGTTCAGCACGCGCCGGCGCAGCGCGCGGTCGGCGGCCTTCGCCGAGGCCGGCGTTGCGCCGACGGAAGCCGCGGCGGCAACGGGCGCGGAAGACGACGCCTCGCCGCCTTGCGCGTGAGCCTGCAACGATGCGGCAAGCAGCATGGCCACGGCAAGCGCCCGGCCGTTGCGAATGACATTCATCCTGGTCCCTCCTTGTTGATGGCGAGTGGCGGCCGCGCCGCGAAGCGCGGCACTGCCTGTTCAGAAGCGATGCGTCATGCCGACCACGGCGAGCACCTGCTTCGTGTCCGTGCTCGTCACCGAAACGCCCGGCCAGCTCATCGTCGCTGTGCCGTTGTTCTTCATGTAGCCCGCGCGCATATAGAACGCCGTGCGCTTCGAGAGACTGTGATCCACGCCGATCTGCACGCCGGGCGTGTTGTCGTGCGCGCCACGCACGTTGCGCTCGAACCCGGCAATCTCGAACGTATCGGCCGACGTCGCCTGAACCGTCGCGCCGAACTCCATCACGCTCGACGATTTGCCCGCGCCGAGCAGCGCCGCGAGCGAATGCGCTGGCGCGTCGTGCGGCTTGTTGTACGCATAGTTGAATTGCAGATTGACAATGCCGATGCGGTAGCTGAGCACGCCCGTGTAGTGTTCTGTGCCGAGCAGGTTGAGCGGACCGGGCAGCCCAGCGATCGTCGCCGTGCCGGGATGCTGATACTGGTAAGCGATGCCGGCGTAGAGTCCGTAACCCGAATACGTAAGCCCCAGGTCGAGTATGTTGCCCGAGGTCTGCGGAACCGGCTGGGTGACGGTGGCCGTAAAGCCATACATGCCGTAAAACTGGACACCCGCGAGATTCGGCGACTTGTAGAGCATGGAATTGCTCGTACGGCCCGTTGCGGACTGACTGGCAAGCGTATTGCGATCGACCGCGAGCACCGCGGCCGAGAGCGGCGAGAGTACTTCGTTGCCACGGAACGGATCGGTCGGATAAACGACCCAGAACGTCGGCTGATACTGGCGCCCAAATGTCAGCGAGCCATAGTTCTCGTGAGTGAGGCCAACCCAGGCCTGACGGTAGAAGATCGCGCTGGTATCCGCGAGCAGACCGCCGTTGTTGATGTTGTAGCCGGCTTCGGTGTCGAACACCGCCTTCAGCCCGTTGCCTAAATCTTCAACTCCCTTCAGGCCGAACATCGACCCCGTGTTCCCGCCGCTTCGTTCGGAATACGAATTCTTCGCGCCGTTGTGCAAATACTGAATGAACACATCTGCCACGCCATACAACGTCACGCTCGACTGCGCCGCGGCGCTACCGGCCACCACGGCCAGCGTCGCCCCGCAAATACCCTTGCTGATAGAACGCATGCATGTCTCCTCTTTATGATTGCCGCGTGCAACAGCGCGGCGAATGTGTAACCCGTTTGGCACAGCGAAGCACATGCGGCGCAGTGTTGCAGGGACGATGGAGGGGACAACTACCCGAACGGAGTGGGGACGGGAATACCCCAACCGTCGCATGAAACCGGATGCGCAACGCCCAGATACAGGCCTGGATGCAGGCCCACGAAACTGGCGCGCCCTGCTGCGCATGCCGCAACATCAGCGTGCGCCAACCACCCGCGCGGGGTGGTGTCGCCGTGCCCCAGTCGGCTCACGATCGCACTATCGCGCCTGGCGTTGCAGCGGCGCATTCTGGAGCGGCATTACATGCATCACAATCCAACCGCAAGCGCGACGCGAAAGTTGGCGCACACGCGCCAGATCGTCTGCACCGGCTACGTTCGCGACGACGGCCTCTACGACATCGAGGCCCGCATGACGGACACGAAGGGCCACGATTCGGCGCTGTTGTTCAAGGACGTGCCGCGCGGTAGCCCGATCCACGACATGCGGTTCACGATCACGATCGACGCCCATCTCGTGATTCGCGCGGCGCACGCGCACACGGAAAGCGCGCCCACGCCCTGGTGCTCGCAGATCAACGAGGCCTACGCAAAGCTGGCCGGCATTGCGATTGGCAGCGGCTTCATGAAGGAAGTGAAGGCGCGCCTGGGCGGCGCATTGGGCTGCACGCACCTCACCGAGTTGCTCGGCCCGATGGCTACCACTGCGTTCCAGACGATCATGGGGCTGCAGGAGGGTGCGCACACGAGCCTCGCCGCAGCCGCCCGCGGCGAAGGGAAGCCGCTTTTGCCCATGCTCGACGCATGCCACGCATGGCGCGCGGACGGCGAAGTCGTACATGCAGCGAGCCTGCTGCGCGCACGCGGGTGAGCGCCGATGTCTGGCGGCCGGTATCGCCCCCTGCCGACCCTCATTGCGCTACCGCAAAGCCGACCGGCACGCGCGGCGCGCTCGCTCGCGTGCCCGCACAATCACGCGCGCTACAATAGCCCGATACTCGTTTCGTCATCGGGCGTGCGCAGTCGTCGCGGCGCCATGACTGCAAGGCGCACGCGAACATGCCGCAACGCTGGCCCGACTCCCCATCCGCCGCCACCGGCGCGCCGTCGCGGGTGATGGCGCCGCGCAACAAAACGCGCGTCGTCGCACGCGAGCGTGTGGTCAGCCAGCTCATCGAGGCCCGGCGCAAGCGTTGCATCGTGCTCCAGGGGCCGGCCGGCTGCGGCAAGACCACCACGCTGCTCGCCTGGCGCGAGGCGCTGCTGCCGCTAGGCTTCAATCTCGCGTGGCTCACGCTCGCGCCGGAAGACGACGATCTCGCGAGCTTCGTCGACGGTCTCGTAGCAAGCCTCGCCCAGGTCGACCCGGCCATTTGTCGCGAGGCGGCCCTCCTCGGCGGCCGCGGCGTGGACGACGAAGCGGTCGAGCGCACCGTGATCGCGCTCGTGCGCGCCATCGCCGCTCGCACAGCCGACCTTGCGCTCGTCGTCGACGATCTCGACCATGTCACCAATCCACGCAGTCATCGCGCCCTCCAGTGGCTGATCGATTACGCGCCGTCGAACCTGCACATCGTGCTGGTGTCGCGCGGCAGCTTTCCGGTGTCGCTCGGTCGCCTACGCGATCGGGATCTGGTGCTGGAGCTCAACATGCGCGACCTGCGCTTCACCTTCGCCGAATCCGCAACATATTTGCGGGCGCAGCTTGGCGAAGTTAGCGACAAAGATGCGCGCGAGATGCACGAGCTGACCGATGGCTGGGTGGCCGGCCTGCAGCTTTTCTCCATGCATCTGAAGCGCCGCCGCTCGGCGGACGTCGTCCCGCCCCTCGCGAGCATGCAGCTTCACGACGCGAGCGCTTTTGGGGACTACTTCGAACGGGCGGTGCTCTCCCGCCTTTCGGCAACCGAGGTCGAGCTGCTCGTGCGCACTTCGGTTTGCGCGCGCCTGTGCTCGTCGCTGTGCGTCGCGCTCGTCGGCGACGAGCAGCCGCCAGAGGAAGTCCTTGCGCTGCTCGCACGCCTCGAAGCGGACAACCTCTTCATCACGCAGGTAGAACGTGTCGGCAATGAGACGTGGTACCGGCTCAATCCGCTCTTTCGCGAGACCCTGCTCGATCGCATGCGCACGCGAAGCGAGGCCCTGCAGCACGCGGTGCATCACGCGGCCTGGTGCTGGTTCCGCGACCACGGCTTGCCCGAGGAAGCCGTGCGCCATGCGCTGCAGGCCGGCGAAGCGGCCGCTGCTGCCGAACTCGTCTTGTCGGTGGCGCGCGATCTGCAGCTGTCCGGCGATCTGCGCAAGCTCGTCTCGCTCATTCACCTGCTGCCGCACGCCGAGATCGAGGCGCGCATCGACCTGCGGCTGTGGCGTCTGCAGCTCGAACTGTATGCGCGCGACTTCGAAGCCTGCGCCGCAAGCATCGCGCGCCTCGACGCCTCGATTCCGGCCGAAAACACCCAGGCGCGGTACCGGCTCTTGCTGCTGCGCGCGGCTGTCGACGTGCAACGCGACGACGCCGACAGTGCGGCGGCCATCCTGCCCGCTATTCTCGCCGCCCCGGTCGACGCCACGAGCCAGTCGATCGGCGCGCGCAGCAACCTGCTTTCCTGGCTCTACATGCGGCGCGGCGAATACGAAGAGGCACGCGCCGCGCAACACGACACCCCACGCCCGCTGCACGCGGGCTCCCCGTTGATGGGCACTTCCGCGGGCGTGCTCAACGGGCGCTGCCTGGTCGGCTTCAGCTACGCGCTCGAAGGCCGGTTCCTGCAGGTCGAGCGCATTAGCCGCGACGTCCTCGCGGAGGCCGACGAACGTGGCAGCAGCACGGCGGAGGCCGCGTGCTTCGCGGCGGCGCTGCTTGGCGAGGCGCTCTACGAGTTCAACGACATCGCCGGTGCGAGACGGCTGCTCGAAGATCGCGTCGATGTGCTCGAGCGTGTATCCATTCCGGACTCCGTACTACGTGTGCACACCGTGCTCTCTGCCGCGCATTGGGCGGAGAGCCACCGGCTCGATGCATTCGCGTATCTCGATCGGCTCGAGGAGTACGCAAGCCGGCACGGCCTGCCGCGGCTCCTCGCGCACAGCCTCGCCGCGCAGGTCCGCCAGCATCTGCATTGCGGCCAGTTCGAAGACGCCGAAACCGATCTCGCGCGGCTCGACATGATCGCGGCACGTTTGCGGCCCACGCGGCCGAATGCCTGGCACGACGTCCACGCGCTCGCGGAGCGCTCGCATGTCAACTGGTGCCTCGCACACGAAGACTTCGAGGGCGCGGCCTTGCGCCTGCCCGAACTCATTTCGCATTGCAGCGAGCGCGGCTGGCAGCACCACATGGTGCAGTTGCGCATGCAGTCGGCGCTCGTGGATCACCGCCGCGGTCGTCTGGAAGCAGCCCGAGAAACCGCGCTCGCCGGCTTGCGCCTCGCCCACCGGCTCGGCCTCGTGCGCAGCGTGCTCGACGTGGACGCCAAAATCGTCGCCTTCGCCGCGCAAGTTGTGCATGGCGTAGAGGGTGAGACGGACAATCCGGACACTGGCGCCGATCCCGTGCTGGCGTTTTACGTCGACCGGTTGCGCGCCGCGCAGGTCACGGCAGCCGCACTCGCCAGCACAACGAACGAAGCTTCGCTGCAGCGCGACGCAACGCCAAACGGGGCCGAAACCCTCAGCGAGCGCGAAACGAAGGTCGTGAGTCTGCTCGCGCAGGCGCTGCCGAACAAGAAGATCGCCCGCACGCTCGGCATCTCGCCCGAAACGGTCAAGTGGCATCTCAAGAACATCTACGGCAAGTTAGGCGTATCGAGCCGCGATGAAGCGGTCGCGCGCGTGCGCGATCTGGGCATCGATCCCTGACGGGCGCCCTGCCCGGGCACGGGCGCGCATGCGCCACCCGGTACGGGTGGTACGACTGCCGGCACCACCCGCTATGCTTGTTTTCAAGGGGTTTCGCCCGACCGAACCCCTCCCGGAAAAATCAACGTGGCGCACCCCAAGGGTTGCACGCAAACGTTCAGGAGACACGGCTTAATGAGTACGCTCTCGGCCAGTACTGCGCCGGCGGTTGCCGTCCGGCCTCTACCCATGCCCCACCGTCGAACGCTCGTCGAGCGGCGCAGCGACGGCAGCCTGATCCTGCGCCCGGCAAATCCGCCGCCAGCCATTGCGCAAAAGAGCTTCGTGGATTTCGTCGAGGGCTGGGCGCTCACGCGCGGCGAGACCGCCGCATTTTGCGAGCGCGGGAGCGACGGCGCATGGCGGCGCCTGAGCTGGCGCGAACTCTGGCAGCAGGTGCAGTGCGTCGGCGCCGCGCTGCTCGAGCTGGGCCTCGATCAGGCGCACCCGCTCATGCTGCTCTCCGGTAATTCGATCGAACAGGCCGTCGTGCTGCTCGCCGCCGAATACGTGGGCATTCCCACCGCACCGGTTTCGCCCGCCTACGCGACGCTGAGCCAGGACTTCGCGCGTCTGAAGGCCATAGTGGAACTGGTGCCGCCCGCCGCATTGTTCGTGCAGAACGCCGCACCCTTCGAACGTGCACTCGCCACGCTCGCGCACTGCCACGCGCCGGTCGTCGCCGTGCAAGGCGCCGGCGCAGGCCAGCTCGACTGGGCGACGCTCGCGCAGACCGAACTGACCGCGTCGCGTCGTGCCGCGGTCGCCGCCGCGCATACCGCTATCACGCCGGATGCAACAGCACGCGTGCTCTTCACGTCCGGCTCGACCGGCACGCCCAAAGGCGTTGCCCTGACCTACGGCAATCTCAAGGCCGTAGCCGCCTACTACGCCGACAATCTTGCCTTCCTGCTCGACACCGAGCCCGTGTTCCTCGACTGGCTGCCGTGGCATCACGGCCTCGGCGGCGTGCTCAACCTGGGCCGCTCGATCCAGTTCGGCGCGACCCACTATATCGACGACGGACGCCCCGTGCCCGGCCTCATCGAGCGGACGGTGCGCAACCTGCGCGAGGTGGCGCCCACGATTTTCACGAGCGTCCCGTCAGCGTGGGCCGTGCTCGCGAACGAGCTCGAACGGGACCCCGAACTCGCGGCGAACCTGTTCTCGAAGGTTCTCTTCTTCGGCTATGGCGGCGCGAGCCTGCCCACCGATGTCCATGAGCGCATCCAGCGCGTGGCCGAAAAGACCGTTGGCCAGCGCATCGCCTTCGCGACCGGCCTCGCCTGCACGGAAACGAGCGGCATGGGGACGATGTGCGGCCGGATCACCAACACGATCAGCAATATCGGCACACCGGTTCCGGGTTCGGAAGTGAAGCTCGTGCCGCTCGAAAGCGCAGACGGCCGCTACGAGATCCGCATGCGCGGCGCGAACGTGTTCGGCGGTTACATCAAGCAGCCGGCACTCACGGCGGCCGCCTTCGACGAGGAAGGCTTCTTCCGGCTCGGCGACGCCGTGCGCCTCGCCAATCCCGAAAACCCATCGGACGGCATGCTGTTCGCCGGTCGTGTCGTGGAAGACTTCAAACTCACGAACGGCACATGGGTGCGCACGGGCGCGATGCGGCTCGCGCTGCTCGATCGCTGCGCCCCGCTGCTCACCGACGCCGTGATCTGCGGGCATGATCACGATTACGTCGCCGCGCTCGCCTGGCCGAACGTTCCGGCGTGCCAGCGTCTCGCGCCGGAACTCGCGGGCCTCGAAGCCGCCGCGCTGGCGCAACACCCTGTCGTCGTCGCCGCACTGAGCGAGCAGTTGCGCAACCAGCGCGCGCAAGGTGCGAGCGTTCACGTCGAACGGCTGCTGCTGATGGCAGAGCCGCCCTCCATGGACGCGAACGAAATCGCCGACAAGGGTTATGTCAATCAGGCCGTCACGCGCACGCGTCGGGCCCACCTCGTCGACGCGCTCTTTCACGCCGAACCCGCCGCACACGTCGCTCGCGCGCGTTGAGCTCACCCTCACACTCCCACACCCCTAACAGCAACTGCTAACGTTCAGGACTCCGATATGCAAATCAACCGTAACGTTTTTCGCGACGACCACGAGATGCTGCGCACCACCGCGCGCCGCTTCCTCGAAAAGGAATGCGTGCCGAGGCAAGCCGAATGGGACAAGGCCGGCAAGGTCGATCGCGAGACCTGGCTCAAGGCCGGCCGCGAAGGCCTGCTATGCCTGACGCTGCCGACCGAATACGGCGGCGGCGGCGGCGACTTCGGCCATGCGGCCGTGTTCAACGAGGAAGTCAGCCGGGCCGGGCTGAGCGGTCTCGGCTTCGGGGTTCACTCGGACATCATCGCTCCGTACATTGCACGGCTCGGCAACGAGGAGCAAAAGCAGCGCTGGCTGCCGAAGGCCTGCTCGGGCGAATACATCCTCGCCATCGGCATGACCGAGCCGGGTACGGGCAGCGACCTGAAGGCCGTGCGCACGACCGCCGTACGCGACGGCGACGAGTACGTGATCAACGGCAGCAAGACCTTCATCAGCAACGGCCTGAATGCGGACCTCATCATCATGGTCTGCAAGACCGACCCGGCAGCCGGCTCCAAAGGCGTGAGCCTGATCGTGGTCGAAACCGACCGCGAAGGCTTTCGCCGTGGCCGCAAGCTCGAAAAGGTGGGCCAGCATGCGCAGGACACCGCGGAACTCTTCTTCGACAACGTGCGCGTGCCGGTCTCGAACCGGCTTGGCGAGGAAGGCAAAGGCTTCGCCTACCTGATGACGGAACTGCCGCAGGAGCGCCTCTCTATCGCCGTGAACGCGGCTGCCAAGCTCGAAGCCTGCCTCGAGCACACGCTGAACTACGTCAAGGACCGCAAGGCATTCAATCAGACCGTATGGGACTTCCAGAACACCAAGTTCAAGCTCGCCGACATCAAGGCCCAGGCGCTCGCGGTGC
Organism: Paraburkholderia sp. J8-2; assembly: GCF_905220195.1. Taxonomy (NCBI): domain Bacteria; kingdom Pseudomonadati; phylum Pseudomonadota; class Betaproteobacteria; order Burkholderiales; family Burkholderiaceae; genus Paraburkholderia; species Paraburkholderia sp. J8-2. The sequence goes on from NZ_CAJMZA010000009.1 coordinate 158,815, forward strand.
GGCTCATGGTCGATCACTACCTGTCTGAGCACGTGCGACGCCGCCTCACGCTGGAGGAAGCCGCTGTCGTGAAGCTCTTCGCGACCGAAACGCTCGGCAAGGCGCTCGACGAAATGGTGCAGTTGCACGGCGGCTACGGCTACATGCTCGAATATCCGGTGGCCCGCGCATTCGCCGACGCTCGCGTGATGCGCATTTACGGCGGCACGAGCGAAGTGATGCGCGACCTCATCTCACGCAAACTTTAAAAAAATTCAACTCACTCAGGAGTACTGATATGACTCGAAGCGCATACATCGCCGGCGTCGGCATGATTCCGTTCAAGAAGCCCGGCGCGAGCGACACCTACGACGTGATGGGCGCCACCGCGATCCGCCAGGCGCTCGCCGACGCGGGTATCGACTACAGCGACGTGCAGCAAGCCTATGCGGGCTACGTCTACGGCGACTCGACCTGCGGCCAGAAGGCCCTTTATCAGGTCGGCATGACGGGCATTCCAGTCATCAACGTGAACAACAACTGTGCGACGGGCTCGTCCGCGCTCTATCTCGCGCGCCAGGCCGTGCAGAGCGGCGCGGTCGACTGCGCGCTCGCGGTTGGCTTCGAGTTCATGCAGCCCGGCGCACTCAAGTCGATCTGGAACGACCGCAAGAGCGCACTCGAGCGCGCGATCGACATCACCGACGAGCTGGTCGGCCAGCATGAGGGTTTGAGCAACGCCATCCGCCAGTTCGCGGGCGCGGGTCTGTCGCACATGAAGCAATACGGCACGAAGCTCGAGACCTTCGCGAAGATCCGCGCGAAGGCGAGCCGCCACGCGGCGCGCAATCCGCTCGCCGTGTTCCGCAACGTGGTTTCGACCGAAGACGTGATGGCCGCGCCCATGCTCTGGGAAGGCGTGCTCACGCGCCTGATGGCCTGCCCGCCCACCTGCGGCGCGGCGGCGGCGCTCGTCGTGTCCGAGGCGTTCGCGAAGAAGCACGGCCTGCGCACCGACGTGGTGATCGCCGGCCAGGCGCTCACCACCGACACCCCGAGCACGTACGACGCGCGAGACATGATCCGCGTGGTCGGCTTCGACATGACGCGCTCGGCTGCGAAAAACGCCTACGAGCAAGCCGGCATCGGGCCGCGCGACATCGACGTGATCGAGTTGCACGACTGCTTCGCGCAGAACGAACTGCTGACCTACGAGGCGCTCGGCCTGTGCGCGGAAGGCGAAGGCGAAAAGCTTGTGAACAACGGCGACAACACCTACGGCGGCGAATGGGTCGTCAATCCGTCAGGCGGCCTGCTCTCGAAGGGACATCCGCTCGGTGCAACGGGTCTCGCGCAATGCTACGAACTCACACAGCAACTGCGCGGCACGGCGAGCGAGCGCCAGGTCGAAGGCGCGAAGGTCGCGCTCGCGCACAACGTGGGTCTCGGCGGCGCGTGCGTCGTCACGGTCTACAAGCGCGCGTGAGCGTGAGCACGGCTGACGACTGGGAGTCAACCACATGATCGACAAGCAACACATCGGCAAGACGCTGCCCGCGTTTCGCGCCGTAGCCGAAGCGGGCCGGCTGCGCTTCTTCGCACAGGCGATTGGCGAAACGAATCCCGTCTACTTCGACGAGTCCGCCGCGCGCGACGCAGGACACCCCGGCCTGCCGCTGCCGCCCACGTTCCTGTTCTCGCTCGAATTCGAGCAGCCGGACGGGTCCTGGCGCGACGAGATCGGCATCGAGCTGCCGCGCATCCTGCACGGCGAACAGTCTTTCACGTATCACCGGCTCGCCTATGCGGGCGACGTGCTGCTGTTCGAGTCGCGCATCGCCGACATCTACGACAAGAAAGGCGGCGCGCTGGAGTTCGTCGTGCGCGAGACGCGCGTCACGAACCCGCGCGGCGAGCACGTGGCCGATCTGCGCAGCGTGATCGTGCAACGCAACGGCTGAAGGGAGACCTCGCATGACCATCCAGTACGACACGATCCAGGTGGGCGACACGCTCCCTCCCCTCGAACTGCCGAGCGTGGACCGCAAGATGCTCGCGCTCTTCGCGGGGGCCTCGGGCGACCACAACGCAGTGCATATCGACATCGACTATGCGCGGCGCGCGGGTATGCCCGACGTGTTCGCGCACGGCATGCTCTCGATGGCCTGGCTGGGCCGCCTGCTCACCCAATGGGTCGATCAGCGCCAGTTGCGCCAGTTCGGCGTGCGCTTCGTCGGCATCACGCACCTCGGCCATCGCATCGTGTGCACGGGGCGCGTGGTCGAGAAGTTCGAAGCCGAAGGCGAGCGTCGCGTGCGCCTCGAAATCCAGACCGCCAACCAGTATGGCGAACCGCGCGTCGTGGGTGACGCCGTGGTCGCGCTCTGAACCCACCCGCATCAATCGATAGAAGGAGTCAACAGCATGGGTAAGCTCGACGGCAAGGTGGCGCTCGTCACCGGCTCGGGACGCGGCATCGGCCGTGCAATCGTGGAAAAGCTCGCTAGCGAAGGCGCGCGCATTGTCGTGAACGACCTCGACGCCGATCCGGCGCACGAAACGGTCGAAGCGCTGCGCAAGGCAGGCGCCGAAGCGGTGGCCTGCGTGGGCAACGTGACGGCGCCGGACTTCGCCGAGCGCTTCATCAACACGGCGATGAGCACGTACAAGGGCATCGACATCATCGTGAACAACGCCGGCTACACCTGGGACGACGTGATCCAGAAGATGACCGACGAACAGTGGTACGCGATTCTCGATTGCCACATGACCGCGCCGTTCCGCATCCTGCGCGCCGCGTACCCGCATGTGAAGGCGCTGCACGCGGCCGACGTCGCCGAAGGACGCGAGGTGTATCGCAAGATCGTGAACATCTCGTCCACGTCCGCGCTCAATGGCAACGCCGGGCAGATGAACTACTCGTCCGCGAAGGCCGGGGTGATCGGCATGACGCGCGCACTCGCACGCGAATGGGGGCGCTTCAACGTCAATGTCAATGCGGTGGCATTCGGCCTGATCCACACGCGCATGACGAGCGCCGACGCGAAAGCGGGCGCGACGGTGAGCATCGAAGGCCGCGAGATCCGCGTGGGCCTGAACCCGGAGTTGATCAAGACGCATGCGCAGCGCAATCCGCTCGGCCGGGGCGGTACGCCCGAAGAAGCGGCGGGCGGCGTGTATCTGTTCTGCTCGCCCGAGTCGAACTACATCACCGGCCAGACGGTCGCGGTAGCGGGCAATCTTCAGTAAAGCGAAGCAACGACTTGTCCAGTCCGGAAACCCGCCGCCGCGCGGGTTTTCTCTTTTTCGGGGCCTGATCAAGCGCCGGGTGGTCTATTCAGCGCCCGTATCGAGGCCAATGCCGCGCGCCATGCCCGTCGCCGCGAACACCATGACGACGACCAGCACCGTCTGCCACACGCCGATGCGGGCATATTTCGGCGCGCCGGTCAGATCCGGCACGTCGCCTCGGCGCACGGCGAGGCGCCAGCGCAGCAGCGCCATCATCGGCGCGATCTCGAGCAGGAGGATCAGCACGAGCGCGCCCATCTTCGCGTGAAAGAGCGGTTCGTGCAGGTAGTACCCGGCGCCCTTCTCGAAGCCGCCGAACGCGCGCATGGCACCGGTGACGATCAGCACGACGGCCGAGCCGCCCCAGCCGTTGTCGGCGCTGAAGATCGCCGGCAGGTCCTCGGTGGAGGTGCAACGGCGCAGTCCGCGTGTACGCCGCAGGATGGACGCGAGCGCGAAGCCGAAGGCCAGCAGGTGAATGGCGGCGAGCAACCAGCGTATGAGCATTGCAACTCCTTCGAGTGGACGACAGGAACGGCAAGCAACAAAAAAGCGGGCGTATGCGTGGGCGCGGCGTCATGCAGCCGGGCCCTGTCGGGTGCGTCAGGTCTGCTTCAGCGCCGAGTCGAGCGCTCGCGAGGCCGTGCGGTCCCCTTCGGAGGCAAGCGACACGCGAAACACGGTCTGGCGGTTATGACCCGCCGCAGCCGGCGAATCCCAGAGCAATTCGATCTTCGGCCGGCGCGCGGGCTTGCCCGCAGGCCTCGACGATGACGACGCCGATGCCTGACGCGGCGCATTGTGGGCACCGGGTTCTCGCGTGGCCGCGGGCGGCACGCCCGCCAGCGTAGCGGCGGCATCGGGAGGATCCGCGCTGGCAACCGGCTCGGCAATGCCTGCCGTGACCGCGGGATCGTCCGCCTGAGCGCGCTCGGGTGCAGGCAGGCGCGCAGGCTCCGCCATGACCACCCCGCCCTGCGGCGTCCCCGAAAGCCAGCGCACCGACAGTTCACGCGCATCGTACTGCCCGACCTTGCGGCTTTCCTGCCAGACGACCGTCGTGCGCGTGGCCGGATCGATCGACACGGCGAAGCGCCCGATCGCGAAACGCCGCGCCGCGAAGTTGCTTCGCCAAAGCGCGCGCGGCCGGCAGATCCAGACCACAGCCGCATAGAGCGCGGGGGCGGCGACGAGCCAGCCATTCGTATCGGCCACGGCGTGGAAGGTGCGCCGCCAGCCGGCGGTCCAGACAAACACGCCGATCGAGCCGATCGCGAACAGAAAGCCGAGCACGCCGAAGAAGCGCAGCGCCTGGCGCAGCCACTGCGGCAGCGGGTGAAACGGCCGCTCGACGCGCGCCTTCGCGCCCGGCAGGACGATCAGCAGAAACAGGAAGACGAGATTCAGGCTTGCCGCCGGCGACGACGCCATGCCTTCGAGCGCGGCGAGAAAATTCATCTGCGCCATGGAGTGCAGCCAGCGCGCCAGGATCACGAGCCCGATCGCGCGCAGCGCGAAAAGCGTCCCGGCACCGGGTACGGTTGCCGTGGGCGTCGGTCGGGTTCTGGCCAAGGGTCTTCTCCTCTGTCGACCAGAGTTCGCGCTTCAGCGCGCAACTCTGGTCCCATGCAAAGCACGCTTTTGTGGGCGCCGCGGATTTTACGGCACGGCCATTATAGGGACATTAAGCGTGCGCCTCACTTGCCGGCGCAGCGAATGTGACAACGCCCCGGTGCACAGGCACCAGGGCGTTGGGGAAAAGCGGGAAAACCGGGCGCGCCGCAGCGCGTCCGGTTTCGGTGCGCAGCTTAGCCGGCGTTGACTTCGCGCAGCACCGTGCGATGCTTCTGACGCAGCAGTTCTTCGTACACGGCCACGTAGTTGCGCGCCATCACCTTCGACGAGAAGCGCGACTCGAACGCGGCGCGCACCTTCTCGCGCGGCAGCGTCGACAGGCGTTTGATCGCGGCGACTGCGCTGATTTCGTCTTCGACGACGAAGCCCGACACGCCGTTCTCGATGACTTCCGGCACCGAACCGCGCTTGAACGCGATAACCGGCGTGCCGCAGGCCATGGCTTCGATCATGACGAGGCCGAAGGGCTCCGGCCAGTCGATCGGGAACACCAGCGCATGGGCATTGCCGAGGAACTCACGCTTTTCATGCTCGCCGATTTCGCCGATGTACTCGACGTGCGGCAGCGCCATCAGCGGCTTGATGACTTCTTCGTAGTAGGCACGGTCGGCCTTGTCGATCTTGGCGGCGACCTTGAGCTTCATGCCCGCCTGCCCGGCGATGCGGATCGCGCGGTCAAGGCCCTTCTCCGGCGAGACGCGGCCGAGGAATGCGAGGTAGCCGGGCTCGACGTTCGGAATCGGCGTGAGCACGTCTTCCGGCAGGCCGTGGTAGACGGTCTGCTGCCAGTTGGCTTGCTGCAGCGGATTGCGCTGGTTGTCCGAGATCGAAACGACCGGCACGTCGTTGAACGCGTTGAACACCGGCTGCAGTTCCGGCAGGTCCAGACGGCCGTGCATGGTCGTGACGAACGGCACCGGCTGACGCGCGAACAGCGAGAACGGGTAGTAGTCGATGTGGAAGTGCAGCACGTCGAATTCTTCCGCGCGGCGGCGAACTTCTTCGAGCAGCAACATGTGCGGAGCCATCACATCGCGAATCGTGGGGTCGAGGCGCAGTGCCTGCGGCCAGAACGCTTCGAGCTTTGCCGAGGTGATCGAATCGCCGCTGGCGAACAGCGTGACATCGTGACCCTGTTCGACCAGCGCTTCGGTCAGGTAGGAGACCACCCGTTCCGTGCCGCCGTACAGCTTGGGAGGAACCGCCTCGTGCAACGGAGCGATTTGAGCGATTCGCATAGTGGTGAACTCCTTCCTCGTAATAAATCGGGCAATAGACTGCAAATTTGACAATCGACCTATGCAGGCTGCGGCTTCCTTGTCGCCACGCGCCTTACAGGCGTTCCGTACCGCTAACCGCGCCGGAAATCCGGACACAGACCCGACGCAGTTGTGAAGCGGCAAGAGAGCGCACACGCGGCGGTTCAGGCGGTAAACGCGCAGGGTTCGCGGCCGTTGACATAAAAGCTGTCAAATTCCCTACGCCGTCCGAGTCGGCATTATCCCGGTCAGGGGTCAATACCGGCTAGATCATTTCAAAGTCTTTACGTTGTTACAAACCGGAAACACTCCGCAACCCATTGTTTTCCAAGAGAGTTCTAGATTGGGTGCTGCGCTGCGGAAAACAACTGCGGGGGATTGTCGCGGCACGAATCCGCATCGATCGATCCCACTCGTAAGGTTTCAGGTTCGTCATGGGCTGGCTGCGCGTTGCAGGCACGCACAGCAGTTTTCCGAATGCAATCCGTAATTCTATCTCTAAAACATCTATCACTAAAACGGTCCACGATTCCTGTTGAACCTCCGCTGCAACAACGTGTCCCCAATCTGTATCCCGCGCTATCGTGTCGCGATATGATGCGCGTCCGCCGGGCACAGGCGGTGCGCCAGGCGCACGGGGTGTTTACAATGCGGTAAGTCCGCCTTCGTTGCCGCGCGCCCTGAGCCGTTCGTCGCCTCAGCGCCAGCTATCTTCCTTTGAACTTGCACGGACGAAATTCCGTCAGACCGACCACCCGATCAATTGGAACATCTGACCACCGCCCAGCGTAACGCCCACAACGCAAAGCTCGCGAGCTATGCGCGGCGTCCGCTCGCGTTCCTTTTCCGCTACATCAAGCGCCATCCGTTCGCCCACAGCGTCGTGCTCGCCAGCGTGTTCGCGGCCGTGGGCTGCGCGCTTGCGTCGCAATACGCCATCAAGCATCTGATCGACGTGCTCGGAGCAGGACGCCATCATCCGGGCCCGCTGTGGACCGCGTTCGCCATCCTCGTCGGCCTGATCGCCGCCGACAACCTGCTCTGGCGGGTCGGCGGCTGGTTCGCCGCGCACACCTTCGTCACCGTGACGGGCGACCTGCGGCGTGACCTCTTCCAGTATCTGAGCGGACACTCGCCCACTTACTACGCCGAAAAGCAGCCCGGCACGCTCGCGAGCCGCATCACCGCGACGTCGAACGCCGTCTACACGGCCGAGAACACCACGGCGTGGAACGTGCTGCCGCCCTGTATCGCCGTGGCCGGCGCGATCGTCATGATCATCGCCGTCAATCCGCTCATGGCGGCGGGCCTGCTCGTCTGCTCGGCCATCCTTTCGGTGATCCTTTTCAAGCTGGCCGGGCGCGGCTCCTCGCGTCACCACACGTTCGCTTCCAAAGCGGCCGCCGTGGACGGCGAGCTCGTCGACGTGATCGGCAACATGGCGCTCGTGCGCGCCTTCGGCATGACGTTGCGCGAGCAAAAGCGCTTCGGCTCGACCGTCAAGGCCGAACTCGACGCGCGCCGCTCGAGCCTGCTCTACCTCGAAAAGCTGCGTCTGCTGCACGCCGTGATCACGGCCATGCTGTCCGCCGGGCTGCTCGGCTGGGCGCTCTGGCTCTGGGATCAGGGCAAGGCGACGTCGGGCGACATCGTGCTGGTTAGCTCGCTCGGCTTCACGATCCTGCACGGCACGCGCGACCTCGCCGTGGCGCTCGTGGATGTGACCCAACACGTGGCGCGCCTGGCCGAAGCCGTGCAAACGCTGCTGGAGCCGCACGGCATGCCCGACCGCGACGACGCCACGGAGCTCGTAGCCCAGGGCGGCCGCGTCGACTTCGAGGGCGTGACGTTCGCGTATCCGCACCGCAAGCCGATCCTCGATCATTTCGACCTGCACATCGAGGCCGGTCAGCGCGTCGGCCTGATCGGCAAATCGGGGGCAGGCAAGACTACGGTGCTCGCGCTGCTGCAGCACTTCTACGACACCCAGGGCGGCGCCATCAAGGTCGACGGCCAGGACATCGCGCACGTCACCCAGGACAGCCTGCGCCATTCCATTGCGCTCGTGCCGCAGGACATTTCGCTGCTGCACCGCTCGATCTACGAGAACATCGCCTACGGCCGCCCCGAGGCGAGCCGCGAGGAAGTGCTCGCCGCGGCTCGCGAGGCGCGCTGCGCCGAATTCATCGAGGCGATGCCCGAGGGCTACGACACGATCGTGGGCGACCGCGGCGTGAAGCTGTCGGGCGGCCAGCGCCAACGCATTGCGATCGCGCGCGCCATTCTGAAGAATTCGCCGATCCTGCTGCTCGACGAAGCCACCTCCGCGCTCGACAGCGCGTCCGAAGAGGCCATCCAGCAGGCGCTCGACCGGCTCATGGTCGGCCGCACCGTGATCGCGATCGCCCACCGCCTCTCCACGCTCAACAACTTCGACCGCATCATCGTGATGAGCGCGGGCAAGGTGATCGACGACGGCAGCCCCGAAGAGCTGCGCAACCGTCCGGGCCTCTACCGCGACCTCCTCGCCAAGCAGTACGGCAAGCATTCCACGCTGCATCTGGGCAAGAAGACCGACGAAAAGCACGTAGCCTGACCACCGCGCAGGCGGGCGCGCCGCCGCCGTGCGCTGCCAAACGCAAAAAAGCCGCTTCAGTGCATCGCCTGAAGCGGCTTTTTTTCGCTCTCGCCGAGGCGGGCTCGGCGTGGGTGCTCAGCCCCGCGCGGGCTCGAGCGGCGGCAAGCTGACTCCTTTCCGCACGCTGACCTGGCTGAGATCGCGCATGAAGCGGTCGCGCCAGACCGAGACATTGTTCTCCCGCAACTGGCCCATCATGTCCCGATAGCGCGCAAGCCGCTCGGCAAGCGGCATGGCGAGCGCGGCATTGAGCGCGTCGGCCATGCCGTCGATATCGAGCGGATTGACGATCAGAGCGCCCGAAAGCTCCTGCGCCGCGCCGGCGAAGCGCGAGAGCACGAGCACGCCCGGATCTTCGGGGTCCTGCGCCGAGACATATTCCTTGGCGACGAGATTCATGCCATCGCGCAGCGGGGTGACGTAGCCGACGTTCGACGCCCGGAACAACGCGGCCAGCACCGCCCGTTCGTACTGGCGATGGATGTACCAGATCGGCGTCCAGTCGAGTTCCGCATAGCGGCCGTTGATGCGCCCCGACTCCGCCTCGAGGCGCAGCCGGATGTCCTGATAGGCGTGCAGGTCGGCGCGCGTAGGCGGCGCGATCTGCACGAACGAGACCTTGTTGCGCTGCGCCGGCGCGTGGTCGAGCAGGCGCTCGAACGCGCGAAAGCGCTCCACGAGCCCCTTCGAGTAGTCGAGCCGGTCCACGCTCATGATGACCTTGCGCCCGTGCAGCGTGGCCTTGAGCGTGCGCACCGGCTTGCCGCGTTCGCCCGCTTTGGCAAGCTCCGCGATTTCGTCGGGATAGACGCCGATCGGGTAATCGCCCGCGCAGAGCGTCTGCCCGAACGCCTCGATGCGCGTGAGGCCGTCCGCCTGCAGCGCGGTCGTGCCGCCCGCCTCGTTCACGATGTAGTCGCAAAACGCGCGCAGATCGGGCCTGGTCTGGAAGCCGAGCAGGTCGAACGCGCAGAGCGCCTGAACCAGTTCGCGATGCGGCGGCACCGCCAGCAGAACCTGCGAGGCCGGAAACGGAATGTGCAGGAAAAAGCCGATGCGGTTCTTCACGCCCGCCGCGCGCAGCGCCTGGGCGAACGGAATGAGGTGATAGTCGTGGACCCAGATCACGTCGTCTTCGCGCAGAAGCGGCACGAGTTGCTGCGCGAGCCACGCGTTCACGCGGCTATAGCCCTCGTACTCGTGGCGGTCGTACTGGACGAGATCGGCGCGGTAGTGGAACGCGGGCCAGAGCGTCGCGTTCGAGAAACCGCGGTAGTACTGGTCGTAGTCGCGCCGCAGCAGGCCGATGGTGGCAAAGGTCACGGGCCCGCGCTCTTCGAGCGCGATCTGCGGCTGGCCGGAGGTGAGCACGTCCCCGCTCCAGCCGAACCACATGCCGCCGGTTTCCTTGAGCGCGTCGTACACGCCCACCGCGAGGCCGCCCGCGGCCGGACCGCCTTCGGAAATCGGCGCGACGCGGTTCGATACGATGATCAATCGGCTCATGAGGGGCGGGGTCCGTGCTGGAAATCAGGAGAGCAAGGCGCACGCGAGGCATCGCTGCGCGTGACGCATTCAACGTGGGGAGTGAAGCGAGGCATGCGCGCGCTCACCGGGCGCCCGGCATGGCCGCGACGAGCGATGCGAGCCAGCCGATCAACGCGTCGACCGAATCGATGCGTGTTTGCGCGATGGTGTCGCCGCCGCCGACCTTGATCGACAGCCCGCCCAATGCGTTGACGACGGCGAAGCCCTTCTCGTCGGTCAGATCGTCGCCGGCGAACACCGGGCGGCGGCCCGCGAACGGCGGCTCGTCGAGAAACGCGCGCAGCGCGCGGCCTTTGTCGACGTCCTTCGGCTTGATCTCGTAGACCATCTTGCCGGGCTGCAGCACGTAGGCGTCGGCGTAATCGGCGGCGAGGCGCTCGGTCGCGGCGCGCGCGGTGCCCTCGTGCTCCGGAACGTTGCGGTAGTGCAGTGCGAGCGACGCGCCCTTGATCTCGAGCAGCATGCGCGGATGCGTGCGCACCACCTCCGCGAGCACCTGCTCCATGCGCAGCAAACGCTCATCGTTGAAGCCGACACGCTGTGTGTCGCCGTTGGCGTCGCGCCGCTCGGCGCCGTGCAGACCGGCCACGGGCAGATCGGGCATGCCGAGGAAACCGTCGATGCTCTCGATGCCGCGCCCCGAGACGATCGCCACGGCGCCGTGCGTCGTGCGGCGTAACTCATGCAGCAGCGCGAGCATGTCGGGACGCACGAGCACGCCGTCTGGCGTGGGCGCGAGATCGACGAGCGTGCCGTCGAAATCGAAGAAAAATGCCGTCTGGTCAGGCGGCAGGACTGCCGGAAGTACTTGCATTGCGTTCTTTTCACCCATCGGCCTGCTGGCCGGGTATGGCCCCGGGCAGCGCCCAGGGAAAGTGTGCGAATCTTACCGCGCCTTGGATCGATTATCGAGAAAGTAAGGGGCTGACCGGCTGCGCGGGCCTGGCCGGACTCGAGTCGGCTTGTCTGCGGTCCGGCTTGTCGAAAGTTGGACTCCGCTGCCAGGACTGTGATTCAGCCGATGCGAGCCGATGCGGCATATCGACGCGAGCGATCAGCACGACGGGGCGCTCGCGACCGGGCAGCCCCAATTTTGCTACAGTCGCAGCGACAAGCCGGGCCCAACGCCCTGTTCGAGCGCGGCTAACGTAATCCAATCGAGTCGACGAGATTGCCTTTGTTCCCCACCTTCGAGCCCACACTGCGCACGTTCCGCACCCGCCTTTGCAGCGGCCTGCGCAGCCTGCGGCACGCGGCGCTCGTGGCGGGCGCCTTGCTGCTCGTGGCATGCTCGCACCCGGACGAGCCGTGGCAGCTGACGAACGTAAGCGGCCACCTGCCCGACCTCGATTTCGCACTCACGGCCGACAACGGCCAACCTGTGACGGGCGCGAGTTTTCGAGGGCGCACGACGCTCGTCTACTTTGGCTATACGCATTGCCCGGACGTCTGCCCGGAGACGATGGCGCGCCTGATGCAGGTTATAGCGAAGCTCGGCCCCGATGCGCAGAAAGTGCGGATACTCTTCATCAGCGTCGATCCGGCGCGCGACACGCCGCAGGCCTTGCACGCCTACGTTGGCGCATTCGATGCCCGGCATGCACTCGGCCTGACCGGCACCGACAGCCAGATCGAATCGCTCGCGCGGCGCTACCGCGTGGCCTACCAGATGGAAAAGCGCGACCCCGACGGCAGCTACGAAGTCACGCACAGCTCGGCCGTCTATGTGTTCGACGCGCAGGGCCACGCGCGCCTGCTCGCCACCGACAGCAACACCCCGGACGCGATCGCGCACGACCTGCGCCGCGTGATCAACGACACGGCGTGAACGCATGCCGCGTCGCGGGTCCTATCATCGAGCCTTGATGTAACAGCAAGACGCAACAGCAAACCGCAACAGGAAACGTTATGACGAAGAACCTCAAGTCACTCACCGTCTCGCTCGGCTGCGCGCTGAGCACCTTCGGTGCGCTCGCCGCTTTCGCGCCCGCCGCACACGCCGCCCCGGGCGCGCTGAGCACGCAGGACGCGTGGGTGCGCTGGCTGCCCAACGACCTGCCTGCGGCGGGCTATGTGACGCTCAAGAACGATGGCGACCAGCCGGTCGATCTCGTGGGCGTATCGAGCGACGCTTACGGCATGGTCATGCTGCATCAGACGGTCTCGAATGGCTCGACGCAGAAGATGATCATGGTGCACAAGGCAACGGTGCCGGCGCACGGCACGCTGGCGATCGCACCGGGCGGCTACCACCTGATGCTGGAGAAGGCGAAGCACAAGATCGCACCGGGCGACACGGTGAACGTGAAGCTGCAATTCTCGGACGGCGAAACGCTCGACACGCCGTTCGCAGTCAAGTCGCCCTCAGGGCAGTAAGGCCGCAGCAAAACCAACGCGCGCATCCCGTATGGTTGCGCGCGCAAGCATGTTGAATCCGCGATGAGGCCGCCGCCATGCTCGCGATGACCCTGATCTACTGGCTCCAGCCGTGGGAGCCCTCGCCGACCGTGATGATCTGCACCCTGCTCGCGGCGGTGCTGTTCGTGCGCGGCAAACGGCACGCGCGGGTGTCGCTCGCGCGCCAGCTCTCATTCTGGTTCGGGCTCGGCGCGCTTTATGTCGTGCTGCATACGCGGCTCGACTACTACTTCGAGCACGAGTTCTTCATGCATCGCGCGCAGCACCTCGTGCTGCATCATCTGGGGCCGTTCTTCATCGCGCTCGCCTACCCGGGCGCGGCGCTGCGCGCGGGCATTCCGTTCAAGTGGCGCCAGCGCTTCGTGCGCCCCGTGCTCGCCGCGCGCCCCGTGCGCGTGGCGCTCGACATCGTCATGCATCCCGTCGTCGCGGTCGGACTCTTCGTCGGGCTCATCTACTTCTGGCTCTTTTCGCCGATCCACTTCATCGCGATGCTCGACTGGCGCCTCTACCGCGTCATGAACTGGAGCATGGTGATCGACGGGCTGCTGTTCTGGTGGCTCGTGCTCGACTCGCGCCCCGCTCCGCCCGCGCGCCTCTCGCCGGGCAAGCGCGTGCTCGTCGTGATCGCGGCGATTCCGCCGCAAATCGTGCTCGGCGCGTTCATCTTCTTCACGCCGCGCGAGCTATATCCGATTTATTCGATCTGCGGCCGCGCATTCACCTGGCTTTCGCCCATGCGCGACCAGCAGATCGGCGGGCTGCTGCTGTGGATTCCGGGGTCGATGATGAGTGTGGTCGGCGCACTGATCGCGCTGCGCCACTGGATGCGCCTATCCGCGCGCGGACGTTTGCCGCAGCACCGGCGCGGCGCGCGACCAACATCGAATCAGGCCGAGCGCATCCACACGTGAGGAATGCCGTCCTCGTCGTGAATCTCGCCAACGGGTGAGAAGCCAAACGCACCGTAGAACTTCTGCAGATGCGCCTGGGCATGCAGACGCATCGCGACGTCCGGCCATTGGCGCGCGATCTGCGCGATGGCGCGTTCGAGCAGCGCGTTGCCGAGCTTGATGCCGCGATGGTTCTGCGACGTCACCACGCGGCCGATACGCACATCAGCATCCTCTGCATCGGGTAGCAGCACGCGCAGATAACCCGCGAGCGCTCGCTCGCCGCCCTCTTCGCTCCATGCGAACAGATGCCACGCGCCGAAGTCGAGACCGTCGATATCGCCATACACACAGTTCTGCTCGACGACGAACGCGTCGGAGCGCAATTTGAGCATGGCGTAGACTTCACGCGCGTCGAGCGCGTCGAAGGCTTTCCATTGCCAGTCGAATTGGGGTAGCGGCAAGGCGGCGGACTGCACGGTCATGGTCTGCGATTTCCATCGAAGCATAGTGAATGACCACGATTATGCCGCGCGCCGCGCATGCTACAAACCCGCGACTCAGGCGGCGCTCACTTTCGCCGGCGCGGCGCTTCGTATTTGCGCCAGTACTGGAACGGCTCTTCATGCAGATCGATCTCGAGATCGACGATGCGCGCCTGCATGCTCTCCTGCGCGTCGGCAATGGCCTTGTTGTAGATCGCCGGCGCGATCTCTTCGAGAAAGAAGCCCAGCAGCGCGCCCGCCGCGATGTTGCCGATCGGCTCTTCCATGTTCGCGTCGAAATAGCGCTGAATGGAGGCGATCGCTTCGCTGCGCGCGTCTTCGGGGAGTTCGATGGACATGTCGGGCAACCGGAGAGGATGGGTGCCGGCTATTGTGCGCCACGTGCGCGAGCGCGCAGCAAAAAACAAAAGCCACCCGAAGGTGGCTTTTGTTTTGCATCTGGAGGCGCGAGCCGGAGTCGAACCGGCCTACACGGCTTTGCAGGCCGCTGCATAACCGCTTTGCTATCGCGCCAGAAGCGGACTGACTGGAACGCGGCGAACATCAGGCAAACTGCTTGAGCCCGCAACGACCGGACAGATTTGTTTGATGGCTTGATACTGATGCAAGCCTGCCAAACAAAAAGGGAAGCGTTGCTTCCCCTTGGCATTTGGAGCGGGAGACGAGTCTCGAACTCGCGACCTCAACCTTGGCAAGGTTGCGCTCTACCAACTGAGCTACTCCCGCAAATGTCCTGCTTTACTGCATTTTTCCTGCTTCAGCGCTTCGTTTTTTCTACTACAAAACGCCGCACCTTAAATTCTGGAGCGGGAGACGAGTCTCGAACTCGCGACCTCAACCTTGGCAAGGTTGCGCTCTACCAACTGAGCTACTCCCGCATATTCGCTTCAGATATATGCCTAACTTC
Organism: Paraburkholderia sp. J8-2; assembly: GCF_905220195.1. NCBI lineage: Bacteria > Pseudomonadati > Pseudomonadota > Betaproteobacteria > Burkholderiales > Burkholderiaceae > Paraburkholderia > Paraburkholderia sp. J8-2. The sequence goes on from NZ_CAJMZA010000009.1 coordinate 173,889, forward strand.
GGCTTATCTTCTGATATCTCCACCGCATCTGCTTGCTTGCTACTGCGTCGTGCAGCGGAGAAGTGAGATTATGTATAACCCGCAGAATCGTGTCAACCCCTTCGTGTGATCTTTTTGGAAAAAGACACATGGGATTCACACCACGCCGCTCACAGGCTTCCCCGTTCGCGGATCTGCGGCCACGCGAGCTTCATGTAGTAGAGCATCGACCAGATCGTGAGGAACGCCGCCACATAGATGAGCCACGCGCCCCACACGCGCGAGTCGAACAGCGTCACGCCGCCGAGCGTAAGCGGTGCGTAGAACAACAGCATGGGTATCGCGACCATCTGGCACGCGGTCTTGAACTTGCCGAGCGAATTCACGGCCACGCTCTTCGACGCGCCGATTTGCGCCATCCATTCGCGCAGCGCCGAAATCGCGATTTCGCGTCCGACGATCACGAGCGCGATCACGGCGTCAAGCCGCTGCAGATGCACGAGCACGAGTAGCGCCGCGGTCACCATCAGCTTGTCTGCGACGGGATCGAGGAATGCACCGAACGAGGACGTCTGATTCCACTTGCGCGCGAGAAAACCGTCGAACCAGTCGGTGAGCGCCGCGAGCACGAAGAGCAGCATCGCCAGTACGTTCTGCTGCATCGGGGAAAGCATTGTCTGCGGCAGATAGAACACGCCGACCACGAGCGGAATCGCCAGGATCCGCAGCCAGGTCAGGAGAATCGGAATATTGAACGGCATCGGCTGGCGCTATCTGTCGGGGGAGATGCAATTATGGGAGATGCAATTGTGCCGCGTCGCCGCACCTGCCACAAGCAACCGTAAGGATTGGCCGGGCCGCACCCGGCCCGCAAGGCCGCCGCATCAGTGAAGCTGCTGGTAGATCTGCTCGGCGAGCGCGTGTGAGATGCCCTCCACGCTCGCCAGATCCTCCACACTGGCCGCCATCACGCCGCGCAGGCCGCCAAAGCGCGCGAGCAGGCGCTGACGGCGCTTCGCCCCCACGCCTTCCAGTTCTTCGAGACGCGAAGTCTGGCGCGTTTTGCCGCGCTTCGCGCGCATGCCCGTGATGGCGAAGCGGTGCGCCTCGTCGCGAATCTGCGCGACGAGCATGAGTGCCGCGCTCTCCTTGCCGAGTTCGAGCGGCGCACGGCCGTCGGCGAACACGAGCGTTTCGAGACCGACCTTGCGCCCCTCGCCCTTCGCCACGCCCACCAGCATCGCCGGATCGAGACCCAGTTCAGTGAACACCTGGCGCGCGATCTCGACCTGCCCCTTGCCGCCGTCGATCAGCACGATGTTGGGCAGCATGCTACCGGGCGGCGGGGCTTCGACTGCCTCGCTGGCTTCCGCGGCTTCGGACGCTGCATTCGGGTCGGCGGGATCGGGGGCCGGCACGGGCGGCGGCGCCTCTTCGGTTTCGGCGCGCGCCGCTTGCGCGACCATCTTCTCGTAGCGGCGCGTGAGCACCTGACGCATGGCGGCATAATCGTCGCCGGGCGTGATGCCGGTGATGTTGTAGCGGCGATATTCGGCCGACTGCATCTTGTGATGGTGATAGACCACGCACGACGCCTGCGTCGCCTCGCCCATCGTGTGGCTGATGTCGAAGCACTCGATGCGCAAATGCGCGAGGTCGTCGAGTTCGAGCCCGAGCAGTTGCGCGAGCGTGCGCGTGCGAGCCTGCTGGGAACCCTGCTCGGAGAGCAGGCGCGCGAGCGCGAGCCGCGCGTTCTGTTCGGCCATGGCGAGCCACGCGCGCTTCTGACCTTGCGGCTGACGCAGCAGCGTCACCTTGTGCCCGGCCTGTTCGCTCAGCACATCGACAAGCTCGCGGTTTGCGGGCGGATGGCTCACGACCAGCACGGGCGGCACGCGGTTGCCGAAGTAGTGCTGCGCAATGAAGGCGTCGAGCACTTCGGATTCAACGCCGATCTCGCGCTTCGTGCGCGTGCCCGCTTGCGACTCGATCGCGGGCGCGGTGGCGGTATCGGATTCGGCATCGCCTGCATCGTCGCTCGCGTCGTCTTCATCCTCTGCGAGGTCGGCCGCGATGGCGAGCGGATCGGCTTCGAGCGCCGCATCGTCTCGAGCGTCGGCCTCTTGCGCTTCTTCGACGTAATCCTCCACCGTCTTGCGCGCAAGCGAGGGCAGCGACTTCAGCGCGCTCGCCGCAACCACGGTGTCGCTGTCGATTTCCTCGGCAACGCCGCCCTCTTCGTCGGTCAGCGCGCGCTCCACATGCGTCGGGAAATACGCCTTGTCGCCCAGATGCCGGCCGCCGCGCACCATCGCGAGATTCACGCACACGCGCCCGCCCAGCGCCACCACGGCAAGAATGTCGACGTCGCTCTCGCTGCCCGTTTCGATGGCCTGCTGATGCAGCACGGTCGAAAGCGAACTCATCTGGTTGCGCACGGATGCCGCCTGCTCGAACTTCAGCTCCGAGGCAAACGCATGCATCTTCGTCTCCAGTTCCTTCATCACCTCGTTCTGACGGCCCAGCAGAAAGCGCGATGCGTTGTTCACATCGCGCGCGTAATCCTCTTCGCTGATCGCCCCCACGCAAGGCGCCGTGCAGCGGCCGATCTGATGCAGCAGGCACGGCCGCGTGCGGTTGTTGAACACCGAGTCTTCGCAGGTGCGCAACTGGAACACGCGCTGCAGGATCTGGATACTCTCGCGCACGGCCGAGGCGCTCGGAAACGGCCCGAAGTACTGGTTGTTGCGATCGACCGCGCCGCGGTAGTACGCCATGCGCGGGAACTTGTGCCCGGTGATCTTGAGAAACGGATACGACTTGTCGTCGCGAAACAGGATGTTGTAGCGCGGCGTGAGTGCCTTGATGAGATTGTTTTCGAGCAGCAGCGCCTCGGCCTCGGAACGCGTGACCGTGGTCTCGATGCGCGCGATACGCGTGACCATCATCGCGATGCGCGGCGAAAGCTGCGTCTTGGTGAAGTAGCTCGACACGCGCTTTTTCAGGTCGCGCGCCTTGCCGACGTAGAGGACCGCGCCTTGCGCGTCGTAGTAGCGATATACGCCCGGCAGATGCGGCAGCTGCGCGAGCGCCTTTTTCGGGTCGAAAACGTCGGTGTCGGTCATCCAGTTTCGGGGACGGGCGGTGCGTCGAGAGAGGTGAGACGTTGCACAGCGCGCCGCCGTCGCGACGCGTTCATGGCTGTGTCCTAGAATCGCAAGTTTAGATCATTCCATGCCGCACGGAACCCGTGCCGAACTTGCCAGCCGGGCGTTCTACGCCCGCCTGAGGCATGGCAGTCATGTTTGCGCCGCGTCGCGCGCCACCCAAGCTACCCATGACAGAAGCCCACACTCCCGCCGCCGCTAGCGATAGCGCCATCGCCTGCGACCTCTTTTGCGCCGTCATCGACAATTTCGGCGACATCGGCGTGTGCTGGCGGCTTGCGCGCCAGCTCGCGCATGAGCACGGCTGGCAGGTACGCCTGTTCGTCGACGACTTGCACGCGTTCCAGAAGCTCTGCCCCGCGCTAGACGCGAGCCGCGCCACGCAATCGGTCGAGGGCGTGCTCGTCGAACACTGGCACGAGCCCGAGCATGCGGGCGAGACGCTGCAGATCGCCGATGTCGTGATCGAAGCGTTTGCGTGCGAGCTGCCGCCCGTGTACGTCGCGGCGATGGCCGAACGCGAGCGCAAACCCGTCTGGCTCAACCTCGAATATCTGAGCGCAGAAGACTGGGTGGCCGATTTCCACCTGCGGCCCTCGCCGCACCCGCGCTACGCGCTCGCCAAGCACTTCTTCTTTCCTGGTCTCGGGCCCGGCACGGGGGGCGTACTGAAGGAGCGCACGCTCGACGCCGCGCGCGCGGACTTCGAGCGCTCGCAAGACGCCCGCGCCGCGTGGTGGCAGCGCGCCACGGGCGGCGCGCCTCCGGGGCCGGAAGCCACCGTGATCTCGCTTTTCGCCTACGAGAATCCAGCCGTCGATCACCTGCTGGAGCAATGGCGCGACGGGGCAAAGCCAGTGGTTCTGCTTGTGCCCGAGGGCCGCATCTCCGGCGCGCTCGCGCGCTTTTTCGGCGAGCCGGCGTTCGGCGCGGGCGCTCAGGCCACGCGCGGCGCGCTGCACGCGCACGCGCTGGCGTTCACCGAGCAGCGCGGTTACGACTCACTGCTCTGGGCGAGCGACTTGAACTTCGTGCGCGGCGAAGATTCGTTCGTGCGCGCGCAATGGGCCGCGCGACCGTTTGTCTGGCACATCTATCCGCAAGCCGACGATGCTCATCTGCCAAAACTCGACGCAGCGCTCGCGCACTACGGCCGCACGCTGCCGCAGGCGCCGCGCGCCGCGCTCGAACGCTTCTGGCATGCGTGGAATGGCCGCGGCACGCCGGACTGGGCCGAGTTCGCGCAGCATCTGCCCGTCTACGCGGCGCGCGCGAACGCCTGGGCCGCCGAACTCGGGCAGGTCGGCGATCTCGCCGGAAATCTCGCCGAATTCGCAAAAACTCAGTTAAAATAAGCGGTTATCCGACGGCAGCCGTCTCAAGCGCTTCGAGTTTCGCGCCCCACATCGCACATACGCGAATGAGGGTCGCAGCAGTTGCAACCGCAGCACCCGCAACACCAACCGAATCCGCTTGCGACGTTTGCCGTCGAGCACACTCGAAGCTACTTCAATCTGGACAGGACAGTTTTTTATTATGAAGACCGCACAGGAACTCCGCGTCGGCAACGTCGTGATGATCGGTAACGACGCGATGGTCGTGCAAAAGGCCGAATACAACAAGTCGGGCCGCAACGCCGCCGTCGTGAAGATGAAATTCAAGAACCTGCTGACCGGCGCCGGCATGGAAACCGTGTACAAGGCAGACGACAAGTTCGACGTCGTCGTGCTGGATCGCAAGGAAGTGACGTACTCGTACTTCGCCGACCCGATGTACGTGTTCATGGACGCCGACTACAACCAGTTCGAAGTCGAAGGCGAGATGATGGGCGACGCCCTCAACTACCTCGAAGACGGCATGGGCTGCGAAGTCGTGTTCTACAACGAGAAGGCCATCTCGGTCGAACTGCCGACCGTGCTCGTGCGCGAAATCATTTACACGGAACCGGCTGTCAAGGGCGACACGTCGTCGGGCAAGGTCCTGAAGACCGCCAAGCTGAACACCGGGTTCGAACTGCAAGTGCCGCTCTTCTGCAACATCGGCGACAAAATCGAAATCGACACGCGTACGAACGAGTACCGCAGCCGCGCTTAAATGTAACTGCGGGTAACCGCGGCATACTGCAGCGCAAGAACGCCTGCCCCGCCCGCCTTGGCGGGCAAGGCGGCAAGCGTCGTGAAAGCGCCCCTCGGGGCGCTTTTTCTTTTTTTGCTGAACGTGTATGTTTGAGACTGCCACGGAAAACCTTACCGGTTATGCGCAACGGATTGCGTACTTGCCGCCTGCCGCAAGCAGGTGGCAAGCAAGCGCAGCGCGCGCCGGTCAGATTGACTCCCGCGGCACGGTTTCTGCTGTGAGGTGAGAGAGCATGCGTTCCACACTCTTTCCCTTTATCAGGAGAAGCAAATGAATAACGACATTGCTGAAGGCAAGTGGAAGCAGTTGATCGGCAAGGCCAAAGCGGCATGGGGCGAGTTGACGGACGACGAACTCGCGAAAGCCGAAGGCCGTGCGGACCGACTCGCCGGGCTCATCCAGGAACGTTACGGCAAGACGCGTGACGAGGCAGAACTGGAAGTGCGCCGCTGGTTCGACGCACACCGGCCGCGCGACTAAGGCCGCGTCCGCGGCACGGCCGGTACGGTCGCCGCCCACTTGCAGGCAAACAGGGGGTTGCACGCACGCCCAGGCGCCACGCGCTTCGGCCTTGTGCTGCTGCCCGGCCGCCACGCTGCCGGGCATAGCCGTCGCGCCCCCGCTCTGGCGCAGCACAACTGGGAGGACCGGAACTGAACACCCTGCTACGAGACATCTCCGTGATCTCGGTGAAATCTTTCGCATCGTGCCGCGCTTGCCCGCGCCGCGCGGCTGTCTGCCGGGGCGCGCGCGCTACCCAGCGTGCGCAGCGCCGGCGCGAATGCGCTCATCCGTAAGCCGCTACCGCCATGCCACATGCCCTGATTGTCGAAGACGATCCCAATAGCCTGTCAGGTCTGTCAGCGATCCTGTCGGCCGACGGGTTCTCCGTCGACACTGCTGCCACGCTCGCGCAAGCGCGCGCCGCCCTTGCCCGCTTCATTCCCGATGTCGTACTCGTCGACCTGAACCTGCCCGACGGCGGCGGGCTCGAACTGCTTCCGTACTTGCCCGCGCAGCCGCCGGGCGGCGCGCTGCCCGTGATCGTCATGACCGGCAACGCCACGGTCGAAAGCGCGATCGAAGGCCTGCGCCACGGTATCTGGGACTATTTGCTCAAGCCCGTCAACATTCCGCGCCTGCGCAGCCTGCTCGCACGCATTCCGCGTCCCTACGAGCTGACCGAAGAAGTGCGCACGCTGCGCGCCGCGCTGCGCCAGATGGGCCACTTCGGGCCCATGCTCGGACGCAGCAGCGCGATCCAGCATGTCTACGACACGCTCGAACAGCTCGCGCCCACCGAATCGGCGCTGCTCGTGCACGGCGAAGCCGGCACGGGCAAGGAAGTCGCCGCGCGCACGCTGCATCAGTTGAGCCGCCGCCGCAAAGGGCCGTTCGTCGTGTGCGACGCGCACTCGCTCGTGGCAGAAGCGGCCGCCGGACGTCCGCTCGCGAGCGTGCTGTTCGGCCATGAACGCGGCGCGTTCACAGGCGCGGAACAGCGCGAGCCAGGCCTCGTCGATCAGGCGAGCGGCGGCACGCTCTTTATCGACGAGCTGACCGACCTTACGCGCGAGCAGCAGGAAACGCTGCTGCGCGCGCTCGATTCGCAAACTTTCATGCGCGTGGGCGGCAGCAGCGAGGTGGGCACCGATTTCCGCCTGATTGCCGCCACCCGCGCGGTGCCGCGTGACGCCGTCCAGCAAGGCGCGCTGCACAACGATCTGTGGATGCGTCTCGACGCAGCGGCGATCCCGCTCCCGCCGTTGCGCGAGCGCGACGACGACGCCGCCCTGCTCGCGCTCGCGTGCGTCGACGAGCTCAATCAGGACGCCCAGTCGCACGGTCTGGCCGGCGCGACGCGGCTCGTCGCGCCATCGTTCATCCGCGAGTGCCTAGCCTATGACTGGCCCGGAAACGTGCGCGAGCTGCACGAACGCGTGAGGCGCGCGTGGCACGCCTCGGGCGAGGTGCTGGAAACCTTGCAGGCCGAGGAAAGCAGCGGCGCGGGGCCGCGCGACATGAACGGCGGCCGCGTGCAGGTGACCGTGGGCACGCCGCTCGCCGACGTGGAAGAGATGCTGATCCGCGCGACGCTCGACGCCGTAGGCGGTACGCGGCACCGCGCCGCGTCGTTGCTCGGCATCAGCCCCAAGACGCTCTACAACAAGCTGCAGCGTATGCGGCTGAACTGAGCCCACGAAGCCAAACGCTCCCGGCGCCCGGCATGTAAAAAGGCGGCCCTTCGTTTCCGGAGGACCGCCTTTTTCGTTTTGCCGGCGCGGCAATCAGGGCGTCAAGGCAGCACGCTGCGTAGCAATGCCTGCGCCTCGATGTACCCTGGGTCGGCCACCAGCTTGTCCCAGCGCAGCGCCTTGCCGCGCGCGCGCATGCGCTTGATGCGCAGGTCCGACGCCTTGGCGGCGCGGCGCGGCTCGGTGGTGCGCAACGCGTCGAGCACCTTTTCGGCCTCGTGCGGCTGGTTGCAGATCAGCACCATGTCGCAGCCCGCTTCGAGCGCGGCGCGCGCGCCTTCGGTCAGCGTGCCGCCCTGGCGCGCGGCCTCCATCGAGAGATCGTCGCTGAAGATCGCGCCGGTGAAGCGCAGCCGCTTGCGCAGAATCTCCTCGACCCAGATGCGCGAGAAGCCCGCGGGCTTCGAATCGACCTTCGGATAGATCACGTGCCCCGGCATCACCGCCGTGAGCGAGAGGCCGAGCCAGTCGTAAGGCAGCGCATCTTCGCCGAGGATCGCCTCGAGCGGACGCTCATCGACGGGCACCGCGACGTGCGAGTCCGCCGTCGCGAAGCCATGACCCGGAAAATGCTTGCCGCAATTGGCCATGCCCGCAAGCGACAGTCCGTGGTTGAGACTCTTGGCGAGCAACGTGACGACGCGCGGGTCGCGATGGAACGCGCGGTCCCCCACCACCTTCGACTGCCCATAGCCGAGATCGAGCACAGGCGTAAACGACAGATCGATTCCGCACGCGCGCAGCTCGCCCGCGAGGATATAGCCCACGGCCGTCGCGACCTTGGTCGCGAGCAGCACGTCCTTGTCCCACAGCGCGCCAAGGCGCCCCATGGCGGGCAGCACCGTGAAGCCGTCGGTGCGAAAACGCTGCACGCGGCCGCCTTCGTGATCGACGGCGATCAGCAAGTCTTCGCGCACCGCGCGAATGGCGTCGGTCAGCGCGACGAGCTGCGCGCGGTTCTCGTAGTGGCGCGCGAACAGGATCACGCCGCCGGTCATCGGGTGCGCGAGGCGGCGCACGTCGTCGTCGTTCAGCGTGGTGCCCACCACGTCGAGCATTACCGGCCCGGGATTATTCTTCATCGATGAGTTTTGCTGAGTTGTGCGTAGATGCCGCGCGACGCACGGCAATGGATATCAGCCGTTGACTGCGGCGTTCACTTCGGCGATCACGAACGACACCGCGTAGTCGTGCTCGTCGGTGATACTCACGCGCGCCGTGATGCCGCGTTCGTCGAGCCACCGCGCGAGTTCGCCCGAGGCGACGATCACGGGCCGGCCGCCGGGCTCGTTGAGGGTCTGCATGGCGCGCCAGGTCATCGGCATGCGCATGCCGAGACCAATCGCTTTCGAGAACGCTTCTTTCGCGGAAAACCGCGTACACAGGTACGCGAGGCCTCGCACTTCCGAGCGCGCCTTGCGCGCCTCGTACACGGCGAGTTCATCCGGGCCGAGCACGCGCGGCGCGAAGCGCCCGTTGGTGCGCTCCATGACCGCCGCCACGCGGCTCACCTGAATGATGTCGGTGCCGATACCGTAGATCGCCATGAGACTCCCGTCGAGATAGATCGATTGCGTGAGCGCGAAGCGCGGGGCTGCAATCAGCCGCGCGTGCCGAGGCGCGCCGCGACCATGATCGCCTTCATTTCGCGCACGGCGTTCTCCCAGCCCGCGAAGATTGCGTGCGCAACGATCGCGTGGCCGATATTCAGCTCGACGATGCCGTCGATGGCCGCGATCTGCTGCACGTTCGTGTAATGCAGGCCGTGGCCGGCGTTCACCTTCAGTCCGAGACTGTTGCCGCAGTTCACGCCCGTCACCACGCGCTCGAATTCGCGCTCCTGCTCGCCGGCGTCGTGCGCTTCGGCGTAGCGGCCCGTGTGCAGCTCGATCACGGGCGCGCCCGTTTCGTGCGCAGCGCGGATCTGCGTTTCGTCCGGGTCGATGAAAAGCGACACGCGGCAGCCCGCATCCGCAAGCTGACGGCAGGCGGCGGCAACAGCGTCAAAGTTGCCTGCGACGTCGAGGCCGCCTTCGGTCGTCAGTTCCGCGCGCTTTTCGGGCACGAGGCAGACGTCGTGCGGCTTGATCTCGCACGCGATGTCGAGCATCTCGGCCGTCACCGCGCATTCGAGATTCATGCGCGTTTTCAGTTGCGGGCGCAGCGCACGCACGTCGGCGTCGACGATATGGCGGCGATCCTCGCGCAGATGCAGCGTGATCGCATCGGCGCCCGCCTCTTCGGCGAGCAACGCTGCGCGGATCGGGTCGGGGTAAGCGGTGCCGCGCGCGTTGCGCAGCGTGGCGACGTGGTCGATGTTCACGCCGAGGTCGATCACGTTGGGCGAAGTGAGAAAGAAGCTCATAGGTTCTGCAAGTCGATCAGAATCTGGCGCGTCGCGAGCGGCGTGCCGCCAAGGTAAGTGTTCAGCAGGAAACGCATGAGCGCCTTGCTCTGCGCAACCGTCTGGGGTCGATGGTAATCGTCCTCTTCCATGTCGAGCAACGTCTGGCCCGAAAGCAGGGGCCATTGCGCGGGCCATTCGTCCGATGCGTCGCGCACGCCGCGCTCCGGATCGAATACGTAGCGGCCTTCAGCCACCACGGCCTTGCGGTTCACGGTGCGGTTGAGCGCGAGCGCGTAGCCCGCCTCGCGCAACAGCACGCGCTCGAACGAGCGCAACACCTGCACGGGCGGCTCGTCGTGCGCGAGGCGCGTAAGCGTGACGACGTAGTGGCGAAAGAGTTCGGGATGCGGGTCTTCGCGCGCGATGAACTTCACGAGCAGTTCGTTCACGTAGAAGCCGCACAGAAGCGCGTCGCCCGTCAGCGGCAACATGCCGCCGACCCATTCGGCGCCCGTGAGCGTGCGCACCTCGCCCTTGCCGGTCCACGAAAGCGCGAGGGGCTGGAACGTTTGCAACACGCCGCGCAACGCCGAGTGCGGACGCTTCGCGCCCTTCGCGACGAGCGCCACGCGGCCGTGATCGCGCGAAAGCACGTCGATGATCAGGCTCGTCTCGCGGTACGGATAGCTGTGCAGCACGAAAGCCGGCTGCTCGGCGATGCGGTAATCGGGGGTCGTGCTGCGTGAAGCGCGCGGCAGTTGCGAGCGCGCAGTGGTCTTGCGGGCGGGCCGCGGTTCGGCGCGGCCTTCGAGCGTGGCGTCGGCGCCTTCGGTCATCGCGTTGCGCGTGGCGGCGCCTTTCGATGCCTTCGTGCTGCGCGCAAGCGCCGTGCCTTTTGCGGGCGAGCGCCGCGTGCCGCGGGATTCGGACGCTTCGCCCGGTGCGAATGCCTCGTCGGCCTGCGCCTCGTCGTGCGCGGGCCAGTCGTCGTGCAGGGTTCCGGCTGCGCCGTCACTCATACGCGGTGCCCGTCGTGCTTACTCGTAACCGTAGGCGCGCAGCCCGGCATCGTTGTCGGCCCAGCCGCTCTTCACCTTCACGAAGGTTTCGAGATAGACGGGACCGTCGAAGAGCTTTTCCATGTCGAGGCGCGCATCAGTGCTGATCTGCTTGAGCTTCGCGCCCTTCTGGCCGATCACCATCGCCTTCTGCGTGTCGCGCTCGACGAGAATCGTTGCGAAAACGCGGCGCAGGCGCCCTTCCTGCTCGAACTTGTCGATCAGCACCGTGCTCGTGTACGGCAGTTCGTCGCCGGTCCAGCGGAACACTTTCTCGCGCAGGATTTCGGCGGCGAGGAAACGCTCGCTGCGGTCGGTGAGATCGTCTTCGCCGTAGATCGGCTCGCCTTCGGGCAGATACGGCTTGAGAGTCACGAGCAGGCGCTTGATGTCGTCGGGATTCATGGCCGAGAGCGGCACGATCTCGCGGAACTCGCGCAGCCCTTGCACCTGCTGGATGAACGGATACAGCGTGGCCTTGTCGCTCACGCGGTCGATCTTGTTGGCGATCAGGATCGTAGGCGCATTCGGCGGAATCAGGTCGAGCACCTTCTGATCGTCGGGGCCGAACTTGCCGGCCTCGATCACGAACAGCACGGCATCGACCGAGCTGAGCGTGGAAGTCACCGCGCGGTTGAGCGAACGGTTGAGCGCCGTGCTGTGGCGCGTCTGGAAGCCCGGCGTATCGACGAAGATGTACTGCGCGTCGTCGATCGTGTTGATGCCGGTAATGCGATGGCGCGTGGTCTGCGCCTTGCGCGACGTGATGCTGATCTTCTGGCCGACCAGCGCGTTCATCAGCGTCGATTTGCCAACGTTCGGACGGCCGACGATCGCGACCATGCCGCAACGAAAACCGGCAGGAGTGGAAGTGGGAGCGTTCATGATCGGACCGGAATAGAAAAACGGGAGACGCGCGCGCGGCGCGCCTCGGTGGAATCAGTGGCCGGCATCGGCCGCGCGCACGGGAATAGCCGTACTGGCTTCGGCATGCGTCTCGGCATTGGTGCTGGTGCCGCCGGACGTCGCGGTTTGCGCGCGCTCGACGGTGCGCAGCGCCGATTCGGCCTTCACGGGGGGCGAACGGTGGCCAATGGCGCCGGCGCTCGGTACGGCATCGAAGCCCGCCGCTTTATCGGCTGGCTTGTCGCTCGCTGACTTGTCGCCCGCTGGCTTGTCGCCCGATTTCTCCGCACCGCGTTCGGCTTTCTCCGCCGGGCGCTCCTGCACGTGCGCGGCCCGGATCACCGCGAGCGGCGCGCCTTCGGCCGCCGCGGTTTGCACCGGACGCTCGCTGCGCGCCGAGGCGCGCTCACGGCGCTCCGGCGAGCGCAGATCGAGCGCGCCCTGCACGCCCGTCACGCCCGGGACGACCTCGGGCTCCGGCTTGGGCGCTCGCGCGCCCTTCGAGCGGCGCGGCTTCGCAACCAGCGCCGGCGCCGCGGCCATGACCTCGTCGAGCGCCTTCTTCGCCGCGGCCTGCTCCGCCGCGCGACGGCTCGCGCCCGAGCCCGACACCTTCACGTCGAGCTTCGGCACCGTGCATTCGACTTCGAACTGCTGATTGTGCGCCGCACCATGCGTCGCGACGACCGTGTAGGTCGGCAACGCGATCTTGTGGCCTTGCAGGTACTCCTGCAGCAGCGTCTTGGAATCCTTGCCGAGCGTGCGCGGATCGATGTGATCGAGGATCGGCACGTAGAGGCGCTTGATGACCGTCTGCGCGGCGTCGAAGCCGCCGTCAAGGAAGATCGCGCCGAAGATCGCTTCCAGCGCGTCCGCAAGGATCGACGGGCGGCGGAAGCCGCCGCTGCGAAGCTCGCCTTCGCCGAGACGCAGGCCGTCGGCAATATTGAGGGCCTGAGCGATCTCGTAGAGCGACTGCTGCTTGACCAGATTCGCGCGCACGCGCGAAAGGTCGCCCTCGTCCAGCTTGCCAAAACGTTGGAACAATAGGGCAGCCACCGCGCAATTCAGAACCGAATCACCGAGGAATTCGAGGCGTTCGTTATGCGTGGCACTGTGACTGCGGTGGGTTAAAGCCTGGCGCAGCAATTCCGCATTGCGAAATTCGTAGCGCAAACGGCTTTCCAACGGAGATTGGGGCATGGGGAGAGTATAACGCGCCCGCCGCCCCCGGCGAAAACAGGGGGCGGCGGGCGAAAAACCGTGATGAAGCGACGTTACCGAGGATTCTTCAAGTAGCGCGCGAAGATGCGATGCGAGTTATGCGAGCAAGACTCGTGTTCGCGCATGCGCTTTTTGTTGCGGCTTCTTTGGCTTCTTCGCGCAGCGTGATCAACGTGCATCGCACGTCGATCAAACACACATTACTCGAACGAACCGATGCGACGCAGGTTGCTGAAGTTCATCCAGATGAAGAACGCGCGGCCCACGATGTTCGCATCGGGCACGAAGCCCCAGTAGCGGCTGTCCGCGCTGTTGTCGCGGTTGTCGCCCATCATGAAGTAGTTGCCCGGCGGCACCTTGCAGATCACGCCGCGCGCGTTGTACTGGCAGTTGTCGCGATACGGGTAGTCCTCAGCGCCCACGATGAACGGCGGCACCGCGGGGTTGTTGAGGATGTTGTTCTTGCGGCCGTTGCCGAGGTCTTCCGTGAACTGCTTCGCGTAGCCAATGCGCTCTTCGTCGAAGAAGTCGCCTTGCGGCACTTCCGGCACCGGCTTGCCGTTGATCGTGAGCTGCTTGTCCTGATAGGACACCACGTCGCCCGGCAGGCCGATCACGCGCTTGATGTAGTCGACCGACTCGTCTTTCGGATAGCGGAAGACGACCACGTCGCCGCGCTCGAGCGGCCGGCCCTGCGTGACCTTCGTGTTCGTGATCGGCAGGCGGATGCCGTAGTCGAACTTGTTCACGAGGATGAAGTCACCCACGAGCAGCGTCGGCACCATCGAACCCGACGGAATCTTGAACGGCTCCACGACGAACGAGCGGACGAGGAACACGATCAGGATGACGGGAAAGAAGCTCGCCGTGTACTCGAGCCACCACGGCTGGCGCAGCTTTTCGTTGCGCAGGTTCTGACGCGTGGCAGGCGCGTTTTCATCGGCAAAACGCTCGCCGATACGCTCCTGTTGACGGTCGAACTCCGCGACCGCCGCATCGGCGGCGAGGCGCCGACGCGGCATGAACACCAGTTTGTCTGCAACCCACGCAACGCCCGTCAAGAGAACGAGCACAAAAAGTATCAGCGCAAAATTCATGTAGAGATCCGTTGTCCGGCTTATTCGCGTTACTTATTTATCTTCGACACGAAGGATGGCGAGGAAGGCCTCTTGCGGAATCTCGACAGAGCCGACCTGCTTCATCCGCTTCTTGCCTTCCTTCTGCTTTTCGAGCAGCTTCTTCTTACGCGTGATGTCGCCGCCGTAGCACTTGGCCAGCACGTTCTTGCGCAGCGCCTTGATGTTCTCGCGCGCGATGATGTGCGCGCCGATCGCGGCCTGGATGGCCACGTCGTACATCTGGCGCGGAATGATCTCGCGCATCTTCGCCGCCACTTCGCGCCCGCGGTACTGCGACTGCGTGCGGTGCACGATGACGGACAGCGCATCGACCTTGTCGCCGTTGATCAGCATGTCGACCTTCACGACGTCCGAGCTGCGGTATTCCTTGAACTCGTAGTCCATCGACGCATAGCCGCGCGACACCGATTTCAGACGGTCGAAGAAGTCGAGCACGATCTCCGCCATCGGAATTTCGTACGTGAGCTGCACCTGGCGGCCGTGGTACTGCATGTTGATCTGGTTGCCGCGCTTCTGCGTACAGAGCGTGATGACCGAACCCACATAGTCCTGCGGCATGTACAGGTTGACCGTGACGATCGGCTCGCGGATCTCACCGATCTTCGAGGGCTCCGGCATCTTCGCCGGGTTCTCGACCTTGATCAGGGTGCCGTCCGCCTGCACGACTTCGTACACCACGGTTGGTGCCGTGGTGATGAGGTCCATGTCGAACTCGCGTTCGAGACGCTCCTGCACGATTTCCATGTGCAAGAGACCGAGGAAGCCGCAGCGGAAGCCGAAGCCGAGCGCCTGCGAAACTTCCGGCTCGTATTGCAGCGAAGCGTCGTTGAGCTTGAGCTTTTCGAGCGATTCGCGCAGCGCGTCGTACTGGTTCGCCTCGACCGGATAGAGACCCGCGAACACCTGCGGCTTCACTTCCTTGAAGCCTGGCAGCGGCTCGGACGCCGGCTTCGTGGCGAGCGTAACGGTGTCACCCACCTTCGTCGCGGCGAGTTCCTTGATGCCCGCGATGATGAAGCCCACCTGCCCCGCCGACAGCGAATCGAGGTTGCGCGACTTCGGCGAGAACACGCCGACGTGCTCGACCGGATACTGCGCGCCGGTGGCCATCAGCTTGATCTTGTCCTTCGGACGCAGCGTGCCGTTGACGATACGCACGAGCATCACCACGCCCACGTAGTTGTCAAACCACGAGTCGATGATGAGCGCCTGCAGCGGTGCTTCCGGATCGCCCTTGGGCGGCGGAACCTTGGCAATGAGCGCTTCGAGCACATCTTCCACGCCGAGGCCGGTCTTCGCGCTGCAGCGCGTGGCGTCGGTCGCGTCGATGCCGATCACGTCCTCGATTTCTTCGATGGCGTTTTCGGGGTTGGCGGCGGGCAGGTCAATCTTGTTGAGCACCGGCACGACTTCCACGCCGAGTTCGATCGCGGTGTAGCAGTTCGCCACCGTCTGCGCCTCGACGCCCTGGCTCGCGTCCACCACGAGCAGCGCGCCCTCGCACGCGGAGAGCGAGCGGCTCACCTCGTACGAGAAGTCGACGTGCCCGGGCGTGTCGATCAGGTTCAGGTTGTAGACCTTGCCGTCGCGCGCCTTGTACGAGAGCGCGGCGGTCTGCGCCTTGATGGTGATGCCGCGCTCGCGCTCGAGATCCATCGAGTCGAGCACCTGCGATTCCATTTCGCGGTCGGACAAGCCGCCGCACAGCTGGATGATGCGATCGGCGAGCGTCGACTTGCCATGGTCGATGTGCGCAATGATCGAGAAGTTACGAATATGATCCATTCAGTGCCGATCAAGCGAAAAAGGCGCGCCCCAACGATTGCGTGGCACGCCTCGTAAACAGATGAAAAACCGGACTATTTTAGCCGAAAAGGGGTCCCACGGGCGAACCGTCCGCTGATGTAACGGATGTGTCATGGCGGGCTTGCATGTTGCGCGGCCCACCGCACGCGCGTTTCACGCACCGCTCGGCGGCTTCAGCAGCGCGCCCGGCGCGTCGGCGGCGAGCCCGAGCGTCGCGCGCACGCGCGCCTCGTCGAGATGGTAATGGCACAGCTCGATGCCGTCGCAAAGCAGCACCGGCACGAGTTCGTCGTAACGGGCCTGCAGCGCGGGGTCGGAATCGACATCGATCACGTCGAGCCGCGCACCCGCCGCCGCGGCAAGCGGCTCGAGCGCGACGCGCATGTCCTCGCACAGATGACACCACGCGCGCCCGTACAGCACGAGGTGCGCGCTCGCACGCTCGAGCGCGCCCGGCGACGCCGGCGAAGACCGCAAGGGCGGGCGCACCGCGCGTTACTTCTGACCCGGTGCGCGCGGGCGCAGCGGCACGAACTGCGTGTTGTCGCCGCGCCGCACGAGCACCGCCACCATCTTCTGCGGGTCGAGATGCGCTGTGACGTCCTGGAACTGCTTCGCGCCCGTGATATCCGTGTCGCCCACGCGCAGAATGATGTCGCCCTTTTGCAGGCCGGCGCGCGCTGCCGGGCCGTCCACCGAATCCACCATCGCACCGCCCTTGATCTTGAGCTGGGCGAGCTGGTCGGCGGGGATATCGACCACCGCGATACCGAGCGCACCCATCGCGCGCGGCTTGGGATCGGGCGCCTTTTTCTGGTCGGCCTTCGCGCTCTTGTCGGTCTGCATCTCGGCGATCGTGATCGGCAGATCGCGTGTCGCGCCCTTGCGCCAGATCGTCACAGTCGCCTTGGTGCCCGGCTTCGTGTCGCCAACCATGCGCGGCAAGTCGGTCGCGGCGTCGACGCTCGCGCCATTGAACTTCAGGATGATGTCGCCCGGCTGGATGCCCGCCTTGTCGGCCGGGCCGCCCGGCTCGACGCTGGAGACGAGCGCGCCTTGCGCCTTGGGCAAGCCGAGCGAGTCGGCTACGTCCTTCGTCACTTCGCCGATCGCCACGGCAATGCGGCCGCGCGTGACCTTGCCCGTCGACTTCAGTTGATCTGCCACGCGCATCGCCTCGTCGATCGGAATCGCGAACGAAATGCCCATGAAGCCGCCGGTGCGGCTATAGATCTGCGAGTTGATGCCGATCACCTCGCCTTGCATGTTGATGAGCGGCCCGCCCGAGTTGCCGGGGTTCACGGCCACGTCGGTCTGAATGAACGGCAGATAGTCGCCGGTATCGCGCCCCTTCGCGCTCACGATGCCCGCCGTTACGGTGTTCTCGAGGCCGAACGGCGAACCGATCGCCACGACCCACTCGCCCACGCGCACCTTGTTCGAATCGCCCATCGTCACGGCCGGGAGATTCGCGGCCTGGATCTTCACCACGGCGACGTCCGTGCGATCGTCCACGCCGATCAGCTTCGCCTTGAATTCGCGCTTGTCGGTGAGCGTCACATAGATGCTGTCCGCGTCATCGATCACGTGCGCATTGGTCATCACGTAGCCGTCGCTCGAAAGGATGAAGCCCGAGCCGACGCCGCTGTTCTGTTCGGTATCGTTGCCGCTGTCCGGGCCCGAATCGGAACCGCCACCGCCCTGACTTCCTCCTTGACCGCCGCCGCCCTGACCGCCGCCTTGTCCACCCTGCGGCCCTTGCGGGAGCGGGATGCCAAAGAAGCGGCGGAAGAATTCCGACATGTCGCCCTGATCCATCCCCGGCGGGAGGCCGCGCTGCGCCGTGGAGACGCGTGTGGTGGTGCGAATATTGACGACCGATGGTCCCACTTTGTCCACGAGGTCGGCGAAATCGGGCAGGTTGGCAGCTGGCGCCGCCGATGCCACGTGCGGTGCGAACGGCAGGCATGCCGCCACGACCGCGGCCGCGAAGAATTTGCGCAGCGGGAGAATCGTCATATCGAAGTCAGCCGAAGGAGGAGTTACCTGGGAGCCTTGTATTCTATGGCAGACGCGAACTGCTGCAACGTGGTCTGGGGCACTTCTCCGAGCAACGTGATGAAGTAATCGCCGTTGCGCTTCACGAGCACGTGGGTCGCGCCACTGCTGCCCGAGCCTTCCTTGCGACTGTTGTTCTTCACCGGTTCGATAAAGACGGAAAGCGTGGACAGTCCGTCAGAGAACACAGCCTGATCGACCGGAATAGGCGGATCGCTGGCGTCGCGTGCGGCCATGGGCCGGCGCACTTCACGAATCTTCTGGAAGCCCGGCGCGGCCTGGCCGAACGACCAACCCTGCGCTTCGATATCGACCGGCTGGAGCGGCGGACGCACCACGTTCCAGCCCTCGATATTGCGCATGCCGTTCACGATAGGCGTCTTGTCGACGGGGCCGCCGATGCGTACCTGCGTGAACGCGAGTTGCTGGAGCACCTGGCCGTTCGACGGGTCGAGCATCTGCGAACGCAGCAGCAGTCCGGTTTTCGCGTCGGCCCACAGCTTGTAGGCGAAGCGGAAATTGTCCTTCGGGTCGAGCTGGATCACCTGGCTGTCGAGGCCCGCCACACGGTCGTTGCCGAGCAGCTTCGGCTCGTACACGCCCAGCACCTGGTCACCGCTGGTGGAGAGCAGCGCCGGGAAAGCGTCCTTGTTCTGGCGCTTTTCGACGACGAGCAGCTTGCGCTCGGGCACGAAGGTATAAAGATCGTCGTTGTGGCGCAGCATCGTGCGCGGCTTGCCGTCGAGGCTTTCGAGCTTCTCGAACTCGCCGTCCTGCTTCGAGGCGTAGTGCGTGATGCGTGAGGACTGCACGAACTCGCCGCGCTGGTAGACGAAGGTGCCTTCGTAGCTTTGCTGCTGAGCAGCCTGCTGGATGCGGTCGAGCAACTGCGCCGCGCTCTGGCGCGTGGCGGCATCGGCCGCGGACGCGCCTTGCGCGTGGGCACGCGGGGCGACAGACAGAGCGGTCAACATCACGGCTGCGCAGCACAGGAATGCCGGCAACCGCCCCCAGATCGTCTTTTTATTCAACCGCAATGTCTGCATCAAACTTATTGGCCTTGCGTGGTGAGAGCGGCTGAGCGGATGTACGGCATGGAATCCGACATAACCGGCTGCTGCGCGAACTGCTGATGCGCCTGGAGGTATTCGTCGAGGCGCGCGTCGCGGATGATATTACCGTCCTGAGCGCCGGTCAGAGGCGCCGGCGTGGTGTTCATCGCCACGCGCTGCACGCCGTCGCCCTGCGACTGGACGGCGGCGATTTGCGGCGCACCGGCCATGCCCACGCCGCGCATTTGCGGCATGACGATCCACGTGAGCGTAGCAGCGGCGGCGGCCACGGCCAACGACGGCACCACGCGGCGGCGCAGCGCCAGAATACGGCCCACGCGCTCATTGCGGCCAGCCTGCACCTGCGGCAGCGCGGCCGGTGCGAGCAGATGCGGCTCCGCTTCGAAACGCGCTGCGAAACCCGTCATGAAAGCGCGGCTCGCGGCCTGGCTAAGTGCCAGATCGTCAGAGCGCAGCACGTCGCCGATCAGGTGGTACTCCGACCAGGCTGCGCGCCCTTCGCCGTCGAGTTCCAGATATTTTCCGTTCAGATGCTCCTGCGCCGACGCTTCACCGTCGACGAAGGCGGACAGACGCTCGCCGCGCGAGCTTGATACCGATTGCATCGAGACCGAACCCATGATGCTCCCCATTTCCTGACAGACGTCCCTGGTGACACCTACTCATTCTGATGAATCGCGTCGCCGCCCGGGGCGAAACTGGTTGTTCTTCTTACCAGCGCTTGCCTTCCGGAGTGTCCAGCAGCGGACGCAATTTTGCCGCAATGGCTTCCCGAGCGCGGAAAATTCTCGATCTGACGGTGCCGATCGGGCACCCCATCATTTCGGCGATCTCTTCGTAGCTTAGGCCTTCTATTTCCCGAAGCGTAATGGCGGTGCGCAGCTCTTCCGGTAAAACCGCCATCGCAGCATTGACCGTCTGTGCGATCTGCTTGCTCATCAACATCGACTCGGGCGTATTGATATCCCTTAGTTGATCGGCGTCCGAGAAAGTTTCCGCTTCTTCTGCATCTGCCTCAGTAGAAGTCGGCGCGCGTCTTCCCTGGGTCGCAAGGTAGTTCTTCGCCGTATTGACAGCAATCCGGTACAACCACGTATAGAAAGCCGATTCGCCACGAAACTGCGGTAGTGCGCGGTAAGCCTTGATGAAGGCGTCCTGGGCCACGTCCTCGACCTCGGCGGGGTCCCGCACGAGGCGCGAGATCAGCCGGATGATCTTGCGGTGGTATTTCGAGACCAGGAGCTCGAACGCGGCCTTGTCGCCTTGTTGCACGCGCTCGACCAGAACCTGATCAATTTCTTTTTCGCTCACCTGAAAAATCCGTTAGCACATGAAGGAGACATGGGGGCACCATTGTAGCGTCCTCGCCACGGTCTCACGTTATGCGAGTAACAGCGGTTACAAGCTTTACAGCGAAGGGAAGCTCAGCGGCCGGCCGCGCTGCGCGCGCGCACGGCGAGCGTACGGAAGGTATCCGCGGCAACAGCATCGGCGGCAACGAGAATCGTCGCGCGGCGTGCACCCTGCTCCACGACGAGTGCGAGCAGCCATGTACCCCATTGCGCCGCACCGGCAAGGCGCCCGGCCGCAAGGCAGGCGCCATCGCGTGAATACGCCGCCAGGTAATCTGACCCGATTTCGATGAATGCCGGTTGCTTGCGACGCCACGCCGCAGCCACGAGACCAGCGGTCGCGAGGAACGCCAGCGTGACAGGCAACGCTTGCCAGCCGCCGAGCCATGGCGCAAGCGCCGCGTAGACGGCGGCTGTGGCCACGCTCAGGCCCAAGGCAACGAGCAGTTGCAGCGCGAGAGAGGGACGCAGGGAAAGAAGCGGCGCGAGCGAGCGCCGCGAGGGGAAAGCCGGAACGCGGCCGGCCGAAGGGTTCGGCGCGGCCGCTGTCTCGTCTTGCGGAATCAAGCGTGACGCTTGAAGACGAGCGTGCCGTTCGTGCCGCCGAACCCGAACGAGTTCTTCAGCGCGACGTCAATCTTCATGTCCCGCGCGGTATTCGCGCAGTAGTCCAGGTCACATGCCGGATCCTGGTTGAAGATGTTGATCGTCGGCGGCGACACCTGGTTGTGCACGGCTAGCACCGTGAACACCGACTCCAGACCGCCCGCGCCACCCAGCAGGTGGCCCGTCATCGACTTGGTCGAGTTCACGACGAGTTCCTTCGCGTGGTCGCCGAACGCGCGCTTGATCGCGGTAGTTTCCGCGATGTCGCCGAGCGGCGTCGAGGTGCCGTGCGCGCTGACCCAGTTCACTTCGCCCGGGTTCACGCCGGCGTTGCGCATCGCGTATTGCATGCAGCGGCGCGCACCGTCGCCGTCTTCGAGCGGAGCGGTCATGTGATACGCATCGCCGCTCATGCCGTAGCCGCCGATTTCCGCGTAGATCTTTGCGCCGCGCGCCTTCGCGTGTTCGTACTCTTCGAGCACCATCACGCCTGCGCCTTCGCCGAGCACGAAACCGTCACGGTCCTTGTCCCACGGACGGCTCGCCGTTGCCGGATCGTCGTTGCGCTGCGAGAGCGCACGCGCGGCCGCGAAGCCGCCGATGCCCAGCGGCGAAACGGTCGATTCCGCGCCGCCCGCAATCATCACGTCGCAGTCGCCGTATTCGATCAGACGCGACGCTTCACCAATGCAGTGCAAGCCGGTCGTGCAAGCCGTGACCATTGCCAGATTCGGGCCCTTGAGGCCGTACTTGATCGACAGATGGCCCGAGATCATGTTGATGATCGAGGCAGGCACGAAGAACGGCGAGATGCGGCGCGGACCGCGGTTGAGCAGTTCGGTTTGCGTGACTTCGATCATCGGCAGGCCGCCGATGCCCGAGCCGACGTTCACGCCGATGCGCTCCGCGTTCGCTTCAGTGACTTCGAGACCGCTGTCCTGGATCGCCTGCATGCCCGCAGCGATGCCGTAATGGATGAACGTATCCATATGGCGCGCTTCTTTCGCCGGCATGTAGTCTTCAACGTTGAAGCCCTTCACTTCGCCGGCAAAACGGGTCGAGAAGTTCGTCGCGTCGAACTTCGTGATGTTGGCGATGCCGGACTTCCCGGCGACCAGATTGGCCCAGCCGTCGGCAACATTATTGCCAACAGGCGAAATCAGCCCCAGGCCTGTAACAACAACTCGACGACGGCTCACGGTAACCCCTTATCCATAGATGACAAAAACAAAAGCCACAGAGGCCACAGGAAATGCTCCTGTGAGCCCTGTGGCTAGTTGACCAGCAGATGCCCCGCAGCGAGTGCGGCAGGCGTATGCGGTTTCACGGGCGAGCGTCCTCGCGGGCCGCCAGCGCAAGCGTTGCGCGGCCCAGGCGGGAATCGGGCGCTTAGGCCTTGACGTTCGCGCGAGCGTAGTCGATCGCTTGCTGAACCGTCGTGATCTTCTCGGCTTCCTCGTCCGGGATTTCCATGCCGAACTCGTCTTCCAGAGCCATGACCAGTTCAACGGTGTCGAGCGAGTCGGCGCCCAGATCGTTCACGAACGAAGCTTCGTTCTTGATTTCAGCTTCGGCGACGCCCAGTTGCTCGGCGACGATCTTCTTGACGCGCTGTTCGATGTTGTCCATTACCCCTCCAAGGGAAAAAAGTTAGCTCATGAATGCGAGTGCGCGCATTTTATCAGGTTTGACCTGGCTGAAAAGCGGCGCTCAAGGTTCCGGAAGGCTATCCGCGACGGCGCTTGAGCAAGGTTTTTACACAAGCGCATCAAGGCGCGGATAGTACCTGAATCCGGTTAAGACATATACATGCCGCCGTTCACGTGCAACGTCGTGCCCGTGATATAGGCCGCCTGCGGCGACGCGAGGAACGCGACCGCGTGCGCGATGTCGTCCGGGCTGCCAAGGCGGCCCAGCGGAATCTGCTGCTTGAGCGCGGCTTGCTGCTCAGCCGGCAGGTCCTTCGTCATGTCGGTGTCGATGAAACCCGGCGCGACGCAGTTCACGGTAATGCCGCGGCTGCCGATCTCGCGTGCAAGCGCGCGCGTCATGCCCGCCACGCCGGCCTTCGCGGCCGCGTAGTTGGCCTGACCCGGGTTGCCCGACGAGCCCACCACCGACGTGATGTTGATGATGCGGCCGCCCTTGGCCTTCATCATCGGGCGCAGCACGGCGCGCGAGAGGCGGAACACCGACTTCAGGTTCGTGTCGATGACCGCATCCCATTCGTCGTCCTTCATGCGCATCGCCAGGTTGTCCTGCGTGATGCCCGCATTGTTCACGAGGATCGCAAGACCGCCGAATTCCTTGACCGTTGCGTCGATGAGCGCTTCTGCCGCCGCGGCGTCGTTCACGTTGAGCACGGCGCCGCGGCCCTTCAGGCCCGCTTCTTCGAAAGCGGCCGAAATCGCCTGCGCGCCGGCTTCGCTCGTGGCCGTACCGATCACCGTCGCGCCCTGGCGCGCCAGTTCCAGCGCGATCGCGCGGCCGATGCCACGCGTGGCGCCGGTCACGATTGCGGCTTGATTGTCGAGAGTCTTTTCCATCGTTTGAATCCGTTAGCGGTGGTGACGTAGGCGCTTAGGCCTTCAGAAGCGCGAGCGCTTCGTCGAGCGACTTCGGATCGAGCACCGAGGCGCCGACCAGGTTGCCGTCGATACGCTTGGTGAGGCCCGCGAGCACCTTGCCCGGACCACATTCGACCACGTGCGTCGCGCCTTGCGCGGCGATGGCCTGCACACACTCGACCCAGCGCACCGCGCCCGCGGCCTGACGCACGAGCGCGTCGCGGATCTTCGCAGGATCGGTTTCGAAGGCCACGTCGACGTTGTTCACCACGGGAATTTGCGGCGCGTTCAGCGTGACGCTCGCGAGGTAGTCGCGCAACTGATCCGAGGCGGGCTTGAGCAGCGACGAGTGGAACGGCGCCGAAACCGGCAGCGGCAGCGCGCGCTTGGCGCCCTTGCCCTTGGCGACTTCGCAGGCCTTCTCGACCGCGCCCTTGTGGCCCGCGATCACGACTTGCGCCGGCGCGTTGAAGTTCACGGCTTCGACCACGCCGCCGCTTGCAGCCGCGGCTTCGGCGCAGACTGCACGCACCGTGTCGTCGTCGAGGCCGAGCACGGCGGCCATGCCGCCCTCGCCCACCGGCACCGCGCTTTGCATGGCCTGGGCGCGAAAGCGCACGAGCGGCACGGCGTCGCGGAACGCGAGCACGCCGGCGGCGACGAGCGCCGTGTATTCGCCGAGGCTGTGGCCCGCGACGATCGCCGGCGCCGGGCCGCCCGCCTGTTGCCACGCGCGATACACGGCGTAGGCGGCGGTGAGCATGACCGGCTGGGTGTTGGTGGTGAGGTTGAGCTCTTCAGCGGGGCCTTCGGCGATCAGCTTGCCGAGGTCCTGGCCGAGCGCGTCGGACGCTTCTTGCAGCGTCTCGCGCACGATGGCGTTATCGGCGAAGGCGTCGAGCATGCCGACGGCCTGCGAGCCTTGTCCGGGAAAAACGAACGCGAATTTCATAACGTCCCCAAATTCGTTCAATACGGGTGGGCAATGCGCTCGGATGAACCGCCGCCGGCTGCGCACAACGTGCATGTCGTGCGCACAGCCCGGCTGCGGGAGCGCGAAAGCCCGCTCAGGATGCTTAGAAGCGGATGACGGAAGCGCCCCAGGTGAAGCCGCCGCCCACGCCTTCGATCAGCACGTTCTGGCCGCGCTTGATGCGGCCGTCGCGCACCGCGACGTCGAAAGCGAGCGGAATCGAGGCCGCCGAGGTGTTGCCATGCTCGCCCACCGTCACCACCATGCGCTCGGCGGGCAGGCCGAGCTTGCGGCAGGTGCCCTGCATGATGCGGATGTTGGCCTGGTGCGGAATCAGCCAGTCGACCTGGTCGGCGGTGAGCTGCGCCTTGTCGAGCGCCTCGATCGCGACCTTTTCGAGCACGTTCACAGCAAGCTTGAACACCGCCTGGCCGTCCATGTGCAGGAACGCGTTGCCCGCGATCACGCCGCCATGCACGTTACCCGGCGTGCACAGGATGTGCGCGTAGCTGCCGTCGGCGTGCAGCGCGCTCGACAGCACGCCCGGTTCGTTCGACGCCTGCAGCACGATCGCGCCGGCGCCGTCGCCGAACAGCACGCAGGTGGTGCGGTCATTGAAGTCGAGAATACGCGAGAAGGTCTCCGCACCGACCACGAGCGCCGTGCGGTGCTGGCCGCTGCGGATCAGGCTGTCGGCCACCGAAACGGCGTACGCGAAGCCCGAACACACAGCCTGCACGTCGAACGCCGCACCGTGATTGCGGATGCCGAGCTTGTTCTGCAACAGGCAGGCCGTGCTCGGAAACACGAAATCGGGCGTGGAAGTGGCGACGATGATGAGGTCGATCGACTGCGGATCGACATCGGCCGCCGCGATCGCGCGCTGCGACGCCGCAAGCGCGAGATCGCTCGTCGTGACGTCGGGCGCGGCGAAGTGGCGCGCGTGAATGCCCGTGCGGGCCACGATCCACTCGTCGCTCGTCTCGACGCCTTTTGCGGCGAGCCGTTCGGCCAGTTCCTGGTTGGTGACGCGATCAGGCGGAAGGTAACTGCCCGTGCCGATCACGCGGGAATAGAGAGTCGATTGAGCCATTATGCCTTCGAGGATGATGCGGCGCCGGGCGGTACTTCGCCCGCTGCCTGGCTGGGCGCGCTAGTCGCCTGCCCCGCCTGCGCGGCTTGCACATTCTGGGCGCCGCCGGGCTCGTCTGCCGCCTGTTCGAGCGAACCGGCGTTTTCTTCCATGGCGCGCGCAAGGCGCTCCAGCACGCCATTTTTGACGGCATCATACCCGCGATTGATCGCACACTCAAACGCGTAGGCATCGGCCGAGCCGTGACTCTTGATGACGAGGCTCTTCAAGCCCAGCAGCGCCGCGCCGTTGTACTGGCGATGGTCCACGCGCTTCTTGAAGCGCATCAGCACGGGCAGAGCGGCAATTGCCATGAGCTTGGTGAGCCACGAGCGGCCGAACTCTTCCTTGATCATGTCGTTGAGCATCTGCGCGAGGCCCTCAGACGTCTTGAGCGCGACATTCCCAACGAAACCGTCACAGACGATGACGTCGACGGTGCCCTTGTAAATGTCGTTGCCTTCGACGTTGCCGCGGAAGTTCAGCGTGCTCGCGCGCAGGAGCTCGCCGGCGCGCTTGATGGTCTCATTGCCCTTGATGACTTCTTCGCCGATATTCAGGAGCCCGATGGTTGGGCGATCCTTGCCCTCGAGCGCCGCAACGAGCGCGTGGCCCATCTCTGCGAACTGCAGCAGATGCTGCGGCTCGCAGTCGACGTTCGCACCGAGGTCGAGCATCGTCGTGTAACCACGCGGATTGGGCAGCGCAAAGGCGATAGCCGGACGTTCGATGCCAGGCAGCGTCTTGAGCACGTAGCGCGAAACGGCCATGAGCGCGCCGGTGTTGCCGGCCGAGATGCAGGCTTGCGCCTCGCCCTCTTTCACGCGATTGAGCGCGACGCGCATCGACGAATCTTTTTTCTTGCGCAGGGCGACTTCGACCGGATCGTCCATTTCGACGACCTCGGTGGCGGGCACGACGGTAAGCGCGGGATGGTCCGCCGCCTTCAGTTTTTTCAACTGGGCGCGAACCGCCGACTCGACACCCACGAGCATGAGATGCGCGTCGGGGTGCGAGCGGACGAAATGGACTGCGGCAGGCACCGTCACAGACGGGCCGTGGTCGCCTCCCATGCAATCTATCGTGAGCGTAACAGTCATGGAATGCGACGGATTTCAGGCATAAAAAAGCGGCAGTTGAATGCCGCCTTTTTTGCCGAGCCGAAATATGGTCAAGCGAACGGGATCGTCAGATGCGGCGCCAGGCTGCAAGCCATGCGCCGCACGCTGAAACGATTAGTCGTTCTTGGTCTTGACGACTTTCTTGCCGCGGTAGTAGCCGTTCGGGCTGATGTGGTGACGCAGATGCACTTCACCCGTGCTCGGCTCGACGGCCAGCGGCGCGCCCGTGAGGAAATCGTGCGAGCGGTGCATACCGCGCTTCGACGGCGACTTCTTGTTTTGTTGAACTGCCATGATAACTCCTGAAAATTTTCCGAATTCTAACACAGCCCGATCCGGCCGCCGCCACCCTTGGGGGGGTGGCCGGACTCCGGGCTCAGGCCCACGCGTCTGGTACTGCCTGCCCCGCGCAGCCGACTAAGGCTGACCTTAGTGCTTACTGCCGGGACCGTCCTTCTTGAGCGATTCGAGCGCCGCAAACGGGTTGACGCGCTCTTCCGGCTCGATTTCCTGCTCCGGCACGTCGTCCACGGAATCCACGCCCTCCGCGCCGTCGGGACCCGAGGCGAGACTTTCGTGAATCTCCGGACAGACTTCGTGCTTCGGCACCAGCGGCAGTGCGAGCAACAGCTCCTCTTCGATCAAGTCGACGAGATCGAAATGGCGCGAGCCCACGATCACTTCGACTTCATCGTCGTCGAGCGGAAACTCGTCCGCCTCTTCTTCCGTCTGGACGATACGGAAGGTCGCATCCGCATTGAATGCCTGCTCGTACGGAGCCAGGCACCGCTGGCACGTGAGCCACGCACCACCGTGAACGGCAAGGCGCAGGTATGGCTGCGGCCCTTCAGTGCCGTTGTCCTGCAATTCCTGCTGGGTAAAGCCCGCAGCCTGCCAGGTGAACGCGCTATCGCGATCTGGCGCCTCGGCCGGGACTTCGTTTAACATGCGCGGCAGTTGCGAGACGCGCACGACGCCCGCTGCCTCGCGCTCGCTACGCGCGAATTCGAAGAGATCGAAGTCACGCGGATTCAGTTCGGCGCCAGCAGGCTTACCAGAATGTTCGGTCATGTGCGCTCTCCTGCTTCACGGCCCGGGTAACCGGCGAGCGATGCGCGAAAGCCGACAGCGGCTCGCAGCAATCCAGCTTGTACCGGCCCGCACTGGCCTGCATTGACCATCGGCACAGGCGCCCGCACAAGACGTGCGACGAGAGCATACCGATGAAAAGCCCAAAATCATATCGCCTTTATCTTTGCGAGTCAAACACTTAAGCTCGCGTACGCAAGTGTCTGTGCGAGCGCGGTTTTCGGGCGCCTTTGACGACGTTTTGCGGGAAATCCGCCCCCGTTTTCGAGACGAAATCGACCCCGAAAACCCCAAACCACAGCCGCACGTTCCAGTCATATTCGCAGCCGTTTTCATACTTCGATCGAACATGCAGGATTCTCCCTCGCAGGCCCCGCGCACGGGCCGCCCCGCCCTCATCCTCGCCTCCAGCTCGCGCTACCGGCGCGAGCTGCTCGAACGTCTGCGCATTCCTTTCGAGACTGCCGTGCCCGCCATCGACGAAACGCCGCACCCCGGCGAAACGCCCGAGGCGACGGCGCTGCGCCTCGCAGCAGCGAAGGCCCGTGCCGTGGCCACCGCCCTGCCCGCCGGCGCCGCGCGCACGCTCGTGATCGGCTCTGACCAGGTTGCCACCTTCGATGGCCGCCAGATCGGCAAGCCCGGCACGCACGAACGCGCGCTCGAGCAGTTGCAGGCCATGCGCGGCCGCGACGTGTTGTTCCATAGTGCCCTGAGCCTGCTCGACACCGCTACTGGCCAAACGGATACCGTCGATATCGTGACGAAGGTGCGCTTTCGCGAGTTGCCCGATGCCGCGCTCGACGCCTATCTGCGCGCCGAAACGCCTTACGACTGCGCGGGCAGCGCGAAAGCGGAAGGGCTCGGCATTGCGCTGCTCGAAGCGATCGAATCGGACGATCCCACCGCCCTGATCGGCCTGCCGCTCATTGCGCTCACGCGCATGCTGCTTGCCGCGGGCTATCCGCTGCTGGAGATGCAAGCATGAGCCTCGGCACCCTCTATTTGATCCCCAACACGCTCGGCGAAGGCGACGATGCCGCGCTCAACGCGGTCCTCCCCATGCCCGTGCGCGAACGCGCGGGTACGCTCGCAAGCTATATCGGCGAAAACGCGAAGACCACGCGCGCCTTCCTCAAGCGCGTGGGCACGACGCGCCCGATCCAGGAAATCGACATCCGCGAGCTGAACGTCAACACGCCGGCAGGCGAAGTCGAGAAGCTGCTCGCGCCGCTCCTCGCGGGCATCGACACGGGGCTCGTGTCCGAAGCGGGCGTACCGGCGGTCGCCGATCCGGGCGCGCTGCTCGTTCGTCGCGCGCACGAGCGCGGCATCAAGGTCGTGCCGCTCGTAGGCCCGAGTTCGATCCTGCTCGCGTTGATGGCGTCGGGCCTGAACGGCCAGAGCTTCGCGTTTCACGGCTACCTGCCCGTCGACGCGAACGAGCGCGTGAAAAAGCTACGCGAACTGGAGCAGACCTCGCGCAAGGGCAAGCAGACGCAGATCTTCATCGAAACGCCCTATCGCAACCGCACGCTGCTCGACGCCCTGCTCGCGACCTGCGCGCCCTCCACGCTCGTGTGCGTCGCCGCCGATCTCACGCTGCCCACCGAGACGATCGTGAGCCGCGCCGTGTCGGACTGGAAGAAGAAGCCCGCGCCCGAATTGCAAAAACGGCCGGCGATTTTCCTGCTGCTCGCGAACTGAACGCGCCTCGCCGCGCAAAAACGAATCGGCCGCTGCGCAACCCTCGCGCAGCGGCCGATTTTCTTTGCGGACGCCCGGAAATCGAAGCGCCGTTAGCGCTCAGTGCACCGACAGCTTTCCGCCCATCAGCAGCGAATGCACGGCGGCCGAGCCGATGTTCGCGCCCACACGCTTCGCCACGCGGTCGGTGAGGCTCTGCTTGACCGTGTAGTCGACGACGTCCGGCGCCTTGATGACTTCGCGCGCCACGTAATCGGTGTCGCCGTAGCCATCCGCGAGACCGAGTTCCACGCTCTTCTGCCCGGTCCAGAACAGGCCCGAGAAAATGTCCGGCGAGTCCTTCAGGCGCTTGCCGCGGCCCGCCTTCACGGCGTCGATGAACTGCTGGTGGATCTGGTCGAGCATCTCCTGGGCGTGCGCGTCCATTTTCGGCGTATCGGGCGAAAAGGGATCGAAGAAGCCCTTGTTTTCGCCGGAGGTGCGCAGGCGCCGCTGAACCCCGAGCTTGTCCATGAGTCCGGTAAAGCCGAAACCGTCCATCAGCACGCCGATCGAGCCCACGATGCTCGCCTTGTTGACGTAGATCTTGTCGGCGGCGGCCGCGACGTAATACCCCCCCGAAGCGCACATGTCGCCCACCACCACATACAGCGGGATGGCCGGGTACTTCGTGCGCAGACGGTGGATCTCGTCGTTGATGATGCCGGCCTGCACCGGGCTGCCGCCGGGGCTGTCGATGTGCAGAACCACGCCCGCAGTGCCGTCGTCGTCGAAGGCGCTGTCCAGCGCGCTGATGATGTCCTCGGCGTTCGCGGGAGTGTCGGAGCCGATTTCGCCGTCGAGCGAAACGAGCGCCGTATGGCGCCCTTCACTCTCCACGCGCGCGCCCGAAAGATCGAGGATCGCCCACGCGATGACCACGAATACCGCGAGAAACGCAAAGCGAAAGAAGATCCGCCAGCGCCGCGCCGCACGCTGTTCGGTGATCGCCGCCAGCGCGATGCGTTCGAGCGCCTCGCGCTCCCAGCCAGGCGCGGACGCGCCGCGGTCTGACGAAGCCGCGCGCGGCGCTTCGTTCGAATCAGGGGTCGGATTGTCGGACATGCGAGCGGATAACGGGTCGAAGGTCAGTGGTCAGGTTGGGGTCGGACGCAAAGCGTCGTCCGGCAGCCAGAATACCGCACGGCCCTCCGGCGTGTCGCGTTCCTCGACTTGCACGGGGCGCAAACGGCCGCCGCGGCACGGTCCGCCCACGCACTTGCCCGTGTCGGGCTGGTAGATCGCACCGTGCGTGGCGCACATCAGATAGAGCCCCGACGACTCAAAGAACTGGCCCTCGACCCAGTCGAGCTCCATCGGCACGTGCGCGCAGCGGTTCAGATAGCCGTACACCTCGCCGCCGTAGCGCACGAAGAACACCACAGCGTCGCCGCCCGCGTAGGTCGCGTTCATGCGCCGCCCCTCGCCGCCCTCGGCGAGTTCTTCGGCCGCGCACACGCGCACGGGCTCGCCCGCCGGTGCCTGCGGCGCCGCGCTCATGCGTTCTCCCGCAGCCAGAGCGCAAGCGCGGCCACGTCCTGCGCGACGAAGCGCGGCTCGAGCTTTTCGAGCGCGCCGCTCGCATGCGCGCCATACGCGACGCCAACGCCCGCCGCGCCCGCGTTGATCGCCATCTGCAGGTCGTGCGTCGTGTCGCCGATCATCACCGTGCGATCAAGATCCTGCCCTAATTCACGTGTGAGTTCCTGAAGCATGGCCGGATGCGGCTTCGAGAAGGTTTCGTCGGCGCAGCGCGTGCCGTCGAAGAGGCTCGTGAGCCGCGAATCCGCCAGTGCGCGGTTCAACCCCACCCGGCTCTTGCCCGTCGCCACGGCAAGCAGGTAGCCGGTGTCGCGCAGTTCCGTGAGCATCTCGCGTACGCCTGCGAACAGCTCGGTCTGCTGGTCCTTCAACAAATAATGGATGCGGTAGCGCTCCACGAGCCGCGGGTAGTCGGCCGGATCGAGCGTGGGCGCGGCAATCTGCAGCGCCTCACGCAGGCCGAGGCCGATCACATAGCTCGCCGCCTCGTCGCCGGGCACGGGCAGACCGAGGTCGCGGCACGCCGCCTGGATGCTGCGCGTGATATGGGCGGTCGAGTCCATCAGGGTGCCGTCCCAGTCGAACACAATCAGATCAAATAACTCTCGAGCCATGCAGGACTTCTCCAAACGCTGTCAGATTCGGTGTCATTCGGGTTGGGCCGCGCCAGGCCGGGCCGGCGCGCTGTCTTCGCCAGCGCCGCTTTCGCGCTGCGCGCGCAGCGCATCGACGAAGCCGCGGCAATCCGGCGGCAACGGCGCCTCGAACTGCAACGGGGCGCCCGTAATCGGGTGAGCGAGCTTCAACCGGTGCGCATGCAGGAACATGCGCTTGATGCCCGGCCGCGCGCCAGAGCGTGCAAGTTCCTTGTTGAGCGCGAAGTCGCCGTACTTCGCGTCGCCGACGATCGGCAGCCCGAGGTGAGCGAGGTGCACGCGGATCTGGTGCGTGCGGCCTGTTTTCAACTCGGCTTCAAGCAGCGCGTAACCCGGCCAGCGCTCGACGAGATTGAACACCGTATGCGAGGGCATGCCGTCCGGCTGCACGCGCACGCGGCGCTCGCCTTCCGGGGTCAGATACTTGTGAAGCGGCTCCTTCACGGCGCGCCGGCGGCCCCAGTCACTCGCCCATTCGCCGTGGACGCAGGCGAAATAGCGCTTGTCGGTCTGGTTGTCGCGCATCTGCGCATGCAGGCCGACGAGCGCGGCGCGCTTCTTCGCGAGCATGAGCACGCCCGACGTTTCGCGGTCGAGCCGGTGGACCAGTTCGAGAAACTTGCCCTGCGGGCGCGCTTCGCGCAACTGCTCGATCACGCCGAACGCCACGCCGCTGCCGCCGTGCACGGCCACGCCGGCGGGCTTGTCGATGACAAGCAGCGCGTCGTCCTCGTAAATGATGGGAAACTGGGCGGCCGGCACCGGCGCGGCACCGGCCGGCGTGCTCGATTGCGACGTGCGAATCGGCGGAACCCGCACGATGTCGCCTTCCGCGAGCCGATATTGCGCATCGACCCGGCCCTTATTTACGCGCACTTCCCCGCTGCGCAAAATGCGATAGATGTGGCTCTTCGGCACGCCTTTACAGACGCGCACGAGAAAATTGTCGATGCGCTGACCGGCCGCGCCCTCGTCGATTTCGACGAACGAAACCTGGTCGCTTGCGACCTGATTCTGGGATGTTTTGCCTAACCCTTTCATTCTGAATATAATTTGCCCAGCGCCGACGCAATGGTAGGCCAAACGGCCAAATGTCCTGCGAACCCCAAGAGGGTTATCCTGGACTCGGACCACGCGGCGAGCGCAGGCTGCAAGCAATAAACGGTTATTTTACTTGCGCCCGGGGCTGGTTGCTCACCCCGCTTGATGAGAAGCAACGAGTTGCACGCACGGATCACCACTCCGGCAGGGACGGCGCCCACAGGCACGTTCGGTCAGGAGCGGCTCCGACGGTAACGGAACATTGGTATAAAGAATTTATCCGGCGCGTCCCGCCGCGCGGTCGAAGTGACCGCCGAAGGAGGCGCTGGTGGCGAAAATACGGCGAGCGCCCGAAGCGTCCCGGCAATGTGCGGGACAAGGCGACGTCAAAGGTGGCGAGACACCCCGAGGGGGAAGGCGGGCGTTCCTGAAAAGCTTCCCGTGCGCGGCCCTGATTGAGAGGCCGCGAACCTGATCCAGTCGCAAGCGCGCGCGGTTCGCCGCTGCGGCAGGCGTCTGTCACGGCCAGTGCGATGTGCACACGATGAATACAACCATCGGCACATATGTGGCCACGGCAGCCAGGTGAACCGGAAGCGCAGGAAAACGTTGCCGTCGCGAACCCGCGGCATGTCTCTTCGCTTCTTGAAGACGTATTTCGCATGAGCCCACGCGGCCCCGTCCTCGGCAACGCAACGCCGGACCGGCGCCCATAAAAGGCAATTCTCCCCGCCATCGTTCCCGCTCCAGCGTGCTTGTGACAACACAATAAGGCGCGGCTCGCCGCTGCCCGCACCGTGCTGCCTGGCGTCGCCGCCGCGCACCGTGCGGCTCGCGCGCGAACGCACTGGAGTCGTTCAATGAAACGAATGCTGTTCAACGCGACACAGCAGGAAGAACTGCGTGTCGCCATCGTCGATGGACAGAAGCTCATCGACATCGACATCGAAACCGCCGGGCGCGAACAGCGCAAAGGCAACATCTACAAGGGGATCGTCACCCGTATCGAGCCTTCGCTCGAAGCGTGTTTCGTCAACTACGGCGAAGACCGCCACGGCTTCCTGCCGTTCAAGGAAGTCGCGCGCCAGTATTTCCGCGAAGGCATCGACATGCGCGGTGCGCGCATTCAGGACGCCCTCAAGGAAGGCCAGGAACTGATCGTCCAGGTCGAGAAGGAAGAGCGTGGCAACAAGGGCGCCGCCCTCACCACGTTCATCTCGCTCGCCGGCCGCTACCTCGTCCTCATGCCGAACAACCCGCGCGGCGGCGGCGTCTCGCGCCGCATCGAGGGTGACGACCGTCAGGAACTGCGCGAAACCATGGCGCAGCTGCAACTGCCGGACGGCATGAGCATCATCGCGCGCACGGCCGGCATCGGCCGCTCCGCCGAAGAGCTCCAGTGGGACCTGAACTACCTGCTGCAACTGTGGCGCGCCATCGAAGCCGCGTCGCAGGCCGGCCAGTCCGGTCAGCCCATGCTGATCTACCTGGAATCGAGCCTCGTCATTCGCGCGATCCGCGACTACTTCCAGCCCGACATCGGCGAAATCCTCATCGACACCACCGAGATCTATGACCAGGCACGCGCCTTCATGGATATCGTGATGCCGGACAATGTCAATAAGGTGAAGCGGTATCACGACGACGTACCGCTTTTCTCGCGCTTCCAGATCGAGCACCAGATCGAGACGGCGTATTCGCGCACGGTGCCGCTGCCCTCGGGCGGCGCGATCGTGATCGACCACACCGAAGCACTGGTGGCCATCGACGTGAACTCGGCGCGCGCCACCAAGGGCGCCGACATCGAGGAAACTGCCGCGCGCACCAACCTCGAAGCTGCCGACGAAGTGGCGCGCCAGCTGCGTCTGCGCGACCTCGGCGGCCTGATCGTGATCGACTTCATCGACATGGAGTCGGCCAAGAGCCAGCGTGAAGTCGAGCAACGTCTGAAGGACGCGCTGCGCCATGACCGCGCGCGCGTGCAGATGGGCAAGATCTCGCGCTTCGGCCTGATGGAGCTGTCGCGCCAGCGTCTGCGCCCCGCCCTCTCGGAAGGCAGCCACGTCACCTGTCCGCGCTGTAACGGCACGGGTCACATCCGCGACACGGAATCGTCGGCGCTTCAGGTCCTGCGCATCATCCAGGAAGAGGCGATGAAGGAACACACCGCGGCAATTCATTGCCAGGTGCCGGTCGAAGTGACCGCCTTCCTGCTCAACGAGAAGCGCTCGGAAATCAACAAGATCGAGTCGCGCTTCAAGGTTGGCGTCGTTCTGATCCCGAACAAGCACCTCGAAACGCCGCATTACAAGCTCGAGCGCCTGCGTCACGACGATGCGCGCCTCGACGATCCGCGCGCTTCGTGGAAGATGGCCGAGGAAGCGGCTCGCGAACTCGAGTCGGAAACCGGCTACAGCAAGCGCACCGCCGAAGCCAAGCCCAAGCAGGAAGCCGCGGTGAAGGGCATCACGCCGGAGCGTCCGGCGCCGAGCGCACCGGTCAAGACTGCCGAAGTCGCGCCCGTCGCTGCGCAAGTGGCCGTCACGCCCGCGGGCGGCGGCTTCTTCGGCTGGGTCAAGCGCCTCTTCGGCGCGCCGGCTGCGGCACCCGCACCGGCACCGGCCGCTCAACCCGAAAAGGCAACCCGTCCGACCCGCGAAGCGCGTACCGAGCGCGGCGAGAAGAGCGGCGGCGACCGTAACCGCAATCGCCGCACCGGCGGCCGCGACGCGGCTGGCCGCGGCGAAGGCGCAGGCGGCGCACGCACCGGCCAGCAGGCTGGACGCCGTGAGGAACGCGAACCGCGCGAGCAACGTGAACCGCGTGAAGCACGCGAAGGTCGTGGCGCCCGCGAGCCGCGTGAACCGCGTGAACCGCGTGAACCGCGTGAACCGCGTGAGCAACGTGAACCGCGTGAAAGCCGCGAAGCACGCGGCGAGCGCGAACAGCGCATCGAGCGCGTCGAGCGCGGCCAGGACCGTAGCGATGTGACGGCGGAAGCCGGCGCCGCACGCGGCGAGCGCCAGGAACGTGGCGAGCGACGTGAACGTGGTGAACGCGGCGAGCGCGGTGAACGCAACGAGCAGCGTCGCCGTCAGCAAGCCGAGGCCGCGGAGGCCCAGGAAGCGCGTCTTGACGCCGCATCGGCAGGCACCGAAGGCGTCGAAGCGCCGCAGACGGAAGAGCTGCCCGAAGGGATGAGCGCGGGTGTCGACGAAGAAGGCGTACCGCGTGAAGGCGAAGAACGCCGCCGTCGCCGTCGTGGCCGCCGCGGTGGTCGCCGCGAGCGCGAGACGGATGCAGCAGGCCTCACGCCGGGCGCGGACGCGCCGGAAGGCGAAGAGGAAGCCGCACCGGCTCAACCGGCCATCGAGCAGCCTGCCGTTGCTGCGCAAGTGCACGAAGCGCCGGTCGTGGAAACACGCACCGAAGCTGTGGTCGAGACTGTCGTGACCGCACTGCCGGCCGCAGCCGTTGTCGCTGAAGCCGCTCACGTTTCCGCCGCCGTGACGACTACGCAGGTCGAAACCGTTGCGCCCGCTGCAGAGCAGGCTCCGGCCCCGGCCGAAGCCGCACCGGTGAACGTCGAAACCGCGCACGTGGTCGAGCCGAAGGCCGAGGAACCCGCAGCAGTGGTGGCACCGGTGGCGCCTGCCGCCCCTGTGGCGCCTGCCGCAGCGGACGAACAGGTCGCGCCGGCAGCCCCCGCCGAGCCGGTCCAGGCCGAGACTCAGCCTGTCGTCGTGCGTGAAGACCGCGTCGAAGCCCCGCAGACCGAAGTGCTGTCGGCAGCGCCCGCCGCGCAACCGGAGCCGGTGCAAGAAGTGGTAGCCGCTGCTCCGGCGGTCGTCGCGATCCCTGAGCCGGCCGCAGAGCAACCGGCCCCGGTCGCAGCAGTGGCACCCTCGACCGCTCAGGCCGCCGCGGACACGCTGCGCCCGATGCTGGAATCGGCGGGTCTCGTCTGGGTCAACACCGACGCCGACAAGCTGCGCGCCGCCCAGCAAGCCGCCGCGCAGCTAGTGAAGCCTGCGCGCGCGCCGCGCGAGCGCAAGCCGCTGCCGCCGGTCGACAGCGCGCCGATGCAGCAGGTCGAAACCTCGCGTCAGCCGTAAGCGCCGCAAGCGCAACTGGCCGCGCGCCGGGCCTTGAGTCCGGCGCGCCCCGAAGAGCCCGCCCTTCCCGGCGGGCTTTTTTTTGATATATCAGCGTTCTCCCTCGTCTGCCGGTGCGCGCGGGTTCGGCTAAAATCGAAACAACGCGAGAACGAAGAGACCATGACAAGACGCATCATCCCCGTTGCCGATGTTCGATCGCTGCCGCCGGCATTGCCCGGTCAGGCTGCGGGGACCGTGCGCGCGCCGTCTGGCGCGGTCTTCGACGCGCTCGCCAGACCCCTGCGCGACCTGCGCATCTCGGTCACCGACCGCTGCAATTTCCGTTGCGTGTACTGCATGCCGCGTGCGGTGTTCGACAAGGACTACCCGTTTCTGCCCCATTCCGCGCTGCTCTCGCTCGAAGAAATCGAGCGGCTCGCGCGGCTTTTCGTCGCGCACGGCGTCACCAAGATCCGCCTCACGGGCGGTGAGCCGCTGCTGCGCAAGAACATCGAATTCCTGATCGAGCGCCTCGCCGCGCTGCGCACGCCCGACGGCGAGGCGCTCGACATCACGCTCACCACCAATGGCTCGCTGCTTGCGCGCAAGGCGCGCGCCCTGCGCGACGCCGGCCTCACGCGCGTGACGGTGAGCCTCGACGCCCTCGACGACGCCCTCTTTCGCCGCATGAACGACGCCGACTTCGCAGTGGCCGACGTGCTCGACGGCATCGAGGCGGCCCAAGCCGTGGGTCTCGCGCCGATCAAGGTCAACATGGTCGTCAAGCGCGGCACGAACGATGGCGAGATCGTGCCGCTTGCGCGGCATTTCCGCAGCACGGGCGTGACGCTGCGCTTCATCGAGTACATGGACGTGGGCACCTCGAACGGCTGGAACATGGCCGAAGTGCTGCCTTCGGCCGAGGTCGTCGCGCGGATTGCCGAGCAGTGGCCGCTCGTGCCGCTGGAGCCCCACACTGCCGCCGAAACAGCGCAACGCTGGGGCTACGCGGACGGCGCGGGCGAGATCGGCGCGATCTCCAGCGTGACTCGCGCGTTCTGCGGCGACTGCACGCGCGCGCGCCTTTCGACCGAAGGCAAGCTGTACCTGTGCCTTTTTGCCTCGATGGGCTACGACCTGCGCGCGCTGTTGCGCAACGGCGCCACCGACACGGCGATCTCCGGCGCCATCGCGCAGGTGTGGGAAGGCCGCGCCGACCGCTACTCGCAATTGCGAGGGAGCGCGCAGGCGCCGGGTTCCGCCGAAGAGCGGCGCATCGAAATGTCCTACATCGGCGGCTGAGACGCCAGCGACGCCGATGAGCGCCAGCATCATTGCCACCGGATCGATCACGGGCCTCGTGCTCGCGGGCGGGCGCGGCCAGCGCATGGGCGGCGCCGACAAAGGTTTGCAGATGCTGCACGGCAGGCCGCTCGCGGCCCACGTTCTTGAGCGCCTCGCTCCGCAGGTGGGCGCTCTCGCGATCAGCGCGAACCGCAACGGCGACGCCTACGCGGCACTTGGCGCGCCATGGCAAGCCCGCGTGCTCGCCGACACGCTGCCCGACTTCCCCGGCCCGCTCGCGGGGCTGCTCGCCGGACTGCGCGCGGCGCAAACCGACTGGCTCCTCACGGCGCCCTGCGACTCGCCCTGGCTGCCAGCCGATCTCGCCGAGCGCCTGAGCCACGCCGCGTTGGCACGGCAAGCGGACATCGTGACCGCGACCACGACGAATGCAGCAGGCGAGGTCTCGCTGCACCCTGTCTTCGCACTCGTGCGCACCGCGCTCGCCGACGACCTCGCGGCCTTTCTGGCTGCCGGCGAGCGCAAGGTGCGTGCGTGGTACGCGCGCCACACGGCCGCCGAAGTCGCCTTTGCCGATGAACGTGCGTTTTACAATATCAATTCCTTACAGGAACTGGCCGAACTCGAACGCGCCTGAATTGCAATCGGGCGGCGCCCGGCCAGCCGCCGTCCCCGGCACACGGCCGGCACGCCCGCCTGGACGATCGCCGCACAGGCCGTGCCACGCTTCCTCATTCGATGACCACGCTTAACCATCCCTCCGGCAACGCCGGGTGCATCAGCCAGTACGATCCGCAAGCTTTGCCCGTCAACGCCGCACAGGCCATCGTGCTGCAGTGGGTGACGCCGCTCGCGGCGAGCGAGCGCGTGCCGCTACGCGAGGCGCTCGCGCGCGTGCTGGCCGAAGACGTGATTTCGCCCATCGACGTCCCGGCGCACGACAACGCCGCGATGGACGGCTATGCGTTCGACGGCGCGGCGCTGGCCGACGCCTCCGGCCGTCTCTCGCTCACTGTGTGCGGCAAGGCCTTCGCCGGTCACGCCTACCCGGGCGACGTCGCCGCGCTCGCCTGCGTGCGCATCATGACCGGCGCGCCGATGCCCGCGGGCTGCGACACCGTCGTGCCCCAAGAGCACGTGTCGGCACACGGCGACGCCATCTCGTTCGAAGCGAACGTCGTCAGGCGAGGCGCGAATGCGCGCCGCAAGGGCGAGGATCTCGCGCACGGCGGCGTGGCGCTCGCGGCAGGCCGCGTACTGCGCGCTTCGGATATCGGCTTGCTTGCCTCGCTCGGACTCGTCGAGGCGAACGTCAAGCAACGCCTGCGCGTGGCCTACTTTTCGACCGGCGACGAATTGCGCTCGCCGGGCGAGCCGCTCGAGCCCGGCTGCATCTACGACAGCAACCGCTACGCGCTCGGCGCGATGCTCCAACGCCTGAACGTCGAGGCGATCGACCTGGGCGTCGTGCGCGACGACCCGGCGGCGCTCGCGGCAACGCTTAGAAAGGCTGCCGAAAGCGCTAATGTCGTGCTAACCTCCGGCGGCGTCTCGGTCGGCGAAGCCGATTTCACGCGCACCCAGTTGCAAACGCTCGGCGACGTCTCGTTCTGGGGCCTCGCCATGCGTCCTGGCCGCCCGCTTGCGTTCGGCCGCATCTGGTCGGGCGGACGCCCGGGCGCGGGCCGCGCGGCGCTCCTGTTCGGCTTGCCCGGCAACCCGGTCGCGACCATGGTCTCGTTCTACCAGATCGTGCGCCCCGCGCTCATGGCGATGGCGGGCGCGCAAGCGCAGCCCGTCCCGCTCGTGCCGGCACTGAGCGATCAGCCGATCAGAAAGCGTGCGGGACGCACGGAGTTCCAGCGCGGCCTTGCGCGCCGCGATAACAGCGGCCAGTGGCGCGTCACGCCGACCGGCTCGCAAAGCTCGGGCGCACTCAGCACGATGAGCGAGGCGAACTGCTTTATCGTGCTCGCCCACGAAGCCGGCGATCTCGACGCCGGCGACGCCGTCGACATCATGCTGTTCGATGGGCTCGTCTAGCGCGACGGCGCCGCAGAGGCCATCAAACGTATCCACACGTCCACACCTGCATAACGGACCGACTACTATGAAAAAACAGATCTCGTTCATCGCTGCGGGCCAGACCGCCAAGGCGCTCATCCTCGTGTACCTGACCTTCAGCGTGCCTATCGTGCTGCTCGGCGTGCTCGTGGCGTTCGTGC
The DNA here is from genome assembly GCF_905220195.1 of Paraburkholderia sp. J8-2. Lineage (NCBI taxonomy): Bacteria > Pseudomonadati > Pseudomonadota > Betaproteobacteria > Burkholderiales > Burkholderiaceae > Paraburkholderia > Paraburkholderia sp. J8-2. The sequence goes on from NZ_CAJMZA010000009.1 coordinate 214,489, forward strand.
GCTATGGCTCGGTCGAACTCTCGACCATCTTCAGCGCGCTGCTGCTCAATGCGATCGTCGGCTTCATCCTGCTGTGGATCGCCTGCCACGCGTACAACTGGGTGGCCTCGCGCTTTGGCGGCATCGAGATCCATCTCTCCGACGTGCCCGAGGAAGCGTGATGACCGCAACGATTCGCGCCGCCACGCCCGCCGACGTCGGCGCCATGCACGCGCTGATGTATGAACTCGCCGAGTTCGAAAAACTCACGCATCTGTTCACGGGCACGGCCGATGGTCTCGCCGACGCCCTGTTCGGCGCGCGCCCCGCTGCCGAAGCGCTGGTGGCGGAAGACGCCGGCCGCATCGTCGGCTACGCGCTCTTTTTCCACAACTACTCGACCTTCCTGAGCCGCCGCGGTCTCTATCTCGAAGACCTGTACGTGCAGCCGTCGCAACGCGGCACCGGTCTCGGCACGGCAATGCTGCGCGCGCTCGCGGCGATCGCTGTCGAACGCGGCTGCGCCCGCTTCGAATGGACCGTGCTCGACTGGAATACGCCCGCTATCGGCTTCTATGAAAAGCTCGGCGCCACCGTGCTGCCCGACTGGCGCGTGGTGCGCATGACCGGCGACGCGCTCGACAAGCTCGCAGCGCCTGGCGAGACGGCGCTCGGGTAACACAACCGAACTGCACGCTCGAATGCAAACGGGCCGCCTGATTCAGGCGGCCCGTTCCCTTTTGGCGCGGCGGTTTTCCTCACTCGTCGCCGAATCCGCCTTCACTTCCCGCTTCGCCGTTGCGCAGCGCGTCGCCGAGCAGATTCGCGGCGGCCTCGCCCGGCAGCGCCTCGACGTCGCGCAGCTTGCGGTTCATCGCGCGCGTGCGCACCTCGGCGGCCTCGATGGAACGCGTGACGGTTTCGAGCTGCGACTTCGTGCGCGCGAGCACGTCGCCGAACTTGCCGAACTCCGTCTTCACCGCGCCGAGCACCTGCCACACCTCGCTCGAACGACGCTCGATGGCAAGCGTGCGGAACCCCATCTGAAGGCTGTTGAGGAGCGCCGTGAGCGTAGTCGGCCCCGCGACGCTCACGCGGTAGTCGCGCTGCAGCACATCGGTCAAACCGGGGCGGCGCAGGATTTCCGCGTACAGCCCTTCGGTCGGCAGGAACAGCAGCGCGAAATCGGTCGTGTGCGGCGGCGCGACGTACTTCTCGGCGATGGTGCGCGCCTCCGCGCGAATGCGCAGTTCGAGCGCGCGGCCCGCCTCCTCGATCGCGAGCGCGTCCGCGCGCTCCTGGGCGTCGATCAGACGCTCGTAGTCCTCGCGCGGAAATTTGGCGTCGATGGGCAGCCAGACCGGCTCGCCGGTTTCCCCAGCGCCGACGCCACGCCCGGGCAGACGAATCGCGAACTCCACGCGTTCACTGCTCCTCGGCACCGTCGCCACGTTCTTCGCGAACTGGTCGGGCGTGAGCATCTGCTCGAGCAACGCTTCGAGCTGCACCTCGCCCCACGTGCCGCGTGTCTTCACGTTGGTGAGCACCTTCTTCAGGTCGCCCACGCCCGCCGCCAGCGTCTGCATCTCGCCAAGTCCGCGATGGACCTGCTCCAGCCGGTCGGAAACGAGCTTGAACGATTCGCCAAGGCGCTGTTCGAGCGTCGCGTGCAGCTTCTCGTCGACGGTGCGGCGCATTTCCTCGAGCTTCGCCGCGTTGTTCGCTTCGATGTCCTTCAGACGCTGTTCGAGCGTCGCGCGCACTTCGGCGAAGCGCCGGTCGTTGACTTCGGTGAGTTGCGCGAGCTGCTGCGTGAGCAACGAGCCGAAGTGGCGCAGCGCGGCGCCCTGCTCGTCGCGCGCCACCTGGGCTTGCTGATGCAGGCTCTGGCGCACGGCGTCGAGCTGTTGCGTATTGGTCGCCGTGAGTTTGGCGAGCTGCTGGGCGAAGCCGTCGATCTGGCTGTTCTGCACCGTTGCCATGCTACCGAGCTGCGCTGCCAGCGCCTGCTGCACTTGCGCGAAGCCGCCGCCGAATTCGCTGCGCGAGCTCTGGGCGGTGCGCGCGATCTCGTTGCGCAGTTCGCGCTCGATGCGCTCGGCCGCGCGCGCCTGCGTGTCGGTCGAGGCGGCGAGGCGATCGCTCAGTTGATCGAGCGCGTCGAGCGTGGCCTCGGTGTCGCCCGCGCCATGACCGTGACGCGCGCGCAGCAACGCGACGAGCGTCACGACGAACGCGATCGCCAGTGCGATGATCGCCAGCGACATGACTGCAAACGGGCTCATGTACGCGCTTTCCCCAGCACGGCGGGGTTGATCGGGTTAGGCGGCTGCCCCGCGCGCGGCCCTTCGCCGAGCGCGGCGATGAGGTTGTCGGCGGCGAGGTTCGCCATGGCACGGCGCGTGGCTTCGCTCGCGCTTGCAATGTGCGGCGTGAGCACGACGTTCTCCACTTCGAGCAGCGCCGGATGCACGCGCGGCTCGCCTTCGAACACGTCGAGGCCCGCCGCCGCGATCTGGCGTGTGCGCAGCGCGTGCGCGAGCGCCCCGTCGTCGACGATGCCGCCGCGTGCGATGTTGGTGAGCGTGGCCGTGGGTTTCATCAGCGCGAGTTCCGCTGCGCCGATCGTGTGATGGTTTTCAGCCGTATAGGGCAGCACGAGCACGACATGGTCGGCCTGCTTGAGCAGGTCTTCCTTCGAGAGATAGTCGGCGTTCAGTTCGCGCTCGATCTCAGGCGCGACGCGCGAACGGTTGTGATAGACCACACGCATGTTGAAGCCGCGCGCGCGGCGCGCAAGCGCCTGACCGATACGCCCCATGCCGATCACGCCGAGCGTGGCGCCATAGATGTCCGAGCCGAGAAACGCGTCGAACGACCACTTGTCCCATTTGCCCGCGCGCAGGAAATGTTCGGACTCCGTCACGCGGCGCGCGGCTGCCATCATGAGCGCCCAGCCGAAGTCGGCCGTGGTTTCGTTGAGCACGTCGGGCGTGTTGGTGCCAAGCACGTTGGCCGCGTTGAAGGCGGCCATGTCAAAGTTGTTGTAGCCCACGGCCATGTTCGACACCGCGCGCAGGCGCGGCGCGGCGGCAAGCGCTGCGGCGCCGATCGGGTCGCCCGCGGTGAGCGCGCCGTCCTTGTCCGCGAGACGCTCGTGCAGCGCCTCGGGGGCAAGCGCCTCGCCGTTGTTCCAGTCCACGTCGAAATATTGCTTCAGCCGATCGATCACATCGGGAAAGATCGGGCGCGCCACGAGAATCTTTTGCATCGTTGCTCTCCACACTTCAGTCGTTGTCCGTCATTGTTGCGCGTGACGGGGCGCTCAGGGAAGTCTCGCGCGCTTTTCGAAAGCGCCTTCCAGGCAGCTGCGGCTAGACGAAAAAGAGCCAGGTGGCCACGAGAAAGACCGGCGTGAGCAGCAGGCCCGACCAGCCAAGATAGCCGAAGAAGCCCGGCATGCGCACGCCGCGCGACTGCGCGATCGCCTTCACCATGAAGTTCGGCGCGTTGCCGATATAGGTGAGCGCGCCCATCCACACGGCGCCCGCCGAAATCGCGGCCAGCGTTTTCGCACCGCCGGACATGAGCGCATTGGCGTCGCCGCCCGCGAGATTGAAGAACACGAGATACGTGGGCGCGTTGTCGAGAAACGACGAGAGCAGACCCGTCGCCCAGAAGTACATCGCTTCGTTGGGGCGGCCCGGCGCGTCATTCACGAAGCGGATCAGCGCGGCGAATGCACCCGCCTCGCCCGCGCGCAGCATCGCGATGACCGGCGCGATCGTCACGAAAATGCCCGCGAAGAGTTTGGCCACCTCGACGATCGGCGCCCACTCGAAACCGTTGTCGGCGCGCGCCTGTTTCGACGTGAACGCAAGTGAGATGAGTGCGAGCGCAACAAGTCCCGCATCGCGCACGAGATTCTGCAGCTGCACATGCGCGCCCGCGACTTCGAAGACGATACCCGGACGCCATATGCCGCTCATCAGCACGAGCGCGATGAGCAGCGCGAGCAGCACGAGATTCGCCTTGCCACCGATCGCGAGCGCGCCGGTGTCCGGCGTCGGGTCGAGCGAGGCGCCGCGCACTTCCCCGGCCTGGCTGAAGTACCAGCTATCGAGCGCATAGAAAACCGCGAGCAGCACGCCGCAGACGAACAGCATCGGAAGCGCTAGATGCTGCGCAGTCCAGAAGAATCCCACGCCGTTGAGGAAGCCGAGGAAAAGCGGCGGGTCGCCGAGCGGCGTGAGCAGGCCGCCCGCGTTCGCGACGAGAAAGATGAAAAACACGACCACGTGCACGTTGTGCCGTCGATTGTCGTTGGCGCGCAGGAGCGGCCGGATCAGCAGCATCGCCGCGCCCGTCGTGCCCATCACGCTTGCGAGCACGGTGCCTAGCGCGAGGATCGACGTATTCATGCGCGGCGAGCCACGCAAATTCCCATACACGCAGATGCCGCCTGCGATCGTATAAAGCGCGCCGAGCAGCACGATGAACGGAAGATATTCGTCGATCACGGCGTGCACGAAGAGCGGATACGTCGCGCCGGGACCGTGCGTGGCCGCGAACGGCAGCAGGAAGGCCAGCGCCCAGGCCGCCGAGATCTTGCCGAAATGGTGATGCCAGAACGTGGCCGCGAACATGGGGAAGAACGCGATCGACAGAAGCATGCCGGCGAACGGCAGCGCCCAGGCCGCGCCAAGCGAGGCTCCGTCGAACGTCGCAGCGTGTGCGCTCGTGCTGAACAGTGTGAGTGCAGCGAAGAGCGCTCCCGCGCAGGCGCTCGCCGCGTTGCGCTTACGCGCCATGCACGACGATCACATGCACGCGATACGGCCCGTGCGCGCCAAGAATGATGGTCTGCTCGATGTCGCCGGTGCGCGAGGGCCCCGAAACGAAATTGACCGCACGCGGCAGTTCTCCGCGCTCGGCGCGCATGAGCGCGAAGGCGTCCTCGTGGCCCGCGACGATGCGCGAAGCGGGCACGACAGCGATGTGCGTTTCGGGCAACAGCGCGCCCGAGGCCCAGGTTTGCGGGCTGGAGAGCAGCACCAGCGTGCCAGTTTCGGCCGTGGCGCAAAAACACCCTGTGAGGCCGACGAGATCGCGGTCTTCCGGCTTGCGGAATTGAACCGCGAGACCCGCGCCGGCCCAGTCGAAGGTTTCGAGCGTTTGCCACGCGACAGCCTGCATCGGCAGGCTGCGCTCGGCGAGATAACGTTGCGCGGCGGCGGGCACGTCGGCCATCTGCTGGACTTCGTCGACGGTGCTCGACATCTTGCGCGCCTCGCCAACGAAGCGCGCAACGAGGTCGCCTTCGAGCGGCGGACGCGGACCTTCGGGATGCTGCGCGAGGTAGTCGGCCACGGCTTCGCGTTCGTGCGCCGCGGGCGTAGCCTCGCGTCCCTGCGCCGCGCGAATGCGCGCGAGTATGCTGCGGCGGGCGGCCGTCGTGTCCATGAACGTCCTCGTCAAATGAAGAAAAGCGACGCGCCGATTATACCGGGGCGTCGCCTTGTGATTGACGGGTTCCGTGTGCGCTTCTTTACGCGCCTATTTGCCCGCGCACTCCTCTTCCACGGGCTGCTCGATGCCGAACACCTGGCGCAGATAGGCGAGATACGCCTTGTCGTCGCACATGTTCTTGCCCGGCGAATCGGAGAGCTTGGCAACAGGCTGGCCGTTGCAGCGAACCATCTTGATGACGATCTGCAGCGGCTGATAGCCGAGGTCGTTGGTGAGATTCGTGCCCACGCCGAACGCGAGGCGGCAGCGGTCGCCGAAACGCTCGTACAGGCGCAGCACCTTGGGAATGTCGAGCGCGTCCGAGAAGATCATTGTCTTCGTGCGCGGGTCGCAGCGGTTGTCCTCGTAGTGCTTGAGCAGGCGCTCGCCCCACTCGAACGGATCGCCAGAATCGTGCCGCGCGCCGTCGAAGAGCTTGCAGAAATACATGTCGAAGTCGCGCAGGAAGGCCTGCATGCCGTAGACGTCCGAGAGCGCGATGCCGAGGTCGCCGCGATACTCCTTCGCCCACATCTCGAAGCCATAGATTTGCGAGTCGCGCAGGCGCGGTCCGAGCGCCTGACACGCCTGCAGGTACTCGTGCGCCATCGTGCCGAGCGGCGTGAGGTTGTGCTTCATCGCGTAGTAGACGTTGCTCGTGCCGGTGAACTGCTCGCCGAGATCGTCCTTGAGCGTGAGGATGACTTCTTCGTGCCAGCGCTTCGAGAAACGGCGGCGCGTGCCGTAGTCGGCGATCTTGCAGTCGGCGAATTCAGGCTTCGCGCCGAGCAATTCGATCTTGTGGCGCAGGCGCTCGCGCCCCTCCTCATACTGCGGATGATGCTGCGTGTTGCGGAAATACACCTCGTTGACGATGGCGAGCACCGGGATCTCGAAAAGGATCGTGTGCAGCCACGGCCCCTTGATCTCGATGTCGATTTCGCCGTTGCCCTTGGGCGACGGCGTGATCGAGATGTACTTTTCGTTGAGGTGAAAGAGCGCGAGAAAGTCGATGAAGTCGCCCTTGATGAAGCGCATCTTGCGCAGATACTCGAGCTCGGGCTCGGCGAAGCGCAGCCTGCAGAGCTTCTGGATCTCGCTGCGGATCTCGTCGATGTAGGGCACGAGATCGACGTTCGGCGTGCGGCAGCGGAAACGGTATTCCACATTGGCCGCGGGGAAATGATGCAGCACCACCTGCATCATCGTGAATTTGTACAGATCGGTATCGAGCAGCGAAGTAATGATCATGATGGGCCAGCCGGACTGCAATCGGATAGCGCCCGCGAAGCGGGAACCGGACTCGCTGCGCGGCAGATGCCTCGCAGCGGCTCCGGGCGGCGAGCGCCAGCGGTGCGCCCATGTTACCCGAATGCCTGCGCGCCCCGCGTGCCCGCCGGCACGTCCCCTTGTTCGCAAGGGGTAAAACGGTGCGGATCACCCCATCATATAAACTAATCACGAAACGATATAAGGACGGTTACGGGCCCGTGGTTGGGGTAATTCCTCATCAGTTACAATAGCGCCTTTGGCGAACCGCCATCCCCCGATACAAAAAGCTTGCAGGAGCTGCCTGAATGACTCACGTTGTGACCGAAAGCTGCATCAAGTGCCGCTATACCGACTGCGTCGATGTGTGCCCGGTGGACTGCTTTCGCGAAGGTCCCAACTTCCTCGCGATCGACCCGGACGAGTGCATCGACTGCGCCGTGTGCGTTGCGGAATGCCCGGTGAACGCCATCTACGCCGAGGAAGACGTGCCTGGCGACCAGCAATCGTTCATCGAGCTGAATGCCGACCTCGCCAAGAACTGGCCGAGCATCACCAAGACCAAGGCCCCGCTGCCGGAAGCCGACGAATTCAAGGACGTGAAGGACAAGCTCGCGCTGCTCGCACGCTGATTGCACGTTAATCGCACGCTGATCGCGGATTGCCCTTAAAGAGATAGCGACGGGGTATTGACAGGTCTAGCCATACCCCATAGAATCTCGTTCTCTGCTTTTGTTGATCCCCGATAGCTCAGTCGGTAGAGCGCCGGACTGTTAATCCGTAGGTCCCTGGTTCGAGCCCAGGTCGGGGAGCCAAGATTCGCAAAAGCCCGTTAATCACAACGGGCTTTTTTATGACGTAAAGAGTTGTAGCTGTATTGCTGTTCCCCGATAGCTCAGTCGGTAGAGCGCCGGACTGTTAATCCGTAGGTCCCTGGTTCGAGCCCAGGTCGGGGAGCCAAAATATCGAGGGGTTGCGTGTTTGCACGCAACCCCTTTTTCTTTTGCTGCGCGTGTTGTGCATACAGCGAGGCTGCGTCGTCAGTGCAGCCGAATGTCTTCGCAGTCTCACCCTGACACTCCCCTCCCTCCCCGATAATGTCGATTCGTCATCTTCGGGAATCCGCATGAAATCCGACCGCCTCACCGCCCTCCTCGCCGGCGCGAGCCTCGTCGCCTCGGCCGCTGCCCACGCCGAACAGATCGGCAGCGTGAACACCAACTTCCGCGTGACCGGTTCCGACAAAGTCGTCGTCGAAGCCTACGACGATCCGCAGGTGCAAGGCGTCACCTGCTATGTCTCCCGCGCGCGCACGGGCGGCGTGAAGGGCACGCTCGGCATTGCGGAAGATCCGACCGAGGCGTCGATCGCGTGCCGGCAGGTCGGGCCGATCTCGTTCACAGGCCCGCTCAAGCAGCAAGACGACGTCTTCAACGAGCGCATGTCGTTCCTGTTCAAGACGTTGCACGTCGTGCGCGTGGTCGACGCGAAGCGCAACGCGCTCGTGTATCTGACCTACAGCGACCGGGTGGTGAGCGGCAGCGCCAAGAACAGCGTCACGGCCGTACCGGTGCCGGCGGGCACGACGATTCCGCTGCGCTAAACTGGGGATCTGAGCCGGATCCCTCACCATGACCGATTCCCGTTTTCGAGATTCCGCCCGCTACTGGCGCACGCCGCTTCTGCCCGGCGCGGATCTCGTCACGGCCGAATACAACGAACATACGTTCGCGCCCCACTGGCACGAGGCGTACACGATCCCCGTAATCGAGGGCGGCGCCGAATGCTATCGCTATCGCGGCGCGCAGCACGTCGCCGAAACGGGCAGCGTGCCGGTCATCAATCCCGGCGAGCTGCACACGGGCTCGCGCGCCGCCGAGGAAGGCTGGAGCTATCGGGTGATGTACGTGCCGATCGACTTCCTGCACGATCTCGCCGGCGAAATCGCGGGGCGCGCGCAGCCGCTGCCGTGGTTCGACACGGAGGTGATCCACGATCTCGATCTCGCGCATCGGCTCTCGCGCGCACACCGTCTGCTCGAAGCCGACGCCGACTGGCGGCGCGCCGCAGCTCAATCCAGCACGAGCGCCGGCTTGGCGGCGCTTCCCACCGCTTCCGATGCGCAGCGCTCCGATCTGCTCGCCGTAGAAGGTGCACTGCTCGACGCGCTCTCGACGCTGCTCACGCGCTACGGCCGCACGCGCGAGGCGGCGCTCAGGCACGGCCCGAACGATCCGCGTGTGGAAACGATGAAGGCGCTCCTCGCCGCCGATCTCGCCATGCCGTTGCGCGTGGCCGATCTCGCCCACGCAGTCGGCCTCTCGCCCTTTCACGCCACGCGGCTCTTCACGCAGGCGACCGGGCTGCCGCCGCACGCCTGGCGCACGCAGTTGCGCCTGCAACGCGCGCTCGGCCCGTTGCGCGAAGGCGCCTCGGTGGCCGACGTCGCCGCGGCGAGCGGCTTCACCGACCAGAGCCATTTCACACGGCACTTCCGGCGTATGTTCGGCGTGCCGCCGGGGCGCTGGCAGTCGTTCTGAAGGCGCAAGCCCGCCTCGCGCCGCAAGAACGTACAAGCCACCCGCACGGGCGGCCGTTATGCTGTCCCCTTGTATCAGGAGGACAGTTTGACCACGCATCCCAACCGCTTCACCGAATTCATCGCCGGCGCGCGCGACACGATCCCCATGATGATCGGCGCCGCGCCGTTCGGCGTGATCTTCGGCACGCTCGTCACCTCGGGCCCGCTTTCGCTCTGGCACGGCCAGTTCATGTCGCTCGCCGTGTTCGCCGGCTCCGCGCAGTTCATCGCGCTCGGGCTGATCGCCTCGCACGCGAGCTTCGCTGTCATTCTTGCCACCACGTTCATCGTGAACCTGCGGCACGTGCTCTACAGCGCAACGCTCGCGCCCTATGTCTCGCATCTGCCGCTGCGCTGGCGTCTCGTGCTCGGCGGCCTGCTCACCGACGAGGTCTTCGCGGTCGCGTGGGCGCATTTCCGCCGCCATCCGCCCGGCGACGACGTCTCGCCGTGGCATTTCCTCGGTTCGGGCGTCTCGATGTACCTGAACTGGCAGCTCTGGACCGCGGCCGGCCTGCTGTTCGGCGCGGCGTTTCCGGGCCTGCAGTCGCTCGGCCTCGACTTCGCGATGGTCGCGACCTTCATCGCCATCGTCGTGCCACAGTTGGTTGCCGTGCGCTACCTCGCCGCTGCCGCGACCGCGGGCGCGCTCGCCTTTTTCTGGCAGGGCTGGCCGTACAAGCTCGGGCTGCTCGGCGCCGTGCTCGCAGGCGTGGTCGTGGGCGTCGTCCTCTCGCGCCCGGGTTCCTCGCGCGGCGTCCGCGCCGCAAGCGACTCCGCCCGCAAGCCCACCAACGTCCAACGCACCGCAGGAGCCGGGCAATGAACTACGTCGTCCTGATTCTCGGCATGGCCCTCATCACCCTCGTCATTCGCACGGCGGTGTTCGTGCTCGGCGACCGGCTCGTGTTCCCGCCGCTCGTGCGCACCGCGCTCGGCTTCGTGCCCGTTACCGTACTCACGGCCATCATCGTGCCGATGGCGGTCTCGCCCCACGGCCAGGGCGCCGAGCTGACCTGGCGCAACCCGCAGCTCGTCGGCGCGCTCGCGGCCATTGTTGTCAGCGCGCTCACGAAGCGGCCGCTCCTCACCATCGCGGTCGGGCTCGGCGTGTTCTTCCTCTGGCAAGGCGTCGTGCTGCGCTAGAGCGTCCCCTCGCCCCTTACGCTCAAGTTTCACCCCGGCGCGCCGTTAAACCCGTCAAGGCCTGCTCTGGCAGGCCACTGCTCGAACGGCGAGAGCACGCGAGAAGCGATAAGGATTACACCGGGGCAACCACAATGGGGCATATCACCCTTAACCTGAAGGATGAAACGCTTGCGTCGCTGCGCAAGGATTTCGACGCGTTCCTGCGCGTCTCGCTCAAACTCGACCCGCAGTTCGCCACGCCGGAATTCGAGGACTACCTGCGTGCGAAGCTGCTCGACAACATGACGCCGCTCACGGAGCACGCTGTCCAGCGGCTCCTGCAAGGCGGCCAGTACGCATGGGCCAAGCGCACGCTCGACAAGGAGTTCCCCGAGGTCGTCTCGATCCTGATGCGTCAGGCGGGCGAATTCGGTTTCGGCTTTGCGTCGCGGCCCGAGTGGACACCGGACGAACTCTCGAAGCAGTGCCGCGACTGGGCGGCCGCCATCGTGAGCGAAGCCCAAGGCGAAGAAGCGCTGATCGATCCGCTGGCTGCGCAGATCAAATCGGGCGTGCAGGACATCCAGACGCTCGAAGAGACGATGCAGACGCCCGCGTGGCGGCTCACCGAGTCGCTGCGTCAGCGGGTGTACGAAGCGAAGATCGGCTGCGAGCAGGCTAGCGGCAGCCTGGCGCGCGAGCGCCTGGGTGAACTGCGCGGGCTCTTGAGGCTCGGCGTCACGCATGGCGTGTTCCAGAAGCAGGAAGCGCAACAGATCATGGAATATCTGCGCTTGCTCAAGCCCGAGATTTTCGTCGAGGAGCCCGACGACGTCTTCACGCGCTTCGCCGCGTGGCTGCGCAACTTCTTCATGCCGCCGCAGCGTGGCACCGCGCGCGAACAGGGGCGCTAGACGCGCCTCGCTGAGAACGCCCCGCCAGGCGCGCTCATTAGTCCCACATCTTCCTGAGTTTCGCGGCGATCTCGACCTTCGCATGCGCGGCGGCGGCGAGTCCCGCCGCGCTCGGCGCGCCCGCCACGGGCGCGGGCGGCCATGCGCGCGACTCGAATAGCGGCAGCATGGGCGCGGCGATGAAGCGCGTGCGCGAGGCCCATACGTGCCGGTCGCCCGACGCCACCTGGTTGTGCACGTAAAAGCGCTGCGGCACGACGATGTGCAGATCCTCTTTCGCGCGCGTCATCGCCACATAGAGCAGCCGCCGCTCCTCCTCCAGCTCCTCGTCGCTGCCCGCGCCGAGATCGGACGGAATGCAGCCGTCCACGCCATTGAGCACGAACACGTTGCGCCACTCCTGCCCTTTCGCCGAATGGATCGTCGAGAGGATCAGATAGTCCTCGTCGAGCAGCGGATCGGCGGATTCGGCGCTCGTGGCGTCCGGCGGATCGAGCGTGAGTTCGGTGAGAAAGCGCTCGCGCGAGGCGTAAGTGCTCGCAATGCTCTCCATTTGCAGCAAATCGGCCAGACGCACCTGGGCGTCCTCGTGATTGCGCTCGAGATGCGGCTCGTACCAGCGCCGCACGCGCTCGAATTCGGCGGGCCACGGTGTGGCGCGCATGGAGAGACTGTCGATGAGCGACGCGAACGCCGGCCAGTCCTCAGCCGCGCGCGGCGGCGGCGCGAAGGCCGCGAGCGCCTCGGCGGCGCGATACGCGCCCGTGCACGCGGCCACCTGGTCGAGCAGGCGCGCGGCGTTGGCGGGCCCCACGCCCGGCAGCAATTGCGTCACGCGAAAGCCCGCCACGCGATCGAGCGGATTCTCGGCCCAGCGCAACACCGCCAGCACGTCCTTCACGTGCGCGGCGTCGAGAAAACGCAGGCCGCCAAACTTCACGAACGGGATATTGCGCCGCGCCAGTTCGATTTCGAGCGTGGCGCTGTGGTGCGCCGCGCGAAACAGCACGGCCTGCTGCTTGAGCTTCATGCCCGCTTCACGCGCCTCGAGAATCTGCTCGACGACGTAGCGCGCCTGAGTCGCCTCGTCAGCCACCGTGACGAGGCGCGGGCGCTGCTGCGAGGGGCGATCGGTCCACAGGTTCTTGGTGAAGCGCTCGGCGGCGGCGTCGATCACGGCGTTCGAAGCGGCGAGGATCGGCGCCGTCGAGCGGTAGTTGCGCTCGAGCGTCACCTGGCGCGCGGGCGGATCGAACTGCGCCGGAAAGTCGAGAATGTTGCGCACCGTCGCGCCGCGAAACGAATAGATCGCCTGGGCGTCGTCGCCGACCACGGTCAGGCCGCGGCCGTCGGGCTTGAGCGCGAGCAGGATCGAGGCCTGCAGGCGGTTGGTGTCCTGGTATTCGTCGACGAGGATGTGGTCGAAGCGGCCCGCAAGATCGGCGGCAATCGCCGGCTCCGCGGCCATGTGCGCCCAGTAGAGCAGCAGGTCGTCATAGTCGAGGACGTTCTGCTTTTGCTTGGCGTCCACGTAGGCCGCGAACAGCGCGCGCAGTTGCGGCTCCCATTCGAGGCACCACGAGAACGACCGATTGAGCACGCTGGCGAGCGAGTCGCCCGTGTTGACCGCGCGCGAGTAGATCGCAAGGCACGTCGACTTCGAGGGGAAGCGCTTTTCCTTCGCCGAGAATCCGAGTTCGTGGCGCACGAGGTTCATGAGATCGGCGGAATCTTCGCGGTCGTTGATCGTGAACGCCGGCGAAAGGCCGATGTGATCCGCGTACTCGCGCAACAACCGTGCGCCCACGCCGTGAAAAGTGCCCGCCCAGCCAAGCCCTTGTGCGAGCACTGCGGCCGCGCCGGGCGCGCTGGCGGCGATGCGCGCCACGCGCCGCGTCATTTCCTGCGCGGCGCGCCGCGAGAACGTAAGCAGCAGGATGCGGTGAGGGTCGGCGCCACCCGCGATCAGATGCGCGACGCGGTGAGCGAGCGTATTGGTCTTGCCCGACCCGGCCCCTGCGATCACGAGCAGCGGGCCCGGCAGCGCCGAGCCCGGCGCGTAGCCCGCTTCGCCGCCGTGCTCGACGGCCTCGCGCTGCGCGTCGTTGAGTTTCGCGAGCCACGAAGAAACGGCAGTGGCTGCGTCGGCACGCGCCTGGCTGGCGTTGGAGACAGAAGAATCGGCAACGGAAACTGTGGACACGGCGGGCGCTGGGACGATGGACGTGGCGAATCGGAAAGAGGCGACGCATACTGTATATCCATACACCCCGCATCCGCAAGCGCCTGATTCCATGGCGATCTGGCGGGATTTAACGACAACGCCGCGGCGCGTTTCGAGCATCATGAAGCGAAGCGGCGGCGTCCGTTGCCCGACGCCGCCGCTCTCGGTGTGCGAACAAGGTCAGCGCCCAGTACACGGACGCCGCCTGCACCAGCCGCGCGTTAGCGCGTTATTCCGATTGGCCGCCCTGCTGCTGGGCCGACGTGCCGTTCATCTGATCCTTCATTTCCGAATCGTTGGCCTGACGGTCGGCCTTGTGGTTGATCTTCGCGTCCTTCACCTGCGCCTTGTACTGCGACTTCGCCTGCTTCTTCGCGTCGCTGTACTCGGCGTTCGCCGACTTCTTCGCGCTGCGGTATTCCGCGTTCGCGGCGGCGTTGGCGTTGCGCTTTTGCACCAGCGGGTCAGCGGATTGCGGAGCAGTCAGCGCTTGCGGGGCGGGCGCGGGTTGCGCGATCCCGGCGGCCGCCGGCGCCTGGCTCGGTACGTGACCAGTCATCTGGCCCGGCATTTGACCAGGCGCGGCACGCGGCGCCATCGTTGGGGCTTCGCCGGCCTGCGTCGCGCCCTGGGTCGCGTTTTGTGCCGCGTTTTGTGCATACGCACCTTGCGCGAATACGGCGGCAGTCGTCACGGTGGCAAAAGCGGCGGTAACAGTGAGCAGCTTGCGAATCTGGGTCATGGCGTATCCTCCTTGCAGTGGTTCCGAAGGCGCGTTCGCAGCGGGCAAGCCCGCCAGAGCCGCGCCCCCGCTCGACGGAGCCGTTCAAGGGAAATCTGAGCGGCGCTGTCGATCCGGGTGAAACCATTTTGGTATGAAGATCGCCGTGGGGTCCCGCAACGTTACTCAACGTTTCATTTTCTGACGAATTCATAACATCTGGCCCCGAGATGTGACAGCCGCCGCGGCAAAGCCGCCATCGCTTATGATGCTCACCCTTCGCGCGCTTGCCGCACGCCTTTGAAATTCCAATCCGCCATGCCCAACCTCGATTTCACGCTGACCGGCGACTACGTCGAACTGCACAACCTCCTGAAGATCACCGGACTCGCCGACAGCGGCGGCTCGGCCAAACAGATCGTTGCCTCGGGCGCGGTGAAGGTGGACGGCGAAGTCGAGCTGCGCAAGACGTGCAAGATCCGCGCGGGCCAGGCCGTGCTGCTGGGCGACACGCGCATTGCCGTCAAGGCGCACGAGTGAACCGCCCCGAAACTTGCCCGCAGGCGCCAGCTATGCACCAGATTTGAGCATCTGGATCGACAAGGTCGCTGTCTCGCAATAAGCTTTCAGTTTCGACAGACGAACCCTGCCGCGCGGCGCGCTTATATCGCGCCGCTTGTTTTTCATGACTCGAACCACGCTTTCCCGCCGCGCCGTTTCGGCGCCGCCCACGCTGCGCGGCCACGCCGCCGACACCGCCCGCCTCGCCGGCCCGCTTGCGATCGCCCAGCTCTCGCAGATGGCGATGAGCGTGACCGACACGGTCCTGCTAGGCTCGCTCGGCGCCGATGCGCTCGCCGCGGGCGGACTTGGCGCGAACATGTTCTTCGTGGTGGTGACCGTGCTGCAAGGCGTGCTGACCTCGGTCAGCGTGAGCGTCGCGCAGGCGCGCGGCGCCGACAACGAAAGCCACGTGCCGCACATCTACTGGACCGGCTTCGCGCTCTCCCTGCTGCTCTCTGTGCCGGCGTTCGCGCTGCTCTCCTTCGCCGAGCCGATCCTGCGCGCGCTCGGCGAGCCCACGCTGCTCGCGCATCACATCGGCGAGTACACGGCCGTGCTGCGCTGGGGCGCGCCCGCGAGCCTGATCGGCGTGGGGCTCATGCGCTCGTTCCTGCCCGCCATCGGCGCGGCGCGGCGCCTGCTGTGGGTGTCGATCGCGTGCGTGTTCATCAACGGCTTTCTCAACTACGGGCTGATCCACGGTGCGTGGAGCCTGCCGCGCCTGGGCTTTCTCGGCTCGGCGGTGGCCACCACGATCACCGTGTGGCTCACCGCGTTCGTGCTGATGGCGCTGCTGCACCTGCGGCCTTCGCACCAGCATTTCGTCGTTGCGCGCCGGCCGACGGCGCCGCTGATGGGCGAACTCTTCACCATTGGCTGGCCGGTTGCGATCACCTATGCGGTCGAGGCGACGCTCTTTCTCGCCACCGGCCTGCTCGCGGGCCTGCTCGGCGCAACGCCGCTCGCGGCGCACCAGATCGCCTTGAACGTGGCCTCCGTCACCTTCATGGTGCCGCTCGCGATCGGTCAGGCGGCCAACGTGCGCGTGGGGTACTGGTCGGGCGCGGGCGTGCCGCGCGCGGCGCGCCATGCGGGCTTCGTCGCGCTCGGGCTCGGCGTTGGCTTCATGTCGCTGTCGGCGCTCGTGATGGTGCTCGCGCCGCACTGGATCGTCGGGCTCTACCTGCACCTCGACGACCCGGCCAACGCGCACACGGTCTCGCTCGCGGCCACGCTGCTCGGCGTCGCGGCGATTTTCCAGATCGTCGACGGCGCGCAGACCGTCGGTTCGGGCTGCCTGCGCGGCCTGAAAGACACGCGCGTGCCGATGCTCGCGGCCACGCTCGGCTACTGGGGCATCGGCTTTCCGCTCGGCTACGTGCTCGCGTTCCACTTCGGGCTCGGCGCACTCGGGCTCTGGTGGGGGCTCGCCGCCGGGCTCACCACGGTCGCCGTGCTCATGACGTGGCGCTTTCACCGTATGAGCCGGCGCGCGCAGGCTCACGCTGCCGCCACAAGCCGCGTTGGTTGAAGCGTTCACTTAACCGGCCAGGCCGTACCGGCGCGACCGGGTAAAATACGCGCCTGGCGCCGCACGCGGCGTCCGTCCCACGAGGGCAAGAACAGTTTGGAGACAGCCGCGCCCCGCGAGCGCCGCCGGCCACCCCGGCTACGCTTGCCGCGCGCGGAGCGCTCAGGTCGCACGCATCGACACCCCGCCACGATCCGACGCAAAGCGCGAAACAAACACGCGACGCAACAGCGCGCCATGCAAGCGCACACGCCCAGCGCGCGTGCCGCTGAAGCGTCCCGCGCCACGACATATAACGAATCCACTCACGGACCACCCTTTCATGCTTGCCCCGATTACCCGACTCTTTCCGCTCTGGGCCGTCCTCGTCTCATTGCTGGCTTACTTCGATCCGGGCCTCGTCGCGCCGATAGCGCCGCACGTCACGACGCTCCTGATGATCATCATGCTGTCGATGGGCGTCACGCTCTCGTTCGCCGACTTCCAGCGCGTCTTCACGCGGCCCGCGCCGGTCGCGGCAGGCATCTTGCTGCATTACCTCGTCATGCCGCTCGCCGCCTGGGCGATCGCCAAGGTGCTGCACATGCCGCCCGATCTCACGGCAGGCATGGTGCTCGTCGGCAGCGTCGCGAGCGGCACGGCGTCCAACGTGATGATCTATCTCGCGCGCGGCGACGTCGCGCTGTCGGTGACGATCAGCGCGCTTTCCACCCTGGTGGGCGTGTTCGCGACGCCGCTGCTCACGCGTCTTTACGTCGATGCGTCGATCGTCGTCGACGTGCGCGGCATGCTCATGAGCATCCTGCAGATCGTCGGCCTGCCGATCGCCATCGGCCTCGTCGTCAACCGGCTCGCAGGCGGCCTCGTGCGCCGCGTCGAGCCTGTGCTGCCGCTTGTCTCCATGGTGTCGATCCTCGCGATCATCGCCGCCGTGGTGGGCGGCACGCATGCGAGCATCGCCACGGTCGGCCCGCTCGTCGCGCTCGGCGTGGTGCTGCACAACGGCATCGGGCTGCTTGGCGGCTACTGGGGCGGGCGCCTGCTCGGCTTCGACGAGTCGGTGTGCCGTACGCTCGCCATCGAAGTGGGCATGCAGAACTCGGGGCTCGCCGCGACGCTCGGCAAGCTCTACTTCTCGCCGCTCGCGGCCCTGCCGGGCGCGCTGTTCTCGGTGTGGCACAACCTCTCGGGCTCCGTGCTCGCGGGTTACTGGGCCGGCAAGCCGGCGCGCGGCAGCACGCGCAATGCGCAAAGCGCCGCGAACGCGTCGCCCGAGCGCGGTTGATCGATACGGTGGTCAAGCGCCGGGCCAGCGTTCCGACGCTTACGCCACACGCTCCTGCGGTGCGCGGTCTCGCGCCCCCGCCAGCCTGCGGGGCGCACGCCGCGTTAGCCTCACCTGCAGCCATGCTCGCAGCCTCGCGAAGCGCCATTCGCGCGGCTGTGCCAGAAGCTCGCCCTCGCAGCGCACTTCAAAGCGCACCCCCTCCCGCCATCCACTGATGCGCGCCCGCTCACCAGGCGCAAGCGGCAGTGCTTCGCCCGGTTCGAGCCAGTAGTCTTCGGTATCGCCTTCGACCGTCATCCAGACGCGGCCCTCGAGCGCCATCACCACGCCGCCCTGCGCCACGCGAATCGTGCGGCAAGCGTCACACGGCACCCACAGCGCCAACGCGTCCTTGAAGTCTGCGTGCATCACCACGCGGGTTTCTGCTCTCATTGCGCGCTCCGTTCGTTCGAGATGCGCGCAGTGTCGCGCCGCAAGCCCCACGAACGTTTCCGGCCGCGCTGAAACGTCAGTTGCATGCGGCCCAAGAATTGCTCAAGGGACTTGCTCGCCGCCGCAGGACCAGTAGGCCGCTTCCCGTAGAATTTTTGTGAAGTCGTGCAATGAAAACGAACCATCATGCGGCGTGCCGCCATGGAGAATCCGCTTGCCCGCGCATCCCGCCCCAACCGCAGCCGCGACGCGACGCATGACGAAGCCTGGCGCCTCGCCGTGCGCGCCCACGGTTGCGCCGTATGCCCGCTTTGCGCTCGTTTGCCTCGCGCTGGTCGCCGGCTGCGCAACGCGCCCGCCCGCCACCGACTACCCGCGCGAGACGAGCGCGGCGCTGCCGGCCACGCAGGCCAGCGCCACGCCGCTTGGCGCCGCGCTCGCCGCGCCCGAAGCCGCGCACCCGGGCGAATCGGGCTTTCGCCTGCTCGCCACCGGGCCGGACTCGCTGCAGATGCGCGTCGCACTCGCGCGCGCGGCGACGAAAACGCTCGACATGCAGTACTACATCGCCAACGAGGACACCACCGGCAAGCTGCTGCTAGGCTCGGCGCTCTATGCGGCCGATCGCGGCGTGCGCGTGCGCATGCTGGTCGACGACCTGAATTTTCACGACATCGACCAGCTGATGGCCGCGCTCAACAGCCATCCGAACATCCAGATCCGCGTGTTCAACCCGTACGGCAGCACGAGCGAGTCGATGTACCTGCGCACGCGCAACTTCTTCTCGAACGTCGACCAGTTCACGCGGCGCATGCACAACAAGGCGACGATCGTCGACAACGAAATGGCGATCGTCGGCGGGCGCAATCTCGGCGACGAGTACTTCAACGCCAGCCCGACGCTCGACTTCCGCGACCTCGACGTGCTCACGGCCGGGCCGGTCGCGCAAAGCGTTTCGGCAAGCTTCGACGAGTACTGGAACAGCTCGATCTCGTACCCCTTGAGCGTGCTCAATCATCAGAAGTTCGACGCGCACGATCTCGACACCGCGCGCGACGACCTGCGCAAGCACTGGCGCGAAAGCGCCGAGCCTTACAACGCCAAACCGCTCAACGCCACGCCGCTCGCGCAGCAAATCACGGGCAATACGCTCGGGCTCGTCTGGGCGAAATGGGCGTTCGTGGCCGACTCGCCAGGCAAGATCGCGGGCAGCGAGAAAGGCGAATTGGGCGACGCCATGCGCTCGCTGCTCGACCGCATCCATCAGGCGCATAGCAGCGTGCTGGTGTTCTCGCCGTACTTCGTGCCGCACGACACGGGCGTACAGACCATCCGCACGCTCACTGCGCACGGCGTGCGCGTGGCGATCCTCACCAATTCGCTCGCCGCCACCGACGCCGTTGCGGTGCAGGCCGGCTACAGCCCTTACCGCGTGCCGCTGCTCGAGGCCGGCGCCGAGCTTTACGAGTTCAAGCCGCTGCAGCCCGAGCACGCCGACCAGCGGCGCTTCGGCGTGGTCGGTTCGCGCTCGCGCGCGAGCCTGCACGCCAAGGCCTACGTGATCGACGACAGAACGCTCGTGATCGGCTCGCTCAATCTCGACCCGCGCTCCGCGCGTCTGAACACCGAGCTTGCGCTGACCGTGGAGAGCCCACCGATCGCGCACGAAGTGGCCGACCTGTTCAAGCGTGCGATCTCGCCGCAGGTGAGCTACCACGTGACGCTCGCAACGCCCGCGCAACTGGCGCAGCTCCAGGGCACGACGGTCAACTCGCCGCTCGTCTGGACCGACGAGGAAAACGGCATGATCCGCACCTACAACCTCGACCCTGGTGCGGGTTTCTACAGAAATGTCCTAACCGGGCTATTCTTGCTGTTGCCGGTCGACAGCCAGCTGTGAACCGGTCGTGAAGCGACTGTGAGCACGACCTGGCTGTCGCCCGCGCAAGATCGCTTGATTTACGTTGTAACGTCCGCCGTCGAGCCAGCCGCGAAGCCGCCTTCATCGCCATGAGCGTCGCGCCTTCGCAGCGGCCGCGCCAGCACAGCGCCGCCGCCCAGCCACCACGCGGATCCGAACCCGTCACGAAAGCGGCGCCCTCGCGCGAGCGAGGATGCGCCGCCTCAATCACCGGAGTATCAAATGACCGCAAGCAACGAAAACGTCCGCATGGAGCGCGACACGTTCGGCGAGATCGCCGTGCCCGCCCAGCAGCTTTGGGGCGCGCAAACGCAGCGATCCCTGCAAAACTTTCGCATCTCCACCGAAAAGCAGTCGCCGGAACTGATCACCGCGCTCGCGACGATCAAGCGCGCCGCCGCCGAAGTGAATCTCTCGCTAGGCGTGCTCGACGAGAACAAAGCGAAAGCGATCATGCAGGCCGCCGACGAGATCATCGCGGGCAAGCACCCCGGCGAGTTCCCACTCGCCGTGTGGCAAACGGGCTCCGGCACGCAGACCAACATGAACCTCAACGAGGTGATTGCGAACCGCGCGAGCGAGATTCTGGGCGGCGAGCGCGGCGAGGCGCGCAAGGTGCATCCGAACGACGACGTGAACCGCGGCCAGTCCTCCAACGACGTGTTCCCGACCGCGATGCACGTGGCGGCCGCCTACGGCATCGTCAAGCATTTGCTGCCGGCGCTCAAGACGCTGCGCGATACGCTCGACACCAAGGCCAAGGCTTTTGCCGACATCGTGAAGATCGGCCGCACGCACCTGCAGGACGCCACGCCGCTTACGCTCGGCCAGGAGTTCTCGGGCTACGTCGCGCAGCTCGATCACGGCATCAAGCACGTCGAATCTTCATTGCCGCATCTGTACGAACTCGCGCAGGGCGGCACGGCCGTGGGCACCGGCCTGAACGCGCATCCGCAGTTCGCGCACAAGGTTGCGGAAAGCATCGCGAAGCTCACGGGCGTGCCCTTCGTCACTGCGCCCAACAAGTTCGAAGTGATGGCCGCCGCCGACGCGCTCGTGTTCGCACACGGCGCGCTGAAGACCGTGGCCGCGAGCCTCATGAAGATCGCCAACGACATCCGCTGGCTCGCCAGCGGCCCGCGCTGCGGTCTGGGCGAATTGTCGATTCCCGAGAACGAGCCGGGCAGCTCGATCATGCCGGGCAAGGTGAACCCTACGCAGTCCGAAGCAGTGACGATGCTCTGTTGTCAGGTGTTCGGCAACGACGTGGCCGTGAACATGGGCGGCGCGAGCGGCAACTTCGAGCTGAACGTGTTCCGCCCGATGATCGCGCACAACGTGCTGCAGTCCATCCGCATGCTCGCCGACGGCGCGCTCAGTTTCAACGACCACTGCGCCGTGGGGATCGAGCCGAACCGCTCGCGCATCGACACGCTGCTCAACGAGTCGCTCATGCTCGTGACGGCGCTCAATCCGCACATCGGCTACGACAAGGCCGCGCAGATCGCGAAGAAGGCGCACAAGGAAGGCACCACGCTCAAGGCCGCCGCGCTCGCACTCGGCCACGTGACCGAGCAGCAGTTCGACGAGTGGGTGAAGCCCGGCGAGATGGTGGGCGAGGCGAAGAAATAAGCCCTGTTTGAAGGGCTGAAATGCATAACGGGCGGCGAGGTTCACACCTTCGCCGCCCGTTTTTTTCATGCGGCCGCAACGGCGCGCATGCGGATCAAACCTGCCCTTTCGCCACCTCCTCGGGCTTGAGTTCGACGATCGCGTCGAGCGCTTCCTTCACGTCGAGCGCGTATTTCGCGAGGCGCTTTTGCTCGTCCGTTTCCGGCACGTACGTCGGCACGGGAATCGGGTTGCCGTTTTCGTCGACGGCCACGAACACGATCAGGCAGTCGGTGGTGAGGCGCAGCTGGCCGCTCTTCGGGTCGCCCGCATGCACGGTGATGTGGATGTGCATGGACGTGCGGCCCGTGGCGACCACGCGCGCGCGCAGCTCGACCATGTTGCCGACGAGAATTGGCCGGCGAAAGCGGATGTTGCCCACGCTCACCGTCACGCAATAGCGGCCGGACCAGACCGCGGCACACGCATATGCCGTCTCGTCGATCCATTTCATCAGCGCACCGCCGTGCACTTTGCCGCCGAAGTTCACCGAAGTCGGCTCGGCGAGGAACCGGAACGTCGTTTCCGAACGGTCCAGCGGCTGGGTAGGCGTCTTCATCTCGGCTTGGCTCATGGCGATTACCGCATACGGCGGCCCGTATCGTAGTGTGGGGAATAGAGGCGTCGATTATACGAGTGCAATAAGACAGACAGTCGCAGCCGCTTGCGAAACCCCATTCGCGATTGATTCAGCTCGCCGCGAATCGCGCCCGGTAATCGAGCGGCAGCACGCCATAGCATCGCTCGAACGCGCGCCGCAGATTCTGCTCAGTGCCGAAACCGCAATCGGCCGCAATCCGCTTGAGCGGCCGGCGCGACTGCGCGAGCGCGTGCGCAGCGGCCTCCACGCGCATCGCCGCAACCGTGCGCGCAGGCGTGCGCCCCACCGCGTCGACATAGCGGCGCGCAAAGGTGCGCGGGCTCATGCGCGCTTCCTCGGCGAGGCGCTCGACGCTGAGCGCGCCGTGCAGGTTGGCGGCCATCCAGCCGTGCAGCGCGTCGAACTCCCCGCCCGCGGTGGCTTGCGCCGCAAGCGCCTCGCTGAACTGCGACTGGCCGCCGGGCCGCTTCATGAACACGACAAGGCGGCGCGCCGCCTGCATCGCGACCGCGTGGCCGCAGTCCTCCTCGATCAGCGCGAGCGCGAGATCGATGCCCGCCGTCACGCCCGCCGACGTCCAGACCACACGGCCGCCGCGCTCGTCGCGGATGAAGATCGGCTCAGGATCGACTTCCACGCGGGGAAAACGCCGCGCGAGCTGGGACGCGTTACGCCAGTGCGTGGCGGCGCGGCGGCCGTCGAGCAGGCCCGCCGCGGCGAGATAGAACGCCCCCGTGCAGACCGACGCGACACGGCGTGCATGCGGCGCGGCCGCCGCGATCCAGGCGACGAGTTCGGGTTGCAGCACGGTGGTGTCGTCGACGGGGACGCCGGGCACGATCAGCGTGTCGATCGTGGCGGGGTCGAGCGTGTCGAGCCGCTCGGTGACGATGGGCATGCCCGCAAAGGTCGGCAGCACGCCGCCAGCGACCGAGGCGAGCGTCGTGCGGTAGGCGCAAGGCTGCGCGCCGTTTGCACTGCCGCTCGCGCCGCCGGCCGTGCGCATCGCCAGCTCGGCGCGCCAGAATGCTTCGATGGGTCCGCAGGCGTCGAGCAGCACAAGCTCGGGCGCGACGGCAAATACGACGTGGCGTGCAGCGGCAGGGAAAGTCGGTTCAGACGGCATGACGGCGAACTCGATGCTGACGAAGTGCCCTCATCATCGCACGCGCGCGATTGGCAGTCAGGTCAAAGTAACGTCAAATCCTGCCAGTCGACGGTGACGACAGGATCACGCGTGGCCGCTCACTTATGGAACGTGACGCCTTCGTCGATCGTGCCGTACATCGTGATGCCGCTCGTGCTGTTCGACGGCGGCGTGGAACCGCCTGCACAGGCGGCGCACAAGGCGGCGAGCGCGGCGGCGGCGAAAAGAGCCAGGAAACGTTTCATAAAGGGCAAGCCGATAGCGTGAATAAACGATTCTAGCGCGGCGCTCCCGCGCGCCGCAGTACGTACCACCGCGCGCGACTCGGCACTCATCGAGCGGTTGCAATCGACACTTCATCGCAGAGTGAAACGTCGAATGCGCCATTTCGCTAAAGTGACGGTGTGGGTGAAATCCGCCGCCATCGCCAACCATGAAGGAGCCGCCATGACCCTGCCCGCCACCGACGAATCGAGCCACTTTCCGGGTCTCGCACGCGTTGCCGCGCTGCTCGCCGATCCCGGCCGCGCCGCCATGCTATGGGCGCTCATGGACGGCAGCGCGCGGCCCGCGGGCGAACTCACGATGATCGCGGGCCTCTCGCCTTCGGCGGCGAGCGGCCACCTCGCGCGCCTGACCGATGGCGGCCTGCTCGCGCTCGACGTGCGCGGCCGCCACCGGTACTACCGGATCGCCACCCCCGAGATCGCAGCAGCGATCGAGGCGCTCATGAACGTCGCGCATGTGTCCAATGCCGTCGCGTCGCAGCGCCCGACACCCCGCCCCGCGCGGACGGTGCCGCTGGAGATGCGCCATGCGCGCACCTGCTACGACCACATGGCCGGCGAAGTCGCCGTGCAAGTGTTCGAGCGCCTCGTGGACGGCGGCCTGCTGGTGCGCGACGGCGACATGCTCGAAGCCACGCCGGAGGGCGCGGCGCGTCTCGCGGCGTGGGGCGTGGACGTTGCCGCGCTGCGCGCACGGCGGCGGCGCTTTGCCTGTACCTGCCTCGACTGGAGTGAGCGCAGGCCGCACCTGGGCGGCGCACTCGGCGCGGCGCTGCTCGATTCGTGGACGCACAGCGGCTGGATCGAGCGCACGAGCCGCCCGCGCGTGCTGCGCATCACGCCTAAAGGACAACACGAATTCGATGCGCTCGTCGGCGCATAACACAGCGCGCGAGCGAGGCCGTATTAACTGACAAATACCCAACGAAATCGCGGATTTCGCGCGCAAAAGGTCGTGTTTCTCCCGCGGCCACACGTTCTGTTACATCTGCTGCATAAGCCTTAACAAATCCGCGAGCATGGAAACAAGCCTGCCGGATACAGTGCCCTGCATGGGATGGCAATCGGCGCAACAGCACCAAAGCGCCCGGTCCCATGGACAGGAGAACAAAGATGAGAACGCGCACACCTACGATCACCCAGTTTCGCCGCACGTCCCGCCGCACGCTGTTCGCACTCGCCGCGCTCGCGGCGCTGAACCTCGCCGGCACGAGCGCGGTTTTCGCGCAGGTGGCGCCCCCCGATGCGGCGGCCAGCCCCACCGCTACGGGCGGCGATCCGCCCAGCCGCGTGGCGCGGCTCGACTACATGGCCGGCGCCGTGACCACCGAGCCGGCCGGCGCGAGCGACTGGTCGTACGCGCAGCTCAACCGCCCGCTCACGACCGGCGACCAGCTCTGGAACGACGCCAACGGGCGCTCCGAGCTGCACATCGGCTCGACGGCGGTGCGCCTCGGCGCGCAGACGAGCCTCGACGTCCTCAACCTCGACGATCAAACGGCGCAGCTCAAAGTGCCGCAAGGCACGCTCTCGACGCGTGTGCGCGAAGTCCCGCCCGGCACCTCGTATGAGATCGACACGCCGAACCTCGCGCTCGGCGTGACGAGCCCCGGCGACTACCGCGTGGATGTGGCGCCCGATGGCAGCAGCACGACCGTGACCGTGCGCAACGGCAGCGTGACCGTGTACGGCGAAAACGGTCAGATGCCGATGACGGCCGGTCAGCAGATCCGCTTTGCCGGCACCGACCTGCAGCAGGTGGCGAGCGACCAGGCGCCGCCGCCGGACACCTTCGACCAGTGGGCTCTCGCACGCGACGCCGCCGAAGACCGCTCGGTCTCGGCGCGCTATGTCTCGCGTGACGTCCCGGGCTACCAGGACCTCGACAACAACGGCACGTGGCGCAGCGATCCGCAGTACGGCGAAGTCTGGACGCCGAACTCGGTGCCCGCCGGCTGGGCGCCGTATCACGACGGCCATTGGGTGTGGCAGGCGCCGTGGGGCTGGACGTGGGTCGACGACGCGCCCTGGGGCTTCGCGCCGTACCACTACGGCCGCTGGGCGTACGTCGACGATTCGTGGGCCTGGGTGCCCGGCCCGGTCGTCGAGAGCGCACCGCCCGTCTATGCGCCGGCGCTGGTGGCGTTCGTAGGCGGCGGTGACGGCGGCACGGACTGGGGCGTCAACCTCGCCGTGGGCGGCGTCGCGGCCGCGGGCGTCGCGTGGTTCGCGCTCGGGCCCGGCGAGCCGTGGCATCCGCACTGGGGCGGCTGGAGTCCGAACTACTACCAGCGCGTGAACCAGACCGTCGTCGTCAACAACTACCGGCGCGACGTCAACATCACAAATATCAACGTTCGCAACACCTACGTGAACTATCGCGCGCCGGGCGCTGTGACCGCCGTGCCGGCCACGGCGTTCGTCCACGGTCAGCCGGTCTCGCGCTTCGCGCAGCATGTCGATCCGCAGCAATGGCGTAATGCGCGGATCAACCCGGGTACGCCCGGCATCGCGCCAGTGCAGGGCAGTTTCGGACCCAACATGCGCCGCGCCAACTACCGGCCGCCCGCAGCGCTCAACCAGCGCCAGGTCGTAGCCACGCGCGCGCCGGTCGCACCGCCTGCGTTCCACGACAACCTCGCGCAGCGCTTCGCCCACACCGGCGGCGCGGTGCCGGGCGCGGGTGCGCCCGTGGTGCGCGTCTCGGCGCCGGCGCATGCGCCTTCCTCGCCGTTCGCGCCGGCTTCGCATGGCGCGTGGCCCGCGCAGAACGTGCGCGTCGTGCCGCCGCATTCGCCGGTGCTCGGCGCGGGCGGCAGGCCGGCTGCCCCGCAGGCGCAGGCTGGCCGTCCAGGCATGCCTGGCGGCGCACCTCAAGTGGGCGCCGCGCCCGCCAACGCCATGCCGCGTGGCGCCGAGCATGGCCAGCCGGGCATGGCACCCGCCGCGCAAGAACACGGTGTGCCGCGCCCGCCGCAGTTCGCCGGCCGTCCGGAAGGCGGCGCGCCCGCAGCGGGCCAGCCGGGTCCGGGCGCCATGAACGCGGCGAATGCAGCGCCGCGCGGCGAAGCGCATCAGCCAGCATGGACGCAGCCGCACGCGCCGATGGCCACGCGTGGCCAGCCGGGCGGCAACGAGGCAGGCAGACCGCCCGTCGTCGCGATGCAACAGCAGCGTGACGCGGCACGTGGCCAGCCGCAGGCGCAACCGCAGCAACGCATGCCCGAGCCCGCCGCGGTGCAACGCGCGCCGCAAGCCGAGGCACGGCAAGCGCCGCAGCCCGAGGCGCGCCCCGAGGTCCATCCGCAGGCGCAAGCTCAGCCGCAGCCGCAACAGCGCGCTGAGGTTCGTCCGCAGCCGCAGCCCCAGCCGCGTCAGGAGTTCCATCCGCAGCCCCAGCCGCAGCAGCACGCGGAGGCGCGTCCGCAGCCGCAGCCCCAGCCGCGCCAGGAGTTCCATCCGCAACCTCAGCCGCAGCCGCGCGCCGAAGCCCGTCCGCAGCCACAGCCCCAACCGCGCCAGGAGTTCCATCCGCAGCCTCAGCCGCAGCAGCACGCTGAAGCCCGCCCGCAGCCTCAGCCGCAGCAGCACGCTGAAGCCCGCCCGCAGCCGCAGCCTCAACCGCGTCCGCAACCGCAACCCGCGCCTCACCCGCAAGAGCGCGCAAGCGGCAACAATCACGACGATCGCCACCACGGCTGATCGCCGCGCCAGCAACGCAAAAGCCCGCGAACGTCGCCGTTCGCGGGCTTTTTTCATGGCGCTGTCATCGCGCCACTACCGTCAATGCAAGCGCCTCACACCGCCATCGGCGCAGTGAGCGGTTCATGATGGCGGTAGTCCACGAGCGAGAAGTCCGACGGCTCGACCTTTTCGAGCCACTCCGGCTCATAGACGCCCGTCTTCGCGTACTCGGGCACGCGCTCGGAAATGGCCAGACGCGGGCTCGCATACGGCTCCCGGCGCAACTGCTCGTTGAGCATATCGAGTTGATTCTCGTAAATGTGCGCGTCGCCGATGAAGTACGTGAACCAGCGCGGCGTATAACCCGTCAGCCGGCCCACGAGGTGCAGCAGCACCGCGCCTTCGGTCAGGTTGAACGGCGTGCCGAGGCCCACGTCGTTGCTGCGGATATACAGGCACAACGAGATTTCGCGCTTCGTCGGGTTCGGCACGAACTGATACAGCAAGTGGCAAGCCGGCAGCGCGATCTCTTCGAGCACCGCCGGATTCCAGCCATGAAACAAAATTCGACGGTCGGTCGGGTTGTTCATGATCGTGTCGAGGCACTGACGCAGCTGGTCGACCGCCTTGTAGAGCAGCACCTTGGCTCGCCCATCCTCGGTAAATTCTGCGACGCGCGCGTAGCCGCGCGATTGCGCGTCGGCGAGCTGCGCGGCGGCTTGGGCGTCGAGCACCTTGTAGGCTGGCCAGCGCCGCCATTGCACGCCGTACACGTCGCCCAGATCGTCCGTGCCTTCGCGGTACGGATTGGCTAGCCACTGGGCGTTCTCGTTCGCGTTGGCGTCCCAGACCTTGCAGCCCAGCGCGCGGAAATCGGCAGCGCTGCGCGAAGCGCGCAAAAATCCGATCAGCTCGCCCACCGCCGACTTGAACGCCAGTTTCTTCGTCGTCACCGCCGGGAAGCCGTCCTGCAGGTCGAAGCGCAGCATGGCGCCCGGCTGGCTGATCGTGCGGATACCGGTGCGGTTTTCCTGCCAGGTGCCGGTGTCGAGAATCGAGCGGACGAGCTCGAGATACTGTTTCATGCGCGGTTCCCTCGTCGGGCACATAGCGCCCGGGTCGGATTCAGGATGGAAAAGGAGGATTTTACCCGGCGCGCGCGTCCCGGGTCGGCCGCGCCGAAAGCGCGAGTCCGTCACGAAACGGGGACAAGGGCGAAACGCCCGCAGGACGGGCTACGAAGAGCCCTGGGAAAAGCTCGCGGCGCAACGAGTCGCAGCGAGATGAAACACCATGACAATGACCCGCCACAAGCGACGGCGCGCGCTCAACGCACGGCGCACGAAAGCGCCGGCCGCTTCAAGCAACCTGAATCAGACTCGAACAACCTCACCGCGCCTCAACCGCCCGACGCCAGCCCGCCCGGATGCGGCGCGAGTGGCTCGCTTTCCATGTGGCGCATGCCATGCGCACACAAGAGCCGGTACAGCGTCACGCGCGAGATGCCAAGCTCCTGGGCGGCGTCGCCAAGACGGCCGCGGTGGCGCAGCAGCGCAAGTTCGATGGCCTGACGCTCGGCGGCTTCGCGCGCCTGGGCGAGCGAGACCGGCACCACTTCGACGTAGTCGCCGAGTTCGAGATCGCGCGCCGTGATCGCGCGGCCCTCCGACATCACGATGGCGCGCCGCACGCGGTTGATCAGCTCGCGCACGTTGCCGGGCCAGCTGTAGTTGTGCAGCGCCGCGATGGCGTCGGGCGAAAAGCCGCGCAGGCGCCGGCTACCGTCCTTCTTGAAGCGCTCGAGCATGTGCCGCGCGAGCAGTTCGATGTCTTTGCCGCGCGCGCGCAGCGGCGGCTCGTCGATCTGCAGCACGCACAGGCGGTGATACAAGTCCTGGCGGAAGCGCCCTTCCACCATCGCCGCGCGCATGTCGACGTGGGTGGCCGAGATGATGCGCACGTCCACCGGAATCGACTGATGGCCGCCCAGCCGCTCGATCTTGCCTTCCTGCAGGAAGCGCAGCAGGCTCGCCTGGCTTTCCATGGGCAGGTCGCCGATTTCGTCGAGAAAGAGCGTGCCGCCGTTGGCCGATTCGACGCGCCCGACCTTGCGCTGGCTCGCGCCCGTGAACGCGCCGCGCTCGTAGCCGAACAGCTCGGACTGCAGCAGGTGCGGGGGAATGGCGCCGCAGTTGATCGGCACGAACGGCGCGCTACGGCGCGACGAGCGCTCGTGGATCGCCACCGCCGTGAGTTCCTTGCCCGTACCGGATTCGCCCGAAATGAACACCGGCGCGTCGGTCAGCGCGACCTTGCGGATCGAGCGGAACAGCGCCAGCATCGCCTCGCACGAGCCGACCATTTCGCCTTCGCTGCCGCCCGTGGTGTCGTTGGAGGCGACTTCGCCGAGCGAGACCATGCCATACGCATGGCCAACGGAATCGACGATGCGATCGCCGTTCCAGGGGACCGTTACGTAATCGAAACAGTAATCGCGCACCAGACGGCGCAGCGTTGCGTCCTGCAGTTGCCCGGTCGTGGTCGCCGCCACCCAGCCGACGTTGGGCAGCGTGAGGCACGGCTCGAATGAGCCGATTTCATGCAGATGAAATTCGCTTGATAGATCGAGCAAGCCCCCCGCGGGCATACCTGCGCGAAGCGCCCGCCGCGCGTCCCGTGCGTTGCCGACGATCTCCACCTGCCAGCCACGCTCGTGGAACCGCTCGTTCAACGCTTCGACCGGTTTTCGCGTCACGTACACCAATTGCCGCGTTGCAGGTTCCATTATTCAGATCCTCTTGCCAACACCATCGTTTGGGAATGACGGCACGCACCTGAATGTACAGACACGCAGCAAAAAGCGACTTTCGCGTACCTGCAAAAAAACAGTGAACGCGCATGCTTTTGCTGACAGTGAATCCCCGAGTTGTGGCGTGTGTGTCAACTTGCCCAGTTGCGGGCTTTTTCTTTTAGGCATTACGGCTTTTTCTGAAGCTTACTATAGCCTCATGGCACTTGGATAGAATTTATGCAATTGGAATGCATAAGGGACTGATGGAAATGTTTCCACCTGTTTCCCGGCATTTTGTCAGTGCAGAAATAATTACGGATGTTTCCATTCTCTGAATAGTTAAGCGTCTGGCGCGCAAACGTTCTCCTTTGAAACCATATGGCATTCCAAATGGGTTTAAACGGCCTCACGTTTCAGCGCTGAAACATTTTGGCGAATATCCGCCATTCAAAGTTTGCAGAGAATAGTGCGGTTCGAAGCGTATCAATGGATTGCGGGCGATGGCACACGTTTCGCTAAATGTCTCGCACCAGGAGATACGCCATGCGACTCAACATCCAGCAGGTCCTGCGCAGTGTCATCGGCTACGGCAGCGCATGCGCCGCCATGCTCGTACCGGCCGCCCTCCTCGTCCTCTCGCCCGCCGCTCGCGCACAGGCGCCGGACGATGCGTCAGCCGCGCCAAACACGGTTGTCAGCGTCGCGAACGCCGCCCCGGATGTCGTTCCTGCAACACCTGCGGCACTCGTTCCCGCCACGCTCGCCGTAAGCGCGCCGGCCGACGATACAAACGCCGCCGCCACGGACTCGACCAGCGCCACGGCCACCAGCGCGCAGGCGCCGGCCGACCCTGTCGCCTCTGGCAACGATGGCGCCTTCGCGGGCATCGGCTCACTCGACGATCAGACGCTCTCGCGCCAGCGCGGCGGCGCCGTCGGCATGGTGATGGTTGCGGCCACGCCACAACTGATGCGTGGAAACAACAACGTGACGCTCTGGGACGAAATCGCGCCGCCTGCACCGCTGCCGATCCCCGTCGACGCCACGCAGAACGCGCAGGGCAACCTCGCAAGCTACACGAGAAAGTGACGATGAGATAGCACCCGTGCCGCCTGCGGCGCGGTGTCCGGTTCGCGGTGAATAACGCGAAGCCAGGACAAATGGACCGGACAAGGCGCCCATGCGCCGACTCCGGCCAGGAGGAGACCAGAATGACAGCACGCAACTCGACGCGCGGCGCAAGCCGCCGCTCGATCCAGGCCGCCGCCGCCCTGTGCGGCGCCCTGGCCGCGAGCGTCACAGCGGGCGTGTACGCCCAGCAGGTGACGAATCCCGGCGACATCATCGTCGAACGCGACATCACGCCGCGCAGCGCCTTCGACAACGTGCCAAAGAGCCAGGACCCCGTGCTCGTGCGCGCCACGACCTTCCCCAAGAACAGCTTCGACCCGGCGATCGCGACGCTCGTCACCGACACGGACCTCACCAACGCGCACGGCTCGAGTGGCGTGAACGCGAACGGCGCCTTGAGCGCGCAAACCGCCGGCGTGCAGGCGCTCACGCGCATTCTCACGGGCAGCGCGACCGGCGCGAACGTGGCGGCCGGCCCCGGCGCGAGCGCCGGCGTAGGCGGCGGCCTCGGCGGCACGATTTCCTCGACGATCACAGGCGCGCTCGCCCCACTCTCGGGCGCCATGGGAGGCATGAAATGAGCCGTTCTGTCCAGACGCCATGCACGTGGCGCACGCTGCGCACGGCGCTTCCCGGCGCGCTCGTCTGCGCCGCCGCGCTCGCCTTTGCCAGCGGCGCGCAGGCCCAGGTCAGCGTCGGAGCGACGGCAAGCATCGCCCCGGGCGCCGCCACCTCGACGACGGGCGCGCTCACCGTGAACGAAACAGCGGGGGTCGACAACGCCCAGGCCAACCAGCTGACGATCACGACCGGCAACGTGTCGATCAACGTGAACGGCGACGACCAGCTCGCCACCGTCACGGCGCGGCTCAAGGGCGCGACCGCGACGATAGGTACAGGAGCTTTTGCAAACGCGAACGGCGCAATGATGGTGAATCAGTCGGCGGGCGTGGGCAATGTCCAGCGCAACACTGCACTCATCAGCAGTGGTGCGATTGGTGTGGTGGCGGTCTCGGACGGGGAATTGTCCGCGGCGGCTGCCCAAAACGGCAGTCGGGGGCAAATGGCCCAGGCAGGGGGTATTCGTGAGGTACGCATCGACAATGCGGCATTCAGGAATGCGACGGGCCTCGTGCAGGTGAACCAGACAGCCGGCGCCGGTAACGCTACGGCAAACAGTTTTGTGCTCCGTCCCCCGGCGGGCACTCTTTTTTAACTGACCACTCAGTATCGGAGCGAAATCATGAAGCGCACCCTCATAGCAGCGGCAGTTCTCGCGTCGGCGGTAGGTTCCGCTCACGCGGCTAATTCGGCGTATCTGTTCAACGCCACAGGCGTAACCCAGTACGTCGGCATCGAAGGCTTTGTCGCGCTGTTCGGCTGCGTCTCGGTTTCGAGCACCGCTGGCGCCGTCATCAACAACAACCAGACTACCGGCGGCGGCACGCTCATTCCGCAAGCGCAAAGCTATAACAGCGGCAAGGTGACGACGACGTTCAACAACACGAATTTCAGCGTGATGGGCACGGGCAGCAACACGTTCACGAAGTCGTCGAGTTCGAGCGAGTCGAGCATGTCGTCATCGTCGAGCAGCCAGTCGAGGACGCATGATGTCAATGCATCGACCACGAAGAGCTCGTCGAGCAGTTCGACCTTCAGCAAGTCGCTCGACGCAAGCGCGAGCGCCGACTATCACGTCAAGACCGATAACGGCAGCACGCACGACCACACGACATCGAGCACCTTTAGCGATACGGGCAGCGCGGCTCTCGGTACGAGCTACAGCAGCGTTGGCAACAACACGTCCACGAAGTCGCAGAGCGGCAATGGCAGCCTGACAGCCAACGCGTCGTGGTCGCACAGCGGCAACCCGCACAATGGCTCGGCAAGCTTGAACCTCAGCGGCTCGGAAAGCACGTCGCACACGAAGACGAATTCGCATAACAACAGCGACACGACGAACGTCGGCGCAGCGTGGGATGTGAACAACGCCAAAAACACGAGCAACAGCTCGACCACCGCCAACACGGCTTACGCCGACGGCACGGCGAGCGCATCACTCTCGGCCAGCGTGAGCGGCTCGAGCAGCAAGACGAAGGACTCAAGCAACACGTATGCCCATACGTACAGCGAATCGAGCACCAGCGCGAATTCGCATGAACATCAGTCGTCGCACCAATCGAGCTCGACCAAGAGCTGGGGCTATAGCGTGAGCGACACGCTCAACACCGTCGACGAGCACACGACCGGCTACGTC
The DNA here is from genome assembly GCF_905220195.1 of Paraburkholderia sp. J8-2. NCBI lineage: Bacteria > Pseudomonadati > Pseudomonadota > Betaproteobacteria > Burkholderiales > Burkholderiaceae > Paraburkholderia > Paraburkholderia sp. J8-2. Next base: position 248,118 of record NZ_CAJMZA010000009.1, read on the forward strand.
ACGCAGCACATCAACACGCAACAAGCCGGCACGCTCGACGCCAACACAGGCAGCAACGCGGCAACCGGCGTCACGGGCAACCTTGGCGTGAACATCGCGGAAGGCATCAACAACGCGCAAAGCAACGATGTCGCGCTCGCTTCCGTCGACATGGGCAACGTCTTCGGCAACGCGCAGATCTTCAACACGCAAAGCTCCAGTGGCCGCGCGAACGTGAAGAACTTCAATCTGAACGCGTCGGTCGGTGACGGCTCGCTTGCGAACGTCTCGGGCAACGTCGGCGTGAACGTCGCATCCGGTATCGGCAACGCGCAGAACAACAGCCTCGCCGGCTCGGTGACGACGGCAAACCCGGGTTCGGCCTCGACGGTTGCAATGGTCGCGACGGATAACAACGTGCAGAACGCCAACATGTCGGCAACCGGCCAGTTCCAGGGCACGGCTAGCCTCGGCGCCAATACGCTCACCGGCGCGCAAGGCAACATCGGCGTGAACATTGCCGGCGGCATCGGCAACCTGCAGCACAACGGCATGGCAATCGCCGCGATGAACAACGGCCACTAAGCACGGCTGGCAGTACCGCAGGAACTGGGCTCGTCCCAGGCAGTAACGCAGCAAGCAACGCGCGCCGGCTGTCCCACCGCAGCCGGCGCGCAAACCAGAAGGCAGGAGACCACCATGTCCGGGCCCCTCTCGACCCCGGCGTCAAGGATGTTTGTGCTCGCGCTGACGCTTACCGCCAGCGCGGCGCTTGTGCCTGTGCATGCACAGCAGTCGACGCTCGACGCGACCCACCTCATCGGCGTGCCGGTGAAGCTTCCGGTCCACTCGATGCGGGACCTGCGCTATCGCAGCATCGTCAGCCAGCAGTATGACTACAGCTGCGGCGCTGCCGCACTCGCCACGCTGCTCAAGTACGGCTACGGCATCGACATCCCCGAACCTGAGTTGATCCGCCAGATGATGGTGTTCTCCACACCCGAGGTGGTCGTCAAGAACGGCTTCTCCATGCTCGACATGAAGAAGTTCGTGGAGACGATCGGCTTGCGCGGCCGCGGCTTTCGCGTCAACACCGACGCGCTCTACCACCTGCAGATTCCCGTGCTGGTGCTCATGAACATCGATGGCTACGAGCACTTCGTGATCGTCAAGCATGCCGAGAACAGCCGCATCTTCATTGCGGACCCCGCGCTCGGCAACCGTATCGTCGCCGAAGACGACTTTGCCAGGACATGGAACGGCCTCGTCTTCGCGGTGCTCGGAAAACCGTTCCTGGAGGATTCTCCGCTGTTGCAGAACAACGAGTCGCTCGCGCTCAAGCTGCGTGAAAACGCACTGCTCAATGGCACGGCCGCGACTCCCTTCTTCGAATACGGCCTCGATAAGGCCGTCATGTTCTGAAGTCCGAAGAATCATGAAACGCAACCTCTCACAGTGTGGCATCGCGGCAGCTGTCTCCGCGCTCGCCTGCGCTTTCTCGAGCGGTGCGCTAGCGGCCGATGGCATCGGCTTGCCGCAGCCGGTGCCGGCGTTTCTCTCGAACGCCGACGCGCAGGCGCCAGGCATCCGCTGCGAGGCCGTCGGCGACGACGTGCTCGCGCATCAGACCGGCAAATATGCCGGCAGCAACATGATTTCCGGGTTCGTTCTGAACCTGCTTTCTCAATGGCAATTGCCAAACGGCGCGGCCGCAGTCGCGCAAGGCGCGCTTGCGGTCGCCCAGAACGCGGCCAACCAGGTGAGCGCGCAGGTCAAGACATATGCAGCCGTGATCGACCCGACGCAGGGCGGAACCACGAGCGCGAACAGCGGCGCCAACCCGAACGCGACGGCCACCGGCGGCCAGAACGTTTCGGTCAACGGCGTTTCGCAGATCACCCAGGTGGCCGGCAATGGCAATACGGGCGCCAATGCCGCAACCATCTCCTACGACAACAACGCGCCGCAGGTCGCCAACCTGCCAGGCGCCAACCAGTCGAGCGCGTCCGCCTCTAACGCGAGCGGCAGCATCAAATCGGGCATCTCGTTCGGCAGTAACGGCGTCAATGTCACGCTGCAAACGCCGGCCGGCATCGCCACGCAAAACGTCATGCCGGGCAACGCGCAACAGGCCGGCGCGATCGCCCAGCTACTCCAGGTCGCAGGCAATAACCAGCAGGTCGCCAACCAGTTGCAACTGAGTCTGCAGACGCAGCAGATGACGTCGCAAATGATCCGGCAGTCCGGCGTATTACAGGCGCTGCGAAATCTCCACTAACCGAGGGCTCATCACGAGGCGCACCAACAAGGAGACCACCACGCGGGCAAGAGTCCGCGCGAGCAGCAGCACTTTGAATGAGGAGCATCGACGTGCGCGGGCGCGGAACCAGGGGGTTCCGGTTCGCGCCCGCATTCGATCCCGGGGGAAGAAGAATGAAGATGATGTCAAGGACGGCCACGCCGCACGCGACGCTGGCCGCCATACCAGCAGCGGTTTTGCTGTTCGCGCTCTCGCAGTCCGCCCACGCGCAGGCGCTTCAAAGCCAGTCGATCGAAGAGCGGCTGAACACCCTCATGCGGGTGGTAGACGAGCAGCAGCGGCAAATCCAGTCACTCGAGCGCCAGGTGACGAACCTCGAAATGGCGCAACGCGGCCGAGGCATGCCGGGCGCAGGCGCGCCCGACGCCGCGTCGGACGCAACGGTTGCGGAGCAGCCCGGCGCCGACGGCCTGCCGGTGCCCCTGCCGCCGCTCGCCCAGGCGCTGCCGGGCGCCACTGCGCCCGGTGCGCTCACCGGCACGGCAACCGGTGTGCCGGTGAACCCGCCTTCGCCCGACGCCGGAGCGACCAGCGGCGCGACCGGCACCGCGGCCGCGAGCGGCCCGCAGCAGGGCGCGCCGGTTGGCGTGAACCCCAACGGCAGCCCGACCGTGGGCGAAACCCAGAAGAACGCCGAGCCCTCGCGCACGCAAGCCGAAGAAGCGGTCGTGCAGCGCGAGCACGCACCGCTCTTCGACCACAAGCTGACATTGGACTGGGGTATCAGCGACAGCTACTACGATCGCCGCCAGCTGCAGCTTTCGGGCTTCCTCGCGCTCGACGCGATCTTTCTCGGCAACATCAATCTGGGGCAGACCAAGTCGCACCAGATCACCGCCGACCTGGACACGCGCTACGGCCTCACCGACCGCATGAGCGTGGACGTGGACGTGCCGTACGTGTACCGCCACAGCACCTTCATCGTGGGCGGCGCGGGCGGCTCGGCGAGCACGCTCACGGACGCATCGGTCAATTCGAACGCCATTGGCGACGTGAACTTCGGGATCTACTACCAGTTCCTGAAAGAGACCAACAGCATTCCCGACGTAGTCGGCAGCCTGCGCGTGAAGACGGCGACCGGCACCTCGCCGTTCGGCATCAAGGTGCAGCAGATCACGCCCGACAACACCAACCTCGTCGCGCCGAGCAAGCTGCCCACGGGCACGGGCTTCTGGAACGTGACGGCCGGTCTCTCGGTGCTGAAGACCTACGACCCGGTGGTGCTGTTCGGCAGCCTCTCGTACACGTACAACATCTCGCGCTCGTTTGCCGACATCTCCTCGGTGATCGGGCAGACCGAGCCCGCCGAAGTGAAGCTCGGCGACATCATCCAGTTCGGCGGCGGCGTTGCGCTCGCCTTCTCGGACAAGGATTCGGCAAGCATTTCGTACACCATGGCCATCGAACCGCAGTCGAAGACGAAGTCGCCCGGCGGCAGCTGGACCGGCGTGCCGGGCAGCGAGACCACCGCCTCGGTGCTCAACTTCGGCCTGAATCACGTGGTCAACAAGCACTTGACGATCAACGGCGCGGTCTCCGTCGGGCTCACGCCCGATGCACCGAACTTCGTCGTCGGCGTGCGTTTCCCTTATACCTTCTGATGTCATGAGGCCGATCGTGCGCGAATCCTCACATCTGGGCGCCACCGTGACACCGCTCGCAGGAGCCGGTCAGCGTCTCGCCGTGACCGGACCGCCCCCTGCAGGCGCTGCACCCGACGCCGGCCACCCGGGCGATGCGAAGTCCGAGACAGGTCTCGATCGCACCTTGCTGTACGTCGCGCGCGCGCCCGACCCGCTGCTCAGCGCCTACCTGAAGAGCCGCGGCTGGGAAATCGCAACCGCGCGCACCGCGCACGAAGCATCGCGCCTCGTGAAGCCGGAGGCGGCCTATGCCGGCATCGTCGATGTCACCGGCTTCGCGCCGCGCGAGTTCGCGGGCCTCGAGACGATCCTGCGGCTGCAGCAGGTCGGATGGATCGCGCTCACCGACGACTCGCGCTTGACCGACGCCGAAGTGCGGCGCCTGATCCGCCACTACTGCTTCGACTACGTGCACGTGCCGGTCTCGCACGCGACGCTCGACTACCTCGTGGGCCACGCGTTCGGCATGGTGTCGCTGTGCGATCTCGACGCGCCGGGCGCCGCCGCCGCGAGCCAGGACGACGACGAGATGGTCGGGACCTGCGAGGCGATGCAGCAGCTCTTTCGCACGATCCGCAAGGTCGCCAATACCGACGCCACCGTGTTCATCTCGGGCGAATCGGGTACGGGCAAGGAACTCACCGCGCTCGCGATCCACGAGCGCTCCGCGCGGCGCAAGGCGACGTTCGTGCCGATCAACTGCGGCGCGATCCCGCATCATCTTCTGCAATCCGAACTGTTCGGCTATGAGCGCGGCGCCTTCACGGGCGCGAACCAGCGCAAGATCGGGCGCGTCGAATCGGCCAACGGCGGCACGCTCTTTCTCGACGAAATCGGCGACTTGCCGCTGGAAAGCCAGGCGAGCCTGCTGCGCTTCCTGCAGGAAGGCAAGATCGAGCGGCTGGGCGGCCACGAGCAGATTCCCGTGGACCTGCGCATCATCTCGGCCACGCACGTCGATCTCGAAACGGCGATGCGCGACGGCCGCTTTCGCGCCGACCTCTTTCACCGCCTGTGCGTGCTGCGCGTGGACGAGCCGCCGCTGCGCGCACGCGGCAAGGACATCGAAATTCTCGCCCACCACGTGCTGCACAAATTCAAGCAGGACAGCGCGCGCCGCATACGCGGCTTCACGCCCGACGCCATCGAGGCGATGTACAACTACAACTGGCCGGGCAACGTGCGCGAGCTGATCAACCGCGTGCGCCGCGCGATCGTCATGGCTGAAAGCAAGCTGATTTCGGCGGAGGATCTCGATCTCGCCCACTTCACGGCGCAGCAGACGGTCACGCTCGCGCAGGCGCGCGAAGCCGCGGAGCGGCGCGCGATCGAGGCGGCGCTGCTGCGGCACCGGCACCGGCTCACGGAAGCCGCTGCCGACCTCGGCATCTCGCGCGTGACGCTCTACCGGCTAATGGGCACGCACGGCCTGCGCGACGAAAAAACGCTCTTCGACGGCGAAGCGGAGAACCAGGCGGAATTGCCGCCCGACGTGCAGGAGTGAAACGGACGCCGGGGCACGACAGGGCAAGACAGGGCACGAGTGAGCGCGCCGGGCCGCCCGGCGCGCTCAGGTAGAATCGCTGCGAACAGCTTACAACCTCGCACCTCTACCCTTTCGATGACGACGCTCACCCTCATCGTCGCCCGTGCCCGCAACGGCGTGATCGGCCGCGACAACGCGCTGCCCTGGCGGCTCCCCGAAGACCTCGCGTTCTTCAAGCGCACCACCATGGGCGCGCCCATCATCATGGGCCGCAAAACGCACGAATCGATCGGCCGCGCCTTGCCGGGCCGCCGCAACATCGTCGTGACGCGCGACGCGGGCAAGCGCTTTCCCGGCTGCGACACCGCCACGAGCCTCGACGAAGCGCTCGCGCTCGCGGCGCTGGATCAGGCGCCTACGGCATTCCTGATCGGCGGCGCGCAGCTCTATGGCGAGGGACTGGGCCTCGCGCATGAGCTCGTGGTGACGGAAATCTCCGCGGACTTCGAGGGCGACGCCACCTTTCCCGCACCGGACCCCGACGTGTGGCAAGAAACGTCGCGCGAGACGCTGCATGCGAATGCGCCGAACGACTTCGACTTTGCGTTCGTACGCTACGTGCGGCGCGATTGATTAACTGGGCGCGCAATGCTACCCGAGCGCGCGCCTGCAATCTGCCGCCCAAAAGCACAACGGCACGCCTTGGCGTGCCGTTGTTGATTGAGGATTGAGCCTGCGGAAAAGCCGCTTACTGCCCCGCCACCGTCATACGGTCGATCAGTACCGAGCCGGTTTGACGCGTACCGCGCGCGAGCGTATCCGCGCCCACGGCGACGATGTGGTGGAACATCTCCTGCAGCGTCGAAGCCACCGTGATTTCCTCGACCGGGTACTGGATCTTGCCGTTCTCCACCCAGAAGCCCGACGCCCCGCGCGAATAGTCGCCCGTCACGAAGTTCACGCCCTGCCCCATCAGCTCGGTCAGCAAGAGGCCCGTGCCGAGCTTCTTGAGCATCGCTTCGAAGTCGTCCTCGGGCTTCGTGAGCGAGCTTTGCAGATGCAGGTTGTGCGAGCCGCCGGCGTTGCCCGTGGTCTGCATGCCGAGCTTGCGCGCCGAATACGACGACAGGAAATAGCCCTGCACGATGCCGTCCTTGACGACTTCGCGCCGCTGCGTGCGCACGCCCTCTTCGTCGAACGGCGCGCTGCCGGCCGCACGCGGCACATGCGGGTCCTCGACGATCTGGATGTGCGGCGCGAATACGGGCTTGCCGAGACTGTCGACGAGGAACGACGTCTTGCGATACAGCGCGCCGCCGCTCACGGCCTGCACGAACGCGCCGAGCAGGCCAGCGGCGAGCGGGGCCTCGAACAGCACGGGCACCTTGCGCGTGTCGAGGCTGCGCGCGTTCAGGCGCGAGAGCGCACGCTCGGCCGCATAGCGCCCGACGGCTTCGGGCGCGGCCAGCTCGGCCGCGCTGCGCCGCGAGGTGTACCAGTCGTCGCGCTGCATGTTGCGGCCGGCGCCTGCGATGGGCGCGCACGAAATGTAGTGGCGCGAGTACGGATAGCCGTGCATGAAGCCGCCAGAGGTGGCGAGCACGAACTGCGAATGCTGCGCCGACACGCTCGCGCCTTCGGAGTTCTTCACGCGCGGATCGACAGCGAACGCGGCATCTTCGGCGCGGCGCGCGATTTCCACGGCCTCGTCGGCCGAGAGATTCCACGGGTGGTAAAGGTCGAGGTCGCGCGGCGCGGTTTCGAGCAGCTCGCGCTCCGCGAGGCCCGCGCAGTCGTCGTCGGCGGTGAAGCGCGCGATGTTGTACGCGGCCGCCACCGTGTCCTTGAGCGCCTGCGGCGAAAAATCGGAGGTGCTCGCGTTACCGCGCTTGTTGCCGATATAGACGGTCACGCCGACCATCTTGTCGCGGTTGTGCTCGATCGTCTCGACCTCGCCGCGGCGCACCGAGACGGACAAGCCGTCGCCTTCGGAGATCTCGGTCGCGGCGTCGCTTGCGCCGAGCGCATTGGCGTGCCGGAGGATGTCGGACGCGATCTCCTTCAGTTCGTCCTGGGTGTGCGGGAAAAAGCGTTGCCGGGCTTCGATGTCTGCTGCCATTGTCGTTACGGTCCGGTTCTGGGCCGATGCGGCCCGCTGATGTCGTGTTTCGCTGGTGTCGCTTCGAGTGCGACCGGTGCTTCGGAACGCGCTGCGTTCGCAAAGCGCATCACGCGATCATAGCAAGGTATGTGAACACGCATCACAGGCGCTTTCGCCGCCTCGCGCTGCGCATGAACCCTCACACCGATATCGGGCCGCCGGCGGCGCCTTCAAGCCCAGGCCGCACGCCCGCGCACGCTACAATACGCCCCATGAAACGCAAAACCCGCATTCAACCGATGAACGACGCTGTCGCCGACCAGGACGACAACGGCTACGATCGCCCGAGCAAATCGCAGCTCAAGCGCGACATGGAAGCGCTCCAGGAACTGGGCCAGGCCCTCGTGGAGCTGCCCAAGGACGCGCTCAAGCGCATGCCGATGACCGAAGACCTCGCGGACGCCGTCCACGAGTGCCGCCGCATCACCGACCACGAAGGCCGTCGCCGCCAGCTCCAGTATGTGGGCCGCATGATGCGCGGTCTGACCGAAGCCGAAGTCGCCGCGCTGCGCACGAAGTTCGAAGAGCACCGCGGCGTGAACAGGGCCGCCACGGCGCGCCTGCACTGGATCGAGCGCACGCGCGACAAGCTGCTCGCCGACGACGCCGCGCTCACCGAATTCATCCGCCAGTACCCCGCCGCCGACCCGCAGGAAGGCCGCACGCTGATCCGCAACGCGCGCCGCGAGCAGGAGCAAAACCGGCCGCCGAAGTCCTTCCGCGAACTGTTCCAGTGGATCAAGGACGTGAGCGCGCAAGGCGCCGGCGAGGCGGACGACCACGACGACGAGCGCGCCGACGAGGACCGCGAAGATGACGAAGCCTGAGCGCAGCCACCCTGACGAGCTCGTGATCGGCCTTGTGTCGGTCAGCGACCGCGCGACGAGCGGCGTCTACGAGGACAAGGGCATTCCGTCGCTGATGGAGTGGCTCGGCAGCGTGCTGAAAACGCCTTGGCGCGCCGAAACGCGCCTGATCCACGACGACGCGGCGACGATCTCCGCCACGCTCACGGCGCTCGTGGACGGTCTGGGCTGCGACCTCGTGCTGACCACGGGCGGCACCGGCCCCGCGCGCCGCGATGTGACGCCCGAGGCGACGCTCGCCGTGGCGACCAAGGAGATGCCGGGCTTTGGCGAGCAAATGCGCCAGATCAGCCTGAATTTCGTGCCGACGGCCATTCTCTCGCGCCAGGTCGCCGTGATCCGCGAAAACGACGACCATGCGGCGCTCATCATCAACCTGCCGGGGCAGCCGAAGTCGATCAAGGAAACGCTGGAAGGCCTGCGCGACGATCAGGGCGCCGTCAAGGTGCCGGGTATTTTTGCTGCGGTGCCGTATTGCATCGACCTGATTGGCGGCCCGTATATCGAAACCGATCCGAACGTCGTGGCGGCGTTCCGGCCAAAGAACGCGCAGCGAGCGCCGCGCGCGTAAGACTCAAACTTCTTGCTGCGTTATGACACAACGCGGGACAGAACGCGGCGACGACGGGACGAACCCGCCGCCGCGGCGTTGCCGTGTCGGCTCAGATCAAAGCGCCGGACCGGCCTCGCCCGTTGCGTTATCCGGCACGATGCCCGGCGCCGGCACGAGGAAATGCTCGCGATAGTACTTGAGCTCGTCGATCGACTCGTGGATGTCGGCGAGCGCCGTATGCATCGCGCGTTTCTGGAAGCCCTTGTAGATGGTTGGCTGCCAGCGGCGGCACAGCTCCTTGAGCGTGCTCACGTCGAGGTTGCGGTAGTGGAAGAAGCGCTCGAGCGTGGGCATCCAGCGCGCCATGAAGCGGCGGTCCTGACAGATCGAGTTGCCGCACATCGGCGACTTGCCCGGCGGCACGTACTGCGAAAGAAACGCCATGATCTGCTCGGTCGCGCTTTCTTCCGTGACCGTCGAGGCCCGCACGCGCTCGGTGAGACCCGAGCGGCCGTGCGTGTTGCGGTTCCATTCATCCATGCGGTCGAGCACCGACTCCGGCTGATGGATGGCCAGCACGGGACCTTCCACGAGTTTGTCGAGCGTCGAGTTCGTCACCACCACGGCGATCTCGATGATGCGGTCGTTGTCGGGATCGAGCCCCGTCATTTCCATATCGAGCCAGATCAGGTTCATGTCGGTGCGCTCGATGAGCGGCGCGCCGGCAGCGGTAATGTCAGTCATGAAAGGCAACCCGGAGAGCGTTGGAAGCGCGGCGCGTGCGCGGCATCGACAGGATGCGATGCCCGGCCGGCGAGAACATATAATTGTCGCATAGATACCACGGACTTCCTGGATGCCTAATCTGTCCCCCTCCCCTGCGCTGTACTTCAGCGTGCTCTTCGTCGTGGCCGTGCTCGCCATGGTCGCGACCAAGCTCTGGCTCGCGTCGCGCCAGATCCGCTTCGTGGCCGCCCACCGCGGCGCGGTGCCCGCGCAGTTCACCGCGACCATCCCGCTCGCCGCGCACCAGCGCGCCGCCGACTACACGGTCGCGCGCACGCGGCTTGGCATGATCGAAATCGTGCTCGGCGCCGTGGTGCTGATCGCGCTCACGCTGCTCGGCGGCGTGCAGGCGCTCGACCTCGGCATTTCGGACGCGATCGGGCGCGACTATGTGGGCCAGATCGCGCTGATCGGGGCCGTGCTCGCCATTTCCGGCGTGGTCGAACTGCCGCTCGACTACTACCGCCAGTTCGTGGTCGAGGAGCGCTTCGGCTTTAACCGCATGACCAAGCGCATTTTCATCATGGACCGCATCAAGGGGCTCCTGATCGGCGCCGCATTCGGCATTCCGCTGCTCTTCGTCGTGCTCTGGCTCATGAAGCAGGCGGGCAGCCTCTGGTGGCTCTGGACATGGGCCGTCTGGGTCGCCTTCCAGATGCTCGTGCTGGTGCTCTACCCCACCTTCATCGCGCCGCTTTTCAACAAGTTCGAACCGCTGCGCGATGAAGCCCTGCGCTCGCGCATCGAAGCGCTCATGCAGCGCTGCGGCTTCGCGGCCAAGGGCCTGTTCGTGATGGACGGCAGCCGCCGCTCCGCACACGGCAACGCCTATTTCACGGGCTTTGGCGCAGCCAAGCGCATCGTGTTCTTCGACACGCTGCTCGCGCGCCTCTCCGGTAGCGAGATCGAGGCCGTGCTCGCGCACGAACTCGGCCACTTCAAGCGCCGTCACGTCATCAAGCGCATGATTGTCACGTTCGCGATCAGCCTCGCGCTGCTCGCCCTGCTCGGCTGGCTCTCGCAGCGCGTGTGGTTCTATGAAGGCCTCGGTGTGCGGCCGTCGCTGCTCGGCGGCAACGAAGGGCTTGCGCTCGTGCTGTTTTTCCTCGCCGTGCCGGTGTTCCTGTTCTTCGTCACGCCGCTTGGCAGCCTCTCGTCGCGCAAGCACGAGTTCGAGGCCGACGCCTTTGCCGCCACGCAAACCGACGCGCAGCATCTCGTCAACGCGCTCGTGAAGCTCTACGAGGACAACGCGTCGACGCTCACGCCCGACCCGCTCTATACCGCGTTCTACTACTCGCATCCGCCGGCTTCGCAGCGGATCGACCGACTGCTAGCGCACGCATGAACCGGCGCGCAACGAAAGCCGCCGGCAATGCTAAAGCCGCAGGCGCCACGCTGCACGGCGTGGTGATCGCCGCCCACGGGCGCCATTATCTCGTCGCGCCCGACGGCGGCGGCGCACATCTGCAGTGCTTCCCGCGCGGCAAGAAGAGCGAGGTGGCGGTCGGCGACCGCGTCGAGTATCAATCGACTTCCGCCGATCAGGGCGTGATCGTCGCGATTGGCGAGCGGCGCAACCTGCTCTACCGTTCCGACCAGTTCAAGTCGAAGCTCTTCGCGGCGAACCTCGACCAGCTGCTGATCGTGCTGGCCACCGAGCCGCACTTCAGCGAAGACCTGCTCGGGCGCGCGCTCGTGGCCGCCGATGCCAACGACCTCAAGCCACTCATCGTCCTCAACAAGATCGACGTCCAGGGCGCGCTGCCGCTCGCGCGGGAACGGCTCGAACGCTATCGCGCGCTGGGCTATACGGTGCTCGAGGTTTCGGTGAAGGGCCGCCCCGAGGAGGCGCGCGCGGTGCTCGCCGAGCACCTGCACGGCCATCAGACGATCCTGCTCGGCCAGTCGGGCATGGGCAAGTCGACGCTCGTGAACCTGCTGATTCCCGATGCCGAAGCCGCCACGCGCGAGATTTCGACGGCTCTCAACAGCGGGCGCCACACCACGACGTTCACGCGGCTTTACAGCTTGCCCGAGGGTGGCGCGCTGATCGACTCGCCGGGCTTCCAGGAATTCGGCCTCTATCACCTAACCGAAGGCAAGCTGGAGCGCGCGTTTCCCGAATTCCGGCCGCTGCTCGCGCACTGCCGCTTCTACAACTGCCATCACCTGCACGAGCCGGGCTGCGCGATTCTGGAAGCTGTCGACGATGGCCGCATCGCGCCGGAGCGCCAGGCGCTCTACGCGCAGCTCATGCACGAGATCAGCCAGGTCGTGCGCTGACGCGCCGCCTGCCCCTGCGCCTATGCTCAAACTCGTACGCGCGCCGAATCTGCTGATCGCCCAGCACTGGATGAACATCCTGGCGACGGCGGGCGTGCCCTGCGAGCTGCACAACCGCTACCTGAGCGGCGCGATGGGCGAGATTCCCGCTGAGCAGTGCGCACCCGAACTGTGGCTCGTGGACGACCGCGACGAGAAGCTCGCCCGGCGTTTGATCGACGAGGCGGTGAGCGGACCGCCGCCAGGCTCGCCCACATGGCGCTGCGCGCGCTGCGGCGAGGTGCTCGAGGCGCAGTTCACCGTGTGCTGGAATTGCGGGCGCGACCGCGACGTGCGCGACGAATGACGCAAGCACCGTCGCAAATGCAAATGGGCCGCTTTTAGCGGCCCATTTGCATGTTCGCGGCTGGCGATCCGGCGCTCAGAGCCACACGGCGATCGTCAGCATGAGGAGCAGGATCATCCACAGGATCACGGCGCGCCACACGAGGCCCACCGCCGATTGCAGCGTGCGCGGCGTGCAGTCGTCGCCCACCGTGTACGGACCGCCCTCGCCCGGCTGCGCCAGCGCATCGACGCTGGACTGCTCTGCGAGCGGACCCGAGAGGCGAGCGCCGAGCGCCCCGCTGCCGGTCGCGAGCAGCACGCCTTCGTTGGTATCGGGCCACTGGTTCGTGTGATTGCGCCAGGCGTAGATCGCGTCCTCGAAGTTGCCGACGATCGCAAAGCCCAGCGACGTGAGCCGCGCCGGCACCCAGTCGATCACGAAGAACACGTGCTGCGCGAAGTTCGAGAACGCCTCGGTGCGGTCTTCCGCCGGACGCGCCCACTCGCGCGCGAGGTATTCGGCAATGCGGTACAGCACGGCGCCCGCGGGCCCGATCGGCACGAGGAACCAGAAGAACACGCCGAACACGTGCCGATGCGAGGCGATCACCGCATGAATGAGCGTGTGACGCACGATCTCGCTCACGGGCATGTCCACCGCGTCGAGGCCGGTCCATTCGTGGAGAATTTCGCGCGCGCGCGGCACGTCGTCGTTGTTCAGCGCGAGATGAATGTCGGTGAAATAGTGGCTGAACTGGCGAAAGCCGAGCGTAAAGTACACGACCACCACGTTCCACAGGAAGGCCAGCACGAAGCTGATGTGGTACAGCACGTAGTAGACGAGCGCCGTGGCGAGCGTCCACGGCAACACGACCACGAGCCAGGCGATGAGGCCGTGCTTCTGCTTGCCGGCGTCGAAGCCGTGAGCGGCCCACTCCGCATTGAGGCGCACGAGCGCCATGACTGGATTATTGGGCGACAGCGCCCGCACCTGTTCGATGACGAGGGCCAGCAATACGGAAAAGAAGGTCATGCGACGCGCCGTGCAGATCGAGTTGCGAAAGGGTTTTAGAAAGTGTTGCAACGATATCACAGGGCCAGATGTGCCTGACCATCGCCGGTCAATCGGGCGGCAATCTCGCAACAGTGCGCAGCGGCGCTTGCGCGTGCCGCCAGACGTGTTACGCGAGCAGGAAGCGGTAGAAGTTGCGCAGCATACCCGCCGTGGCCCCCCAGATAAAGTGCGAGGACCCGACGCCTGACGCGACAGCGGATTCCGGCGCATTGCGGTCTGGCGCATCGCGGTCTGGATAAGGCATCGCGTAAAAGCGCCGCTCGCCCCCCTCCCAACGGAACACGCGCACCTGGTGATGCACCGGGTTCATGAGAAAGCTGAGCGGCACCTCGAAGATGCTCGCCACTTCGAGCGAATCGGCGGCAAGGCTGAACGGCTCGTGCACGAGGCCGACCACGGGCGTGACCCTGAAGCCCGTGCCAGTGAGATATTCGGGCAATGCGCCGAGCACCTCGACGCGCGCGGGGTCGAGATTCACTTCCTCTTGTGCCTCGCGCAGCGCGGCGGCAATGGGTGTGGGGTCGGAAGGCTCGCGACTGCCGCCGGGAAAGCTCACCTGCCCCGCGTGATTGCTGAGATTGTCGGCGCGCTGCGTGAGCAGCACGGTCAGGCCGCCCGCGCGCATGGCGATGGGCACGAGCACGGCGGCCTCGCGCGGATCGCGCATCTCGGCGAGACGGGCTTCCTGCGGTTCGGGGTCCCACGCCAGACGCTGCTCGAAGCGCGCGCGCAAGCCGGCGGCGGTCAGGCGCTCCGCGGCGACCTGCGGAAGGCTCGCGCCCGTCGATTCGATCGGCAGGCTTTCGGGTTCAAATACTGGGCGGATCAACGGCGGTCCCGGATGACACGTACACGAGATTATTTTGCGGCCAAAAAGAAAAAAGCACCCCGAAGGGTGCTTCTTTCTTACAGCTTTTACGCCTGATCGGCCGGAGCAGCTGCGCGGTCTTTCGACACCAGCTTTTCCTTGATACGTGCCTTCTTGCCCGACAGGTTGCGCAGGTAGTACAGCTTCGCGCGACGCACGTCGCCGCGGCGCTTCACCACGATGCTGGCCAGCAGCGGCGAGTACGTCTGGAACGTACGCTCGACGCCTTCGCCCGACGAGATCTTGCGCACGATGAACGACGAGTTCAGGCCGCGGTTACGCTTCGCGATCACGACGCCTTCGTATGCCTGAACGCGCTTGCGGTTACCTTCAACCACGTTCACGTTGACGATCACCGTGTCGCCGGGGGCGAATTCGGGGATGGTCTTCTCGCCCAGCACGCGCTGGATTTCTTCCTGCTCGAGTTTTTCAATCAGATTCATGGAATGACTCCGTATGCCATCTTGTCGGCGTTCGTACCTGTGCAGGATGACCTGCAACTACGGCCCCGATAGAGGATGGATTCACAACTGGCGCCGTTCACGCATGAAGCGGCACCGCCTTTTGCGCCCCTTGTCGCGCACGCCCGAAGCCTTAGGCTTCGTTCGAGCCCTTCGCGAGACTAGTGAGCCACGCCTCGTCGGCACGGCTCAACATCTTGTTCTTTCTGGCCCGCTCGATCAGATCGGGCCGCTTGTTCCACGTGTTGCGCAACGCCTCGCGGCGCCGCCACAACTCGATTTCCGCGTGATGGCCGCCAAGCAGCACATCGGGCACGCGCACGCCGTCGTATTCCTCGGGGCGCGTGTAATGCGGACAGTCGAGCAAACCGTCGACGAAGCTGTCCTGCACCGCCGAAAGCGCGTCGCCGAGCACGCCCGGCAGGTTGCGCACCACGGCGTCCATCAAGGCCATCGCGGGCAATTCGCCCCCCGAGAGCACGAAGTCGCCGAGGCTCACTTCTTCGTCCACGCAGCGGTCGACGAGACGCTGGTCGATCGCTTCGTAGCGGCCGCACAACATCACGAGACCCGGCTCCTGCGCGAACTGCATGACGCGTTCGTGCGTGAGCGGCTTGCCTTGCGGCGACATCAGCAGCACACGCGGAGCGCTCACGCCGGCTTGCGCCTGCGCGGCCTTCGCCGCATCGATCGCCGCTTCGAGCGGCTTGGCCAGCATGACCATGCCGGGGCCGCCGCCGTAGGGGCGATCGTCGATCGTGCGATAGTTGTCGGTCGTGAAATCACGCGGATTCCACGTGCGCAACGTGTAACGCTGCTGCTTCGCCGCCCGGCTGGTAATACCCCAGTCGGTCAGCGCGCGGAACATCTCGGGAAAGAGCGTGACGACATCGAACTGCATCGCTCTCTCCGTTCAGCGAAATTGAATCACGGCGCGCGGTATTGCCGTGTTGCTTAGTAATCGGCTTCCCAGTCGACGACGATACGCTTCGCCGCCAGGTCCACCGTTTTCACGAACACGCCCACAAACGGGATCAGGCGCTCGCCGGTGACCGGCTTGCCATCCTTGTCCGTAGACGGGTAAGTGACACGCAACACCGATTGCGCGCCATTGTCGATCAGGTCGGCAACCTTGCCGAGCTCGACACCCGCCTCGTTGGCGACGTCGAGGCCGATCAGGTCGACCCAGTAATATTCATCGGCTGCGGGCGCAGGGAATTCGGCCCGGCTCACGTACACGCGCGCGCCGCGCAACAGCAGCGCGGCGTCGCGGTCGGCCAGGCCCGAAAGCTCGCCGACGACGCTGTCACCATGAACCTTGGCGCTCACGCGCACCGCGGAATGACGCTCGCGATGCCCCTGACCCTCGCGACCCTTGAGAAGCCACCAGCGTTTAGCGGAAAGCAGCGCGCGGCCGTCCTGCGCGTGCGGCGCGATCTTCAACCAGCCCTTGAGGCCATAGGCGTCGATCACGGCGCCGACTTCAACGGCGTCGTCCGGCCAGCTCGCTTCGGTTTCGGCGCGCAGGCCCTCGGTTGCAGGCGCAGCTTTCGCGGCGCTCTCGCGCGCAGGCTTGCGCACGAACGCACCAAACGAAGGCGCGCTGCGGGCCGCAGCTTTGCCAGCGCCGCTGGTCGCAGCACTTGTTGCAACGTCGGGCGCCCCGCTTTCCGACGCGTCGTTCGCCTTTACGGCAGATTTAGCGTCATGCGCGGACATCGGCACCCCTTGCGACCAGCTTGATATCGCACACGCTCATGGAGCGCGTACGCGGGTAAAACACGGACAACAGACTGAAAGACGCTTAAAAACTTAAGCAGCCGGCGCAGCGGCGGCGGTCTTTTGCGCTTCCTTCACGAGGCGCTCGACTGCCGGCGACATTTGCGCGCCGTTTTCCTTCCAGTACGTCACGCGATCTTGAGCGATACGCAGCGTTTCACCCTTGGTAGCGACCGGGTTGTAGAAGCCCACGCGCTCGATGAAACGGCCGTCGCGACGGTTGCGCGAATCGGTTGCGACGATGTTGTAGAACGGGCGCTTCTTCGAGCCGCCGCGTGCCAGACGGATGATGACCATACTAAAATCCTTGAAAACCGGGGTTCGGGACTACTGAAACATGCGATTATAGCCCGAAACCGGAGGCATAACAAACACTTAACGGGAAATTGCGCGCTGGCGCCGGGAAAGCGGCAAGACGCGGCAGTCAAAGTGCCGCTCGTGGCCACGGCGGGCGGGCCCTGGAGCGAATTGTGGCGACTTTCAGACGACTCGTGCAATGGCTGCGTCGCACTTGCGGCGCCGGCGGGCGTGACAGCTCCCTTTTTCGGGCACCCCGAGCGTCGGCCGGACGCTTCGCACTGGCGTGGCTCGGCCTTGCCGCCGCCCTGCTCGCGGCGCCGCTCGCTCACGGGGCGCTTCCCATCGAGCGCATCAAGCTCCCGCCAGGCTTCCACATAGCGGCGCTGTCCGAGGACGTTCCCGGCGCGCGCGAAATGACGCTCTCGGGCAACGGCACCTTATATGTAGGGAGCATGAGCGGCGACGTGTACGCGCTCGAACTCAAGGACGGCAAAGCGGCGAAGCGCCATATCGTGGCATCCGGGCTGACGATGCCGGTGGGCGTGGCCTGGCGCAACGGCGCATTATACGTCTCGGCGGTGTCGTCGATCGTGCGGCTGGACGACATCGACCGTCATCTCGACGATCCGCCCAAGGCCGTAGTCGTCACGGATTCGCTGCCCACCGAGCGCCACCACGGCTGGAAGTTCATCGCCTTCGGCCCCGACGGCAAGCTATATGTGCCGCAAGGCGCGCCGTGCAACGTCTGCCTGCCGGCAAGCGACCCGCAGCGCGTGCATTTCGCGATGATCGGCCGCATGGACCCCGACGGCTCGCACTACGAGACCATTGCGCGCGGCGTGCGCAACACGGTCGGCTTCGCGTGGCATCCGCAGACGCACGAACTTTGGTTCACCGACAACGGCCGCGACATGCTCGGCGACGACATCCCCGACGACAAGCTCAACCGCCTCGCGCACACCGGCGAGGACTTCGGCTTTCCGTATTGCCATGGCGGCAACGTCGCCGACCCCGAGTTCGGCGCGGGCCATCCTTGCAGCGGCTTCACGCCCCCGGTCGCGAAACTCGGCGCGCACGTGGCGTCGCTCGGCATGCGCTTCTACACCGGCTCGATGTTCCCGGCCGATTACAAGAACAGCCTGTTCATCGCCGAGCACGGTTCGTGGAACCGAAGCAAGAAGGTCGGTTACCGCGTAGTGCGCGTGAGCGCCAACCCCGACGGCACGAACGCACGTCAGGACGTGTTCGCACAGGGCTGGCTCAACGCCGACGAGACCCAATGGGGCCGCCCCGCCGACGTGCTGCCGCTGCCCGACGGCTCGCTCCTGATCAGCGACGACTACGCGGGCGCGATCTATCGCGTGACGTACGCCAAACCGTGACGCGCGCGCCACGCTAAAGCGGATGGCATGGTGCCGGGCATAAGCGTGCGCTTGTGCTGCAAGCGAGGCGCGCGGCATACAATGCCCGGCGGCCCGTGTGCGATGACGTGATGCGCCCATGACGGCCAAACGTTCACGTTATGCCCGAGCCCATGCCCAACGAAAACAACCCCGCACGCTTTCGCTCCAAGACCCTCACCGCCGCCCTCGCGTTCCTGTTTGGCAGCCTCGGCGCACATCGCTTCTATCTGTATGGTCCGCGCGACGTGTGGGGCTGGGCGCATCTGTTCGGCACGCTAATCGGCATTCCGGGCGTGTTGCTGCTCGTCGCAACCGAACGCGCCTCGATTCCCGGCTGGGGCCTCGCCGTGATCGGCGCGGTTTCCGTCATTTCGGCGTTTCTGGCGGCAATCGTCTATGGGCTGCGCCCCGACGCCAAATGGGACGCGCAGTTCAACGCCGCGTTCGTGGAGCAAGGCCGCACAAGCCGCTCGGGCTGGACGGTCATCTTCGTCGTGATCTTTTCGTTGCTGATTGGCGCATTCCTGCTGATGACGGGACTCGCGCTCTCTTTCCAGACCTATTTCGAGTCGCAGGTCGAGGCCGCAAAGGCCATCTCGCAGTAACGCCGCGAGCCCGATCAGAACAAGTCGAGTTGCGGCTTCTCGCGCACGGTTTTCGACTGCACGAACGCCGACATATCGAGAATGCCGTGACGCCGCTCATTGAGCCCGAGGCGCCGCACGGCATTGTGAAAGCGCTGCTTGAGCAGGTCGGCCCAAAGCCCCGTGCCCTTCATGCGCTGCGAGAACGCCGACTCGTAGTCCTTGCCGCCGCGCATGTCGCGCACACGGCTCATCACGCGCTCGGCGCGCTGCGGGAAATGCGCCGCCAGCCAATCCTGGAAGAGCGGCGCGACCTCCCATGGCAAACGCAGCACGATATAGCTCGCGCTCGTTGCGCCGGCCTCGGCGCAGGCTTCGAGCACACGCTCCATGTCGGGCTCGGTCACGAACGGAATGACAGGCGCGATGCTCACGCCGACCGGCACACCGGCTTCGGCTAGCGTGCGAATGGTGCGCAGGCGACGCGCAGGGGTCGCCGCGCGCGGTTCGAGCGAGCGGGCGATATCGGCGTCGAGCGTGGTGATCGTGATCGCCGCCATGAACTGCTTGCGCGCGGCCATCGGCGCGAGCAGATCGAGATCGCGCTCGATCAGCGAGGACTTCGTGATGGCCGCGAACGGATGCTGACGCTCGGCCAGTACCTCGACCACGCGCCGCGTGATGCGCAAGTCGCGCTCCACCGGCTGCCAGGCGTCGGTGTTCACGCCGAGCGCAATGGGCTCGGGCTCGTACGAAGGCTTCGCGATCTCCCGCGCCAGCAGTTCTGCGGCATTCACCTTCGCGTAGATACGGCTTTCGAAATCGAGCCCCGGCGAGAGACCGAGATAGCTGTGCGTGGGCCGCGCGAAGCAATAGATGCAACCGTGCTCGCAACCGCGATATGGATTGAGCGAGACGTTGAACGGAATGTCCGGCGACTGGTTGCGCGTGAGGATGCTTTTCGCACGCTCTTCGAAGACTTCAGTGCGCAACTTCGGCTCACTGTTGTGGTCGGCCTGGTCCCCTTGGCCCTCCTCGCCTTCGCCCGCCTGCTGCCAACCATCGTCGAACGCTTCGCGCTGGTCCACTTCATAGCGCCCTTGCAGGTTCGTAACCGCACCGCGCCCTTTGCGTGCCGTGGGCGGCGCAACGGGATACCAGGTATCGGTATCGGGATCGGGGTGGCGGGAATCGGTCACGGCGAAAGTGAACAGGACATAAAAAAACGCGGCTCAATACTGTACAAATATACAGTACTGAGCCGCGTTGTCGAGTCCTAAAAACGGGGCGCTGACAGCCGCTCACTCCCCCACGGCGATGGTCAGCGTCTCCTTGATCTCTTCCATCACCACGTAGCTTTTCGACTGAACCGCGCCGGGCAGTTGCAAGAGGATGTCACCCAGCAGCTTGCGATAGTCGGCCATCTCGCCGATGCGCGCCTTGATCAGATAGTCGAAGTCGCCCGAGACGAGATGGCACTCCAGCACTTCGGGAATCTTCTGCACTTCGCGGCGGAACTGGTCGAACATATTGCCGCTCTTGTGGTCGAGCGTGATCTCCACGAACACGAGCAGCGCCGCGCCCAGCACCGCGGGATTCACGCGCGCGAAATAGCCCGTGATGACCCCGTCGCGCTCCATGCGCTTCACCCGCTCGATGCACGGCGTCACCGAAAGCCCGACCTGCTCCGCGAGGTCCTTCATGGCCATGCGGCCGTCTTCCTGGAGCAGTTTCAGGATGCGGTGATCGAGCCGGTCGAGCGCGCGGACCGGCTGGCGTTGCGTTCTCATGATTTCTTCCCGAAAATCTGAAAAATACGATAACAAAACCTAGGCATACAACAATAGCATAGCTACAAATACTGGCTACACGCGAATTTTCATGCCTTCCACCCTATCGGTGCCAAAACACCGCTTCCAGGGCCCCGGCAACACGGCGTAGCCCCAACGAATCTATACGGAGCAGCTATGCGAGTCGTCGTGTTGGGCAGTGGTGTGGTCGGTGTGGCCAGCGCCTGGTATCTCGCCCGCGCGGGCCACGAAGTGACGGTGATCGACCGCGAAGCCGGTCCCGCGCTCGAGACCAGTTTTGCGAACGCCGGCCAGATCTCGCCGGGCTACGCTGCGCCGTGGGCCGCGCCTGGCGTGCCGCTCAAGGCGATCAAGTGGATGTTCGAGAAGCACGCGCCGCTCGCTATTCGTCTGGACGGCACGAAATTCCAGCTGCAGTGGATGTGGCAGATGCTGCAGAACTGCACGGCCGAGCGTTACGCGCTCAACAAAGGTCGCATGGTGCGCCTCGCCGAATACAGCCGCGACTGCCTGCAGGCACTGCGCGCCGACACGGGCATTCAATATGAAGGCCGCACGGGCGGCACGCTCCAGGTGTTCCGCACACAGCAGCAGTTCGAAGGCGCGGCGAAGGACATTGCCGTGCTGAAGGACGCGAACGTTCCGTACGAACTGCTCACCGCCGACGAGTTGGGCCGCGCCGAACCCGCGCTCGCCGCGGTGTCGGGCAAGCTCACGGGCGGCCTGCGTCTGCCCGGCGACGAAACCGGCGACTGCCAGATGTTCACCACGCGCCTTGCCGCGATGGCCGAACAGCTGGGCGTGAAATTCCGCTACAACACGCCGATCGACAAGCTCTTCCTGCAAGGCGACCGTATCGCGGGCGTGCAATGCGGCAGGGAACTGGTGCGCGCGGATTCGTTCGTGGTCGCGCTCGGCTCCTTCTCGACGAAGATGCTCGCGGACATCGTGAAGATTCCGGTCTATCCGCTCAAGGGCTATTCGATTACGGCGCCGATCGTCAACGCCGACGCCGCGCCGGTCTCGACCGTGCTCGACGAAACCTACAAGATCGCGATCACGCGTTTTGACGATCGCATCCGCGTGGGCGGCATGGCCGAGATTGTCGGCTTCGACAAGTCGCTCAAGCAAGCCCGTCGCGAAACGCTCGAAATGTGCGTGAACGACCTGTTCCCGGGCGGCGGCGACACGACGAAGGCCACCTTCTGGACCGGCCTGCGCCCGATGACGCCGGACGGCACGCCGGTCGTCGGCCGCACCCCGATCTCGAACCTGTTCCTGAACACGGGCCACGGCACGCTCGGCTGGACCATGTCGTGCGGTTCGGGCCAACTGCTCGCCGACCTGATCTCGGGCAAGCAACCCGCGATCCGCGCCGACGATCTTTCGGTTCACCGCTATCTCGGCGACACGCAGGGCTCGCATCGCCCGGCTTATGCCTGAAGCAACGCTTTCAGCATGAACGAACACGGCGCCTCTGGGGCGCCGTGTTTCATTTCTCGACTCGCTCGCTACGATTGGCGCGCGGCGTCAGAACTGATCTTCCGCCAGCGCCAGCACGCCCTCGCTGCCGCTTGCGCTGACGATCGCCGCTTCGAGCGCCACAGCCTGGGGCAAGACGTGTTGCGCGAAGAACTGCGCCGTGGCGATCTTCGCGCCATGGAACTTCGGGTCGTCCTGCATGAGACGCTGTGAGGCGAGCATGGCGCGCGCCATCTGCCAGCCGCCCAGCACGATGCCCGCCAGCTTCAGATACGGCACGCTGCCCGCGAACACCGCGTTCGGATCGCTCTTCGCCTTCGCGAGCACGAAGTCCACGGCCGAGGCGAGCGCCTCGCGGCCGAGTGCAAGATGCTTGCGCATCGACTCGAACGCCGCGCCTTGTTGCGCTGCTAGCGCGTCGACGGTCTGCGCGATATCGGCAAGCAACGCCTTCGCCGCCGCGCCGCCGTCGCGCAGCGTCTTGCGCCCGATGAGGTCGTTCGCCTGAATCGCCGTCGTGCCTTCGTAGATGGGCAGAATGCGCGCGTCGCGGTAGAACTGCGCCGCGCCCGTTTCCTCGATGAAGCCCATGCCGCCATGCACCTGCACGCCAAGGCTCGTCACTTCCAGCGCGAGTTCGGTACTCCAGCCCTTCACGATCGGCACGAGGTATTCGTAACGCGCCTGATGCCGCGCGCGGGCCGCCTCATCGGGATCGCCATGCGCGCGATCGCTCTCGCCCGCCGCCACGTAAGCGAGTGCACGCGCGGCTTCGGTGAGGGCGCGCATCGTCGCAAGCATGCGGCGCACGTCCGGGTGATGGATGATGCTCACCGCCGCTTTCGCAGAACCATCCACCGGGCGGCTTTGCACGCGCTCCTTCGCATAGGCGAGCGCCTTCTGGTACGCGCGATCGGAAACGGCCACGCCCTGCATGCCCACGGCGAAACGCGCTGCGTTCATCATGATGAACATGTATTCGAGGCCGCGATTCTCTTCGCCGATCAGCTGGCCGATCGCGCCGCCATGATCGCCGAACTGCAGCACGGCGGTCGGGCTCGCCTTGATGCCAAGCTTGTGCTCGATCGACACGCAGTGCACGTCGTTGCGCGCACCGAGCGTTCCATCTTCGTTGACGAGGAACTTCGGCACGATAAAAAGCGAAATGCCCTTCACGCCTTCAGGCGCAGTGGGTGTGCGCGCGAGCACGAGATGGATGATGTTCTCCGCCATGTCGTGCTCGCCCCACGTGATGAAGATCTTCGTGCCGAACAGTTTGAACGTACCATCGCCTTGCGGCTCGGCGCGCGTGCGCACGGCCGCGAGATCCGAGCCCGCCTGCGGCTCGGTGAGGTTCATCGTGCCGGTCCAGTCGCCCGAGATGAGCTTCGGCACGAAGCGCTGCTTTTGCACTTCGCTGCCGGCGGTGAGGAGTGCTTCGATAGCGCCGTCGGTGAGCAGCGGACACAGCGCAAACGAGAGATTCGCCGCGTTGAGCATTTCCACGCACGGTGTGCCGACGAGCTTCGGCAAACCTTGTCCTTCGTATTCCTGAGGATGTTGCACGCCCTGCCAGCCGCCTTCCACGTACTGCCGGAATGCCGCTTTGAAACCGGGCGTGGCATGCACGTTGCCGCTTTCCCAGCGGCTCGGATTGCGGTCGCCTTCGGCGTTCAGCGGCTCCAGCACTTCACCGCATAGCTTGGCCGCTTCTTGCAGCACCGCTTCGACGGTCTCGGGCGTGGCGTCTTCGCCGCCCGGCAGCTTCGCGATCTCTTCGAGACCGGCCAATTCCTTCATGACGAACAGCATGTCGCTCGTTGGCGCCTGGTACATGTCAGTCTCCTCCCCTTTCCAGAGTGCGACTCCTCAAATGACAAAGGGGCGCCGCAGCGCCCCTTTGTTGCTTCGTCTCACGCCGCGCACTCAATCATGATCGCGGCGCTCGTCGCAAGATTCACCGGCCAGCTTCAGCCGAGTTCCTTAACGAGTTCCGGCACGACCGTGAACAGGTCGCCCACGAGA